>CAYJKR010000001.1:0-7921 GCA_964371165.1 uncultured Gammaproteobacteria bacterium
GTTCTCACCCCTTTGGGGACGGGAGCGGCGCAACCTAACGCGTTAAGCAGACCACCTGGGGACTACGAGCGCAAGCTAAAAACTCAAATGAATAGGCGGGGACCCACACAACGAGTGGAACATGTGGCTCAATTCGACACGAACCGAAGAACCTCACCAAGGTTTGACATCCTAGTGATCGCCCAATGAAAGTTGGGAGTTCCGCAAGGACAGTAGGACAGCTGATGCATGGCTGTCGTCAGCTCGTTCCGTGAGGAGTGCCCTTAAGTGGGACAACGAGCGCAACCCTTGTCTTGTGTTAAATCTATCACAAGAGACTGCCCTGATATTTTTATCGGGGAGGAAGGAGAGGCAGACGTCAAGTCAGCATGGTCCTTATACCCTGGGCTACACACATGTTACAATGGGAAGAACAACGAGGGCTGCCAAGTCGCAAGACCGAGCAAATCTCTTAAATCTTCCCTCAGTGGGGATTGAGGTCTGCAACCCGACCTCATGAACGCGGAATTGGTAGTAATCGCGGATCAGCTACGCCGCGGTGAATACGTTCTTGCCTCTTGCACACACCGCCCGTCAAGCCAACAAAGTCGGGGATACTTGAATTTCGCGTAAGCGGGAGAGGGTATCGCCGGCGATGGGGGTTAAGTCGTAACAAGGTAACCGTTCTGGAAGGAGCGGTTGGATCACCTCCTTTCTTTATTTTTCTTTTTAAAGAAAAGTAGTCCGTCTCGCCCGTTAAAAGTCGAGAATGACTCTAAACAAATTTCCTAGCCCGATTATTGAGACTAAATGGCTTCTTTTAAAGTAGTTCTATAACGCTACCAATCTTTGGAGCGTTGAATTCTTCGCGACCAGTCGTGGGAGTTTTTTCCGTAAAATGTCGCCAAACGGTTATTTCCAAATAACGGTTTTCTTGGGCGCCCGAGGAGCCGGGATAAATCACGAGTTCACCAGGGAGCCCGCCAAAAAGATTGGAAACGTATTTGGCAATTTTCCCGACGTTATTTATCTTTATTTTGACCGTGTCCCCGTACTCGTATTTTCCCTTAAAGTCCTCTTGTTTTATGGTCGTTTTTATATTCCCAAAGTTGTCGATGTGGCCGATGTAAAAACCGGACAAGTCTGGAATCTGGTCGACCGAAATTTCCGTAAGTTCTAGTTCGTCCTCGAGATAATCCATGAGGTGGGCCGATATTCTCGAGTATAGGTCGCGCGAATGAAACTGTCCGTGGACGTTGAGTCCTTTGTACTCAAAGATGACGTCAATTTTATCCTTGATGAGGGAAAAATCGTATTCGCAGTTTGGGCCGAGCAGATAAATTCCCGATTTTAATTTAATCACAACCGGTGAGGCGCCTTCGGCGTTTCTTGTCGGCTCATACACTTTCAGCCTCGGGTCGGTGTTTTGGAAAATAACCGTTTCTAAAGGGTGGCCGTACCTTTCGACGTCCGACACCAACTGCGAAATCAAAAAACTGGTGTGGATGGTCGAGGGGCTCGAGGAAATAAAACTAAGGTTTGCGCCTTTTGAATCTTTGAGGAACCCTTCAACGGCAATTTTAATTTCGGCGCGGGTCAAAGAATCGCCCGCCCAGTCGGCGATGACTATTAATTTTTTCATTAGGTGAATTTTTCGAGTATCGAATTGCTGACGTCGTCGATGGTGATTATACCTTGAATAGATTTTTCCAGCGAAATTACCGGCAAGGCATAGAGCTTATACTTTAGCATTTTCTTGACGGCAATCTCAAGGGGAGTCGTCATGTGAATGACGACGACGTTTTGCGTCATGAATTTATAAATCGGCGTCTCCAAATCCTGGAGAACCAGATTGTGAAGGCTGAAAACTCCGACCAATTCTTTTTTTTTGTTCTCGACATAGACGTAGTCCAAAGTAGAGAAA
This sequence comes from uncultured Gammaproteobacteria bacterium, assembly GCA_964371165.1. Classification (GTDB taxonomy): domain Bacteria; phylum Patescibacteriota; class Microgenomatia; order UBA1406; family GWC2-37-13; genus GWC2-37-13. The sequence goes on from CAYJKR010000001.1 coordinate 1,904, forward strand.
TCTACCGTCATTCTCCTGATTTTCTCGAAAACCTGGCGGACGGTGTCTTCCGGCGCAACCGCCAGATATTCCGTCGTGATGAGATTGCCTATCGGATTTTTGGAAAAGTCCAACAACCTCTCAATCGCGACTCTAACCGAGGGCTCGAGATACCCCATAATCTCTTCGCGCTTTCTTTTGGATAAAGTCAGCAAGACGTCCACCGCCTCGTCCGGGTCGATAAAGGAGATCATCCGGGCGGCTTTTTCCGAGTGAAAGTGCTTAAAGATAGAAGTTTGATAATTGATGTTCAGGTTGCTGATAACTTCGGCGGCTTTCTCGGTGTCTAAAATCTTAAGAAACTTTCTGGCGTTGATGACGTTTGTTCTCTCGAGGTAGTCGGCCAGGTCCTCGGGCCTGACTTTTTGTAACTTTGCCTCTTGCCTTTTGAGGCGTACTTGGCCGCGGATCAATTCCAAGGGCTGGATGTCCGCCCAAGACAAGAATTCCGACGTTAGCTTCATGTTAAAAAACCTCAAAAGTTTGGTGACGGTGTCGCCTCCAATTCTGAGCCGCCTCGCCAGGCCAAATAGCCCGATGTCGACTCCGGCAATTGACAGCCTGTCCTTGTCTTGGATGGCAACGTCATTCACCCGGACGATTTTATTTCCCTTGATGTCGATGATTTGCTTGTCGAGAAGATTTTTCAACAAATAGAGTTCGTTTTCCTCTAGGTACGAAGTCATGTATTCTTTTTCTATCTTGATATGGGCGTTTATCTTCCGAATATAGTCGGTCGAAACGATCAATTTTTGTCGGTCTTTGTTGACAATGACAATTTTTGTTACCAGGGGGTTGTCGGTTGCCAAAAAGATAAAATCGTCCAGCCTGCCTACACCGATTCCGTCCTCGGTGACTACTTTTTTTCCTTGGATTTCCGAAAAGTAGATCATAAGGCTATTATATATAAAAGAAGGTCGATTGTGATATAATTTTTAGGTTTAGGGTACGTAGTTTAATGGTAAAACAGTTCTCTGATAAAGAACAGACCGATAGTTCGATTCTATCCGTACCCACCAGGAGGACTCGTAGCTCAACGGCCAGAGCGCTTCGTTTACATCGAAGATGTTGGGGGTTCGAATCCCTCCGAGTCCACTCTTACATCAAATTTGCCTGAAGATGAAAGTAAGGGGGTTTGTTTTTGTACCTTCTGATTGCCATTCTGATAATGTCTTCTATAAAGTCTCCGTAGTCCATGCCAATTAGTTCGGCGCAGGCGGGGACGCAGTCGTTTATATTAATTGAGGGGTTCGGATTCAGTTCCAAAACATACGGGTTGTCGTTTTTGTCGACCCTGACTTCGACGCGGCCGTAGTCGTGGCAGTCGAGGATGTTATAGGTATCCAAAGAAATCTCCGTGATTAGAGATTCCAATCTTTTGCTGATATTTTTCGGCGGCCTCTGGACCATGATTTTGTCGTAGACGTTTTTTTCCTGCCACTTGGCGTCGTACGGATAGATGTGCCAATAGCCTTTGGGCATCTTGTCAAACATCGAGCGGGAAAGGGGAAGGACCCTGAGGTCGGTTTCGTCGCTCCCAATGATTGAGATGTCGTATTCGTCGCCCTCGATGTATTCCTCGACCAAGGCCGGGCGACCCATCTTGACAATGATACTTTCCAATTGTCTCTTTAACTCCCTTTTATTGGAGACGACCGAGTCGTTCGTGATTCCTATCGAATTGTCGGCGTTGCCGGGTTTGACAATTAGAGGATATTTCAACTCGTCGTCGATGTCGTCGTCCATTGAATAGGCGTAGTCCCAATTCGGAGTCGGGATGTCGTGATAGGCGAGGAGCTTTTTCACCCTAATTTTGTCGATGCACAAAGATAAGGTAAAGGGGTTGCTGCCGGTGTAGGGAATTTGAAGTGAGTCTAGGATGGCGGCGGCGTGGGGTTCGAGAAGGCTCGAGTTGTTGATCCTTTCGCAAACGTTGAAAATCATGTCGACGTCACTCCCCCTTAGGTCTGCAAAAGCCTTGGGGACATTGTTGAAGTCAAAAAAAGAGACCTTATAACCGCGCTTGAGCAAGGTTTTCTCGATATTTTTGCCGACCGACATCAAGTCCTGTTCGACGCTGTCTCCATTTTCCTCCTCATAAATATTGCAGGCGATGCCGATGTGGAGTTTTCTTATATTGGAGTGGGAAAGCCTCTTCATGGTCTGAAGCTTGGCGGCGCGGAGAATCGTGTCCGTCTGGATGGCGGCAAAGCTATGTCGGTGGCGCCTCTCCGTTTTGCCTAAGGAGGAGGCCGGATCAAACTTAACCACCTTAAAGTCGATTCCGTCCAGAACGTCGGACAAATTGTCCTGGGCGTCGACCAGATTCTTTCCCGAAACCGTCAACCAACCCAAGTAATCCGACCCGTCGGGCTGGATCAATATCGGCTCGCCGATTTTTTTGTAGAGGTGGAGTTCTTCCAGGTGCTTGTAATTCTTGAGGCGCTCCGAAACGTCGAGCTGGACCAAAATCCCGGATTCCTTGGGGTACAAATCCCAACCGATGATATATTTTTTGGGAGCCTCGAGCGCGAAGCTCTTGATGTAGATTCCCACGGCAACTTTTACGGCGAGCTCTATAAGATCGACGCCCCAAACTCCCTTTATATATGAATATACATAGTCGCCCCCCATTCTCAAATTGCACTCCAAGGGCACCGGGCCGCTTTTGGTCGACTTGGCTTCAAAATGGATCATGCCGTTTTGAATTCCTAGTTTTTCCAGGGTTTCCTCGAGGTTCTCGAGAATCAGGGCCTGGTCGTCCTCGGGCAAACTCGACGGCACCGCCTGTCCGCTGTCCATGAAAAAAATGTCTTTGCTTTTGTTGAAGTTGTCGGAGATGGAATAAAATTTTATTTTCCCGTTTTGTAAAACGGCGTCGACGTCGACCTCGTCTCCCTCGATGTATTCCTCGACAAAAATATCGAGTCCGTCGGACAACGCCGACTCGGCCGAAACCGATATATTTCTCTTTACAAAATGATAAATTTCTTCAAGATCCTCTTCCTCGTCGACCCTGACGACAAAAGAACTGGCGCTCCCGTAAGACGGTTTTATCACCACTGGAAAATCGAGGTTTTCGGAAACCAGTTTCAAGTCTTTGTCGTTTTTAATCAAGACGTGCCCTGGGGAAGGAATGTCGTTCTCCTGACAAAATTCCCTGAATAAATATTTATTCCTGACTTTTTTTGCGATGTGGTGGGGGACGCCGATAAAATTAAATTTATCGGCTACCTTTGAAGTCAAAAGGACGGCGTCTTCCCAAAAAGTCAAAACGCCGTTGATCTTGTCGTTCGGATTTTCCTTGATGAACAACTCTATGTTCGCAATGGTTTCCCGGTGGTTTGTCGTGTCGGACAAGACCCAATGGTCAACGTAAGGCGTCGCCCAGTTTTTTTCTTTATTGACACAAACAACCTTGAGACCCATCTTCTTCAGTTTCTGAAAAATAAATCTTTTCTTTATCGGGCCGGTGTCAACGACGAGAATTGTTTTTCCTTCGAGGTCTGAAGTTTCCTCAATTTTTTCTGTTTTCATTTTCACAATCATTTACATTATTAATCATTTTCAAAAAATGTCAATACTATTTGCGATTTGCTATACTCAAATTATGAAAAAAGGGTTGGGTAATTATTATCAAGAATCGGTAAAAAATTTTGGCGAGGTAGTTATCAACCTATTCATTTTTCTCCCATATTTTTTTTCCGTCGGGCGGCTGACGAGGACGCTTTTTTTTCCTTGGAAAAATCTGACGGTAAAAAAAACTATCGCCGGGTTTTCTTTCAACGATTCATTGAATCGTTTTAGTTTTAACCTGATTTCAAGGGCGATCGGTTTTATCATGCGCTTGTCTTTAATCAGTTTTTATTTCTTCTTCCAAGCCGCCTTTATGTTGCTCCTTCCATTTATCGCCGCCGTCTATTTCCTCTTTATCCCGGTTTTTTATCTACTGCGTCGTTATGAAAAAAACGAGGAAGAAAAAAAAGAAGTGATGAAAAAAAATTTCCTTTCTTCAAGAATGATGAAGCCGGAAAACGAAAAAAATGTAATCGCTTGGTTTGAAGACTACTACGAAAGGCACCTCAAAACCAGAAAATGGTGGTCGCTCAAAAACCTGAAGTTAAATCCGCCCCTGGCGCGCGATTGGGCGGCCGGGTTTACCCCCAACCTCGACCAGTACTGCGTCGACCTGGCGACCGAAAGCTACCTGCACCACATAAATAACATCGTCGACCGCGAGGAGGAGATCGACGGAATCGAAACGATTTTGTCAAAAAATATCGAAGCCAACGTCGTTGTCGTCGGGGAAGAGGGGGTTGGAAAACATACCATTATCGATGCCCTGGCCAAAAAAATATATTTGGGCAGGACGCGCCCCCAGTTGATGTACAAAAGAATCCTCAAGCTCAATATGGAAAAGGTTGAAGATAGCGCTTTTGGAGACCTGCTTGAGGAGGCGGCGAAGGCCCAGAATATTATTCTTTTTATAGACGACTTTGAAAAATACGTCGGTTATGCCGCGGCCTTTGAAAAATTTGCCAGGTCGGGCGACCTGCAAATCATCGGCGTCACGACGCCTTTTTCTTTTCAGAAATCCGTCTTCACCAACGAAAAATTGGTCCGCCTGTTTACCAAGCTCGACGTCTACGAGGTGAACCAGGAGAAGGCCCTAAAAATATTGTTGGAGTCTTCGTTTAATTTTGAGAACTATCACAAAATTATTATTCCCTACGAAACCGTCAAAGAGGTGGTGGAGAAAAGCGATTTTTACCTGACGTATATCCCGTTTCCGGAGAAGGCGGTTGACCTGTTGGATCTCGCTTCGGTATACGCCAAGAGCAAGCAGATGTCCCTCGTCACGCCCGAAGTTGTCGATACCGTTCTTACCGAAAAAACTCACGTCCCGACTACCATCACATCGACAATGAAAGACAAATTGATTAACCTGGAGTCGCACCTCTCCGAAATTGTCGTTCAACAAACCGAGGCGATAAAAAAACTGGCGGCGGCATTGAGGAGGTCGTTTCTTTTAATAGGCCGACGCAAAAAACCCTTGGCGACATTTCTTTTTCTAGGACCGACCGGAGTCGGCAAGACCGAGACCGCCAAGGCGGTCGCCAAGGTCTTTTTCGGCGAGAAATATCTTGTCAGATTTGACATGTCGCTCTACCAGCAAAAATCCGATATTTCGCGTTTAATCGGCGAGGCCCAATTCGGGGAACCGGGTTTACTGTCTTCCGCAATCAGGGATAATCCATACGGCGTTTTACTCTTGGACGAGATAGAAAAAGCCAACGCCGATTTGTTGAATATTTTTTTGACGGTGTTTGACGAAGGTTACTTTACCGACGGTCGCGGTCGCCGGGTCGACTGCAAAAATCTTGTCATCATTGCCACTTCCAACGCCGCCTCCCTTTCTATTTACAAAGGAGAAACGACCAAGATAATAGACCTGCTGGTTGAGCAGAAATTATTTTCTCCCGAATTTCTAAACCGGTTTGACGGCGTCATTGTCTACGAGCCCCTGTCTCAGGAGGCAATCCGAGTCATAACCCGCAAAATGCTCACTAAAATCGGCAAGGATATTAAAGAATTATATAATGTCGATATAAATGTAACCGATACCACATTTAATCAATTGATTGAAAAGGGTTACGACAAGAAGTTCGGCGCCCGAAATATGGAACGCGTCATTAGGGATGAGATCGAAGACAAAATTTCAAAAATCATTCTCCAGGACCAAGTCTCTGCCGAAAAAACAATTTCTGTATAAATGGGCCATGGATTGATAAACCAATCCGATTGACGTAAAATACCCATACTATGGGTATAAAAAAGGAGATTCAAAACCGCCTCTTTGATTGGCAAAACAGGTGTGGCTTGATAAAAAGCCTTTCCCGAACTCAAGGGTAATAAGCGCGAGTTAAGTTTGCTCGTACTTAAGCTTTCTCAGTTGCAAAACCGTCGCGAGCCCGAAAA
>CAYJKR010000001.1:8021-97053 GCA_964371165.1 uncultured Gammaproteobacteria bacterium
TCGGCGACGTCCTAGAAAGAAAAGGTCTTCGCCGATCCATAACTTTAAACGGTATGGATTTGAGTCCAGAAATGCTCGATAAACTCCAAGCCAAAGGCACATACGACGACGTCCGGGAACTAGGAATCGCGTCGTCATCTCCGGGAAAAATAAAAAGGGTATTTAGGGGCGGCAACTTTACCGACGTAATTTTGGCTTTTGTTGATGTTTACTTGTCGGACTATGAAAGATTGATGGCTTATAAAACAATCTATCAATTGCTCCCGTCGGGCGGAACGCTCTCCTTTGACGTCCACCACCCCGACCTAGGATGGCAACATTACTACGACAGATATTTGAAACAGGCCGGGTTTTCCGACATTAACTTTTCTCAACAAGATATTCCCGCCCAGGACGGAAACCGAAATGTCGGATTTGTTTTTGCAAAAAAATAAAAAAACGTTATAATTTCAAATTAATGAATAAAAAGGGCAAGCTCGTCGTCATAGAAGGAACCGACGGCAGTGGAAAAACCACTCAACTAAAACTCCTTATAGACTACCTGAAAAAGAATAAAGCCGATTACCAAACTTTCGATTTCCCCCAATACGAAAAAACCTTTTTCGGCAAGTTCGTCGGCAGATTCTTAAACGGCGAGTTCGGTCATTTCTCGAGAATCAATCCTTACCTCGCCATGTTTCCTTTTGCCGGAGACCGTTGGCAAGTAAAAGACCAGTTGTGGGCTGCCCTCAAAAAAGGGAAGCTCGTGCTGTGCAACCGATATAGTCCTTCTGACGTCTACCAGGCGGTAAAAGTGAAGGCCAAAGACCAGCACAGATTTCTTTCCTGGGTGGACGAACTGGAACACGAAATCTTTGCTATCCCGAAGCCCGACCTCGTCGTCGTCCTTTATGTCCCGGTTATATACGCCCAAAAACTCGTCGCCAAGAAAAAAAAGAGGGCCTATCTTAAGGGAAAAAGCAAAGACCTGTATGAGGAGGACATAAAATACCTTGAAAAAGTGGAAAGGATGTATCTCTTGATGATCAAAAAGTACAAAAACTGGGTAAAAATAGATTGCGTTGAAAACGGAAAAATAATTTCTCCCGAACTGATCCACCAAAAAATCCTTGAGATCTTGAGGAAAAAAGGCTACCTCTAATTTTTGACAAAGGCTGGTCTTGCTGCTATTATAAATACATATGAAAAAATCGATCGATCGACCTCTTTTGGGTCTCTTGGTCGTTTTCTTTCTCGCTTTCGGCTTGTTCATTACCTTGACGACATTTAACAAGCAGCTCGCCACCCTAACGCGAGCCAAAGAAGAAAGCATTCCGTCATCAGAAACCTCTCTCATTTTCGCCTGGCCACTTACGAGCCCAATAAACTCGGCCGCTCCTGTCGAAATCAATGTCTTTATCAGAAACGCCGGGAACATTCCAATTTCGGGAAGGTTGGTAACGCTCACCACCACTCTCGGAAATTTCTCCTATAACTCCCAGACAACCGACAAGTCGGGGAAGAGCACCTTCTATTTGACTTCGCCTGGTGTTGGAGTCGCCGAAATTACCGGCATGGTCGATAACCAAATCCAGTTGAAACAGAAAATCACGATTAAATTCGAGTAACCTCAAAGGGCTTATGCAAAAGATCAATAAAGTCGTTATTCCTGCCGCCGGCTTTGGCACCAGGTTTTTACCCCAAACCAAGGCGATGCCGAAGGAGATGTTGCCGGTGGTCGACAAGCCGGTCATCCAGTATGTCGTCGAGGAGGCGATTAATTCCAATGTCGAAAATATCATCATTATTACCGGGAGCAACAAGCGCGCCATCGAAGACCATTTTGACGCGCCGGCCAGCGACCTGGTAAAAAACCTTTTGGACGGCGGGAAAAAACACCTGCTGGAAAAGATCGAAAAGATCTCCAAGATGGCCAACTTTATTTACATCAGGCAAAAAGGTCCTTATGGGAACGGCACTCCGGTCTTGACCGCCGAGCCGGCCATAGACAACGAACCGTTCGCCGTTTTATGGGGGGACGAGTTCATCTATTCCAAGCCTCCGCGCCTCGCCCAAATGATTAAAGTCTACGAAAAATTCGGAGGCGTCGTCATTTCCGGAGTCAAGATTGAAAACAAAGAAGACCTCAAGCACTACGGAATCGCCGACCTGACTCCCGTCGAAGGCAACGTTTATAAAATCAACAAGATCGTCGAAAAGCCCGAGCCGGATGCGGCTCCTTCCAATATCGCCACCCACGGCGGCTACATCTTGCCGCCCGAAATTTTCTCGGCATTAAGGCGCATCAAGCCGGGTAAGGGAGGGGAAATCTGGTTGGTCGACGCCATAAACCTTCTCAAGGAAGAGGGAATTCCCATCTACACCGTCGTCATCGAAAACGGCAAATACTACGACACTGGAAATAAATTCGAATACCTGAAAACGGTCATCGAATTTGCCTTGGAGCACGAAGAAATCAACGGCGAATTCAAGCGCTTCCTCAAATCCCTCAAGATATAATTCTTTTTACGATTGAAAAAGAATGAACGCGCTGATAGAATTTATGGATTATGAGTGACATTGACAAAAAGGTTGCCGAGCTTTTTGAGGCCGGCTGCCACCTCGGGCACAAAATAAACAGAGTTCACCCTAAGGCAAAAAAATATATTTATTCCGTCGAGAACGGCGTTTCCGTCATCGACCTGACCAAAACCGTTCCCTTGCTTGAAGAGGCGATTGCTTTTGTAAAGCGTTTGGGAGAAGAAAATAAAACGATGCTGGTCGTGGCTACAAAAAAGATTTCTGTGGGTCCGATAAGCAAGCTCTGTAGCGAATCGGGTATACCTTATGTTTCTTTGAAATGGCCCGCCGGCTTGCTCACCAATTTTGAAATGATCAACCGAAACGTGAAAAAGCTCGAGGAAATGAGGGAAAATAGAGACGCCGGGGAATGGAAAAAGCTCGTGAAACACGAACAGGTCAAATTGCAGAAAGAGCTGACTAAGCTCGAAAAGTTTTATCGCGGCATTTTGCCGATGAAAAAAATTCCCGACGCGATCTTTGTCATCGACGTCAAGAAAGAAAAGAATGCCGTTATTGAAGCCCGCGCCATGAAAATTCCCATCGTCGCCGTCGTCGACACCAACGTCGATCCCGCTCTCGTCGACCATCCAATTCCGGGAAATGACGACTCTTTGGGATCAATAGAATATTTTGCCAAGGAGATCATAGGTTCATATGTACGACATTAAATTACTAAAAAAACTTCGGGAAGAGACCGGCGTTTCTTTTTCTTTGTGCAAGAAAGCACTCGAGGAATCAAAAAGCGACCTGGCCAAGGCAAAGAAACTATTAAATCTTTGGTCGGGAGATAAGGCCACCTCCAAGGCGGACCGAAAAACCTCAGCCGGTGCGATTTTTTCCTACGTCCACCATAACAAAAAAGTGGCTTCCTTGGTTGAACTGGCATCGGAAACCGACTTCGTCTCGGGAAATAAGGAATTCCAAGCACTCGGCCAGGAATTGGCGATGCAAGCCGCCTCCATTCCCGCTGAAAACGTCGAAGGTTTCCTAAAACAGGAATATATCCGCGACCCCGGTAAAAAAGTTTCCGACCTCGTCAAAGAGGCCGTCCTGAAATTCGGAGAGAACATCAAGATAAATAGGATTATCAGGTGGGTGATATAACCAAACCCGAGGCGCAGTATCTGTCTGTATCCGAGGGTTTATTTTTATATAATACATTATGGATCTAGCTGTAGAGTTTAAACAAAACTATCAAAAGGCGATTAATTCACTAAGAGAAGAGCTCAAGTCGATTAGAACCGGCCGGGCATCGCCGTCTCTGGTTGAGAATATCGAGGTCGTTACCTATGGCGGCACGGCACGCCTCAAGTTATTGGAACTGGCAACAATTACTACCGATGGGCCGGCGGCTCTTTCCATTGTTCCATACGACGCCTCGGTCACCCAAGACATAGAGCGGGCGATTCTGACAACGCCCCTCGGCCTAACACCTGCGGTTCAGGGGTCAAATATTATTATCAAGATACCGGCCTTAAATGAGGAACAGAGAGAAAAATTTATCAAGCTTGTGGCAACGATCGTCGAGGAGAAAAAAGTCCAGATAAGAAGTGCCCGCGACGACGTCAGGCGAACCTTAAAGACGTCTCTTGAAAAAAAAGAAATCAGCGAGGACGAAAAGTTCCGGGTCGAAAAAGAAATTGACATACTAAGTCAAAAGGCGATGGAAGAAATCCAACTCATCCGCGACAAGAAAGAAAAAGAAATCATGGAAGTGTGATAGAATATTTAGATTATGTCTATCGTTGTCTTCATTGTCATCCTTGCCATTTTAGTCCTAGTCCACGAATTCGGCCATTTTATTGCCGCCAAAAGGCAGGGCGTCAGGGTCGAGGAGTTCGGCTTCGGATTTCCTCCCCGTTTATTCGGGTGGAAAAAAGGCGAAACTCTCTACAGCGTAAACCTTATCCCCCTTGGCGGCTTTGTCAAACTGTATGGGGAAGAATACCACGAGATCAAAAAAGGTTCAAAAATATCGTCGCGGGCTTTTGTCCATAAAAAACCCTGGCAGAAGGCTCTGATTGTCGTCGCCGGCGTCATCGGAAATTTTCTCTTGGGCTGGGTGTTGATTTCGTTTTTGTTTACGCAGGGGGTACCGGTACCGACCAATAAAGTTATCGTCGAGTCGATTTCCGAAAACTCTCCCGCCGAATCGTCAGGCATAAGAAAAGGCGACGTCGCTACGAAAATTGTCGTTGGCGAAAAACAATATAAACTGAGTTCGGCAACCGACCTAATCAATCTGTCTAAAAAATTTTCCGGAACAGAAATGGCCGTCACGGTTTTACGGAACAATAAAGAGGTCGAATTAAAACTGACTCCCCGTAAAAATCCGCCCGAAGGACAAGGACCTTTGGGGGTAACAATTACAACGTTTGTCGAAAAAAAGTTCCCTTGGTACAACGCCCCTGTCTTTGGCCTGATCGAGTCCTTTAACATCACAAAAAATATTGTCATCGAACTCTCGAAAACTTTTGCTCAACTACTAACGCTCCAAAAACCGACGGCTCAAATTGCCGGCCCCATTGGCATCGTCCAGTTTACTTCCCAAGCGATTAAATTCGGAAAAAACGCCGTTTTAGAACTCGTCGCGCTTTTGTCTTTTAACTTGGCGATCGTCAACATTTTGCCCTTTCCGGCACTCGACGGCGGGAGGCTAGTTTTTGTGTTGTATGAATGGATAAGTAAAAAGCCTTCGCCGAAAACCATCGAAAAATACGCCAACCTGGTCGGATTCATCATCCTGGTCTCGTTTGCCTTATTGATTTCCGTAAACGATATTATTAGAATGTATAAATAACATGGACGCTTCCTTTACTCCCAAATTTAGAGTCATAACTATTTCGGGGAAGATAGCGACGGGAACTTCAACTTTGAGCAAAAATTTAGTCCGGATGATCGGTTGGAAGTACGTCAATTTTGGGGCGCTGCAACGTGAATACGACCGAAAGCACGGCATCAACGAGAACCGGCGGGGAGCGGCGGCTAGGCCGGACGACCACGAGCGACAAATGGAAGAAATGGGTAAAAAAATCTTGAAAGAAGATAAAAATATTGTCTACGAAGCCTGGCTCGCCGGATTTTTGGCTCGTGAGTATAAAGACGTTTTAAAGGTTCTTCTCGTCTGTTCCCACGACGACATTAGGGTGGACCGCGTTGCCAACCGGGATAATCTCACCATAGAGGAGGCAAAAAATTGGATAAAACAGAGGGAGTTGGAGAACGAAAAAAAGTGGAAGAAATTATACGGCGACCACGATTTTTGGAACCCAAAGTATTACGATTTGGTCATCGATACTTATTCCGTCGGGGCAATGGAAACGGTCGGCCGAGTCTTGGATAAACTTGGAAAATGAACTACAACAAAATCACCATCGCCGGCAAAGTCTGTACCGGCAAGACCACGCTCTTACTTCATCTTGAAAAAAAACTCAAATGGCCGACATTCCTTACCGGAAAGCTATTCCGGGAGTATGCCAAGGACCTGGGCTTGACGCTTGAGGCGGCCGAGGAACAAACCGAATACTTGACAAAAAAGGTCGATTACAAAATGAGGGAAATGCTTAAAAATCCGGGCAATCTGATCGTCGACGGCTGGATGTCGGGCATCATGGCCAATAAAAACCCCGATGTCTTGAAGGTTCTTCTGGTTTGCATGGATGACATTAGATACAAGCGGTTTGCGAAGCGAGAAAAAATCTCCTACACCGAGGCTAAAAAAAGAGTCGAGGAAAGGCAAAATAATTGGTTTGCCAAAATAGAAGATATTCACGGCGTAAAAAGGACGACTCTAAACGACGAAAAAACGTACGACTTCGTCATCGACACTTCCTACATTACCCCCCAAGCCGTCGAAAGATTAGTCCTCGATAAACTTAAATAAAGAGGCTATAATTAATTTATGCTTTATTCAAAGCTTTTCGGGAAAACAAAAAAGAGCGCAAAGGAATACGATTCTGTTAATGCGACACTCCTTCAAAAAGGCGGCTTCATTGACCAGGTAATGGCGGGTACTTATACCTATCTGACCCTGGGACTTCGCGTCCTAAACAAAATTGAAAACATCATAAGGGGAGAAATGGATACGATCGGCCAGGAAATTTTGATGCCGGCCTTAACGCCAATTGCTAACTGGGAAAAGACCGGGCGATTTGAAACCATAGACGTCTTGATGAAAACGACGCCGGCGAATATTTTTGCCAAGGCCAAAAACGACACCGAGTACGTTTTGAATCCCACCCATGAAGACGTCGTCACCCCTTTGGCGCAAAAATTTATTTTGAGCTATAAGGATTTTCCATTTGCCCTGTATCAGATCCAAAATAAATTCCGAAACGAACCCCGAGTCAAATCGGGGTTGCTACGCGGGCGCGAGTTTAGGATGAAGGACCTCTATAGTTTTCACACCAGCGTCGATGACTTAAAAAAATATTATGAAAAAACTAAAGAAGTCTACATGGTGGTCTTTAAAAAACTCGGCATAGGGGCCGATACGGTGATAACCATGGCATCCGGCGGTTCTTTTACCGACGACTATTCGCACGAATTCCAAACCATCTGCGAAACCGGCGAGGACACGGTTTTTTACGACAAAAAAGACAACGTCTATTACAACCGGGAGGTCGCACCGAGTGAGGCTCCAAAAGTAACTCACCAGGAAGAAAAAATTCTTCCAAGGCTTGACGTCAAAGGAGTCGGCATTATAGGCGTTGAGGAGCTGGCGGAATTCCTAAAAATTCCCGTTGAAAAAACAACCAAGACGTTGATTTATGAAACCGACGATGGACGAATAATTGCCGCGGCCGTCCGCGGTGGATACGACGTCAACGAGGATAAGTTAAGAAAACTGGTCAAATGCAAGGCTCTAAAATTGGCGTCCGTCGAGACCGTTAAAAAAGTCACCGGCGCCGAAGTTGGCTACGCCGGAATTCTAAATCTTCCCAAGGATATGGAAGTATATATCGACGAGTCGGTCGGGGACAGGATGAATTTCGAAACCGGGTCCAACAAAACACATTACCATAGTACCAATATCAACTTTGGCCGAGACTTGCCCAAGCCGGAAAAATTATACGACATAAAAGTCGCCCGGGAGGGAGACTTGAATCCAAAAACTAAGACAAAATATCAGGTTTTCAAAGCGTCCGAGGTCGGAAATATTTTCCCCCTCTATACCAGGTTCACCGAAGCTTTTGACTACAAATTCATAGACCGCGACGGAAAAGAAAAACCAATTTATATGGGTTCTTACGGAATCGGGCCGTCGCGCATTATGGGGATTATTGTCGAAAAATACCACGACGAGAGGGGAATAGTCTGGCCGGAGGCGGTCGCACCCTTCCAAGTTCACCTTCTCGGACTCGACCTAAAAGACTCCTCGGTAAAGAAAAAGGCTGACGAGCTATATAAAGAGCTCTTGGATAAAAAAATCGAGGTTCTCTATGACGACCGGGAAGAGGCGACCAACGGCGAGAAATTCTCCGACGCCGACCTCATCGGTATTCCTATACGTCTCGTCGTCTCCAAGCGCACCGGAGACAAGATAGAGTACAAAAAAAGGGCCTCCAAAGAAGCCAAGCTTCTGACCCTCCAGGAGCTTTCGAAAGTGATATAATTTTCTCTTATGAAGACTGTCGTTTCCCATCTTTCTCCCGACATCGATTCGATTACTTCCGTCTGGCTAATCAGGCGTTTTTTACCCGGATGGACCGACGCCGAACTCAAATTCGTTCCCGCAGGCGCTACCTTAGATAATCAACCTGCTGATAAAAACCCGGAAATAATTCACGTCGATACCGGGCTCGGAAAATTTGACCACCACCAGAGTTCGGACTATATTTCCGCCTCCTCCCTCGTCCTCGACTACTTGAAAAAAGAGGGCTTCCTTAAAGAAAAACAAAAGAGGGCTCTTGACAAGATGGTCCGCGAGATCACCGGTTACGACCATTTTAGCGAGGTGTTTTTCGACGACCCGGCTGCCGACCGCTACGAGTTCATGCTCCACAAGATTATCGAGGGGGGGTTGAAATCTACTCTTAAGGAAGACCAAAAAGTCCTCGAGGCGGTTTTCCCGATGCTGGACTCTGTTTTTAATATCTTCGTCAAGAAAAATCAGGCCGAAGAGGAGATAAAAAAAGGCTTTGTCTTCAAGTCGTATCTGGGAAAAAGTTTATGTATGGAAACAAAAAATGAAGAAACGATGAAACTGGCGCTCAAAAAAGGGTATAAGCTGGTTTTAAAGAAAGACCCGGAAAGGGGCAATATCCGCATCAAAACCGTCCCGGGAAAAGAATACGACCTGACTCCGATCTATAAAAAAATAATGGCGCAGGATAAAAAGGGGACTTGGTTTCTCCACGCTTCCCACAACATGCTCTTAAACTCTTCCTCCAAAAACCCCAATTTTATACCTTCACCACTAACCACCAAAAGACTCATTGAAATTGCAAAGAGTGTATAATAATACATACGTAAATTTGTTATTCTAGGGAGGAGGCGCAAAATTTAACTTATGGTCATAGTCACCAAAAAAAAAGGAGAATCAAAAGACAGCATGTTCAGAAAATTCAGTCGAGCCTTTATCGACGAAGACATCGCCCTTACCCTCAAAAAAAGGCAGTTTTACAAAAAGCCTTCTTTGAAGCGAAAGGAAGAGGAAAAAGAAAGAATGGCCCGACGCCACACAAGAAGGTATCGAAGAATATGATCAATATTGTTTCTTCCTCAAGATACAAAATTAATAAAAAGAGCTTAAAAAGCAAAACCGAAGAAATTCTGGTTAAACTGGGCGTTGCCCAGGAAATGACGGTTAACCTGGCCTTTGTCGGAAGGAATAAAATGAGGTCTCTTTCCGAAACCTACAAAAAAGAAGACGTCGCCTTGCCCGTCTTGTCTTTTCCGTATAAAGGACACGTGGTCGACCGCGCCGCCCTTCTCGGGGAAATTGTCATTTGTTATCCCCAGGCAGTCCTCCTCGCCGCCGAGCGAAACCGGAGGGTCGAGGAGACGATTTTGACGCTGGTCAAACACGGAGTTGAAAATCTATTAAAATAGGTAAAGCCAATGTTTTATCTAAAATATCGTCCGAAAACGATCGCCGAAGTCGACAACTCCAGGGTCAGGTCGATATTGCAAAAAATTCTGGAAGGCAAGACCATCCCGCACGCCCTCTTATTCGTCGGCCAGAAGGGTACCGGAAAAACCTCGGCGGCGAGAATTTTTGCCAAGGCGATTAACTGCTTGAATAATAAATTTGACGGCAAGGGCAAAGACTTTGAGCCATGCAACACCTGCGCCAACTGCCGCTCCATTGCCCGCTCCACCTTCACCGACGTTCTCGAACTCGACGCCGCTTCAAACCGAGGGATTGAGGAAGTGAAAAATCTCATTCGGGAGGTGGCATTTTTGCCGATGTCTGGGCGGTTTCGCGTCTTTATTGTCGACGAGGCCCACATGATTACTCCCGACGGATTCAACGCCTTGCTCAAGACACTGGAGGAGCCGCCCGCCTCCGCTGTCTTTATTTTGGCGACAACTAATCTCGAAAAACTTCCGTCGACGATTGTCTCCAGGTGCGTCAAGGTCAACTTCGGCCGGGGCAGGGTAGAGGATATCAATAACATGTTAAAACGCATAGTCCACGCCGAGGGCCTTGACTTTCCTGCAGACATACTGCGCCTGATATCGGAGCGAAGCGAATACTCATTCCGCGACGCCGCCAAGATGATCGAGGAGGTGGCAACGCAGAAGATAAAGACGATAACCGAAGCGGAAATATTTTTGGGGTTAAAGGGAAGGCGCGACATCTTGGAAATCATCGCCGAAAAAAACTCCAAAAAAACTTTTTTGTGGATTGAAGAGTTCAGCCAGTCCGGTGGCGATTTTAAAAATCTGCTCGAAGACATGCTCGACAAACTAAGAATCCAATTGTTGGTCAAAAAGGGTATCGTCGTTACGGACGCCGAAAAATTAAATCTGACTTTGTCCGAAATTGCCCGTCTTATGAAGCTTTTGCTCGACGCCTACCAGTTGATGAGGTCGACCCCGATAGATTCGCTTCCGCTTGAAATCGCGGTGGCAGAGTTTTACAATGTTACATAACTATGTTTAATCCATTGTCCGGCTTGGGAGATTTACAAAAACTTCAGCAACAGGCAAAGTTAATGCAAGAGGCGCTCCAAAAAGAAATCGTCGAGGTAGAAAAAAACGGCGTCAAGGTGACGGTTCGGGGAGACCAGGTAATTATGTCCATTGAAGTCGACGGCATTATTGAAAATAGAATCGCCGAGGCCGTTAACGAAGCGGTCAAAAAAACGCAGGAGTTGGCGGCGAGAAAATTAATCGAGATCTCGAGCCAACAACAACAGCCAAATGCTTAAACTCTTTTCCGGTTCGGCAAATCCGAACCTCTCCGAAGAAGTTTCAAAAATATTAAAAATCTCTTTATCCAGAGCCCAGGTCTTCCGTTTCGACAATTCAGAAGTCAGGGTGACCATTAAAGAAAAAGTCAAAGGTGCAACCTGCGTCGTCATCCAGCCCACCTCAAATCCGGCAGACACCAACCTGATGGAATTATTTTTCTTTGCCGATGCGTTAAAACGAAACGGCGCCAAAGAAATCATCGCCATGATTCCTTACTTCGGTTACGCCAGGCAAAACCGGGAACACCTGCCGGGAGAGGCGGTTTCGGTCAACGTCGTCATCCGCTTCTTGGAGACGATTGGATTTGATTCGGTCTATACCGTTAACTTGCACGACGAGGCAACCGAGGGAATATTTTCGATCACTTTTAAAAACCTAAATGCCTTCTCTATTTTGGGGCCGGCCGTCGCCCGCTACTTAAAAGACGGAAAAAATACCGAAAAGGTCGCCGTCGTCTCGCCCGACCAGGGCGGAGTAGAGAGGGCGCAAATTTTCGCCGAGAATTTTTTTCATACCAACAATGTCGACATCGCCGTCATCGAAAAATGGCGCAATCTAAAAGTAGCCGGGCAGTCAAAAGCCTTGGCTCTATATGGCAAAGTCAAGGGAAAAACCTGCATCATCGTCGACGACATGATTACTTCCGGAGGAACCCTCGTCCACGCCGCCGAATTCTGCATGAAGAAAGGCGCCAAGCGAGTCATCGCTTGCATCCCCCACCACGACTTCTCGGAAAATGCCATTGTCCGATTGAGTAAGAGCCCGCTCGAGAAAATATTTATGACCAACACGATTGCCTTGCGCCCTGAGCAGAAATTCAAACAACTGGAAGAAATTTCAATCGCACCTCTCCTCGCCGGGGAAATCCATAATCTTCAGTGATATAATAAGCGAGAGTATGTCTGAAACAGTACGGTTTAGGCAACAATCGATTAGCCGAGACGCCAAAACAGAGATTCGGGCAATTTATGGATATTTTTTAGACAAGGGTGGAAAAATTTCCGCCCACCCGGATGTAATCGCATTAGCGAAATATCTTGTACGATATGATAGGGCTATAACTTTGGCTCGAACAATGTATCCTAAGATCACTTATGTATTTCAACGAAACGGAAAAATGTTTCGTCGGTAAAAAATTCAGAATTTATCTATTCCGATAGCTTGATTTGATAGAAAAACGTGATATTCTTTACGTAATATGTCGGCACAGGTAGAAAGAAGGCCGCAACGGATAAGTGGACTTGCTGAACAGTCCATTATTAATCTTTATCGACTTATGACGTCATATGATAAACTCTCAAGATTTCCCAAGATTGTATTGACTGCGAGAATAATAGCGCGGGCCGATAGACATAAGCAACAAGAAGAAGCAAAGAAGCTTACCAGGGCTTCTGCATATAAAACTTTATTAAGTGCAAAGTTCTAAAATTTATTTCTTCCTTCGATGGCTTTTTTCAGAGTCATGTAGTCGGCGTATTCGAGGTTTGCTCCTATGGGCAATCCGTAGGCCAGGCGGGTAACTTTAAAGTTCTTTTTCAGTTCCCCCAGTTTGTTTTTTATGTATATGGCGGTCGCCTCTCCCTCCATGTCCGGGTTGGTCGCCAGAATAATTTCTGACGGGTGAGATTTTTTTACCCTGTCAACCAATTCTTTTATTTTTATATCGTCTGGCCCGACGTGGTTTAGGGGGTCGATTTTTCCATGGAGAACGTGGTAGATGCCGTTATAAATATTGCCCGTTTCAAAAGACAGGAGGTCGAGGACCGACTCGACAACGGTGACGATATCTTGGTCTCTTTTTGCGTCCTCGCAGATCGCGCATAACTCTTTTTCCGTCAGGTTAAAACAAATCCGGCAAAACTTGGTTTTTGTTTTCAAGTCCGAGATGTTTTCCGCAAATTCCTTTAAATCCTCCTCAGGCAACCTGAGAAAATAGAAGGCGAGGCGATTGGCGGTTTTTTCGCCTATACCGGGAAGGCGTTCCAAAAAAAGCGAGATCTTTTTGAGGTTGTTGGGTAATATAGACATTATATCTGTACCGCCTCAACAACGATGAGCGGTTTTCTTCCTTTTTTCTTGAGGAAAAACTCTTCGAGATCCCTTATCACGTTTCTCTTAATCTTGTTCATTTCGGGCAGGGCGCCTCCTCTTGGCTTTAAGGTAGACTCGGCGATCTTGACCGCCTCACCATAAAGCTGTTCTTCTTCTTTTTCATAAACAAAGCCCCGGGAAATTATCTTCGGCCGCGTCAAAAGTTGTCCGTGCGAGTCAACAACGAGAAAGACAAAGACCATGCCTTCGCTCGAAAGCGTCTTGCGGTCTCTAAGGACAATGTTGCCGATGTCTCCGACGCCGTAGGCGTCAACATAGATATTTTTCGTCTCGACTTCCTCGCCCGGATAGGCCTTTTCCCTCGTAAACCAGACCGTCTCTCCTTCTTTGAGGGCAAAAACGCGGCTGGTATCTCCACCCAAATCCTCGACCAATCTTTGGTATTGTTTTTGGTGGCGGATCGTGCCGCCTATTGGGATAAAGTACTTAGGATTGGTGAATCTTATCAAAAACTTCAGGTCTTCCTGGCTGCCGTGGCCCGAGGAGTGGAGTTGGTCGGCGATGTCGGAATAGACGACGTCGGCGCCCTCTTCGACCAAGTCTTCTATGACGGAATAGACTTCGTTTTCGTTGCCCGGTATCGGGTCTGAAGAAAAGACCACTTTGTCTCCCTTTTTAATTTTCGTAAAGGTATTTTGCTTGTCGGCCAACTTGGACAAAGCCGACCCGTATTGCCCTTGGCTTCCGGCAACAATGAGACAGACTTTATTCGGGGGCAGTCGCACCAAGTCTTCCTCGGAGGCAAAGAGGGATTCGGGAATCGGCAGGTAGCCGATTTCGGCGGCGAGTTTGGTGGACTGTTTCATCGACCGCCCGAGAAAAATGATTTTTCTATTAAATTTTATCGCCGCCTCGACGCACTGGCGGATTCTCGAGATGTTTGAAGAAAAAGTCGTCATGATAAATTTTCCTTTTGTCTTTCTCATTTCGTCCTCGAAGGTTTTGCCGACAATCGACTCGGACAATGTCAATCCCTCCCTCTCGCTCCCCAAGGCGTCCGACATCAGGGCCATTATTCCTTCGTGTCCGGCGCGGGTTATGCGGTAAAAATCGGGGGGACTGCCGTAGGGCGGGGTCAGGTCGAATTTGAAATCGGGGCCGTGATAAAAAGTTCCCACAGGGCTCTTTATAATGATGTGGGTCGTGTCGGGAATGGAGTGGGTCACCCTGACAAATTGAACGCGAAAACCTCCGTAAGAATATTCTTTTTCAAAGTCGACTTTGTTGACCGAGATCCTGACGTTGTTTTCTTTGGATTTATTTTCGACAAAAACGCTCGTCAACTTGCTCCCTTGAATGGGCGGCCTGCCCAATGCCTCGTAAAGGTAAGGTAAGGCGCCGATGTGGTCCTCGTGTCCGTGGGTCAAAAGAATCGCCCTGATTTTGTCTTTTTTGTCCTGAAGGTACGAGATGTCGGGGATAACCAAGTCCACCCCGAGCTCTCTTTCTTGGGGAAAGCCAAAGCCGCAGTCAATAATCAAAATGTCTTTTAAACGGTCGTTTTCGTAGAGTTCGTAGAGGTACATGTTCTTGGTGACGCCGACGATTCCGCCCAAGGGGACAAACCGAACCTTAAAGGTGTTCATATTTTTTCATTATAGCAGCTGATATACTTTAAGAATAATGCAAATAACAGAAGCTTTAATCCAAAAAAAACTCGCCGAAGTCATGGATCCGGAAATCAATATTTCTATAGTTGATCTGGGACTGATTTATGGCGTGAAAATGGAAAAAGAAAGAGTAGTTATAACGATGACTTTAACGACAATCGGTTGTCCTTTGATTTCGATGATAGAAGAGGAGATAAAAAAGAAGCTGAAGGAGATCGGGATTGAGGAAAATAGCGTCGTTATTGATTTGACCTTTGACCCGCCGTGGAGCATGGAAAAGATGTCCAAAAAGGGCAAGGCGATATTGGGAATCACTTAATATGGTAAAAAAACACGTCGTCGTCGATACCTTCGAAAAGATCGCCGAAACCTTTAACCCTTTGGCAACTTCTGGGGAGTCTTCCAACAAACAGGAAAAAGCTTTGAAGGAAAAATTGGAAAATAAAAAGGACAACCATACTCCGTTGGATTTTGAGAAATTGAAAAAACAATACGAGAAAAACGACTCAAAAAACGCCGACGTCCTCCGCAACAGATTATTTCATCTGGTTCGCCAAGGCGACGAAAAAATCCTTTACGAAAAAAGGCAAAAGGAACTCGGCAGTAAAAGACAAGAAGTCGTCCTCGAACAACAAAAGAAAAAAGAGCAGGAAAAAAGAAAAAAAGTCATACAGCAAGGAGATCTGCCAAAAGGAAAAGTCAGGCGAAGCATCTTCTCTACAAAAAAAGTGGCTGAGCGCCAACACCAAGAAACCAAGCCGGCGACCGGTAAACAGTGATATAATAAACAGATATCGGAGCGTAGTTCAACGGTAGAATGCTTGGTTCGGGACCAAGAGGTAGTGGGTTCAACTCCCGCCGCTCCGACCAGATTATTTAGCAGGGGCCACCACTGGAGTTAAGGAGGTCGCCACCAGCATCTCTCTTCCTAGTTGATTTCTAAGGCGGGATTGGGCATTAGTTATCTTTGCCAATGTAAAATCCTCAAGTTCAACAATAATCGCTTTAGGGTTATAATCTAATTCCTGTTTGACACCCGCTTTTAAATAATCGGGTACTAATAAAAAACTAGAATAACTACCAACTGCGCTCTCGCTATTTCTGACGTCTCTAATTCCGGCGGTGATTTGCCTGGTGTTTTGCGAGGTCGGTATCGACAGTATATCGGAGCCTTTTACTACCGGAGTCGTGTCTGTAAATACCAAGACGTGGTGGCTATAGGCGTTTCCTTTGTCTTCCGGAGTCGTAAAGGACATTATAGACTCGTCGTAAACCTTGACAGCCCTGCTTAGTTTAATATCGCTGTGGCCAATTAAAATTACCCCTTGGAGCCAATGGTCTGAATCCAAGGGCGGAGTCAAAACAATATTTTCGGCATCTTTCAATATTTCTCCCTTGACTCCTTTTTCGATAAGAAATTCTGAGGCCGCTGAAACCACGGCAGATTTTTGTTGTGAAGCTTCGATGGGTTTCCAAACTCTTCCTTCTGTAAGGTTGGGATTTGCCATTGGCTCATTATAACAAAGCAATCCGCTTTTTGCTATACTGGAGTAATGAGGCTTTACAATACTTTGACACGAAAAATCGAGGAGTTTAAACCCATAACTAACAAAAAAGTTCTCTTCTATCATTGCGGCCCAACCGTCTACTGGGTGCAGCACATCGGCAACCTCCGCGCTATGGTTTGGGCTGATTTGATAAGGCGATCGCTGACATATCTCGGGTATGACGTAAAGTTTGTCCGCAACTACACCGACGTCGGCCACTTAACATCCGATTCGGATACCGGGGAGGACAAGATGGAAAAGGGCGCCAAACGCGAAGGCCTGACTCCAAAGGAAGTCGCCGACAAATACATCGCCATTTTTGAAAAAGACACCAAGGCGCTAAACATCATTGAGCCGGATTATAAACCAAGAGCGAGTGAATACATAAAACCAATGCAGGAAATGATTGAGGCCCTCCTTAAAGCTGGATATGCCTATAAAACCGATTTAGCCGTCGTCTACGACGTCTCTAAATTCAATTCTTACAACGAACTCAACCGGCAAAAACTGGAATTAAACAAACCCTTGGGAGGACGTGGAAAGGTCGAGGATCCGGAAAAAAAACATTTCGCCGATTTCAATTTATGGGTCTTCAAAAAAGGCGCCCACGCGACGGCGCTGCAGACCTGGGAGTCGCCGTGGGGAGAAGGTTTCCCCGGCTGGCACATCGAGTGCTCCGTTATGGCCAAGGAACTTTTGGGGCCCACCCTCGACATTCACATGGGCGGGGTAGAACACGTCCCGGTTCACCACACCAACGAAATTGCCCAATCGGAGGCGGCCAACGGCCAAAAGTTTGTCAACTACTGGCTGCATAATGAACACCTTAAGGTCGACGATTCAAAAATGGCCAAGTCGGCGGGGACCGGGTTTACGCTTCAGGAAATTAAAGACCGCGGATTCGACCCTTTGGCGCTCCGTTACTTTTTCCTCAACGCCCATTACCGGTCAAAACAGAACTTCACCTGGGAAGCCTTGAGGGGTGCCGAGGAGTCCTTGAAAAAATTAAGACAAGCGGTTGTCGAGTTAAAGGCTTCTTCCAAAGAGTCTTTAAATTCTCCTGAATCGAAAGGTTTCAAGCAAAGTTTTTCCGATTTTCTCGCCAACGATTTCCAAATTCCCCAAGCCCTCGCCCTAACGTGGGAGGTGCTCAAGTCCGATTTATCGGCCAAAGAAAAATTGGATTTGATAGCCGAATATGATCGAGTTTTTGGTCTGAAACTGTTAGAAGCCATCGAGGAAAAGATTCCGGAAAAAGTAATTAAGCTCGCCGAAGAAAGAAAAGCCGCCCGCACCAAAGGAGACTTTAATAAATCAGACGAGTTGAGGAAAAAAATTAATTCCCTCGGTTTCTCTATCGAAGACTTGGGCGGACAGATGTATAAAGTAAGAAGGTCTTAAATTCGTTTATATATTCTTATCACCGGGTGGTCAAAAACGGTCCAGGTCTCTTCGGCCTCCTCGTCTCCCAAACCCGCCGAAAATTCCGCCACCTTTTGAAAGCCCATTGTGCCGGAAGACAAACCTTCATAATATTTATTTACCAGCGGGTACTCATTTTTTTTGTGGTTGGCAAAAATTCTTCGGGAGGGGACAAGAATGTAATCGGCTCGGGCGAGGTAATTTTTTAATTCTTCCTGGAGGGTCGGGTCGTGGTCGAGTTCGTAGAAGTCAAAAGATATTACTTGATAATTCTTTTCTCCTCCGACCGGAATATCGACCACGTTGGCGGTCTCGGAAAGAATGTATGAGTCTTCCGGAATATTCTTGTATATCCAACTCGACGCAGCGACTCTGGTGTCGGGCTTTTGATAAATTGAAAGGTAAAGGATTCCGGGGACGGCTGTCGCCAGGACCAATGCATAAAAAATTATTTTACTTTTCACTCTCAAAAGAAACACCAAAGCTATGGCCGTCATTAACGGAAACACCGGCGCCATGAATCTGGTCCACTTGGCAAATAAAAAAGCGTTGGGGAGAAAATAAACTAAAAAGGCCAGTCGCAGCAAGTTGATTTTTTTGTCAATCCGTGGGAGAAAAATGAAACCAAACAGAAAGGCAACGAGTTGGAAAAAACCCAGGGCGTAAGGAAAGACTTTTTCAAATTGGAATACCACCGGGAGGCTGCCGACAAACTGGCGCGTGTAAAAAACAACAATTTTTCCTAAGGCGACGTCCGATTCGTATTTCATCGAGGACAAAAAATCCTGAAAATTGATAAAGTTGTGGGGAGAAGAAATAAAGAAGATAATTAAAGACAAAGAAACGAAGGTCAATAACTCCTTTGGCTTCTTAAAAAGTAGCACTGCGGGAAGAACGAGAAAAATCGCCGAGGAGGCTTTCGTCGCCATGGCAAGGCCGGAGAATAGTGCCAATAGAAAAACATTGGTTTTCAGCGAGTAATAAACAATCAGGCTGTAAAAAAGCATCAGCAGGGACTCGGTCGTGCCAAAGTGGCTAAACTGAATCGCGTAAGGAGAAAGGATGATCACCACCGCCGTCAAAACTTCTTCAAACCAGCCCAAGTTCTTTTCGAAGGTCTTTATAATCTTCAGGATTACAAAGAAAGTCAGGGCCGAGGCGAGGGCGGAAATTATTCTTAGGGCGAGGGTGGCGTCGAATTTTGATAGATATGACAAAAGATAACCCAAATAGAGGGGGAGCTGTCCGTAGGCAAAAAAATGCGGGTTAAATTTGTCTTGCCAACTCAACGACTGAATTGCCGCCGCCATATTGCGTTCGTCCGGGTGAAACGGATAAGGCAGGCCCCAAGCGAGGTTGACAAATCGGGAATATAGCAGCGCTCCTATAAGCATTAGCCAAATAAAAAAAAAGCTAGCCCGTTTCCTGTTGATTTTTGGCATATGAGATATTATTATATTAACGCAAAGATTTATGAAATACGAATTGACCATTATCCTTAACAACAAAGAAGAACTGAAAAGCGTAAAAGATTTAATTACCGCGCTTAAAGGCAAAATCGATAAAGAGGAGGACTGGGGAGAAAAAACCCTGGCCTATTCTATTAAAAACAATCGTAGCGCCCATTTCTTCAACTACCAGATAAACATGGAGCAGTTGCAAGTTTCTGAATTCAAAAAGCGCCTCAACTTCAACGAAAAAATATTAAGATATTTATTACTAGTTTCCTAACCTCTTTATGGCAAGCCGTTCTTTGAATCGTGCTATTCTCATCGGGAACTTGACTCGGGACCCGGAATTGAAATACACCCCGGCCGGGACGGCCGTCTGTACATTTGGCATTGCCACGAACCGCAGCTGGACGACCGCCGACGGCACTACCAAAGAAGACGTCCAATATCACCGGATCGTCGCCTGGCAAAAACTGGCCGAGCTCTGCGGGAAACTATTGACCAAAGGCAGAAAAGTATTTGTCGAGGGCAGGCTGACCTACAGATCGTTCACGGGCAAAGACGGACAACAGCGTTCCATCACGGAGATAGTCTTGGACGACTTCATCGTCTTCGGCGACGGCAAGCGACCCCTTGGCGAAGGCGCCGAGATGAAAGAAGCCGCTAAGCCCGAAGAAAAAACCGAAAAGGCCAAGCAAGATTCGGAAGTTCCGCCGCCGGAGGCAGAAGAAAACGTCAACCCGGACGACATTCCTTTCTAAATTATGAAGTGTTTTTTTTGCCAATACAACGCCAGCCCCAGTTTTAAAGACCTGGAAAACCTGGAAAAATTCCTCTCTCCTAGAAAAAAGGTCGTCAGCCGGGAAAGGTCGGGACTTTGCGCCAAACACCAAAGGAAGCTGACCCAGGAGATAAAACACGCCAGATTTCTCGCCCTCATCCCTTACGTTTCTTACCAGGGAATAAAGTAATATTGATATAATCTTCTTATGGTCATAACGATAGTAATACCCGACGGAGTCAAGTGCTTACTTAAAGAAAACCAAGGCGTGGATTTTACCACTGCCTTGTTTGAAAAAAAGACCGAAAGCTTAAAGACCGTCAACGTCGCCAAAAGCCTCAATATCGACGCCTCCAAAATATTCCACTATCTAAAGAAACTGGTCGGCGAGGAGATAAAAAAAGGCGAGCCGTTGGCTGTCAAAAAGGGAATGTTTTCGACAAATTCGGTCGAGTCCGAATACGACGGGGTGATCAAGGAAATAAACCACAATTTGGGCGAGGTGATTATGACGACGACCGGCCACGACAAGAAAATCCAAAAGTCGTACTTTACCGGCCACGTCAAAAAAATCGAGGACAAAAAAATCAAGCTCGAGGTCAAGGATGCTGCCGAGTTTCCGTTGAAAGCCGCCTCGGCTGACTTCGGCGGGGAGATTAATTACTTGAAAAAAGATTTCTCAGACGAGGTCGGCGGCAAAATAGTTATCGCCAAAGAAATTTCTCCTTTTCTTGAAACCAAGGTGGAAGCCCTGGGAGCAGTTGGCCTCGTAACTTTGAATAAACTCGAGGACGAACCCGACGTCAACTTTGGGCAGATAAAAAATATCGCCGACATCGAAAAAATTCAAAAGTTATCTTTTCCCTATTGCGTAATAGATAAAAAAAATAGTAAGATAATACTCTATGAAGTCTAACCGGCTGACAAATCTTCTTCTGATCGTTGCCGCCGCGATAATAATTTTTGGCGTCGGCTTTAAGGCGGGGGAGTACAAAATCAACCAATCGTTTGTCCCGACCGCGTCTCAAATCAGCAGCCGGAACTTTGACTTTAATTTGCTCTACGAAACGATGGCGCAAGTCGAGGACAAATTCATAGACAAAAAAAAGGTCGACTACCAAAAAATGTATTACGGAGCCATTAAAGGAATGGTTTCCGCTCTCGAGGATCCGTATACTTTCTTTTTGACCCCCGAGGAAAACGAGCAATCAAAAGAGGACTTGGAGGGCAAGTTCGAAGGCATCGGCGCCCAGCTCGGGCTCAAAGAAGGCCGGGTTATTGTCGTTGCCCCACTGAAGGACTCGCCGGCCGAAAAGTCCGGGGTGAGGGCCGGAGATTTTATCAACAAGGTCGACGGCCAAGAAACTAAAACGTGGACTCTCGCAACGGCGGTTTCAAAAATCAGGGGAGAAAAAGGAACCAAGGTCGTCCTCACCTTGGGGCGGGGAGACAAAGAATTTGACCTGGCGATAACTCGCGATCAAATCGTTGTTTCTTCGGTCGAATTTAGCGTGAAAAATGATTCGGTCGCCTATTTGAGGTTGAATCAATTCGGAGAAAATACCAACGCCGAATGGGACAAGGCGGTGATACAAGTCGCCTCGCTCTGGCGAAGCGGCAAGGTAAAAGGCATGGTCCTGGACCTTAGGGACAATCCGGGTGGATATCTCGAAAGCTCGGTCTACCTCGCATCCGACTTCCTGCCCCGCGGCGCCCTCGTCGTGAAACAGGAGTCAACCGTCACGCCTTCCAAAGACTATCTGGTCGAAAGAGACGGACGACTGATCGATATTCCACTTATAGTATTGATTAATAAAGGTTCGGCATCGGCGTCGGAAATTTTGGCCGGGGCTTTGAGGGACCACAAGAAAGCCAGGCTCATCGGCGAAAAAACTTTTGGAAAGGGTTCTGTTCAGGAGGCGCTCGACCTGTCAACCGGAGCCGGGCTCCACGTGACGGTTGCCAAGTGGATTTTGCCCGATGGCGACTGGATCAACAGCACCGGAATCGAGCCGAATGTCAAAGTCGAGAATAAAGCCGACGAGGCCAATACCTTAACCGACGAAACCGACGCCCAGCTCAAAAGGGGACTCGACGAAATACTAAAAAAATAATTCAGATAAATTTAAGAATTGTGTATTATAAAACAGCTTTATGAAAAGGTTATTTTTCCTTCTTCTAGGCTTAATTATTCTTTTTGCCGTTGCCCAAAAATTCAACTTAAGCTCTTTTTTACCGACCGGCACCAAGTCTCCCGTCAGTTCCAAACAAACGGTGGTCTACGAAGAGTCAGTGATTACAAAGGTGGTGGCAGATTCGTTGCCTTCGGTCGTGACCGTTGGCATTAGTACGACAATCTCCGAACAAGACAGGTTGCAAATAAATCCTTTCAACCCGTTCTCTCCTTTTGAAAGGATTCCGGGACAGGAGCGTCAGGTCGAACAAAATATCGGCAGCGGCTTTATCATCTCGTCAGACGGACTCGTCATCACCAACCGACACGTCGTCTCCGATACTACAGCCGTATACCAGGTTTTGACCAACGACAGCAAAAAGTATAACGTCGACAAGATTTATAGGGACCCTTTAAATGATTTGGCGATTCTAAAAATTAACGCCAACGGTCTCAAGCCGTTAAAATTGGGTGACTCGAATAATCTTCAGCTCGGCCAGTTGGTGGTGGCGATCGGCACGCCTCTGGGCGAGTTTACCAATACCGTCACTTCCGGAATCATCTCCGGCTTGGGGCGAGGTATTACCGCCGGTAGCCCCTTTGAGGGATTTGTCGAAAAACTCGATAACGTCATCCAGACCGACGCGGCCATTAGCCCGGGGAATTCGGGCGGGCCGCTTTTAAATTCGAGGGGAGAAGTAATCGGCATAAACGCCGCCATAGCAAGCGAAGGCCAAAATATCGGCTTTGCCATTCCCGCCAACGTCGTTAAGGAACTGATAGACAATTTCAACAAAAACGGCGGCACGTTTGAGCGCCCGTATATCGGCGTCCGCTACCAAATGGTCGACCGGGAAAACGCGATTTTGAATAAAGTCGCCGAAGGCGCCTACGTCATCGAGGTAATCAAGGGTTCTCCGGCGGATAAGGCCGGACTTGAAGCCGAAGACATTATTACCGAGTTTGACGGCAAAAAGGTCGACGGGAGTAATCAAAACGGCCTGGCGGAAATGATCTTGGGGAAAAAAACCGGACAAACCGTCAGCCTCAAGGCCTGGAGGAATGGCCAAATAAAAGCATTTACTCTAGTACTCGAGTCTACCCAATAATAGTCTGGGTATATTGTTATAAATAACCCTTCACGACAGTCTATCACTATAGTTTTGTAGCATATAGTCCATAGACAAATACCTGTCATTAATTTAAAGTTGAAGAATTAGCAACTATTTGTTTAAATTAAAAGACTATGATCACAGACATCGATGTTAAAAAATTGAAAAAGATTTTTGTTACAAAAGAAGAATTGAAACAAACAGAAAAAAGATTGTTAAATAGTCTCGTTGAATTTAAAGACAGCATTTTGAAAGAGATTATCGACTTAAGAGACGATGTCAGAGTCGTTATTGGTTATCGCGATATGATCGAGGATCACGAACAAAGACTGACAAAGATTGAGAAGGTCATGGTACGCTCCTAAATCTCTTTACCTGCTAAACCAACCGCACTATTTAATTGTATAATTGGGGTTATGGACAAGAAGATCAAACCGCAAAATCTGAAGGGTTTTCGCGATTTTTTACCGGGCCAGGCCTTGGCGCGGACCTTTGTTATTGGCAAAATCAAGGCCGTTTTTGAAAGATTTGGTTTTGACCCATTGGAAACGCCCGCCTTAGAGTACGCCGAAACACTCCTCGGTAAATACGGGAAAGAGGCCGACCGCATGATCTACCTTTTTGAGGATCGGGGCAAAAGGAGGGTCGGCTTGAGATACGACCAAACCGTTCCCTTGGCTCGGGTGATCTCACAATATCAAAATCTACCAAAACCATTCAAAAGATATCAAATACAATCAGTCTGGCGGGCGGAAAACACCCAAAAGGGCCGATTTAGGGAATTTGTCCAGTGTGATATCGACACGATAGGCTCGAAAAGCCTTCTCGCCGACGCCGAAATCATCAACGCCGCTTTAGCGACTGTTAAATCTTTGGGCTTTAAAGACGCCAAAATGCTCATAAACGACCGGGTGATCTTTGCCGACTTGCCGGTGGGCTTTATCACCGCCATAGACAAGCTAGGAAAAATCGGCAAAGAGGGCGTCGTTAAAGAACTCGTCGGCCGAGGAATGGAGAAAGTGGAGGCGGAAAAACTAATCGATTCATTTGCCGCCAAATCCCCGACGCCGCCTTTAAACTCTCTTTTTGAAATGCTCGGGCAAAGTGGTCTTAAAAAGGGAGTCGACTTTGAGTTCTCTTCGACTTTAGCCCGCGGACTCGACTATTACACCGGGACGATTTTTGAGCTGGTGGTCAAAGATTATCAAGGAGGGTCCCTCGGCGGGGGAGGTCGCTACGACAAACTCATTGGCCAGTTTACCGGGGGCGAAGTGCCCGCGACCGGATTTGCCTTTGGTTTTGACCGGTTGGTTGAGGCGATGGAAGAGTTAAACCTGCTTCTGAAAAATTCTACGGCGACCAAGGTTCTCGTGACGGTTTTTTCCGAGGAGTTGCTGGCAAAATCGCTTGACGTCGCCGGCGAATTCAGAAAAAATAATGTCAACGCCGAGGTAATTCTTGAGTCCTCATTAAAGCTCGACCGGCAACTGAAATACGCCGACTCAAAAGGTATTCCTTATGTGGTTGTTGTCGGGCCCGAGGAAGTCAAAAAGAACGTCGTCAAACTAAAGGACATGAAAACGGGTGAACAAAAAGAACTTACAATTGAAGACTGCGTGGCGCTATGCAAATAAATCCCAATGTCGCCATCATCGAAGGCTTGCCCGGGGTCGGAGGCGACGAGTCCAAGCTCTGGATGAAGGAACTGTTGCTTTCCTACCTCAGGTTTGCCCAGAGAAAGCTTTTTAAGTTTTCTTACCTCGACGAAAACACCGTAAAAATAGTCGGGGAAGGCGCGTTTAATTACTTTAAAAAAGAAACCGGCGTCCACCGCGTCCAACGCATTCCGGAAACCGAACGTAAAGGGAGAATCCATACGTCGACCTGCATTATTGTTGTTTTGCCCCAGATTATCCAGTCGGATATCAGGATAAATCAGGCCGAACTTATTTGGCAGTTCTATCGCTCCGGCGGCCACGGCGGACAAAATGTCAACAAGGTATCAACGGCGGTTCGCCTGACGCACCGCCCGACAGGCATCGTCACCACTGCTTCGCGTGAGCGCTACCAAGAAGCCAACCGAAAAATCGCCTTGGACCTGCTGGCCGCCAAGCTCTATCAACTCGAGGAGGAAAGAAAAAAAGGAATGAGGCATTCTTACGTCAAGGACGTCGGGGTCGGGGACAGGGCGGAAAAAATTAGAACTTATAATTTTCCCCAAAACCGCCTGACCGACCACCGGATAAACAAAAGCTTCCACAACTTGGAAGACATAATTAATGAGGGAAAGTGGGACAAGGTCTTCCAATGAAAAGACGCGACTACGTTCTGTTTCTGGTCGGCCTGTTTACTTCAAAGACTGCTTACTTCATGATGGTGGTCGCGGTCAACTGGCAGCTCTACCAGCTGACCAAGTCCCCTTTGTCGCTCGGACTCCTCGGGTTGTTTAATTTTATTCCGATATTGCTGATGTCTTTTTTTTCAGGAATAATCGCCGACATTTTCAACCGGAAGAAGATTATGTTTCTCGTTATCTTCTTTTCCATGCTGAATTCGTTGGCTCTCGGACTCCTGACTTCAAAAGGACTCATCAATCCCTGGTTGATTTATCTGCTTATCGGTTTGAATTCGGCTTATTACTCCTTCGAGGCGCCCGCCCGCCAATCGATGTTGCCGACGCTGGTAACAAGAAAAAAATTTCCTTTGGCAGTCAGTATTAACAACATGGTTTTTCATTCGACCAATTTCTTCGGCCCGGCGGCGGCCGGATTTATCATCGCCTTTTTGGGAGTTAAGGGAGTCTACTTCATCAATGTCGCCATATTTGTCGTCGCTTTGATAAGCGTATTTTTAATGAGCCCGGCGGTCAAAAACGTCGTCAGGCCGAGCTTCAGTTTCTTGGAGATAAAGCAGGGGCTGGCTTTTGTCTTCAAGTCGCCTTTGATCTCGAGCTCGATGATAATCGACTTTTTGGCAACCTTCTTTGCCTCGGCCACGACCCTGATGCCGATTTTCGCCGTCGATATTTTAAAAGTCGGCCCTACCCAAATGGGATTTTTATACGCCGCCCCGTCCATTGGAGCAATCGCCGCCGGGTTGTTTTTTACATTTTTTTACAAAATCAAGAATCAGGGTCGCGTACTCATATATTCAGTCCTTTTATACGGATTGGCCACCTTGTTTTTCGGCCTGTCCCGAAACTATTACCTGTCGATGTTTTTTATCGCCGTAACCGGGGCCTCTGACATGATATCGGCCATCATCAGAAACATCGTCAGGCAGTTGAACACCCCCGACCACCTGAGGGGTAGGATGACGGCGGTGAATATGGTCTTCTATAACGGCGGGCCCCAACTCGGGGAAGTCGAAGCTGGATTTACCGCCCAAGTCATGGGCGCACCCGCCTCAGTCGCCCTCGGCGGACTGGCAACGATTGCCATCACCCTTTACCTCGCCAAAAAGACTCCCCAGCTCGTAAACTACAAAGAGTTGCCCAACTAGAATTTTTTCTGCTATAATACTTCTTCTATGAAAGCCGATATCCACCCAACCTATTTTGCCGACGCCATTGTCACCTGTGTTTGTGGCAACACCTTTACGACCGGGAGCACCAAAAAGAACATCTCGGTTGAGGTCTGCTTCAAGTGCCATCCCTTGTATACCGGAGAACACCGGTTCTTGGACGTCAAGGGACGGGTCGAAACCTTCAAGAAAAAACAGGTGGCCGCGGCCACTTATAGGGCAACGTATGCCGGAAAAAAACAGAAAAAGGGCGGAGACGAAAAGAAGGTCAAGTCCCTCAAAGAATTGTTGAGTGAATCTTAAAAAAATTTGTTATAATAATTAGGTTCCTTAAGACCCGGGTTAAGAATAATAATCATTTCCCCGGCGAAATTCCCGCGAAGCGGGAGATGGGAAAAATATGGTAAGTCAAAAGAAAAAAACACAAGTCGAATCTTTAACTGCTAACCTTTCTGACAAGAGCAACTTCCTCCTCGTAAAAATAGACAGAACCAAGCACCAAAGCCTCGAGAAGTTGAGGCGGGAACTCCGAAAAACCGGCTCCTCGGTCAAAATCATCAAGAACACCTACTTTGAAAAGGCCGTCAATAAGTTGGCGGGCAAAGAAAAAACATTCAAGGAGCTGAAAAAAACCTACTTCCCGATGAGGGAGTCCTCGGCGATGGTCTTTTTGGACCAAGCTTGGGATTCGGGGTTGAAAGCTTTTTGGAACTTCGTCCAAGAAGATAAAACTCTCTCGTTTAAATTGTCAATCTTAGACAAAAGCCTTTACGGAAAAGAAGAGACGGAAAAAATCGCCAGGCTTCCGGGGCGACTCGAGCTATTGGCCAAGATCATCGGCAGCATGAAGAGCCCGATGAGCAAGTTTGTCTACGCCTCAAAATTCAATACCAATAAGTTTGTTTATATATTACAAGCAAAATCGAAGGAGGTGAAATAATATATGGCAGAAGAAAAAAAATTGACCGAAAAATTGCAAAAAATAGCTCAGGAAATCGAAAAGCTGACCGTCGTTGAAATGGCCGAGTTAGCTAGCTACATGGAAGAGAAGTTTGGCGTTTCCGCGATGCCGGTAGCCGCCGCGCCAGTTTCAGGAGCCGCAGCCGCACCAGCTGAGGAAAAAACAGCCTTTACCGTAGTTTTGTCCGCCTCTGGCGACAATAAACTAAACGTCATCAAGGCGGTTCGCGAAATCCTCCCGAATTTGGGACTCATGGATGCGAAAAAATTAGTCGAGTCGGCACCCAAGGATTTGTTGACCGACGTTAAAAAAGATCAGGCGGAAGAAGCCAAGAAAAAGATCGAAGCAGCCGGGGGTAAAGTAGAGTTAAAATAAGATGAAATTTGAGGGAATTCAAGCTAAAATATAATATGGCCAAAAAGACCGAAAAATCTTCTTATAGCGCCGAGTCTATTGTGGTACTCGAGGGGTTGGAGCCGGTCAGGAAACGTCCCGCGATGTACATTGGGACGACTTCCCAATACGGCATCAACCACTGTCTAAACGAAATCATCGACAACTCAATCGACGAGGCGCTCGCCGGATTTTGCCGCAATCTTGAAATAAGAATCGAGAAAAGCGGTTATCTGACAGTCTTGGACGACGGCCGGGGAATCCCGGTCGAAAAACTGCCCAAATACCGGGTTTCGGCCTTGGAAATCGTCATGACCAAGCTCCACGCCGGGGGCAAATTCAACGTCGGCGCCTATAAAGTCTCTGGAGGACTGCACGGGGTCGGGAGTTCGGTCGTGAACGCCTTATCAAGCCACATGGTCGTTGAGGTCAGGCGAGAAGGCAAGTTGTACCGCCAGGAATACAAGAAAGGCAAACCCCTTTACCCGACAAAAGAAGTGAAGCAGTCGATGTTGGAGTTCAAGTTCAAAACCGGCACGGCGGTGTCGTTCCTTCCCGACCCGGAAATTTTTAAGGAAACGACCGAGGTAAACTACGCCATTTTCAAAAAACAGGTCAAGGAAAGGGCTTACTTAATCAATAACGTCTATTTCCGAATCTACAATCAACTCACGAGCGACAAATTTGCCTACTTCTTTGACGGAGGAATTATTTCCCTCATTCGAGATTTAAACCGAGGGAAAAAAATTCTCCACGACCCGATATACGTGAAGAAACAAATCGACGACAAGGAGGTCGAGGTGGTCGTTCAATACAATGATTCCATTAATGAAAACATCCACTCCTTCGTCAACGTCATCAATACCCACGAAGGCGGAACGCACCTGACCGGATTCAAAACCGCGATAACTCGCGCCATCAACAACTACGCCAAAAAAGAATTCGGCACGGGCAAAAACGGCGAAGAAACTTTTACCGGAGACGATGTCAAAGAGGGATTGACGGCCATCGTTTACGTGAAGATGCCGGCGACCAACCTCCAGTTTGAAGGACAGACAAAAACCAAACTCGGCAACTCCGAAGTCCAGACCATCGTCCAGCAAACCGTCTTTGATTTTTTGGAAACTTACTTTGAAGAAAACCCAAGGGTTGGAAAAGAAATTCTCGGCAAGATCTATCTCGCCCAAAAAGCCAGGCTCGCCGCCAAAGCCGCCAAGGAAGCCGTTTTGAGAAAAGGCGCCTTAGAAGGCGCGACCCTCCCGGGTAAACTCGCCGACTGCCAGGAAAAAGACCCGGCTCTGTCCGAACTTTTCATGGTCGAGGGTAATTCCGCCGGCGGCACCGCCAAGCAGGGGCGCGACCGAAAGTTTCAGGCGATTTTGCCTCTGAGGGGAAAGGTCTTAAACACGGAGCGGGCATATCTTGACAGAGTGCTGTCTTTCAAAGAGTTGAAGGACTTGGTCATTGCCCTCGGCATGGGGATAGGCGAGAACATCGACTACGCCAGGCTCCGCTACCACAAAATCGTCATCATGACCGACGCCGACGTCGACGGCGAACACATCAGAACCTTGCTTTTGACCTTTTTCTTCAGACACCTGCCGGACGTCGTCAACCGCGGGCACCTCTACATCGCCCAGCCGCCCCTTTTTAAAGTGAGCGCCGGCAAAAAAATTGGTTACGCCTACTCCGAGGAAGAGAAAGACAAAATGGTCAAGGATTTTATGAAGGAAGCCAAAGTCGCCAATGTCGGCATCCAGCGCTACAAGGGACTGGGCGAGATGAACCCCGAACAGCTTTGGGAAACGACCATGGACCCCAAGGTTCGTATCTTAAAAAAGGTAATGGTCGAAGACGCCCAGGAGGCCGACTATGTCTTTTCGATGTTGATGGGGGACGAGGTTCCGCCGAGAAAGAAATTTATCGTTACCCATGCCAAGATGGCCAATTTGGATTTATAAGCAAAAATTATAAATTATTAATAATTTACAAATAAATATGAATCTCGTGGCTCTTTCCATTCTGACTAGCCTGGCTTCTATTGGTTACGGTTGGTTTTTGACCGCCAAAGTTTTAAAGAAGCCCCGAGGGAGCGACAAGATGAATGCGATTTCCGACGCCATCGAAGAAGGTGCCGTCGCCTACATGAAAAGACAGTATCTGGTCGTCGGCATTATCGGCCTTCTGATATTCGCCGGACTCTATTTCATTTTTAACTCAATTACCGCCCTGGCATTTTTAATCGGGGCAATATTTTCGGCTATATCAGGCGTGGTCGGGATGTCGGTCGCCGTAAAAAGCAATATTAGGACCGCCCAGGCGGCCAGAAGCGGCGGACTTGCCGAAGCTTTTTCCGTGGCCTTTTCCGGGGGAGCGGTAACGGGTTTTATGGTCTCCGGTCTAGCCCTTTTGGCCGTCTCCGGATTCTTTTACGTTCTTGCCGCTATTAGTAAAACTAATATTGACATTCAACCGTTAATTGCCTTGGGATTCGGGAGCTCTCTCATTTCCGTTTTTGCCAGACTCGGCGGCGGAATCTACACCAAGTCGGCCGACGTCGGCACCGACATGGTGGGAAAAATTGAAAAGAATATTCCCGAGGACGACCCGAGAAACCCGGGAGTAATTGCCGACTTGGTCGGCGATAACGTCGGGGACGACGCCGGAATGGCGGCCGACCTGTTTGAAACCTATTTGGTCACCGCCGTGGCGACCATGATTTTGGGTAATTTGTCTTTTCCGGGAAACCCGGTAGTTCTTTTTTATCCGCTTCTTATGGGGGCGGTGGCAATTGTCGCGAGCATCATCGGCTCACTCTTTGTCAAGTTGTCGGGCAAAAAAATCATGATGGCGCTCTATCGCGGACTGGCCGCCTCGTCAATCCTCGCCTTGGTCGGATTTTATTTCATCACCCAGGCGCTATTTCCCGGCAACGTCAATTTCTTTTATGCCTCGATAATTGGCGTCGTGGTCACTTTTTTGCTGGTCGCCATTACCGAATTTTATACCTCAAAACAATTCTCTCCGGTAAAAAATTTGGCTAACGCTTCAACCACCGGGCACGCCACAAATATCATCGCCGGACTCGCCCTATCGATGAAGTCGACTTTGGCGCCGGTTGTCATCATCGCCGCCTCGATTCTCGTGGCCTATTACCTAGCCGGCCTATACGGCGTGGCCATTGCCGCCATGAGCATGTTGTCGTTGACCGGAATTGTCGTTTCCATTGACGCTTTCGGTCCGATTACCGACAACGCCGGAGGAATAGTCGAGATGACCAACCAGGATCAAAAAGTGAGAAAAGTCACCGATGCATTAGACGCCGTCGGCAACACGACCAAAGCCGTCACCAAGTCATACGCGATAGGTTCGGCGGCCCTCGCCACTTTAGTCCTGTTTGCCAGTTACACCCAAGAATTGGGCAGCCAAATTATTTTCGCCTTGTCTGACCCATACGTTGTCGTCGGCTTGTTTATCGGCGCCGCCTTGCCATATATCTTTGCGGCGTTGGCCATGGAATCGGTCGGACGGGCGAGCGGAGCCATCGTGAACGAGGTGAGGCGCCAGTTCAAGGAAATCAAAGGAATTATGACCGGCGAGGCCAAGCCCGAATACGGCCGCGCCGTCGACATCGTCACCACTGCGGCGATAAAAGAGATGGTGGTTCCGACCCTGATTCCGGTTCTGGTTCCGATTGCGGTCGGATTCGGCCTCGGGCCAAAGGCGCTCGGGGGACTCTTGCTGGGAAGCATCATCACCGGAGTATTTGTCGCCATCTCGATGACGAGCGGAGGCGCCGCTTGGGATAATGCGAAAAAATATATAGAGGAAGGCAAGTTTGGCGGAAAAGGTAGTTTTGCCCACCAAGCCGCCGTTACCGGCGACACCGTCGGCGACCCCTACAAAGACACCGCCGGACCGGCGATAAATCCGATGATCAAAGTATTAAATATTGTCGCTTTACTGATCGCCAAGTTTTTAAGATAATAGCTTTTTATGGCAGACATTAAACAAAACATTCAACCGGCAGAGATCACGACCGAAATGAAGCGGGCTTACCTCGATTACGCGATGAGCGTCATCGTCTCCCGAGCCCTCCCCGACGTCAGGGACGGCCTAAAACCGGTCCACCGGAGAATCCTTTACGCGATGTACAAGATGGGGCTGACCCATACCGCTCGTTTTTCAAAATCGGCCAAGGTCGTCGGAGAAGTTTTGGGTAAGTACCATCCCCACGGAGACGCTCCGGTTTACGAGGCGATGGCGCGACTCGCCCAGGACTTTTCCATGCGCTACCCCTTGATCAAAGGTCAGGGTAACTTCGGTTCGGTTGACGGAGATCCTCCGGCCGCCATGCGTTACACCGAAGCTAAATTGGCCCGCATCTCGGATGAAATGATGGGCGACATTGAAAAGGAAACGGTCGACTGGGTCGACAATTTTGACGGAACCTTAAAAGAGCCCGTCTTTGTTCCCTCCAAGCTTCCAAACCTTCTCCTTATGGGTGCCGAGGGAATTGCCGTTGGCATGGCGACAAAAATCCCGCCCCACAACCTGAATGAACTGGTCGACGCGATCGTTCACATCATCGACAAAGCCAAGAGAGCGGCGCCCAAAAAAAACGACCTGGTGTTTAACGTCGAGGTAGACGAGTTGATGGAACACGTCACCGGCCCCGACTTTCCGACCGCGGGCATAATATACGGCGGCGCCGACATAAAACAGGCTTATCTCACCGGCCGCGGGTCGATTATGGTCCGCGCCAAGATTGAGGACGAAGACATGGGAAAGGGCAAAACCGCGATCATCGTCAACGAACTGCCTTACCAGGTAAACAAATCGAATTTGGTTGAAAAAATTGCCCACCTCGTCACCGACAAAAAATTGGTCGGCATTTCCGACCTCAGGGACGAGTCCGACCGCGACGGAATCCGGATCGTCATCGAGTTGAAGCGTGACGCCCAATACCGCAAGGTAGTCAATAATCTTTTTAAGCACACCGAACTGCAGACGTCTTTTCCGATCAATATGGTTTGCTTGGTCGACGGCATCCCCCAGACGCTGGGGCTCAAGTCTATTCTTGAGATCTACGTCAGACACCGCGTCAACATGGTTTCCAAAAGAAGCGAGTTTGAATTAAAACAGGCCAAGGCCCGCGCCCACATTCTTGAGGGATACCTCATCGCCCTTAAACACATCGATTCGGTCGTTGAAACGATCAAAAAAGCCAAGGACGAACCCGACGCTAAGGCCAAGCTTATGAAGAAATTCGGCCTGACCGATATCCAGGCGCAGGCCATCCTCGACATGCAGCTTAAAAGGTTGACCGGGCTCGAGCGCGCCAAGATCGAAGACGAACTGGCTCTTCTTAAGGAGACGATAAGATACCTCGAATCTCTTCTAAAGGACGTTTTCAAAATTCTCAAGGTGATAAAGGAAGAACTGTTGTATCTCAAGCAAAAGTACGGCGACGAGAGAAGAACCAAAATCGTCAAGTCGCGCCCTGGAGAAATCACCGACGAGGAATTGATCGAGAACAAGGAAGTGATCGTCGTTCTGACCAAAGAGGGATATATCAAACAGGTTCCCCGCGAAACGTTCCGGGTGCAGCACCGGGGAGGCAAGGGAGTTGCCGGAATGGAAACAAAGGACACCGACAATGTCTATTACATCACCAACGCAATGACGCACGACCACATGCTCTTCTTTACCAATCAAGGGCGAGTCTTCCAGACCCGCGTTTGGGAAGTTCCGGTCGGCAGCCGAACGTCAAAGGGCAAGGCCGTCATCAATTTGGTTTCCCTCAAGGCGGACGAAAAAATTACCTCGATTTTATCTTACGACAATACCATGCTCGAAAAGGTCAATAAAATGTTTGTCGTCATGTCGACGAAGCTCGGGACGGTGAAAAAAACGCCGTTTAAAGACTATGCCAATATCAGGACCAACGGCATCATTGCCATCAGGCTCGCCAAGCAAGACGAACTATTATGGGTCAAGCTGACCGACGGCCAGGCAAATGTGATTTTGGTTTCCAACCTCGGCAAGGCGATCGTCTTTAAGGAAAAGGAAATCAGGTCGACGGGGCGGGCGTCAATCGGGGTCAAGGGAATGGAGCTGGACGAGTCTGGCAACCAAGTGATTGCCGCCGACGTTTTTTCGGACAAGGAGTTCAAGAAAAATATTTTTGTCATCGGGGATAGGGGTATCGGCAAGAAAACCCAGCTGTCGAGTTTCAAAGGACAGCACCGGGGAGGAAAAGGAGTCAAGATCGCCTCGATCGATCAAAAATTCGGCCACATCGCCTACGCGTCAATCATCGAGCCCGAAGACACCACTCTCATAATCACCTCGAACCGGGGACAAGTCGTCAAAATAGAGTTGTCGTCCCTTCCTTCAAGGTCGAGAACGGCCAAGGGAGTAATCTTGATGCGGTTCTCGGAAAAGAACGATCGCGTCGTCAGCGCGACGATGATCTAAAGGCCTCGGTGTGGTATAATTGGGGATTCATGAAAATAGATGGTGCCCGAATTGCCGAATACCTCCAGAAATTGCTCCGCGTCGAAGTAAAAAAACTCCTAAAAAAACATCAACTTCGCCTCGTCGTATTTTTGGCGGCAGAAACGGCCGACCAGCTGTCTTTCGTAAAGATAAAGTCAAAAGTCGCCCACAAAATCGGAGTCGATTTTGACCTGATCAAGTTTAAAAGGGCGCCTTCTTTCCAAAAATTTGCTTCGTTAATCAAGGAGAGGTCGATCGAGCCGGAAACTACCGGAACGATTATCCAGCAACCATTACCGGCCAACCTCGCCACCGACAGCGTCTATAACTACATCCCCGACGTCAAGGAAATCGAAGGGGTAAAGGCAAAAACCAAGTCTCCGTTTTATGCGCCGATAGGGCTCGCCGTTTTGACGGTGATTAAATTCATCTTCGGAAAAAAACGCTTTACCCCGGACCTATTTATTAATATGGACGAGGACCGGGTTTTTTTCAAAAAAACTTTCAAAAACAAGCGCGTCGTTCTGGTTGGTCGTGGGGTAACCGGAGGACACCCGATAGGCAAGGTGCTGACCGAGGCGAAAATAAATTACATCAGCCTTAACTCGCAAACGCCAAACCCGGAAAGCTATTACAAAAACGCCGATCTGATTATTACCGCGGTCGGCAAAAAGGTGCTTGACCCCTCGATGCTGAAGCCAGGCGTCATCCTTATCAACGTCGGCATGAGGAAGGAACACGGTCGGCTGAAAGGCGATTACGACGAGGCCGAGATAAAAAATATCGCCTCCTACTACACTCCCACCCCGGGCGGGGTCGGGCCCATTGACGTCGTTTATCTCTTCAAAAATCTCGTCGACTCCGCTAAACTGCAGAAATGATAGTCATTACCGGCCAGACGGCGACCGGCAAGACGGCCATTGCTCTAAAATACGCCAAAAAGTATGACGGGGAGCTGGTGAATTTCGACTCCCGCCAGGTTTACAAATATTTGGATATCGTCACCGGAAAAGATTTGCCCACCGGAAAAATCCACTTCTATGACATTGTCGCGCCAAATGAGTATTTTTCTTCCCACGACTTTGTCGTCAGGGCTAACAGGGTGATAGCCGAGATAAAAAAGAGGGGCAAAACTCCTATCCTGGTTGGCGGTACTTATCTCTATATTAAACACCTCTTGTACGGCTTTGATATCTCCACTCCGCCAAATTTTCGCCTTCGAGAAAAATTGAGCTCAAAAACGGTCAAGGAATTGCAGAAGGAATTAAAAAAGATTGACCAAACCGTTTTTGAAAAAATGAATTATAGCGACCAAAATAATCCGAGGCGGCTGGTAAGAAAAATTGAGATTGCCCTTTTTCCTTCGCCTCGAGAAAAGGCAAGCCAAACCATAATCCCCAAGGTGTTCTTGGGACTGCGTTTCAAGAATAACGCCGATTTGAGGCAAGCGATAGAAAATAGAGTAGAGAAACGATTGAAAGAGGGGGCAATAGATGAGGTGAGGTCTATTTTAAAGAGGGGCTACGGCGAGAACGATCCCGGAATAAAAACCATCGGTTACCGGGAACTGATTGGCTATATAAAGGGGAGGGTCTCAAAAGACAAGGC
Organism: uncultured Gammaproteobacteria bacterium; assembly: GCA_964371165.1. Lineage (GTDB taxonomy): Bacteria > Patescibacteriota > Microgenomatia > UBA1406 > GWC2-37-13 > GWC2-37-13. Next base: position 44,198 of record CAYJKR010000001.1, read on the forward strand.
CGTTTCGGATTGGATCAACCACGAGGTTCAATACGCCCGTCGTCAATATACCTTCATGAAGAAAGACCAGAATATCAGCTGGCGTGAGATCTGACTCTTTTCACGTCCTCGTTGATTCTATCTATTAACTCCTTTTTAGTTTCAAAGTCGAGAACCGGCCTAATATACTCTATGATTTCGACCGTTATCTTTTGTTTCCAAAAGTTTGGCAGGCTTTGATCGCTTTCGTCGATTAGATAAACTTCAAGAGTGACCTCTTCGTCTTTGAAGGCCGGAGAAGGACCATAATGCATGGCTCCTAAATATTTACGGTTGAGGCAGTGAAAAAATATGACATAAATTCCTTCTTTTATTTTAAGCCCTTTCGGTATCTTAAGATTGATTGTCGGAAATCCTTGCTTGCGCGCCCGGCCGCGGCCGTGAATTTGAAAGCTTTCGAATTTCACTTTTTGGCGAAGAGACGCGAAATTTTAAACATGTAAAAAAGGAGGGCGATGGCGGCGACGATTTGTGTCGGCGTCAAAAATGACTTGTAAACCACCATGTCAATCACGACCGCGAGCAAGGGATAAACCAGCTCCAAAATTGTCGATACCTTGACCTCGGTCTGTTTCAAGCCGCGGTAGTAGATGAGAATTCCGACCATGCCGGTCGAAACGGCAATTAAGAGAAACCTGGCTAGTTGGGAAAGAGTCACCGTCGGCAAGGATGACTGGTTGTTTAAAAGAAAAACGGCCACCCCAGCCATTAGTGTGGTCAAAATGAACCGGACTGCGGTGACAAACCTGTCGTTGCTTTTTAGAAGGGCAAGGCGGGAAAAGGCGGTCGAGGTCGCCCACGCGAATGCGGCGCCGACGGCAAGGAGCGCGGCGGTGACGGTTCCCGACCCGGTTTCAAAATTGACCTTGCCCGTCGGAAAGGTAACGAAATAGGCGGAGACAATCGCGAGCCCGGCATAAACCAGGTATTTTCTCGTTATTTTTTCTTTTAAGATGAGGGCCCCTGCTGCCACGGCAAAAATCGGCTGGAGTTTCTGCAAGAGATAGACGACGCTGAAGGAAATGTACTGCGTTTGGAGTAAGGCGGTCGTAAACCAGAGAGTTCCCAGAAGCCCGCTCAAAAGGGAAACCAGGGCGATGGCGAGGAATTCTTTCCTGCCCAATTTAGCTTTGCCAGAAAAGAGATCTTTAAAGAAAAAGGGCAGGAGAATGAGGGCTCCTACCAGGTGTTCAAAAAAAACAATTACCACCGGCGGGAGGACGTAGAGGCTTCTTCTTATTATCCCGTCAAAGGCCCAGAGGGAGGCGGCAATGACGATTAGGAGGGGTCCGTTATTGAGGATCTTTTTCATGAAGACTTATTATATCACTTATTAAACAGCTTGAAGAAGGCTTCTTTGGGGATTTCCACCCTTCCCACCATCTTCATTCTTTTTTTTCCTTCTTTCTGCTTTTCCAAAAGTTTCTTTTTGCGCCCGACGTCGCCGGCCCCGATGACCTTGCCGCTTTTCACCAGGACGTTTTTCCTGAAAGGAGAAATTCGCTCAGAGGCAATAATCTTGCCTTTATACTGGGCCTGAATTTTTACTTCGTACTGTTGGCGGGGTATGAGCTCGCACAAGCGCTTCGTTATAAATCGGGCTTTTTCAAATGACTTTTCGGCGACGACTACCTCGGAGAATTCCTCAACCGCCTCATTGTTCAATAATAGCTCAAGGCGAGCCGCGTCGGCTCGCGCGTAACGGAGAAATTCCCAATCGAGTGAGGCAAAGCCGGACGAGACGCTTTTTAGCCGGTCAAAGAAATCGGACATCAGCTCACTCATCGGCATCTCGTAGCTCAACCTGGTTTTGTTTTTGTTGTCCATCGTCAAAAACCTCGCCCGGTAGTTTTGGGCCAACTGCATGACGGCGCCGACGTGCAGTTGCGGAGTGATGATCATGATCTTCACTAAGGGTTCTAAAAATTTATCGCCTTCTGTCTTGTACTGCACCTGGGGCGGCGACAAGACCAGGCTCAAGTCAAATTCGCGCTCGAGCCGCTCCCTTACGACGTCGGCGTGGAGGAGTCCTAAGAATCCAACCCTAAAGCCGGCGCCTAAGGCCCGGCTGTAAATCGGGGTAAACTGCAAAGCCGAGTCGTTCAGATACAGTTTGTCCAGGGCTTTTTTCAGGTTTAAGTAGTCGCCGGTTTCCGTCGGGAAAACCGAGGCAAACACCATCGACCTGACCATCCGGTAGCCGGGAAGGGGAGTAACGGCCGCCTTGGCGTTGACGACCGTGTCGCCGACCGCCACCTGATGAATATCTTTTAAATTGGTTACCAGATAACCTATCTGTCCGTCGTCCAAGCTCTCAAGAGGAGTCAGGTCGGGAGAGAAAAAACCCGTCTCCAGGGCGTCAAATTCGGCGCCGGAATTGGCCAGTTTCATTTTCTCGCCTCGTCTAACGCGCCCGCTAAAGACTCTTATAAAAGCAATCACTCCGCGGTGCGAGTCGTAATACGAATCGAATATCAACGCCTTGGTCGACTCGTCTGAAGTCTCTTTAGGGCTCGGGATTTTTTTGATCACCTCGTCCAGCAATTCTTTTACTCCTTGTCCGGTTTTGGCGGAAATCTCAAATATCTCGGCCTCGGGTATCCCCAAAAAATCGACCAATTGCTTTTTTGCCCCTGCCGCGTCCGCCGAGGGGAGGTCGATTTTGTTGACGGCGGCGATGATAACCAGGTTTTTATCGATAGCCTTGTAAGCGTTGGCGATCGTTTGCGCCTGAATACCTTGGGTAGCGTCGACCAGTAAGATGACGCCTTCAACACAAGACAAGGTCCGGTCGACTTCGTAGGAAAAGTCGACGTGGCCGGGAGTGTCGATTAAGTTCAAGGTATACTGACCCAACTTCATCCTGACCGGCGCCAATTTAATGGTAATGCCGCGCTCTCTTGATATCGGGTTCCGGTCGAGCATCTGTTCGTCGTGCTTCCCCTTTTCCACCGTATTGGTTATCTCCAAGAGCCTGTCGGCGAGAGTCGACTTGCCGTGGTCGACGTGGGCGATGATGGCAAAATTGCGAATGTGATCCATTTTTGTATAATAAAAACAGATGGCTTACTACTTGATTTTGGCGGTCAGAATAATTCTCGCGCCATTTATTTTTGTTTGGCCAACGGTAACAGTTATTTTATCATTTTTGCTCGACGTAATCGACGGCGACTTTGCCGTCTCGGTCGTCTCCAAAAGGCAATACCGGTCAATAGATAAAGCGGTCGATTTCTGGGTTTGTGTTTTTGAGATGGCTTACGCCTGGATCTATTTTGGTCAATTCAAGTTCTTTCTCTTGGCGCTTTTTCTGTGGCGGTTGGTTGGTCTTTTGTTGTTTTATATAACCCAAAATCAGCGCCTGTTTGTTATCTTCGGGAACTATTTTGAAAATGTCTTCTTTGTCGTCTTTTTCGGATTCACGACGCCCCCGGTTTTTTATTTCGCCGTCGTTTTGGTAACTCTAATTAAATTTGTCCAGGAATGGTTCATTCACGTTGCCGAATTGTCGGTCAGGGAAGACATCTTCAAAATGAAAAGGGCGTGGAAAAATGATAAAATTGTATAATGAATAACTTGGAAAAGCTTCGCAACAATCTAAACATGATGTGGAACTACAGAGAACTTTTATGGAATTTGGCCCACCGGGAAATAAACCAGCGCTATAAACAATCTATTCTAGGTTATGCTTGGGTAATTTTAGTACCGCTGGTTCAGCTCGTCGTTCTGAACTTCCTTTTTTCCATTGTCCTTAGGATTCCCTCCCAAGGCGTTCCGTTTATTATATTCCTCGCCGTTGCCCTCCTCCCCTGGAATCTTTTTGCCAATAGCTTGTCTTCGTCGGTAAATTCTTTGGTTTCCAACAGTTCGTTGATTACCAAGATTTATTTCCCCCGAGAAATTCTCGTCTACTCAACGATACTTGCCAAGACCGTTGATTTTCTGTTTTCGTGTATTGTTTTAGTCATTTTCTTCCTTGTCTATAAAACGATTCTTACGCCGACATTGCTTTGGGTGCCGTTGATTTTTGTCATCCAGATAATCTTTACCGCGGGGCTCTCGTTGATTTTGGCGGCGCTAAATCTTTTTTATCGCGACATTCAATATCTTTTGAACCTTGTCGTCATGCTTTGGATGTATTTGACCCCGGTCATGTATCCGGTCGAAATCGTCCCGGAAAAATACCGGTTCATATTTTCCCTAAACCCGATGTCGGTCATCATCAACGCCTACCGCCAGACAATCTTGGGCGGGGGACAACCAAACTATTCTAGCCTGGCAATCGCTTTTGTCATGTCTATAGCCGTATTTGCCGTTGGCTTTTATTTGTTCAAAAAAATGGAAGGAGAGTTTGCCGATTATGTCTAACGACGCCGTTATCAAGGCAGAAAACATTTCCAAGGTCTATAACCTGCAGAAGCAAAAAACTTTTAAGGAGTTCTTGCCGGCTCTATTTTCCGGCGGCGAAACGCGGATCAAGCTGAATGCCCTGAGCCATATTAATTTCGAGATAAAAAAAGGCGAATCGTTGGCCATTATGGGTAGAAACGGAAGCGGCAAATCCACCATGCTAAAGCTCATAGCCGGGGTCACCAAGCCTTCAGACGGCCGGATAACCGTCGTCGGCCAGGTGGCGCCTTTGATCGAGCTCGGGGCCGGGTTTCATCCGGAATTGACCGGACGGGAAAACGTTTACCTCAACGGTTCTATTCTCGGATTCAAGAAGAAAGAAATGGATAAGCTCTATAACGGAATTGTCGAGTTTTCTGAACTTCGCGAATTTATGGACCAGCCGGTTAAGTTTTATTCTTCCGGAATGTATATGAGGTTGGCCTTCGCCGTCGCCGTCGCCGAAACACCAGACATTTTGCTCGTCGACGAGATTCTCGCCGTGGGGGACACTAAATTCCAGGAAAAATGCTTGAGGAGAATAAAAGAGTTTCAAAAAAAAGGATCGACCATGATTATGGTCAGCCATAACTTGAACATGATTGACGAATATTGCCAACAAGGGCTACTTCTCAAAGACGGACAGCAAATGTTTTTTGGCGGCGTTAAAGAGGCGATTAATAGGTACCAAGAGATTTTAACGTAGCCTTCACGTAGCCGCTCACGTTTCTTAATCTCTCGACAATAAATTTCCAGTCAAATACGAATTTATCTTTGTGCTTAAAAAAGAGGCACCACCAGTTGACCATATCTTGCCGGGCTTTGAAATTGCCCATCGTTTTGGTAGTCGTCATATGGTTGTGTCTGACTTCAAGTTTAGAAATTCCCATTCTGTATTCGGATTTTTTAAAACGGAGAAAAAAATCGACGTCCTCGAGGTAGGCAAAAAAATTCTCGTCAAAACCCCTCAATTTTTTGAAAACAGAGGTTTTGATCAGCAAGCAAGCGGCCGTCAGTCCGTCTATCTTATCTTTTGAGCTCTTCGACAATAATTCTACCTTTCCATAAGGCAGTATCTTATACCCATAATTTTCAATGGTTCCGTTCGGATTTCGAAGCAGGGGAGAGACGGCGGCAAATTTCTTATTGGTTGCCTCCGCGATCAATTTATCAATAACGTTCGTTGGAAATTCGATATCGTCGTTTAGTATGAGGAGCCATTTTGTCTTGGCTTTTTTCGCGCCGTAATTCACGCCGGCGGCAAAACCTCTATTTTTTTTAGAATTGTCGATAATGATTAGATCATAATTTTTGCTTTTGAAATATCGGCGTAGGTAGGTAATTCCCCGTATGTTATTTAGCGTCGGGATCACGACTGTCACTTTACTTTTCATGATATTATTATATACTTTTTATCTTATTGACAAGCTCTTTTGTTGGTAGTATCCTAACTTTTATATCATGCATCTACTCAATAATATCTCTAACTTCCTTTCCGTTTTTGGCCCGTCGGTAATAACAACGATGGCAGGAAATGACGGCGGCGGAGTCATCACTTATTCTCTGGCCGGGGCCCGACTCGGTTACGCCGCCCTCATCACCCTGCCTTTTTTGACGATACTCTACGCCATAACGCAGGAGATGGGGTCCCGAATCGCGATTGTCACCGGCAAAGGACTGGGCGACCTGATTAGGGAAAGCTTTGGTATCAAAATTGCTTTTGTTACTTTTATTTTGCTGATTATCGCCAACTTTGGCACCCTGCTCACCAATATTGCCGCGTTAAGAACGGCCGCGGAAATGCTCGGGATACCGTCGATTCCTCTCATACTTATTTCCATAATTGTCATCTTCCTTATTATTACCAAGACCAACTACGAAAAGAGCCAAAAAATATTCCTTTTCGGAATATTTTTTTATCTGGCCTACGTCTTCTCGGCATTCAAGGGAAACGCCGACTGGGGCGAATCGATAAAGAGCCTATTCGTCATTAAACCGATTGTCTTTTCCAAAGAGGGACTTCTTTTGTTGCTCGCCGTTCTCGGAACCACGATTACTCCCTGGGGACAATTCTTTGTTCAAAGCTACATGAAAAACAAAAATGTTCCTATTGGCAAATTGGCGTTTGCCAAGTTGGAAGCCTTCGTCGGGGCGTTTTTATCCAATTTTTTTACCTTTTTTATGATTGTTGCCACCGCGGCAATCCTATTTACCAATAAAATAGGGTTGGGGTCGGGAGAAGAGGCGGCCCTCGCCATCAGGCCGTTTGCCGGCTCGTTTGCGAGTGCTTTATTTGCCGTCGGCCTCATCAACGCCGCCATCATTGGCATGACGATAGTGTCCTTGACCTCGTCCTATGCTTTTACAGAATTTTTTGGTTTTACCGGGTCCTTGGACGAGGATTACAAGAAGGGGAAAACCTTTTATGCGATTTTCCTTATCAACGTCATTATTGCCACGATTCTGGTCGTTACTCCATTTTTCCCCCTATTTAAAATTGTCCTGTATACCCAGAGCTTAAACGGACTGGTCCTGCCCGTTTTTTTCTATTTTCTTCTAAAGATTATAAACAACAAAGAACTCATGGGTAAGTACACCAACGGCAAGTTTTACAATATTTTTGCCGTGGCCTCCACGGTGTTGATTGTTATCGCCTCGGCAGTAGCCGTCGTCTCCGGATTGTTAGCCATATAACTTTCTTTTTGTTAAAATTACTTAAATGACAATAGGAATTGATGTCTCGATGCTCAACTACCAGGGGTCGGGAGTGGCCAACTACACCTTTAATCTCGTCAAAAACCTTTTGAAATACGACAAAAAAAATGAGTACCGGTTGTTTTATTCTTCCTTGAGACGACCTAAAAACTTCCACTACCTAGAGGATTTAAAAAAACTGGGGGGAAAGGTATATGACTTTAATTTACCCATGTCCCTGATGAGAAAGGTCTGGGGCAAGGCCCACATCATTCCGGTCGAATGGTTTATCGGCAAAGTTGATGTATTTTTGTCTTCAGATTTCCTCCGCCCCCCTTTGTTAAAAGGAACGAGGGGAGCGACTACCGTCCACGACCTGACCTGGAAGATATTCCCGCAGTTCCATACCGAGGATGTTATCGACGCCCATACTAAAAAATTAGAAAAAACGGTAAAGTATAGAGATCTCGTACTTGCCGATTCCCTTAATACAAAAAAGGATATTTTGAAACATTATCCTCAAATAAAAGAAAAAAATGTCCGAGTCATTTATCCGGCGATAGGGGAGCAGTTCAAAAGAATAAGCAATCAAAAGGTCATTAAGAAGGCCCTTAAAAAGTATGGAATAAAATATCCGAGCGGTTTTCTGCTTTATACTGGAGCCATCGAGCCGAGAAAAAACCTGGAACAAGCCATCAAGGTTTTTAACGAATTTATAAAAGAAAAGAAATACAGGGATTATAGATTTCTTATTGTTGGTCGGGCCGGATGGAAAAACGAAAATATTTTCTCTTTTATTAAAAACCTTGGTCTTGAAAAGAAGGTTAAATTTATCGGCTACGTCGAGGACCAAGACTTGCCAAACTTTTATAGCGCCGCTAAAGTCTTCGTCTACCTTTCCAAATACGAGGGCTTCGGCCTGCCGCCCCTCGAGGCGGCTGCCTGCGGGACGCCGACCTTGCTTTACAGCAATTCCTCGCTTTCGGAAATCTTCAAACCCGGTTACCCGTATACAAAAAAGGGCAAAGAACTCGAAACCTTGAAAAAGCTTATCGATAAAAAGCCCGATATCAAGAAATTCAGGTACAACTTCTCCTGGCGCACTTACGTCAAGGAATTCGTGAAAATAATCTCATCCTGACAGTCCAAATTGCCTACTTTGTAGCATATAGTCCATAGACAAATTGTTTTTCATATGCTATGTTGTCGATATGATAGACGATTCGTCGACATATAGGGCTTTATCGGGCCTATTTGCTAATTTTTCCGAAGTTTTTCTTGCTGTACTTGTAGTTCTAGTATTTAGCCAAAGATTTGACCTTTCGAAATTACCCGTGATATTATTAGGTGTAACATCAACTTTTGTTTTCGGATATTTATCAGTTTTATTTGCCCGGTGGGGTAAATTATGACGTTTTCGAATCAGGACATAGGGCTCATGGTATTTTATGGAGTAGGTTTTTTAATGGTAATTGCCGTAGGCATTACTATACTCTTAACCAAAAGGGGCAAGAAATAAACTAATTTTGGCCAATAAAAAAGATCGGGAATCCGCGTATTAGGCGAACCGAGGGCAACTTAAGCGCCGAATGGTTACGACGGGTCGGAAGCCGTCCCGATCGATTCCAGTATACTCCAAGTTTTTTCTTGTCAATATTTAACCACTTTTTCCCACGGAAAAATATCCCTGCCGAAGTGGCCGTACGAGGCGGTTTTTAAGTAGATCGGGCGCCTCAAATTGAATTCGTCGATGATTCCTTTCAAGGACGTATCCAATATCTTATCCATAAAGCTCCTTATCACCTTGTCGCTTTTTTTGCCGGTGCCGAACGTTTCCACCTCTTCCATAACCGGTTTTTGGGCGCCGATGAAATAGGCGAGTCTGACCTCACATTTTTTGGCCATTCCATTGGCGACGATATTTTTTGCCAAGTAGCGCGCGCCGTAGGCGGCCGACCGGTCGACTTTGGTCGGGTCTTTCCCGGAGAAGCACCCGCCGCCGACTCGGGCAAAGGAGCCGTAGGAGTCGACGATGATTTTGCGCCCAGTAACCCCAGTGTCTGACGCCGGCCCCCCTATATGCCAGACTCCCGTGCCGTTGACTACCAACTGATCTTCCGTAATCGAAAAACCGTACTGTTTCAAAATAGGCAATACACAATAGTTATATAAATCTGATTTCACTTGAGCTAAAGGAACTTTTTCGTCGTGGGGAGCAGCTAGGACAATCGTTTCGATTCCAACCGGCTTGCCGTCGGCGTAATTTTCTGTTACCTGGGTTTTGCCGTCCGGGCGCAAATAGGGGAGGCGCTTGGTCTCTCTCAATCTGTCTATCTGCATCGCCAGCTTGTGGGCAAGAATTATGGGAAGCGGCATATATTCTTTGGTTTCGTCAGTCGCATATCCGTACATCATTCCCTGGTCTCCGGCGCCGAGTTTATCGACACCGGCGGCTATCTCGGGGGATTGGGTGTGAATCTTGACCAAGACCGGGGATTTATGGGTGAAGTTTAATTTCGGGATCGTGTAGCCTAGGTTTTTTATCACCCATCTCGCAATCGATTCATAATTTAATCTTGCTTTACTCGTCAGCTCTCCCGCCATGGCGACGAAGTTCTTGGTCACCATCGTTTCAACCGCTACGCGCGAGTATTTATCCTTTTTTAGGGCTTCGTCAAGTATTGCGTCGGAGATTTGGTCGCAGATTTTATCGGGGTGTCCCGAACAAACCGATTCTGAGGTATAGGTTTTCATATTTGCTTATCGATTCTAGCTTTGGCACCGTGGCTTTCTCGGTTGCCGGATGGATTCTAACGAGCCAGATCTCTCTCCATCTCTCTTGATATTTTGTTAAGTTCCTTCTTTCCAGGATCTTAAATATTTTTCCTGGACTTTTGTTAATTTATCTATATTAACACCCTCTGATTTTAATTTCAAGTAGGCAATATTTTTATCCAATTCTCTCGGCAACGAATAAACTTTGTTTTCTAGTTTTCCTTTATTTTTCCACATATACTCTGCGCCGAGTGCCTGTCCGGCAAAACTCATATCCATTACCGAATCTGGGTGTCCGTCAGCCGCCGAAAGGTTCACCAATCTCCCTTCTGCTAATAAATATATTTTCTTGTTCCCTAAGTCATATTCATCTACCATCGACCTGACTTTTTTGACTGATTTACTCATTTTTTTTAACGCCTTGATATTAATTTCTATGTCAAAATGTCCGGCATTGGCTAAAATTACTCCGTCGCGGGCCAATTTAAAATGTACCGCATCGATGATGTGTTTTCCGCCCGTTACCGTAACTATAATGTCAGCCTTTTTCACCGCTTCTTTGAGTGGTAAAACCTCATAACCATCCATTGTTGCTTCAAGAGCGGCGACCGGATCGGTCTCACAGACGACAACGTGGCAACCCATTCCTGACGCTCTCTTAGACAAGCCTTTGCCGACCCAACCATAGCCGATAACGACAAAAGTTTTTCCGGCCAATAATACATTAGTCGCCCTAACAATTCCGTCGAGCGCCGACTGACCGGTACCGTAGCGATTGTCAAAAAAATGTTTGGTCATATTATCGTTGATTGCGAGAACCGGAATCTTAAGCGCCTTGTCTTTTTCCATCGCTCTAAGCCTAATTACTCCTGTCGTCGTCTCTTCGTTTGAACCGACGACATGTTTTAATGATTCTTTTCTCTTGCTATGAAGGAGGCTGACTAAATCGGCGCCGTCGTCCATCGTCAGATTTGGTCTTTCGTCAATGACATAATTAAGGTGCTTATAATAAGTTTTATTGTCTTCGCCTTTAATGGCAAAAACAGGAATTTTGAAGTCTTTAACGAGCGAGGCGGCTACGGCATCGTTGGTCGATAGGGGATTAGAGGCGCACAAAAAAACCTCGGCTCCACCCGCCTTCATCGTAATCGCCAAATTTGCCGTCGCGGTCGTGACATGGAGACAGGCCCCAAGACGCATTCCCCTTAAGGGCTTTTCTTTTTTAAAACGCTCTCTTATTGTTAGTATTACTGGCATCGAGCGGGCCGCCCATGCGATCAGTTTTTTTCCGTCGGCAGCCAGTTTTAAATCTTTGACGTGATATTTCACGTAAGAATATTACACGTATTCAATTCTCATTTCAAGCCTTTATAATAGTCCAGGTTTTTTATTTGTAGCATATAGTCCATAGACAAGTGGAAATGTTCGATTTATTCTTTTCCTGTGAGAATTGAAATCGACCAATCCGGAAAGATAGAACAGACAGAAAGACATACAGTTCTTTGTCTTTCAAATGATAAAAATTATTCGATATTTATATCGAGAAAAGTTAAAAGAAAAATTCAAAGGTTTTTCCGAGAAAACAATCAAATACGCAATTTTATTATTTTTACCCACTCCGCCGGTTTATCGATTCTTTTACGAAGAGTTAAACCGTTAACCAAAGTCATTATCGATCAAGAGTATAAAGATAAAAACGCGGTCATTAAAAACTTAATTCATGAGATGTGTACAAACAACAAATATAAACCAATTATTCAATTCAAAAGTATCGGGAAAGAATCTCGAGCAGATTATTTCGCCGGTTTGATTGCTCAAGGAAAATTAAAACCAACTTGGATTATCGGCTTTGAAGAATTATTGAGAGAAATAAAAAGGACCGAGGTCGGCAAGCGACTGAAGAACGCTTAAGCCAGGGCTGATTTCGCAACTAGTGCGGCCTACACTTCCTGTGGGTCGGCGTCCACTCGGTCAATTCCAGTATACTACTGCTTTGTTATTTGTCAACTCCAAGGGGTTATAATTTCTTTAGCCTTCTTTCAATTTCTTTCTTTGCCGGCCTGTGATTTACCGTCCCGTATTTTTCGATGGCAAAGCTCGCCATTACATTGCCGAGTCTTAGACAATCTCTGACCGGCAATTTCTTGGTCAAGCCGGCAATAAAACCGCCACGCCAGGCGTCTCCGGCCCCGGTCGGGTCAACCACTTTTTTGACTTTATAACTCTTCACTTCTATCTTTTGGTCTTTGGCTTCGTATCTAACGCCTTTCTCGCCCAAGGTAGTTATGACTTTTAATCCTGTAGGTATCAATTCCCTGATAGTCTTTTTGATTCTTTTGAGGATCATAGCCATCTCGTAGTCGTTGCCTACCAAGTACTTTGAGCTCATCACTCCTCGATACAAATCCTTGTCTTTGATCCAGGTCATCGCCATTCCTGGGTCGTAAAGGTAGGGGATTTTGTATTTGATTGCCTCGTTTTGGAAATGAATAAATGCCCCCGGGTGGTTCGCGGAGATGACCAATAAATCATTTTTTCCCACGTATTTCTTTAGCCCAATATTTTTAGCTTGCTGGCTTGCTCCGTAATAAAACCCCCAGATTTGGTTGTCTTTCTTGTCGGTTATAACTTTTCCCGTTGCCGTATATAACTTCCTGTCGACGATAATTTCATCAGTGCCGACCTCATTTTTATTCAGAAAGGTGACAAACTCTTTTCCGTCTCTTCCTACCGATCCCAACAACTTTATCTTTGTACCCCACCTGTCATCCTGAGCTTGACGAAGGATCTCAAGGGTTATCGCGGCATTATAGGCAATGTTCGTCCCCGTTCCACCCAGCTGTTTTTCCAGTCGGGAGAGCGCGAAAGAAACGTTTATTTGATGAAGTTTTTCCGGATGTAAAAAATTCACAAATTCTCCGGGAAAATTCATGATCTCGTCGTAGGCGATCGAGCCGGTTATGAGAAGATTCATACGCGTAATTATATACTTAAATTGATTAAATTTGATAAAATAACTAAATGAATATTGCTTTTGATGTAAGCCCTCTCTTAAACGCTTCTGGAACATTCGGTGATAAGTCGGGAGTTTATCGATATATGTACGGGTTGATTTCCTCGATGCAAAAATATCTGGCAAAAAAAGACCCCGAGGCAAAAATTATTTTATTTACTTTTAATCATAGACTTTTAGTTAATATATTGAATCCCGATATTATTTATCTATCAACCCAAAAAAACTGCATATTCTTAAACAAATTTATTGAGTATCACGCCGAGCCCAAACTTGGGACTTCTATTAAACAATTGGCCTTCCGTATACCTTTTATTTATCTTCTTTTAAAAATTGCCAACAAGATTTTTAAAATTAAACGTTTCTATCAATCCGCCCGGGAACAGGCCCATATGAGGACCTATATTGATTACTTAGATCACGAACTAAAGAAAAATAAAGTGAAAATAATTTTTCACTCGGAAACCAGTTTCCTCCCCTTGAAAGGATACAAAAATATAGTAACTATTTACGATTTGACGCCCAATTTATTTCCCCATTTTCATAAACCGGAAACGGTCGACCTGTATAACCGGAAGATGGAATTTGCAAGGAACTATTGTAACGGGATAATATGCATTAGTAAATCAACAAAAAATGATTTACTCAAATATTATCAGTCGTTTAAAAATAAAAAGATCGTGGTCGTTTATCCCGGTCACGAAATGCCTATTTATTCGTCGGCGAAAGAACAAGCATTATTCAAAAATATCAAATTACTTTTAAATAAATCCGATCAGGATCTTGTTAGGAAAAAATACTTATTGCATTTTGGTACATTCGAGCCGAGAAAGAATTTGACGAACCTCGTAAAGAGTTTTTCTAATCTGATGGAAAAAAAACAAATTCCTAATGACTTCAAATTGGTCCTGATCGGGGGAGAGGGTTGGGGATCGGTAAAAGGCAGAATTTTGGAATACATCAAAGAAAATTATCTTGACAATAAAAAAAGCAATATTATTGTTCTAAATTATCTATCAGATCAGCATCTTTATGCTTTAATAAAAAACGCTTTCGCGGTCGTTTATCCAAGTTTATATGAAGGGTTCGGTCTCCCCGTCCTTGAGAGCATGAGGATAGGAACGCCGGTAATATCGGCCCAAAATTCTTCGTTGACCGAGGTAGGAGAAGGCGCCGTGCTCTATTTTGATACCAATAGTTATTTTGACCTTGAAGAAAAAATAAAAAAACTCGTCAACAATAAACCTTTATCTAAACGGCTTTCTAAAAAAGGTTTGGAGCAAAGTAAAAAATTTTCTTGGGATAAATCGGCCAAACAAGTCTATAAATTTTTACACGATTTAAGCAGAAAAAATTAATGAAAAAAAAGGTTTTTTATTTTTTTATTTTAGCAATAATTAGTCTTATACCCTTTGCCATCCGCTATCAAGTATGGAATATCAACTTCTTGATGCCTTTTGCCTACGACGGCGATCTGATGTGGAATTTAGTCTCCATCAAAGGAATAATTGAAACAGGTTGGCATATAACAAATAACTCACTCGGCGCGCCCTTTGGCTACAATATAATAGACTATCCAACATCGGATTTACTTAATCTTATTATTTTAAAATTTTTATCCTTTTTTATAAATAACCCCTCGTTGATTTTAAATATATTCTATATTTTCACTTTCATTTCGACTTTTATAACTTCATTTTTCGTTTTTAGGCATTTTAAAATAAGAGCCGGCTTGGTAATCGTCGGTGCATATTTGTTTACTTATTTGCCCTTCCATTTAATAAGAGCGGAGAACCATCTTTTTTTATCCTCTTATTTTATGATTCCGCCCATTGTTATGGTGATTTTTTGGCTTATGGACAAAGAGTCTGTTTTCTTCAAAAACATCTTTGACAAAAAATCTGTCCTTACCGTAATTATCGCCTTATTAATTTCTTCGACTGGAATATATTATGCTTTCTTTTCCGCTGTATTTATTATGTTTGCGGGTCTGATCGGTTCGATCCAAAACGGTCAATTCAGAAATATCCTTGCCGCGATCTTAGTCAGTATAATCATATCTTTGGGGGTCATTGTTAACATCTATCCAAATCTTACCCATCAGTCCTCATATGGCAAAAGTGCCGCGGTCGGACGAAGCCCAACCGAAGCTGAATATTATGGATTAAAAATCGTAGGATTCTTTATCCCAAATTCCAGTTACCATTTTACCCCTCTCAAAAAATTTCAAGTTAAATACATGACCTATGCCTTAACGAAGGACGAAGGTGGAACGTCTTACCTCGGAGTTTTCGGGGCTATTGGATTTCTTCTTTTACTTCTAAATCTGATAAAAAAAATTAAGATTGATCCAAAATTAGACAATCTCTCTTATTTAAGTCTTGGAGGAGTTTTATTTGCCACGGTGTCCGGGTTTGCAATTTTCTTTACTTACATCGTCTCGGAGAATATCAGAGTTTACCAAAGGATTAGTATATTTATTGCCTTTTTCTCAATTTTCGGATTTATTTTGGTGGTGAATAGTCTCTTGAGAAAGATCAAAATCAAAAAATATCTTTATCTTCTTTTACTTTTGATAATTGGCGTTGCTGGACTGGTAGACGTGACTTCAGTCTATATTCCCGAGCCCCGCAGCCTTTATTCAGCCTATTTAAGCGATAAGAAATTTGTGGAACAAATAGAGTTAGCTCTGCCTGACGAAGCGATGGTTCTCCAACTTCCTTATAAAGCTTTTCCTGAAACACCACCCGTTCACAATCTCGGCGACTACGCTTTGTTTCGGCCATACCTGCACTCGCGCACCCTTAAATGGAGCTACGGAATCACAAAAGGCAGCAGTCAGGATCAATGGATTAAAAGCCTTTCAGAACTCCCGGTCGAAGGGATGGTTTATAAAGCCGTCGTGGCCGGGTACAGGGGAATTTATTTAAATACCGCCGGGTACGAGGACGGCGGAAAAGAAATAGGGGATAAGCTGTCGGCTATTTTGAATGAGAAGCCGATTATAAGCGATACGAAAGACCAGGTCTTTTACAATTTAACAAATTATCGTCGGCAATTGTTGGAAGAATTAGGCCAAAAAGAGATAGAAAAACAACAAAGAGAGGTCCTTTCTCTTCCGATATTGGTTAATTGGAACAAGGGCTTTTATCCATTAGAAAAAGATCAGGGAGACAATTGGAATTGGTCCAAAAAAGAGTCGAGCATCACCATCGTCAACGAAAACGAAAGTAATAAAAAAATTGTCCTGGAGTTTTATCCTGTCTCCAACTACCCCGAACCGTCAAATTTATATATGGGCAGCGATCTGTTTTCTAAACGCTTAAAGATAAATGGAAAGAAACAATTATTTAGAGTGAATTTAACCGTTCCCCACGGCGTCCACAAAATTACTTTCAAAACCGATTCCAAAAAAGTCGAGGCGCCGAACGAAGCGAGGGATTTGTATTTTCGGCTCTTTAATTTCCGCCTTAAAGAGTTATGACATTTAAAAAAACAATTTTTTGGGCAGCCCTTCTGGCCGTTCTCCTCCTTGATTTATACTCTTTAAAACCGATTCTCAATTCGGGCTATTATTTCGACGACACCCTCAACTCCCAAGCCCAAGCTTATTTGGATTATTCGGGATCGACGCTATCGCAACTAAATCAAAAAATAATCGGTGACTGGCTCTATTCTGGCAGGATCCTTCCCGGCGCGATGTACGGATATTTGCCCTGGTTGTTCATTCCCTTGTTCAAATACAAGATAATACTGGTTTCTTTCCACCTAGTTATTATGTTGACTCTTTCCTTATTTTTGTATCTAATTACTAAGTCCATTCCTTTCTCATTTTTATATTTGTTGGCCGTCCCGATTTTTTTACAGTTCAAGCATTCTCCCGACGCCGTCACTTCTTTCTCTATTCTTTTGCCTTTGATAGGCTTGAAGTTATCGATCACCCTCATATTTTTACAAAAATATTTGGACAAGAACAAAAAAGTGTTTTATATATTGAGTCTAATTTTTTATCTGCTCATGCTCTTGATGTTTTACGAGATCACCTATATTTTCTTTCCCTTAATTTTTTACTTGGCTTACCTAAAAACGAAGTCCTTTAAAAAAAGCCTAAAAATTTCTTTGCCGTACATTATTTTCTCGTTATTTTTTATCGTTCTTTATTTTTTCGTGTCGTGGCGAGCTCCCAGTCACTATAGCGGTTCTACCATTAATTTTGATTTGAGACTGATTGCCAACGCTTTCCTCAAACAGATTTCCGGATCTTTGCCCTTGAGTTACTATTTTTTCACCCAAAAAATAGGATACTTCCCGTTTGTCAACAAACTGGATTATTTAGTAGGTGCGTTGTATTTTATTTTTGGATTTATTTTCTTGCTCAAGACAAAAATAAAGAAAGTTTTTCCCATTATCGCGATAGGCTTGTTAATTGTAATAATTCCGGCCATTCCCATATCGCTTTCCCTCCGTTACCAGAAAGAGGTGGCTTGGGGAGTCGGATACCTGCCCGTCTACATCCAATATTTCGGCAGCGCGCTTTTCTTTCTCGGCCTAATTCTTTTGTTTATCAATAAGGTAAAAAATAAGATTATGAAGACGTTCATTATCGTCGCGTCGTCCGCGGTCTTTGCCTTTGCCGCGTTTATCAATCTTAATAGCAACAAAATTGTCGTCGAGAACCTCAATGCCAGTTTCAAATATCCGAGAGAACTCATCGAGACCGCGCTTAAAAAAGGGTTGTTATCGGATATGAAAGAAGGGGCGACTGTTATTTCTTTAAATGAAGGATTTTGGGATACCAAGGAAAATTATTTTTACTTTACCGGCAAAAAACTATCCGTTTTGCCTCCTAGCCAATATTTTGAAGCGGATAGGGAAAATGGCGACCTGGTAGTCAAAAAAGAAAATACCGATCTATTCGTTTTAAAATACCTAACCGTCAATAAGGACTTGGGATATGCCGTTTTCGGAAAAGTAAAAGAAATGTACTACCTGCCTTTGATAAATGTAAGCATCGTCAATATCGAGTCGGCAGAAATATTCATTTATAATAATACCGTCTATGACTACGTAAGATTTATTGCTTATCCATCGGAATACTCTTTGAGAAAAGGTTATGTCGGGGAAAAAATCGTGAAATTGCAAGACTTGGGTGAATTCTATAACTTGCAATTAGAAAATCAATTGATTGACTTTACCTCAATAAAATTAGTGAATTCCAATAATCCGCAAGATTCGTCGGCGATTATAAAAAATCAATACACCGATTTGCCCGTCGACGGCTACGCTATCTTTTGGCAAGGAGATTTTTCCGGCCAGGAACAGTTTGATAGTTTTACCTGGCACTGGAGCGGAAAAAAAGGCGTTCTTAAAATAGTCAATTTGGATGAATACGATAAAACAATTTTTATCGACATGGCAATAAACACCGGGTACGAAGAAGAATCAAATTTAATCGTCAAAACCGACGACGGGTTGCTCGACACAATCAAAGTCGACGTCGAAGGCATTCAATATTCCAAATATATTTATTTGCGCCCGGGAGTAAACCACATTTATTTCGAGTCGGACGCAAAAAAAGCCTACACTGGTCCAAACGATCCGAGAGATTTACGGTTCAAGGTAGTAAATTTTAAATCCGAAACCGTAAACTGATTATTTGTAGGCGACGACACCGAGGTCTTGAGCTTCATTATATTTGTCCTGCTGGAGATACAAAAACTCTATCTTTCTAAAGTCAAAGTATTTCAGTAACGTTTTTATTAGAAGCGATGGAAGTTTCAGCTTGTGACTCGGGTCAAGAAAAAAGGAAGACGATCCGACCCTGACATTCTCAACGTTTGGAGTTTCCATGATCAAGACTCCGCCAGGAACTAATTTTTTGCTACAAACGAGGAGCAGATCAAATAATTCATGAAATTCTATATGCTCGATTAGATGGAAAGCGCTTATTCCATAATATTTTTGCTCCGTTAAATAAAGATATTTCAGGCCGTCTCCGCAATAAACGCGATGACCTTTTTTATTTGCCCGCTCTACGTAAACTGTGTTAATGTCTACCCCCTCTATATTTTTAAACTTTTTTTCTGACAGTAAATCTATAAATTCACTCCTGCCGAATCCTATGTCCAGAAAGTAATTTTTTTTTCGCGAAGCCTCCGGGACAGCCTTGATATATTTTAGATACACAGACTGCCTATCTTTTATTTCTTCATACGGACCCCTCAACCGATCCTGATGAAAAGTATAGAAATCGTCGGCGAACTTGGGAAAAAACAAGCCTTTTTTTGAAAAAAAGTATTTTATGGTCTTAAAAAATTTTCTCATAAATTTGCACAATCTATTTTATAGATTATCAAGGCTTCCTTGTATTTATTATAGTCGAAAGGATAATAGGATTTAAATAGCGAGCCTTGTAAAATATTTTTCTTTCTGTTGACGGAAAAATCCCGCCAAATATAAACTACGCGTTGAGGATACTTGGTACATAACGATTTTTTCTCCATTCGTTCTATATCTTCGTATATTTCGATCCTGAAATTGCGACTTTTTATCGACAAAGGAATTAGGCTAAAAAAGAGGTTGTTGGCCCCGTAGCGGTCGTCGTTGATGAGGAATGTTGCTTTTGGGTTCAGGTCGAGAACATTCCTCTTGAAGTCGTAGGGAACATGGACTGAGGATCGGTCGAAATGCTGGACCTCGTCTATTTCCGGAATTCTCCATCGGTAGCTTTGGGCCGGAAAAAAGACAAAAACCAAATCAAGCATTATAAACAGAATTAATGGCTTGAGATTTATTTTTTCTATGCTTACCGCTAGGAATACGAACAAGGAAAGAAAAAATATCAGATAATATCTCGGGTAGTAGACGTCAAGCAATAAAAGCATCCCGGCGTTGACAATGACGTTGACGGCCAGAATTTGTACTACCGGGTTATCGATCAAATTTTTGAAATTTTTTTTCTTAAGATAAGAAATAATATTAATCAAAACAATAAATAAAAATGAGAAACTGAAAAAATAAGGAAGGTAGGTCAGATAATTTTTAGTGTTATTGAGCAAGCCTTTTAGGGTAGGGTAGGCAGACGTCACATTATTGCTTTCGGCTCCGCCGAAGTGAAAAGCAATATATAGGTTCAGGAACAAGAATAAGGCATGACTGAAGATCAATCCCATTGTCGGCAAAAAATCCTTCTTTCCGTTCCGTATAAGGTAAACAAGGAAAATGAGTAGACTGGAAACAAGAATGCTTGAGGCATTTGATTTTGTAAGTGCCACTAAAAAACCGAGTAAAATTGTGGCGGCGTAATTCTTCTTTGACAGACAATACCAATATAAAATCGCAAGCGGAATTATTAAGTTTTCTACCGTTCCTATTGAGAAATAAATTAGGAAAAATGGCCCGAGGATAAAAGTTATAGGAATGACCATTTTTAGAGGCTTTTTATTGAAGAATAAGGAGAGTCCAAAAACTGTGATCAGCATATTCACTATCGCCGTGGTTTTTAGTACATTCAAGATCGAAATAACATGGTAGGGAATATGTCTCAAAAGATCGGCAATAAAAGCATTTATCCAAAAGAAGAGCGGTTGTTTACCCACGTATACGGGAAACAAGTAGCCAATATTGTCGAAAATTATCTTATAGATCCAGCGCCCGTATATTAGTTCGTCGACAAATACGGTATTATACATTTTGGAAAAAATCAGAACCAGAATTAATGCCGTCAAAAGTAGAAAAAAATAAAGCAGCCTATTTTTCTTTGGCATATCTTACGACAAATCTGATAAAGTAGATAAAGTAAATTATCATGAAGGGAATCCAGGCTTTTACGTAATGAATGGCACCCACTTTCAATCCAGCGACGGAGAAGTGGGGGAATGAGGCGTAAAACATAAACGCCAAAAACATTGCTACGCCACTGGCAATAATAAATCGTCTATGTTGACGGAATAAACCTATTACTAATCCGAATGGAATCAATATAAAGTAAAAGCTAGTACTTAATAGAGAAGGAAAGTAGGAAAAGTCCTTAGTTCCCAACAGAATCCCTTTCAGATCGGACGGTATCATTTTTAATTGATACCTTCTTATATCTTGATCGGACATTTTTCCTTCCGGATCCAAGTGGTGGGCGTAAGGAGTCTTTAAATAGGATCCGAATTTTACTTTGTGAGTAATTAGGATAGAAAATATCCCAAGCAATAGAATCAAAAAAATAATCATTAAGTGTTTATATCTTCTTTTTTCTATAAAAGGCCAAAAATATAGTAGAGACAAAATACCAGAGAAAATTAAATCTACATATCGGGCACTAAAAACCCAAGTTAGTAGGATAGCAATAATAAAGCTGTTCTTGTAGTTTCTTTTTCCAGCAACGCCAAGATAGGCAATTATCATATTGGCAAGAAGAGTGACCGTTGAATTCCAAGGTATGGCCACGTATTGAATCAGGTTTGAGGCAAACATATACAATAAGGAGGCGATTATTAAATATAGCTCGTCCTTGAATAGTTTTTGACAAATCTTGAAAAATAGGACAAAGCTTGCGAGCCAAATAATAAAATTCGGTATCAAAAATGGGTCTTTTGGATATAAAGACATGAAAAGTGCCCCTAAAATCGGGTACCCCAAGCCGTAGTCGTAGTTTATGAGCTTGAGTTGGGATAGTTCTTTGGCCATCAATAAGTATCTTGATTGGTCATACCATAAATAGTATCCCTGGAAGTCGCCGTTGGGAAAGCTGCTGTTGACGAAGAGTTGATAAAAAATAAAATAAAACGCGGCTATCAATAATAAAATTATTAATAAACGATTCTTATTAAAGATGGTTATTAAATACTTCATTTCGTAAATAAATTGTATTTGATTATCTCATAAATTGCCAGAAGTCCGTCTTTCCAACCTATTTTTTTTCCTTCTTTGTAGGTCCTTCCCGAATAAGATATTCCAACCTCAAAGATCTTCAAATTGGGAATCTTGGAAATCCTTGCCGTAATTTCCGGCTCAAATCCAAAATGCCGACTTTGAATTTTATTGGCCAACTGCCTTATCAGGTGGCCTTTAAAAGCCTTGTAACCCGTTTCTATGTCGGTTAAGTTTATGTTTGTCAACATATTCGAGAGAGTAGTTAAAAAAACATTTATAACATAATGCCAAAAATACAAAACTCTGTGGGGTGCGCTCGAAATAAAACGGCTGCCGTAGACAACGTCGGCGTCGTTTTTCAGGAAAGGGGTAATTAGATTTGGATAATCCTCGGGGTTATATTCTAGGTCGGCGTCTTGAACGATTACAATATCTCCCGACGATTTTACAAATCCTTTTTTCAATGCGCCCGTTTTTCCATAATTTTTCTTTAAATTAATATAGATAAATTTTGTTTTCTTGTTTCTTTTTAAAGATTGTTTTATAACTCTATCTGTTCCGTCCGTCGAACCGTTGTTTATAATGATGACCTCTTTCTTTAAACCCGAAGTGTCGGCCTTGAGGACTCTTTTTATTACGGAAGATATATAAAGAACTTCGTTGTAAACTGGAATAACGATAGAGACTGTTTTATGCATTTGAAAATTGTTTCCTATATTATATACTTTGAGTTATGAAAAATGCTCCGAAGAAGGGGATAAGGATTCCTTACGGTCAAGCCGTCCACGGCATTGAGGAAGAAAGAAAAGTCCTCCAAGTTTTACGAGGACATAAAACAATCATGGGAGGAGAGATAAGTCAATTTGAAAAGTCCGTCGCCCAGAAATTCGGTAAAAAATACGGAATCATGGTAAATTCCGGCTCTTCGGCCAATTTTCTTGCCTTTGAACTGTTGAATCTTCCCAAAGGATCCGAAGTCATCACGCCTCTTTTGACTTTTTCCACCACAGTTGGTCCAATCGTGCAGAAAGGCCTTGTGCCGGTTTTCGCCGACGTTGAACCCGGAAGATATGTCATAAATGTAGACCAGGTTGAAAAGTTAATTACCAAAAAAACCAAAGCGCTAATGATCCCGCTCCTTTTGGGTAATGTTCCCGATCTAAAACGACTGGCAAAAATAGCCAGTAAACATAAACTCTATCTAATAGAAGATTCCTGCGATACTTTTGCTCCCACGATTAACGGCAAACCGACCGGCCCGCTTTCCGATATCACTACAACCAGCTTCTACGGATCACATATTATCACCGCTGGAGGAAACGGCGGAATGATTATGATTAACCGAGAAGATTGGCGGGACAGACTCAAGGTATTAAGAGGGTGGGGGAGAAGCTCTTCGCTTTTTTCCGAGTCCGAAAGTATAGAGAAGCGCTTCAAGGCAAAAATCGACGGAATACCGTATGACGCCAAGTTTATCTTTGACGAAATTGGCTATAATCTTTTGCCTTCCGAAATGGGTGCTGCTTTCGGCAATGCCCAGCTGAAAAAAGTTTCTAAATTCAAACAAATTAGGGAAAAGAACTTCCAGTCGCTTTTTAATTTTTTCTCTAAATACCAAGAATACTTCATCCTTCCAAAACAAGACAAAAATGTACGAACCCAATGGCTCGCTTTTGCCCTGACGATTAAGGACAACGCTCCGTTTACAAGGCTAGAACTCGTCAAATACCTGGAAAAAAGCAATATCCAGACCCGGCCCATCTTCACCGGAAACATATTAAGGCAACCGGGATTCAAGAATATAAGCTATAAAATGATTGGCGGAGGTTGTCCGGTTACCGAAGAAGTTATGAAAAGGGGATTTGTCATCGGTTGTCACCATGGATTGAGTCCAAAACAAATCGCCCGAATTAAAGAAGTTTTTCGATCATTTCTTTAAATTGATTGTGTCTTCGACGATATAGATAGGTCTATTTTTGGTTTCCTCGACAATAACTTGAATGTATTTGCCGATAATGCTTATTGCTAATAACTGAACGCCTCCGAAAAACACGATTCCCAGCATCAAGGGAATCGAAGCGTTAATTGGATTTCCGAACACAAATATCCAATACACATAAGCAATAATAAAGAGAAAGGATAGCAGAGTTATTAAAAATCCGCAGTAAGTCATTACATCTAAGACCAAATAGGAAAAACCGAATAAACCGCGTTCCGCGTGTTTAAAATAATCAAAAAAATTATGATAAGAACTTTTTCCGTATAATCTTTTTTTCCTTTCGTAGCTGATATAGGCGGTTTTAAAACCAATCCACGATCTTAAACCTCTGTAGAAACGGTATTTTTCAGGCAGAGAGTTAAGAGCATTCAATGCTTTTCTATTAAGCAGTCCAACTCCAGAGGCATTGATCGGTATGTTTATACTTGATATTTTTTTAAATATTCCGTAAAAAGATTTTCTTAAAAAAGAAGTCAAAAGATCATCTTCTCCTTTTTTGTATATACCTACAACGATATCGTATCCTTCTTCCCATTTTTTCAAAAATTTAGGGATAAGTTCCGGAGGGTCTTGAAAATCACATGGAATAGATATAAGAGCGTCTCCTCGCGCATAGTTCACTAGGGCAAAGGCGGACGCCTCCGCTCCAAAATTTCTTGATAGAAAAACTCCTAGTATTGATTTATCTTTTTTAGCTAGCGACTCTATTTTTTTTCTAGTTCCATCACTACTTCCATTATCAATAAAAATAAAATGATAGTTATATTTATTTATTCTTTTTGTAATGTTTTTTATTACGCGATATATTCTACTTATATTTAATTCCTCGTTATAGCAGGGTATACCTATTGAAATAGTTTGTTTATTCATAGTTAAATGATATAACTTTATTCTTGAGATGTCTCAATTTAATCTCTTTCTTTATTTCTTTTTTAAATCTAAAGGATGAAATCAAGATAGGATTATCATACTTATTCAACTCGGATGGCGAGATAATGCTTATTCCGTCAAGAGTTTTATCAATTAAATGAGGATTTGAGTCTACAAATCGGAGAATTCTTTTCTTTAATTTTGTAGATTTAAGTAGTCTCTGTGTTAAAGCTCCAGCTCCCCAAACTATAATTTTTGAAGGTAAATGGTTAATAATAGAAGAGATATAATTTAATTTTTCTTGAGAGGCTTTTATATATTTTGAAATACCTATTTGCTCTTCGCTTCCTTTCTTCCAAATAGAATATATAGCTAAATTATAATTCTTCATTAAATTACATGTATAGTTTTTCATTAATCTGTATAAAGATGACTTAGAAAAAAAATTTATATGCTCTGTAGAAAATTCCCCAAAAGGTTCCTCAAAATCTTTATAAAAATTGCCGGCATCGGGAACACCGATAAAAACATAGCCATTTTCATTTAATAATGAAGAAACCTTATCAATACTTTCTTTAACTTCAGTTATATGTTCTAATACTTGTGAAACTATGATAAAATCATATTTTGTTTTAGAGTGAAAATGATTAAGATTAGTTGTTTTAACATCAATGTTATATTTTTTCCTGGCTATTAATTTACATTTTGGAGCCGGATCTATGCCGAGAACATTCCTATAGCCTTTTTGTTTAATTTTTGATAGAAGAGAACCCGTCGCACAGCCTATATCAAGTATTCGACAGTTTTTTTTAATATTTTTCGATAAGAAGGTTATTATTTCCTTTAAGGTGTTTTCTTCGTGTGACTCGTGCTGCCTTACCCCTTCATATTTAGATTCTTGGTTATAATATTGTTCGTAATAAATCTTCGAGGGTGTATTAACAACAAAAACAAAGCCGCACTCCAAGCAGGCAGCTATTTTATGATTAAAATGACCACTAAACTTTTGAACATATAAAAGTTTATACTTAGATTTTTCGCAAATCGGACAATTTCTAGTCATAATAAATTTGTATCGATATATTAAGTTGCATAACAAATGGTATCAAATAAAAATTGATTATAATGTCTTAAATAAATTTTATATCTTGGATTAATTTTTTTTATAAGTAAGGGAATATTCCATAAGTCTGTCTGATAATGATAGACACATACTGCTAATTTAGGCTTATCTCTTTTAATAGTTTTCTTTGCTCCTAATAATGCTTCTTTTTCATAACCCTCTATGTCTAGTTTAATAAAGGTAAATTTCTCATAAATGTATTTATCTATAGGAAATAATTTAACCTTTGTTCTACCCATATTTGATATCTTCGACTGAAGATTTCCTTCGTTTGTAAAATAGACTATTTCCTCATTTTTACCTAGTCCATAAGGTAAGACTTTTACTTTAAAATTTTTTAATTCTTTTCTCACATAATCTTTCAAAAGAGAATATGACTCGAGATCGGGTTCAAAACAAAAAGCTTTCTTAAATCTTTTTTTTGTGAGCTTTAGAAATGGTTTAATAGTGTCTCCGTTATATGCGCCTCCGTCGAGAAACACTTCACTTTTATCTAGATAAATAATTTCTTGGTCAAAGTAAACATCAGAAAAACTATTATAAATATCTTTAAGGTGTTTTCTGTCTAATGTCAGTCGATATTTTAATATATTTATAAATGTTCTTTTCGAATCGTTATCGTCTAGGTAGTTAAAACATTTAATAATTCTATTCCTACTGTTAATAATGTCATTAATATAATTTGTCCAAGCTAAAATTGAAAATTTTTTTGCGTATAAAGTAGAAAAATACGTATGACTCCATACATTTTTAAAACCTAATTTAGACAACTGTTTTATTATTTCTTCGTCATAAAGAGAAGTTACTATTATCTGAGTATTGTTTTTAAAATATTTCTGAAGAGTCTGAGGACTGATTATTAAAATATTTTTTAAATAAGTATTATTTTTCTTCCTATCGTTATCGCAAAACGTAATTATTTTAATATTAGTTTTTTTGCAAAGCTCTACATAAATAAAGCCCATTTTTGCGGCTCCGAATAAAACAACTGGTTTTTTGAAATCAAATTTCGGATTTTTTTGGATAATCTGTTCCCTATAATAAGAAGCGGGTTTCGATAGTAAATTATCTAATTCCTTTTCCATATTTTTTTATAGTGCTTATACAACTCTTTAATTGCGATTTTTATGTCTGTAAATTTGAAATTTTTTATTTCCTTTTTTAATAGGGAGGTATCACAACTGTATTCGTTATTTAAACCTCTATACTTTACTATAATTTGAGATTTATAGTCAGATATTTGGTTAATATATTTGGCAATAGATAAAATGTCTATTTTCCCTCCGGTGCCAATATTATAAAACTTATGTTGCGTATCATTTTCTATAAAATATTCAACGATTTTTACGAAATCGTGTATATAAACATAGTCAAAAAAAACATTTTTGTTTATTGTAATTGGATGTTTTTTTAAATTTGAATAAATTGCATTAGAAATGAATCGATAGCGGTAATCTTCATATTTTCCGAACAATCCAAAAATTCTCAGATTAATAATCCTATCTGATTGTTCAATAAACTTTGAACAAATATATTTAAAAAGGCCGTAATCGTCTGAAGGAATACGTTTACCGAAATCCTTTTCTTTTATTTTAACCAAGATTCGAGATTTATCGTATTCAGCTCCAGAACCCAAATGAATTAATTTTTTAAAATATTGTTTGTTGTTAACAATGTTAAAAAACATCAGTAAGTTATCTTTGAGAGCATTGTCTTCGCGTTCTTCTTTTCTGCTTCCTCCTACCACTATTGCATTAATAACAACGTCTATTTTATGGGCCTGAAAATACGACGATACGTTTTGCCTATTTAATAAATCCAGCTCCTTATGAGTTGGAGTAAGGAGAATATATTTTGAAGATAATTGTTCCACTAAGTTGCGTCCAATAAATCCAGAAGAACCAAGAATCAAAACCTTTTTTTTCATTTTATTTTCTTTTTTCCTCCCATAATGGAATTAACATATTCTGTTTTAATTCCTCACGACTCAAAAATGGTGCCATATCTTCAAGCGGCCTGGAAACAAACGAACCGTCTGACAATTTCATAGACGCTGATTTTGGCCAAAAACCCTGATCCGGAGAAACCATAATTTCGCAAAGAGTCGGTCCAGGTTTTTCAAGGATTTTTTTAATTTTAGTGCCCATTTCCTTGTGATTGCTAATTGTAGCCGTTTCTATCCCATAGGCTTTAGCAATTTTAATCATATTTGGCCAAGATAACCCGCTATCAATACTCGAAGCAACTAGATGGCCTTCAAACAATCCTTTTTGGCTTAATCGAATTGAAGAATACCCATTGTTATTATAGATAAATATTTTTATGGGTAGTTTATTGTGAACGACTGTTTGTAGCTCTTGAATATTGAGCTGAATACTTCCGTCGCCTTCGATACAAATAGTTTTCTTTTTATTATTAGCAAAACACATACCAATAGAAGCCGGTAAACCATAACCCATTGGGGCAGAACCGGAATTGGTGAGAACTCTCGCCCCTTGAGGAAAACGCAGAGCTTGGTATGTACAGATTGATGCGGTCGCATCGGAGAGGGAAATCCTATCATCTGACTTTAAATATTTTGAAAGGGTGTCAATAAAACAGTAAGGGTTAACAAAATTTTTTTGCCTCCAATAGTCGGGCAAGACTACAGGAAATTTGCTCTTCCATTGATCTATTTTAGATAACCAATTTTGTATATTAAATTTTATAGGTTTTGTTTTTAATTCGTTTGTCAATGTTGTAATAAAATCCTTAACATCATAGTTAATTTTCAAATCAATCTTTATCGTATGTTTCTCCATTTCGTTTTTGTCGATATCAACCATCACTTTATAAGCTTTTCGGGCGAAAGAGGGAAAATTATATCCCACCATTCTAATATTCAATCTTGATCCCAAAACCAGCAAAAAATCTGAATTTTGAAGAACAAAGTTGGCATGCCTTTGGCCAATCGTCCCCGGTCGACCGGCAAAATATTTATTTTCTGTTGAAATAAGATCAAAGCCGGCAAATCCTGTTAAAACCGGAATTTTCAGCAATTTTATAAGTTGCAACATTTCTTTGACAGAGTTTGATAAACGAATACCGTTACCGATAAATAAGACGGGTCTTTGTGCAGTTTTAAGTTTTTTGATTACGTGGCTTGTGGTTTTTTTTAACTTTTCTTTGTCGGTTTCGTAGGAAGGTTTTATTTCCACCGGATTAAATTCCCGCAATTGTTTTTTATTGATATAGGAACCTTGAATGTCTACTGGAATATCTAGCCATACAGGTCCGGGCCGACCGTGGGTCGCCAAGTAATAAGCTTTTTCTAGATGATATTTAACGTCTAAGGGATTCGTTATCGTTACTGCGTATTTGGTTATGGATTTGACCATGTCAACTATATTTATCTCCTGATCACCGAGTTGCCTTAATTTTTTGCCGGCACCCATAGTTTCTCTTCTAATCTGCCCGGAAATAATTAGTATGGGAATGGAATCTAACCATGAACCCATTACGCCCGTGATAGCATTTGTTCCTCCAGGTCCGGCAGTAACAATGCAGACACCTATTTTCCCTGAAGTCCTAGCATAACCTTCGGCGGCAATGGCGCAGGCTTGTTCATGATGATTACAGACATACTTAAGTTTCTTTGCCTTACCAACAGAGTCAATTAAATGAATACAGCCTCCACCTGATATCAAAAAAACGTGTGATACGCCTAACTTTTCAATAAAGTCTATTATGTAGTCCGAAACTTTTACGCGATCGACCATATATTATAATTTATCCGATTATAACAGACTTTTTATCTCGCCTCAATTAGATATAATTGAGAAACAGATGAAGAAAATCAGCCAGAGAAAACTTAAAGAAGCTAAAGCAGAACTGTCTTGCCTTATTTTTGATTACGACGGAACTCTATTTGACCGATTTGACAATAATTTTAACCATAATAGAGCTCGAAGGCTATTGCTAAAAGCGTTGAACAAATACCACGTTGCCGTCATCACTGCGAGATCGGCCAGTGCTTTAAAAATAATAGCGAAGCCTATTTTAAGTGCAGTTTCAAAAAAGCAATTGAGACATAGATTTTTTTTAGGAGTAGGTGATGGAATTACGTTATACGAAATTAAAAAAAATCGACTAAAAAAAATTTATAGTTATGAACTTTCTTTTTCTGAAATTAAATATATTCTTAGCGTCTATAAAGAGATTAAAAAAAAGTTAGGACTAATGGCAAAAGATTTTATTCCTGAAGGCTTAAAAACTTTTTCTAAATTTATCTTGGAGGATTGGAAAGAATATATTACAAAAAATGTTATTGAGTTGAATAAGCGGTGGGCAGGTTTAATTTTTGCTGATGAGGCAAAAATATCAATCGTTAAGCCTTTAGAATTAGGAAAAGAAAGACAATTAATTAGAGAACTAAAGAAAGCCTTACAACATGATTTCAATTTAATGATTGGAGATATTGATATACATATAATTAAAAAGCTTTCAGAAGATAGTAAAAAAAAAGCTGCAAAAACAGTAATAAAATGCTTAAATATAACTTCTAAAAATATTATAACTTTCGGGGATCTTCCTGATGGCAATGATAGACATTTATTGACTTTTCCTTTCAGTTTTACAAATAAACTATCTCAAAAAAGAAAATCTTACTTAAATAAGCCACCGTATCTTTTATTAAACGGAAAAAACTCTCCAGTGAAAAATGTTCACGAGGCTGTGGATTTCCTTATCAAAAGTTGACTTTTACTTATCTATATGCGAAAATATCCCATAAAATTAAGAAGTACACCCGTGACTAATAAAACTATTTTTGACGATTTGTTTGTCCTCGAGCTCGCCAATAATCACCTAGGAAGTGTGAAGAGAGGTCTTAAAATAATTAGTGATTATGGAAAAATTGTCCGCTTTAATAACGTTAGGGCGGCAATAAAACTCCAGTTCAGAGATGTTGACAGTTTCATCCACAAAGACCACCGAAAAAGAGAAGACGTTCGTTACATAAAAAAAACAATTGCGACACAACTGTCTGATGAAGATTATGCCACAATGATAAAAGCCATAAAAAGAAATGGCTGTATTCCTATGGCAACACCTTTTGACGAGAGATCGGTCGATCTTTGCGTGAAGCTAGGAATAGAAATCATTAAAATTGCCAGTTCGGACATTAATGACTGGGTTTTATTGGAAAAAATTGCCTCAACAAAAAAACCGGTCGCCGTTTCGACCGGAGGCTCTTCTCTAAAAGACATGGACGATATGGTGAAGTTCTTTGATAATAGAAATATTCCTCTGGCGATTAATCACTGCGTATCTATCTATCCGTCGGAGGATGACGAATTGGAGTTAAATCAGATAGATTTCTTAAAAAATAGGTACCCAGGGCACGTGATAGGTTTTTCTAGTCACGAATATCACGACTGGACTTCGTCCATGTTGATTGCCTATGGAAAAGGGGCTAGAACTTTCGAAAGACATATTGATATCGATAGCGATGGAATTAAAGTATCACCCTACTGCTCTTTACCCCACCAGATTGATACTTGGTTTAAAGCTTTTAATAAAGCTAGGGAAATGTGTGGAGGTTCAAACAGCATAAAAAGAGTCCCTCCAAAAAAGGAAATTGATTATTTAGACCAACTCGTCAGGGGAGTATATGCAAAATGCGATATGTCCAAAAATCATGTCGTTAGCGATGACGATGTATATTTGGCAATTCCTCTTTTAAAAGGACAGATTTCCTGCCGGGAACTGATGGCCGGGGAAGTTTTAATCAAGTCGCTTAAAAAGGATGAACCTATATTCATCGATATGATTGATAGCCCTTATGCATATAACGAAGATCTGAAAAAAAACATTTACCAAAGAGGCATAGATCCGCTTCCACAAAGGGTTGAAAAACCACCCAAAAAAAAGAATTTAAAAAAGTCTAGAAAATCAAAATAGAGTTAAGCTACTTTTCTATACCAGGCGAGAATTTGTTTTGCAGTTTTTTTAATACTATATCTAGGACTCCAACCCAATCGTTTCCTGATCTTACCAAAGTCCAGCGATTGATAGGGGATTTCGTTGTAAGCAATATTTAGAATCTTATAATTTACTTTTTTATTAAGAGCCTTTTCAATCGTTTTCACAACTTCAATAACCGATAAGGTTTCTTTCGATCCAAAATTAAAAGCTTCTCCTTTGACTTTGTCTATATGTTGTGCCAATAAAATGTATCCATTGACGACGTCTTTGACATAAAGGTAATCTCGAACCAACTTACCGTTACTCCTGATATTTAATCGTCTATTTTTCGCGATCGCTTCCATTATCCCGGGAACAATTCTCGAGAAATTCAGGTCACCTTCGCCGTAGATGTTGCCAAATCTTGTCACGACAACCGGTGTTTGGTAGGTTTTGTAATAAGTCGTTGAAATCAAATCGGTGGCCGACTTGGACGTTTCGTAAGGGTGGTCGCCCGCTAGGGGATCAGACTCTTTGTATTTACTCTTGCGCAGGTCGCCGTAGGCTTTATCAGAGGAGGCGACGATGACGCCTTTGATTTGCGGATTGAGTCTGGCTATTTCCAAAACGTTTACTGTACTCAAAATATTGTTGTCCAAAGTCGCCTTAGGATCTTTGTAAGCAGGCTCGACGAGAGACTGGGCGGCCAGATGAAAAATGAATTCAATTTTGTTTTTTTTGACCAGTGCCGTCAGTTTTTTATAGTCACATATATTCAGGTTTATTACCTTGCACTTTTTGTCGAGCTTTTCCGTGAAGAGATATAGACGTCTATCAAAATTGATATCAACGACAAAAACTCTAGCTTTAAGTCTGACGAGTTCTTCAACGAGATGTCCGCCGACAAAACCGGTGCCTCCGGTGACCAAGACTTTTTTTCCCTTCAAGTTGTACATAGGTTATTTCCAAACCTTCCAAGGAGCTTTGCCGCTATTCCAGATTCCGTTCAGTTCTTCATACTCTTTGTTCGTGTCGACGGCGTACCAAAATCCGGTGTGCTGGTATAGAGACAGCTGATTTATTGCCGACAATCTTTTTAAGGCGGCGTGCTCCAATTCACCCGGTTTCTGATATTTAAAGAACCTTTTGTCAAAAACCATAAACCCGCCATTGACCCAGTCGGTCATGACGGGTTTCTCGGAAAATTCCTTGATTAGGTTGTCTTTATCCGTTTTTACGATGCCGTATTTAAAGCTCGGATGAATTCCTGTTATCGTTCCAATCGTATTTTGTTTTTTGTGGAACCTTACCAACTCGGTAATGTCAATATCTGACACTCCGTCTCCATAGGTAACCATAAAGTATTTGTCTCTTTCGGGGATATACTTTTGGCATCTTAGGATGCGTTCACCGGGAAGAGTTTCCAAACCAGTATCGACAAAGGTGATCTTGAAGTGGTCGACTTCGGCTCGGTTGTCTAAATAAAACTGGGTATTATGAGACCTCGTGTCCAAGGTAAAGTCCGACGTGAAGGCTTTTTGGTTAAGGAAGAAGTCTTTGATGTAGTCGGCTTTATACCCCAAGGCGAGGATGAATTCATTGTAGCCGTATGAGGCGTAGATTTTCATGATGTGCCAGAGAATCGGTTTGCCGCCGATATTGATCATCGGCTTTGGCTTATATTCTGTTTCTTCTTTAAGCCGTGTTCCAACGCCTCCGCAGAGAATAATTACCTTCATTGTTTATATTATATAATAAGATGATATTTTATGAATGGAAATGTCGTTGCGAGAGCTGTTCTTTTTTTCCTCATCCCTTTACAATTAATTTTCTTCACCTTTGTTGTCCCTCCTTTTCAAAAACCCGACGAGCAACCCCATTTTGAGAAGGCGATGATAATCAGCCGAGGTTATTTGTTTTGTACGAAGAAGTCCGGAAACGTCGTTTCCTTGGAAAAAAAAGTTACGGATTTTATTAATAATCCATATCTCGATCTTTTGACCCGCCAGGCAAATAAGAAAATACCCAAGGAAAAATTTTTCAAGGATTTGTTTGCTCCAAACTCTATCGGACAAAAGGCCAACTTTAACGTTGACCACCTTTGCAGCTTTCCCATCACGCCTTATTTGCCCCAGGCTTTTGCTTTGAAAATCGCCTCCTTATTTGACCTCAATCCATATCTATCTTTGTACTTGGGAAGGTTTCTTATGGCGTCTCTCGGATTTATCTGGTTTCTTTATCTTTATAAAAAGATTAATAAGGATTACAGGTTAATCATGCTTTTTTCTTTTGCCTTGCCCATGACTCTCCACCAGATCTCCTCATTCAGCTACGACGCGGTCCACATCATGCTCGCTTTCACTTTTTTTGCCATGATTATCAATGCCCATTTAAAGAAAAATATCGGTTTTCCGGACCTAGCAAAAATTTTCTTTGTCTTATTTTTATTGTTGACGAGCAAAAAAATCGGCTATGAAACCTTTTACCTGTTTCTTTTTCTTATTCCATATCAAGCCCGACCGATGCTGATATTGTCTGTAATTTTAATTCCTTTGTATACGCTCTCAAAATTGTCCGGGAGTCATGACTTGAGTTATCTTCCGACAACCGTAGTTGACCCGGTAAGGCAATTAAATTTTCTGTTGGCTCATCCTTTTAAGATTTTTAGTGTTTTTATAAATACCACCATCAGCCGAGCCGACTTTTATCTGCAGAGCCTGATCGGAATTTTCGGTTGGCTCGAATACGGGTTAAACAAAGTGAGTTATTTCCTCTACGGGTTATTTTTTGTTTATTTGCTGCAAAAAGTCGAGCTGCCGGAAAAAAAATTATTGACTAAGTTCAAAAAAAGTCTGCTGTTTTTTATTTTAATCACTTCCTATGTTTTCATCATTTTCTTGGCTTACTTTTTCAATACCGGAGTGGGGGAGTCGGTAGTACACGGAGTTCAGGGAAGATATTTCCTTCCTTTTTTGCCGTTTATCATCTGGCTCATTTTGCAGGTCAAGGATAAACGCCAAGTCCAAAAGATTATTTTCTTTTTCTTTGTCGTATACCTGATATTTTCAACCTTCAGCAGCATTTATTCCCGATATTATTGATGACCGTGTAGTTCTCCCTCTTTGAAGATGGCTCCACAATCCTGGCATTTTAGCCTTTTTTCAAAGTCGTGGCCTTTCATGGTGCAGCCCTCGGCGCCACACTTGGTCAATCCTCCCTTATATTGTTCTTCGCTTATTTCTGCCTTACAGGTGCCGGTGCAGACGTAGACAACTTTATTCATATATAATATTGTAGCATGGGATTTTTTAAGAAATTCTGGTGGTTGGTTATTATCTTCATTTTTAGCTTCGCCGTTTTTTCTTTCAAGCTCCTCCCGGCTGTTTCCTTCGAAGGTGATTTGGGGAGGGATCTATACGAGATCGCCAAAATCAGCTACGGCAACCTTACCTTGCTCGGACCGAAAGGAAGCTTTGGCGGTCTTTACACCGCGCCTTACTACTATTATCTGTTTGTCCCTGCCTTTTTGCTTTTTGGTCGGCACTTGAACGGGATATTATTTTTTAACGCCTTCCTGTTTTCGCTCTCTTTGACCTTTTTTGCCTACCTCGCTGGGAAAAAGTTTGGAGCAATAAAGGGGTTTTTGGCTGCTGGAGCTTTAATGCTTTTTCCTTTTTTCCTGTTCGGCGCCAGATCTCCGGGAAACGGCTTCTCCCACGTTCCATTTTTCCTCTTATTCCTAACTATTCTATATTTCTACGACGTCAGTAAATTCGGCCCGATAAAAATCTTGTTATTCGGATTTTTATTAGGTGCGGTCTTCTCCAGCCTATTCGTCTACGGCGTCAT
Source organism: uncultured Gammaproteobacteria bacterium (assembly GCA_964371165.1). Classification (GTDB taxonomy): domain Bacteria; phylum Patescibacteriota; class Microgenomatia; order UBA1406; family GWC2-37-13; genus GWC2-37-13. The sequence goes on from CAYJKR010000001.1 coordinate 79,754, forward strand.
CGCCATTCCGGTCCTGCTTCTGGTCTTTTTGACCTCCAAGGACAAAAGTAAATTTTTAGTTTTTCTCGCCGGAGTTGCCTCGGCATTCGCACCGCTTTTACTTTTTGAAATAAAAAATAATTTTGTCATGCTGAAAAATACTTTTGTCGACAAGTCTTACCTGTCCTTTGTCAACAACACCAATCTCCCCAACGGAGTCAAACTCAATAAAAATGTTTTTACCAATGCCTTAGATCTAGCGGCAAAGATGTTTCCATATACTAATGTAAACATATTCTTGATGCTTCTGTTTTCTCCGGTCGGGATTTTGAGCTTTGCGTTTTTGGCTCTGCTGTTGAGGTTCCAATATTCGTTCCACTACTTCTTTCCTTTCCTGACTCTTCTGGCTTTCACTTTTATTACTGCCATCCTCAAAAGCAAGTTCGCCAAGCTTGCCTTAGTGATTTTGATTTTGATTCAGATATTGTGGTTTCCAAAAAATTATTATGCCCAAGCGACCAGAAGTTATGATCTCGTTGAAAACAGGGTAGAGCAGTTGATTTCAAAGCAATGGCTAAAACAAAACGACAGTTTCAACGTGATTCAAGTTCGGGGAGACGACGCGCCGACTCCGGCGGGATACGAGTATCGGTATTTTCTTATAAAAAGCGGCTTCGAGCCGCAAAGCGAGTTTCTGTATAACCAGTCGGAAAAATTGATCGTCTTCAGCGAAAAGAAAAACTTTGATTCGAAGCATCTAAAAACCTGGGAAATGAACGAGTTTGACTACGCTAAGGTTAAAAAAACCTCTAGTTTTTCTCCCGATGCAGGAATGACCGTATATCTGCTGGAAAAGTAGCCCTGTGACAATCCAAAATACCCCATTTGTAGCATATAGTCCATAGACAAAGAAAATATAGTGATTTATGATTGAAATATTAAAAATTATTTGTTTAAATAATAAGGCCTATGATAACCGACACCGATATCAGAAAAATGAAGTCCGTTTTTGTTACCAGGAAAGACTTCTACAAAGCTCTTGATGAATTGACCAGATTGATTACTGGTGGATTTAGCCGTGTTGATGAAGCTATAAATGAGTTGAAAGAACAGAGTGATATTCTCAATGACCACGAGAGAAGGCTCGACCGAGTCGAAGATAAAGTATTTGCGTAATTACCGATAGCCCAAAAATCTCCACAAAAAATATCGGCCAGTTGGGCGGCATCAACTTAAGCCACTGGATAATAAAGATGGCTAAAAGATGAAGAAAAAATATCGGATACGAGTTTATGCTCAAGAAATAAAGTAAGCGGTCAAACTTCAAAAAAGCAAAAATATTCTTTTCCGACAACCAGTGCAGGATAACTACCCAAAAAACCCCAAAAGATAAATGATAAATGGTGGGCGGGTATTTATTTTCGTAGTGGGTCAGGTTGTGGCCGATTGAGATCTCCAGCTGCCTCAATGCCAAAAACAGGATAAAAGAGAAAGCGGCCAAGGTAAACAACTTTTTCTTATTCCCTATGTTTTTGATAAAAAAGTTTACGAAGAACATGTAGGTTAACCACGGCAGCCAAAAAATGACTCGATACGGGATTGGCTTGGCGAATATAAAATAAAAACTCGAGACAACGCTGACGGCAAAAATACCCCAGTAAATAATTTTGTTTCGTTTGGCGTACCAAACCAATGGCAGGAGTATTGAAAAGTAGAGAAAAATCAGCGTGATCCAATTGAAGCTCAGGCCGCCGTATAAAAAGACGTTGGCGAGAAAAAATTTCAGGTTGAAAAGATTTCTTTGAAAGAAAAAGACCAGAAAAAAATAAATCGCAAGAAAGACAAAGTAGGGGAGGAAGAGGCGGGAAAATCTTTTTTTGAAAAACGGCCAAAGATCGTCCTTTTTTATTTCTTTTGTCTTCAAGAAAAACAAGTAAAACGAGGAAAAGAAAAATACCGGCACTACCCACTGCAGGTTATCCCACAGTAGAAGCGTGGTTCGATCTCGAAGATAGTAAGAGGAGGCGTGGATGACAATCATGCCGAACATCGCCAGACCCCGTAAATTGTCGACGGTTTGATCGCGTTTCATATTTTCCTTAATAGTAGCATAAACAGGCTCCGATTATTCACTTTGTAGCATATATGCGACTGACAAAAAAGAGCGGACATGATATATTGCTTTCATGTCACAATATAAGCTTATTTCCATTGATGAATCTGGTAAGGCTTCTTATGAACACCCGTCAAATTTGTTTATTGTTTCCAGTGTTGTTATCCCTGAATCAATTAAGCAGAAAATAGATCGTCAAATAAGAAGGCTTAAGAAAAAATACTTCAACGACGAAGATATTATATTTCATAGCCGTGATATGTCTAGGAAAAAAGGGTTGTTCAAAGTGCTCGATGATCAAAAAATAGAAAGAAGTTTTTATGGAGAATTCGTTTCTATTTTAAATAATCCTCAGGTTAATCTTTCGTTCATCATAACGGATAAAGTCGAAGCCAAAAAAAGGGGTTGGCAACCACAAACTATCCTCAAAAGGTCTTATCTTTTGCTTCTGCAAAATTTTGCTTTATATCTAAAGTTTTCAAAAAGTAAAGGGAAAATCATTGCCGAGTCGGACCCTTCCCAAGATTTTTATTTAATTCAGGCACATAATTCCATCCAATCAACGGGAGTGCAAAAAAATAAAATATCAGCTTACGACTACCGTCATCTAGTTACATCACTCAGCCTTGTCAACAAAGACAATCTTGATGCCGATGTCCAAATAGCAGATGCTCTAGCTCATGTTGCGGGATTAAAATTTGAAGTGGATATTTTAAAAAGGAAAAAGAGTTTAGACAAAGTGAACGTATTAAAAATCAGATTAATTGATAGAAAAATTAAGAACAAGAACGGAGGGAGTTACATTAATTATCTTCCTTAAATACAAAAAGTCGGTCTTGGCTATCCGCACAATTACCGACTTCTGTAAGATAAATATATAATACGGATCGTAATTTGTCAATTCCTATCTTTGATATAGAGTTCCATAATTTTTTTCATCTTGTCGCGGACGGCGCGGGAGATATCGACGCGCATCGCGTTGGCCAGGATTATCGTCGAGATGATGATGTCGGCGAATTCCTCATAAAGATTTTTCTTGTTAAATTTGGCCAGCTTGCTTTTGCGCTGAAGAGACAATACCGACAAAATGTCGTTCGATAGTTCGCCCACTTCCTCGGACAACTTCACCGTCTTGGCGAGAATGTCCTTTTCTTTTTTCGTCATCGTTTCAAAAGGAATCCTCAAGTCGAGCTCCTTTGACTGGAGTTGTTTTTGCAGGTCCTTCAGGCTCAATGGTTTATTGTCTGTCATAATAATCCATTTTAACAGTTTCTTATATTCTTTTGCTATCATTTAGGTATGAAGCCCGTTTTTTTGGTCGATTACGATTATACGTTGTTTGACGCTAGAAAATATAAACAAGAGGCTTTATTTCCTACTTTGAGCCGAACTTCACAACTAGATATCAAAATTGTCGAAGATCTCTGGAATGAGTTTATAGGCAAACACGGATTTTTAGACATTTCTGAATTTGCCGTTGTCTTGTTAAAAAAGCAAAAGGAAGTGGTCGGAGGCGAATCGGTTTCAGACCTCGATATTGTTAAAGAGGTAGAAAAAATTGATACATCTCCATATCTAAACGAGGGGGCGCAAAAAATGGTACAGCAATTGAGGGAACTCGGGCCGGTAATAATTTATAGCCAGGGAGATGTGGTTTTTCAATACCCTAAAATGGACAAGGCCGAACTATTGGAGGCTTCAAAGTTGACAAACAAAAAGCCAGAATTGCATATTATTTGGCGTTATGCCGATCGGGAAAAAGAAAAAAAACCAGAATTTGTTAGAAAATTAGACAGCCGATTTAATAGAATCGTAGATTCTTTGTCTGAAAACGAACTCTCTATTGTGATCGACCCCGATAAACCCGCTCATACCGGCCGATTTGCTTCACGCCTAATTGAAGCAGGGTACTCCCCGTGGATTATTGACGACAAGGCCTCTATCCTCACCAACATCTACAAAGAGGTCAGCCAGACTCGCCCACAAGATATAGGACAACTCAGCCTGATTTTTATGGATCAAGGCCCACATGCGAAAAAAGAGAGACCGACGAGTTTGCCGGACACGGCATGCCTGCGAACTAATAATTTAGGAGAAGCACAGAGTCTCATTTTGAAAAGGGTCCAAGGAGAAAGAGGAATTCCTCCGGTTAAGCTTTCTTAGCTTGATATCTTTTGAGGTCGGCTTCGACCATCATCTTTACCAACTCTTTGAAGGTAGTTTTTGGTTTCCAACCGAGTTTTTTCATCGCTTTTTCCGGTCGGGCCTTGAGGTTTGGTACTTCGGCCGGTCGCTTGAACCGGGCGTCAATCACGACGTGCTTTTCCCAGTCGGGAACTCCGGCCACTTTGAAGGCTTCAACAACAAAATCCTTGACCGAATGGTTTTCTCCCGTGCCAACGACGTAGTCGTCTCCCTGGGGCTGCTGGAGCATCAGGTACATCGACTCGACGTAGTCTCCGGAAAAACCCCAATCGCGCCTGGCGTCGAGATTGCCGAGGTGGAGCTTGTCGAGCAATCCAAACTTAATCTGGGCCACGCCGTCTGTAATCTTTCTCGTCACAAACTGGATGCCCCTGATGGGGGACTCGTGGTTAAACAGGATTCCGTTTGAGGTATGGAGCCCGTAGGATTCCCTGAAGTTGACTGTCATCCAATAGGCGTAGACTTTGGAAATTCCGTAGGGGGAACGGGGGTGGAAATGGGTGTTTTCGTCCTGGTAACCATTGTCCGAAGCCAAACCGAACATTTCGCTCGTTGACGCTTGATAAAATCTTGAGGTGGGGGAAAAAAGCTTGATCGAGTTTAACAAATAGAGGACGCCCAAGGCGTTGACCTCGGTCGTGACTTTCGCCTGCTGCCATGAACCGCCGACAAAAGACTGGGCGGCTAGGTTATATACCTCGTCGGGCTGGGTCGTCTTGACGACGTGGAGGAGCGAAGACTCGTCGGACATGTCGCCTTCGATAAATTCTATTTTTTTGGTCACGCCGACGTAGTCGAGGTTGTCAAACGTAGGATTGGAATAACGCCTCATTAATCCGTAGACTTTGTACCCTTTCTCGAGGAGTAGCTTGGAAAGATAGGAGCCGTCCTGTCCCAAGATTCCGGTTATCAATGCTTTTTTGGCCATATGAAATTATAGCAGAACTGATATTTAAAAAGTCTTCATTCTTACATATATATCGCAAAGTTTTTCGGCGACTATTTTGTTGTTCTTCCCTTTTAATATCAAACTGATCGTTTTTTTGTCGTTGGCGTCCAAAGAAGAAAAAGACTTTTTAATAAATGAAAGCCCCGTCTCCCGGTCGTCCTTCGCCCAACAATACGAGGCTCTGTAAATATTGGCCAAAGCGTCAATCTTGCGGCTTCTATGAATGTTACTCATACATATTCTTAAAGAATAATTTTACCAGCCCTGTAAATTTTTTTCTAATTGCCGGGTCCAATATTTCCAGGCTGTCATTATTCAGAGACGGTCGTATGTTATATACCGCGGTGGCGTCTATCTTGTAGGTTGCAAAATTTACACCGCCTCCCCATAAATTATTTATTTTCCCACCCCTTTCAAGAAGAATAGACTCGGCGTCGGCGTGCAATTCGACTCCCACGACGATAACTTTGTTTTCTATGTCGGCCGTTATTTTGATATAGCCTCCGTAGGCCTTTGACAAATTCCTGATTTCCTCTTTAGTCAGAACGGAAGTTATTAGTTTCATAGTTTATACGGCTATTATAGTACTATAATGTAAGTTATGGCAAAAGTCACAGTTTTGGGTAGCGGCACGGCGGTTTCTTCTTTTTACAAACCGTTTGACTTCAGAGCACCCCCGGGTTATCTACTTGAAAACAACGGCAAACATTACCTTATAGAGTGCTCCGACGGAGTAAGAGGAAGACTCGAGAAAGCGAGGATCGACTACTATAGCATCAATTCCGTTTTCGTCAGCCACTTTCACCCCGACCACTTCAGCATCCTTCCTTTCATTCAATCCATTTATGTCAGGGCGCGCTGGTCCAATGAAATAAAGGAAATCAACGTCTATGGCCCAAAAGGCTTGGAGAACAGGTTAAAAACGTTTTGGGAACTGTGTCACTTCAAAGGCGCTTACGAGGAGAGAATCGTTCCCTTCTTAAGGCTTAATTTTTTCGAATTTGGCAATCATAAAAAATTCACAGTTGACAGGGACGTCGCTCTCACGGTTTTCTCGGTTCACCACGAGTCGCGCCGGATGGACGCTTACGCGATGAAATTCCAGATCGGGGACAAAGTCTTCACCTACTCGGGAGACTGCGGACCCTGCCAGGGGATAAACGAAGCCGCCGAGGGGGCCGATCTATTGATTTCCGAATGTTCGGCCGACATCGGGGACGACAAGACCGAATACGGCCATTTCAATTCCTTCCAGGTCGGCAAGCTCGCCGCCAAAAGGAATGTCAAGAACTTGGTCATTTCCCACCTCACCGGAAAGTATTCTGGTAGCGATCTTGTCGCTGACGTTAAAGGTAGCGGGTTCACGGGGGGCGTTATGGCAGCCGAGGACCGCGATGTGCTACAATTGTAGAATGCTCGAGAGGATTCTTGATTTCGTCAAAAAGCCTACCAGTCGAAACATCGTCGTCAACACCATAGGCAACTACCTGAACGTTTTTTTCGTCGCCTTGTTTGCCTTCATGCTGGTTCGCTTGATGAGGCCTGCCGAATACGGAGTCTTGAGCGTCCTTCTCGGCATCGCCTACGTTTTGGCCAACATCCTTGATTTCGGCACGACGGCGAGCATCTACTCCTACTTGCCGGCGATGATTGAAAAAAAGCACAAGAATCTTTACGTGTTTTTGAAAACGATTTTTTTTTACCAGACGGCTTTCTCGGCCGTCGTCATCTCCCTCCTCTTTATTTTCTTTCCGTATCTAGATCGCGTGTTTTTCAAAACCGGCGCCCCGGCCTGGGAGCTTTACGTGACGACGTTTTCGGTATTGTTTCTCATCTGGCAAAACTACGCCATCAACTCCCTTAACGCCGCCAAGCACTTCTTCAAGTCCAACTTGTTTTTGAACGTCTCCAATTTGATAAAAACCATTGTCCTTTTTGCCTTCATTCCGCTTAGACTGATTTCCGTCGGGTCGGTGATTTTCACCTTCGGAATCTTGGGCCCGGCGATTTTTTTCTTGCTCCTGTTTTTCGACAAAAAATACGTCTTCCAACAGATCGTCAAGGCCCCCGTCGATAAGAGGGAATTCCGCTTTGGCTACACGCTGACTTTTTTCATCGCTTCGCAATTCTTCAACTTAGCGTTACGGATGGATTTGTTTTTACTGTCGTTTTTCTTCTCGAAGTCGCCCGAGGTGGGCTATTACGGGCTGGCGCAGAAGATAATCCTGACCATAATCGCCTCCCTCGTTTCGATTACCCAGGTCCTGTCGCCGAATTTTTCAAAGATAAAAACCAAGTTGGAAATTGTCAAGGAACTGCGCCACGGCTTCCTTTACCTTTGTATCCCGGCCGCCCTTTTTGTCCTCCTTTTTTTCACCCCCGGCTGGGTATTCAATCTTTTCTTCACCGAGAGCTTTGCCCAAACCACCGCCATTACCCACGCCTTGAGCCTGCCGTTCATTATCTATGTTTTTCTTAATCTACCGACTCTCTATCTCCTCTATACGGTCAAAAAGCCGTCGGTGATACTGGTGGCAAACCTGGCCTTGTTTATCATTATTTCCTTGGGGAGTTACTATCTAATTCCCATTTATGGAGTCTTTGGCCCCCCTTGGGCGATTGCCGGAGCTTTCCTGGTTAACCTGTTGATACTGAGCGCGTACGCCTACAGAGAATACAAAAAAATCTAGAGCGACCACTCTTCAAGCTCCAATTCCCGGAAGGTTGTTTTCTTGGTAAGCGTGTATTGTCTCTCCTTCAAAATGCTTTTGTAGTCGACGCCGTGGATGTCGGAGGTGTAGGGAATGACGATAATTCTTCCGGGCAGGTTGTCGGTCCTGACGTTTGACAAGTCGTTAATGGTTAACTCGTCTCGATAATATTTGACCGGGTCACTGGAGGAGGCGATCATATAAACCGGTTTGGTATAAGAGAGAGAGGCGGCCAAACCCCTCCAGTCCTCGCGGTGGAACTGCGGGATTAGTAAATAAACCAGGGAGAAGATGACAAATCCGGCGACAATAACTTTTCTTTGTGACGATTTTGCCAAAATCAGGGAGAGAATTGGAATGAGATAAATAAAGCGGAAGTATTGGAGAAGGGGAGTGGCAAAGGAAATAAAAAATCCGAATACCAAAGGCAGCATGAGAAGAAACGACAGAAGTTTGTTTTTCCTTCCGGCCTGAGTGATAAAAAACCCGACAAATATTGTCCAGGCTCCGGCAATTGAATAGTATAACCACTTCGGATAAAAATCTATTCTTCCTATGGCAAATTTAACCGGTATTAGAAGGAGATTTTTCAGGTTTGCCTTGCCCAAGACGAGCGACCAGTTGGCAACAGTAGCCAGAGCTATCTTCGAATTGGCCAGCTGCTTGAGGAGGAGCGGAGAAATCGCCAGAACACCCAGAAAAAATACTGACCCGGAAAGAAAAAGCTCCCGATATTTCTTTTGGTACAAGAGGTAAAGAAAAAACGCGGCGGCAAAAAATATTGACCCGTAGAAAGTGTAGAAAGACAGGACCAAAAACAGGCCGAACCACGGCCACTTTTTGTTCTTGAAAAAAAACAGGGCGGTCGTTAACAGAAACGTCGCCATCATATACATTCTTGCCTCCTGGGAGTAATAAACAACCAGGGGGTTAAAGAGAAAAAGGGCGGCCGCCCAGACTCCGCCTAGCAAAAAAACAATCCAACCGGCTATCATTGAAAAAATAATCGAAGGCGCCCTCAAGGCCATCTCCGACGTCCCAAAAATGCCTCCCCATAATTTCATGGAAAGATAATAAATGGGAGGGTGGAAATCCCCGGGGGCAAATTTATTGACTATTTCTGTGACACTAAATTGCTGAATTACTTTGGCCGTCGTCGCCTCGTCCAACCACAAAGACTGGTTGACGGCGATTATTCGAAGTAAGATGGCGAAAATCGCGATCAAAACAAATTGTTTATTGATGGTAATTTTCATACAGCTTTTCCAGTTTCATGGAAATGGTTTTGCCGTCGTCTTCTCTATTGACCAGGTCGTTGACCAACCAGGCTCGGGAGAATTGAATCGATATCGGGCGCGGCCAAAAGAATATCCGGCTGAGAATAGGATGCAGGTAAGCCAAAAGGTCCCGGTTGCCGGTGCCTTTGATTTTGGCAAAGACCATTTTTGTCTTCGGATTGGTTATTTGCTTTATCAAAAAACCCACCCCCGCTTTCCATTTGCCGCCGTTTATCGGCTTTCCCACCGTTCCGGCCGGGAACATTGACACTATCTTGCCGGAATTGATGAGGCGAGCCGCCTTGCTGATGGCTCTCCTGTTTCTCGCCTTCATCTCGTTCGGGTGGAATCGAGGCGGAAGTCTGCCGTCAACCTGTAAAAAAAGCGGGTATTCGTAGACTTTATGATTCAATGACCGAGCCCTATATATCGGCAACAATTTCTTTTGGACTTCGGGCCCGAAAATCCCGTAAGTGGAGATGGCGATCATGTGGGCGTCGTCGCGGTCGATCTGGCTCATGAGGAGCATGCTGTCAAAGACGCCGGGGTGGTCAGAAATTACCAGGACGGGGCCTTTTTTCGGCAAATCTCCTTTTCTGGATATGGAAGTCACCCTTAGGTCTTTCAATAACTTAAGAATGGCTTTATTCAGGCCGTATTTTTTTGCGCTATGTTTTAATGAGCGCAGCAGCTTGGTGTTAAAAATCATAATTTAGTTTTGACGTCTGGTATAATTTTACAACAAGCGGGATTAGTTAAACGGCTTAATATCTGCTTTCCAAGCAGAGGAAACGGGTTCGACTCCCGTATCCCGCTCACTTTATTTTAGTAAAAAAGCTGCTATAATAGGCTAAATATATGGCAGCCCCTCAAGAAACGTCCCCGCGAAAAGTTCGCCGAATCGCCGAGGATAACATGGACGTAAGACTTCAGACAGTTATCGCGCAAGCGGAAAAAGCCATTTATTATACACACCTTTTTGAAACCAAGAATTTTTTGAGAAATAGGATCCATGAGAAAACTGGCAAAGAAAGTCTTGACGGCTGGATTGTTTGCGGATCGGGTTTGGCTTCCTTGCCCGAAGCGGAAGGCGCCGAAATAATTGACAGGATCTCAGTCGAGGAGATCCCTCATTGGTTTGCTCCCCAGGCACCAGGCCACGGAAAAAAAGTAATGATTGCCGATATTGGAGGACAATTGGTTGGGATTCAAACGGGAAGAGCCCACATCTATGATACGGATAATTCTCCGCAGCAGCTGAAAATGATTACCGCTCCTTTAATAGTCGCCAAGGGACTGGGCATAAATTGGTTGATAACAACAAACGCCGCCGGAGCTCTCGACAACGGAAAAGCTAAAAAAGGCGATGTAGTTGTTGACGTGGATTATGTCAACCAACACGGAGTCAATCCTTTAATGGGCCCGAACGACGATAGATTAGGGGTTCGTTTTCCGGGAAAAGGCAACGTCGCCGATCCATACATCTATTCACGCCTCGAAGCCTTTATTCCACCCGAGAATTTACACCTCGGCGTTTATACGCTTGCGAGCAATGCTCCTTTGTACGAAGGAAGGGGCGACATAGTCAACGGCATGTACGAAGAACTGATAAAGACAAATCCGGAATTAGTCCAAGCCTATGGAATGTCCTTTCCTATGGAAGCGATGGTTGTGCAGCACTTTAACGAACCGCTAAAGGATGAAAATGGTTTTGACAGGCCGGTAAGATGGATCGGCTTGACGGCGATAACCAACGTCATTCCAGAAGTTTGGGCCCCGACAAAAGACATGTTGAGAGAGGCGGCAATTCCGAATCCGAACCCAACCACAGAACGGGAAGTTCTCGAGGGAGGCAAAGACGCAGAAAAACTTTTAATTCCGGGGGTGATAAGTTTGTGTAGGTCTTTCTCGGAAGTGTCCCTCCCGTCGATAAAATAAAACTGTATTAAATCTATGCTGGAAATACGGCGTCGCTATTAAATACTTTTCCTTGGACAAGGAGCGATTTAATAAAAGCCGCAGTACTGTCATAATTCTTTTTATTTCTTGCTTTAAAATCTAATATCTCCTGTAGTTCTTTCGGGTCAAAATTGGCTTTACTTTGTTTAAATAGATTTAAAAAGGCATCGGCATAGACATTGGCTTCAACCGGGACCATGCCGTCGGCGTCCAAAATGTCCGGTTCCAATCCGGCTTTAGAATCGCCCTGCATGACGTGTTTTTTATCAGTTCGGAATTTTTTGAGCAGATAGTTAAAATACCTTTTATCGCCTGACGAATCTTTGATGCCAATAATCTTGTCATAAGCTCCCATATCTTTAATAAATTCAAGTGGCAAATTGGCTCCGTTTTGGAATTTTGGGTTGTTATATAAAATTAAAGGCATCTTGTCCGAATTGGCATGGATGGCGCGAAAAACCTGGTCCAACTCTCCGTCGATATAAAGAGGAGCGACCACTACCGCGTCGGCCCCGATGTCATCGGCATACCAAATAATATCAATGGTTTCTTTTAATCTTTTTCTTAGCGCTCCAACGACGACCGGCACTTCAGGATTCACAGTTCGGGCGGCCGTAAGTCCTTCAAATACGGAAATCTCAAGAGTCGCCAAATCCATGTCGCGGCCCTGTCCGACGCTGCTTCCCAAAAATATGCCGTCGACGCCGTTTTTTACCAACCTGGTAATGTGTTTTCGTTGACTCCCGATATCAATGCCTATAGAACCGTTCGATTTCATAAAGGGGGTAACGGTGGGAACGAAAACACCCTTCAGTCTTGAGGCGTTGAGGTATTCTTTTGGTTTAAGGGCAACGGCTTCGAGCATAATTTCTCATATTATAGCGCTTATTATAAAGATATCAAGCTCTAGCGCTATCTATCCCAACCTTTGGGATGATTAGTGTACCAGGTGACGAGAGATTTTACCGAGTCGGCGATGGTACGGCGCGGTGACCAACCCAAGGTTTCTTTGGCTTTTTTGATGTCGGCGATTTTTTTCGGGTCGTCTCCTTGCCTGGTATTGCCCTTTTCCAAAGGAATTTCCTTGCCGGTTATCTTTTTTACCTGCTCGACGATTTCCAAGACCGAGTTGCCGGTTCCTGTCCCCAGATTGATGACGTCGCTTTTGCCGCCCTTCATAAGGTGCTCGAGCGCCTTCAAGTGGGCTTCATTTAGATCGACGACATTAATATAATCGCGGATCGGCGTCTTATCGGGCGTGTCAACTTCCGGGCAAGTGAGATAGAATTTTTCGATTCCGAGCACGCCACGGACCGCGTTTTGAACGAGTAAGGTCGACGGTCTTTTTGAGTCGCCGATTGACCCATCCTCCGTCGCACCGCAGACGTTGAAGTAGCGGAGGATGACGTAATTTAGACCTTTCAACTTTCCAAACCACTGGATCACTTCTTCGGCCATTTTTTTGGAGGCGCCGTAGGGAGTGGTCGGATTCAACGGGTGTTTCTCGTCGATCGGATAATATTCCGCCTCACCGTAAATCGCGCAGGTCGAGGAAAAAATCATGTTTTTCACGCCGGCCTTTTCCATCGCTGAAAGCAAATTCGCCGTGACCGCGACGTTGTTATAAAAATACTTACCCGGGTCCCGCATCGACTCGTCAACAACACAGGAGGCGGCAAAGTGAATGACGGCGTCGATATTTTTTTCTTTATCAAAGAGAGAGTTTAGGTCGTCTTTTAAATCTATTTCGTAATAGCGAAATTTCTCGGGAAATTTTTTTTGCAGGAGCTCGAGCGGCTGTCTATAACCGGTGGCGAAGTTATCGACGGCGACGACTTCGTATCCTTTTCCCAAAAATAGATCGGCGGCGACCGAACCTATGTAGCCTCCCGCGCCTGTAACCAAGACTTTAGACATATTCTATTTTAACACGCGGTGGTTTTTTAATTTATGGAATGGGTGCCAGTGGAGTCTTCCTTCGGCAAAGTAGATGCCACCAAAAACTAGAATCGAGCCGATAAAGTAATAGAGGTTGGGGTACTCGTGCAAAAGCGGAATGGCGATAACGACGGCGGCCAAAGGGTCGATATATGAGAACAACCCGATCTCTTGAGCCTTGAGGCGGGAGATTCCGTAATAGAAGAGGGAGTAGGCGAGCGCCGAGGAGAAAAATACCCCATAAATTATCCCGACCACCCCGTTTATATTCAGGTAGGAAAAATTCCAGACGGCCAGCTCTTTCGGGACAAACGGCAAAAAGCCGGCCGCGCCGATTAAAAAAGTCAGCGCCGATACCTGGACAAAATTAACTTTTTTCAGCAGGTTGTGGCCAATCAAGGTTTGGATGACAACGCATAAGGTGGAAACAAGAATGAACAGGTTGCCTTCGACTTCCCCAAACACCCAGGTTTGCCCGTCCAAAAAAATCGGGGCGAAAATAATGACGAGGACGCCTACTAGGGCGGCCAACATTCCGGACAAGACTCTTATCCTGGGCCTTTCTTTCAAAAAAACAAGCGAACCCAGATAAATGAAGATCGGAGCCGAGGAGGCGATGATCGGGGCGTTGATGCTCTCGGTTCTCGTTATCCCCAAAAAGAAAAAGGAGATGTGGAGGGTGATTCCGATAAAAGCCACGACAGCCATTTCCAACCATTGCTTACCAGATAGTCTCTGCCATTTTTTTATTGCCCAGGGAAGAAGCAGGAGCCCGGCGAAAAAAAACCTGATAAAGGCCAGGGTAAAAGGGGGAATATTTAGAAGGGCGAACTTGAAAATCGGCGAGGCGCCACCCCAGATAATGTTGGTGATGATTAAGGCTAAAACGGGGTTCATAAGTTTAGATCTTTTTTTTGTTTAAATAAACCAGCAGTTCGCCAATCATTCCGGTCATGACAATCTGGACGCCGACGATGATGAGAAGTAGCCCCAACCAAAGAATGGGCCTGGTGATAAGAAGGACGCCAAAGAAAAGCCTTTGAATGGTGAGATAGAGCGAGAGCAAAAATCCGGCCATAAAGACTACCGCACCAATGGCGCCGAAGAAATGGAGGGGCCTTTCGGCAAATTGATAGAGAAAATAGGCCGTCAAGGTGTCAAAGACGCCGACAATTAGCTTGCCCGGGCCAAACTTGCTTACGCCATACTTTCTCGGATTATTCGTGACCGGTATTTCGCCGACCCGGTGCCCCTGGTAGAAAACCGCCAAAGGAAAAAACCTAAAGTTGTTGCCGTAGAATGAAAAGTCGGATAAAACCTTTCTTTTAAAGGCCTTAAAGCCGCAGTTGATATCGGTATAGGGAGAGTGGAGAAAGGTCCTCAAAAAAAAGGCCGCGAGGAATGAATAGGCTTTGACCAATAGATTATCGCGCCTCTTAAGCCTAACTCCGTTGACAAAATCAAACCCCCCGTCGATTTTTTTAAGAAAGTGCTTTAGGTCTTTAGGATCGTCCTGAAGGTCGGCGTCCATAAAAACTAGGATATCGCCCCGGGAAGCGTCTATTCCCGTTTTCAGCGCCTGGCCTTTGCCCATTTTTTTCCGGTGCTCGGCAATTTTTATATTCTGGCTGTAACCATGAAGGCTCTTTTGCCAATCGTCGGTTGAGCCGTCGTCGACCAAAACGATTTCGTATTCCTTTTTGGTTTTATTCAATTCTGGTGTCAATTTGGCCAAAAGAATAGGAAGGTTGTCTTTTTCGTCGTAGAAGGGGATAATGACGCTGATCATATTTTTTTATAGACTTCGATTTCGCGGTCGTCGGAAAAAATCATCTCAAAATCATGGTTGTTTCTCAGGTGTCGATAGAACTTGACCGGCAAAGTGTCCCGGTCTAGTCCACCTATCTCCGCCTTATTTATGATAACATAGTCGGCTAAAGTATATTTGTCTATTTCCCTCGCTAGAATGTCCTGTTGCGTCAAACCCATCTCGGCAAAGGCGGTGTCATAAAGAAAGTTTATGTAGGTGCGGCGGTTCGTGAAAAAAGGCGCCAACTTCGGAGTCGTCGCCACGACGATACCGTCTCCCTTTAGGTTCTTCTGCCAGAGGAGGATCGACTCCATCTTGGCTTGGTCGACTTCCCGGTATTTGGCCGGATAGCGGACAGAAGAGGGGATTGGATTATAAAGATAGGCCGACCGGTAAGTGAGAAAGAGAAATACGACAAAAACGGCCAGACGGATCCATTTGTTTTTCACGATTGAGTTGAAGTTGCGGTAGCCCAGGACAAGCGAGTAGTACAAGACGGCAACTATAACCGACTGGTAGTGGAAGTAAAAGGAAGTCTGGTTGTTATTGCGGCTTAAAGCATTAATGGCCCACTCGGGCAGGGCAATTAGAAGGGTTAAAGGAGAAAGCAGGCTGTAGATGACCGGCCGGATGAGAAGGCGGGAGTAGTTCAAGCCGTTTTTGACAATATCACCCAAGCGCGACCTAACGTCTCCAAAATACTTTAAAGCAAAGTGTTCTCCGCCGCGAGCCCAAGGGATGATTATATACACCGATACGGAAAAGAAGACCAGGCCGAGAGCAGCGGTCCAAAGGCCGATCTTGCGCTCTTTCTTGACGAAAAAGAGATATAACCCCAGCATAAAGACGACCAAGCCGATGTGTTCCTTGGTCAAAAGGGAAAGAACTAGAAAGAGGAAGTAGAGGCCGTGCTTCTTGGCAAGGTTGAAATAAAAGGCAAAAAGGAGAAAAGTGGTGGCTAATGTTACGGCGTGGAAGTCAAAAAGGACGGCGCGCTCGACGGCAAAGTAAAATAGATAGCTTAAGGCAAAAGTCAGGCCGACAAATGGCTTTTTTAAGACTTTTTCACTGAGGAGAAAGACCGCCCAGGCGCCCAAACCAAGAATTAGGGCCTGGCCTATGAGTAAAACTTCGGGTCCGGGGTAGAATATATAAAAAGGTGCAAAGACGGCCAAAATCGGGTCAAAGTGGATGGCAAACCGGCTCAGATTCTGCCTCAGGTCCTGGTTGGTCATCTCAAGAAGCCGCCCTTGGCTTGTGTTGTAGACCGTCTGGTTCATTATTCCGAGGTCATAGTAGTAAGAATTGAGAGATCGGTAGCGCTCTACCGACAAATAGGAAAAAATAATAATGAAGATTGATATGAAAGCCCAAAGCACGATTTTATATTTGCCGTTTTTCATTTGTTTCCCGAGTGATATTTCTCGTGAACTTCCTTTAACCTGACGTTGGTGACGTGGGTGTAGATCTGGGTGGTTGAGATATTCTTGTGCCCGAGCATCTCCTGAACCGAGCGCAAATCGGCGCCGTGGGAGAGTAAGTCCGTCGCGTAGCTGTGGCGAATAGCGTGGGGGCCTATTCTAAAAAGAATCCCTGCCTTTTTCCGGTATTTGTCGACCATTCGCTCAACCGACCTGACAGAGAGCCTCAATTTCTCGGTGGTCAGGTCGCTGCCGGCTCTTGGCCCGGAGTAGCGGATAAAGAGGGGTTGGTAGGCGTCTCCCCGGGTCGCCATGTATTTTTGGAGCCATTCCTTAGCTCGGCGCGACAGGAAGACCACTCTGGCCTTGCCACCCTTGCCGATGACGCCAAATTCTCCAGCCTCAAGATTGATTTGTTCGCGATTTAGGGAAACGAGTTCGGAGACCCTTAGTCCTGTAGAAAACAATACCTCCAAAATCGCCCGATCGCGAAGCCCGGACTTATCCGACGTCTCGACCGATCTAAAGAGTCTTTCTAATTCTATGGGCTGCAAAAACTTGATGTTTCGATCACGACTTTTACCCAATTCTATCATCTCGGGTGATAGCACCGCCACCTTCTGCTTGATGAGGTAGCGGAAGAAGCTCCTGAGTGCTATTAAGAAGTAATTTTGTGTTTGGCGCTTCAGGACACCCTTATACGGGTTCTTGTAGTCGTGACTGATGAATAATCGGAAGCCGCGGATGATATTGTCGTCGATTTTCTCGACGGAGAAGCTTTCATCCTTCTCGGTCTTAAATAACCAGGTTTTGAAGAAGTTGAGGTAGTAGCCGTACATCCGAACCGTCTTTAAAGATAGATTTCGGTCGAGTTCGCAGTACTCAAGAAAGCGGAGGATCGCCTCGTTTACCGTCATGGTTTTATCTTAAACGACATC
>CAYJKR010000002.1:0-85265 GCA_964371165.1 uncultured Gammaproteobacteria bacterium
CTTTGGTGATCCCGAGGGGATTCGAACCCCTGATTCTCTGGCTGAAAACCAGATGTCCTAGGCCGCTAGACGACGGGACCAAACAACGACAAAAAGCTCTACTTTCTATCCTTAGAAGAATATTATACACTAAGCAATTGCTTTGAATTAGTTAGACCGAGATATTTCTTGTAGTATCGCTATTCTTCTTAAGTTAGGAAACTTATCTCTTTCCTCTTTCGAATAGAGAGTGCCAGTAAAACCGTACTGCAAAAGATAAACGGCCACGTCGGGAAATAGAGTTGCCAAATAGAAAGCCGTTTTCGGGTCGTCGTCGACGTGCCTAATTTGTCCATAACTTCTCTGTAATTCGCGGATAGCGTTAGCCTTGCTGACGGCGGTCGACATTCTTGGATCTGTGTAAAAGATTTGTTTAAAGTAATCTCGGACACCACCCTTCGTAAGAGTGGATTCGGTTATATCGTGCCATTTTTGTTTATTTAACCTTCCGGTATTGCCAAAATTATCAAATCCGTCTTTAGTGACTTTTTCTAGAACATCTCTTACCTGAGGCACCACCTTCCTTCTGGAGCTTAATGAGAAGGAAATTGCTTCGCCGATGCTTCTGGCTAAAGGCGGGGCGTCTTTGAAGGAAAAAGGAAGCTCGGAAGAAGTCTTAATTTTATCTTTAAACGCCGATAATTCGTTGGTTATTCTTTCCCTACCGATGACTATACCGTCGAGATCCCAGGAATAGGCTTTGGCAACCTTAAGTTCGGGCAACATGAAGAAGATTATAGCAAAGTATAAGTGGGTGAGGCTAGACAGAATCGAACTGTCATCTAATCCTTAGAAGGGATTTATTCTATCCGTTGAACTATAGCCTCATTGATACAAGAATTTCTTATATATTATATCAAGGTTATTATATTATTATTGATCCTACTTTTGAGAAACGTGAGATTGCATTTATGCGCGCTGTCTTTTCGTTAACACCATATTTTTGAAATATCGGTTTAGCCTTTTTTATTAAAGTCGGTATTTTTATTCTAGAGTCGGCAACAAATTTAGGTATATCATCAGTAAAAACATTGAAAGAGATAGGTTCATTATAAACCTTAGCCCAAAAGCCTCTTTTCGACGGCTCGGATTTAAAAAACCCAAAAATTTGACTTACAAAAGCCATTTCAGAAGTAGTTTCTCCCGCTATCACACTAATATTATTAGATTTATATTGTCTTTCGACTTCATTTAATAATTTGCTGGCATCGGTTAGACCTAGATATATTATTTCTAACCTGTCAATGAGTCTTTTTGGAGGAAGAGAACTGTTAAAAGGTACAAAATGAATTTCCAAAAATTTTTCATTTGCTAGTAAAACGAGTCGTTTATCCTTTGAGTCTAGAACAGAGGACTCTTTGTCAGCGACAACAGAGGTTACAAAGGAACCAGTAGGAAAACTTTTGCCTTTTAGGTATCTGTTGCGTTTATAATGATGAGCAATTTCCTTAAGAGTTAAACGAGAGTGTTTTTTATACAGTTCTTTTAACGAAAGTTTTTCCAATCTCTCCCTTTTTAAAGCTATTTTTTCTCGCTCTGATTGAAACGTTGGATTTACTGCTCCTGACCTTCTTTCGGCCATAATCTCAAATTATATCATACTATAGGTTGATTAAATGAAGATAAAAAATGAGCCTCCTCGCAGAATCGAACTGCAGTCAACGGTTTACAAAACCGCCGCTTTGCCACTAAGCTAAGGAGGCTGCTGGTGCCGCGGGAGCGACTCGAACGCTCACGGTCTATTCAACCAAAGGCTCTTAAGGCCCTCGTGTATACCATTCCACCACCGCGGCGACCCTCTATTTTATCACAACAACAAGGCTAACGTCGGCAATCTAGTTAGCCTCGTTGTTTGCTTTTCCCTTATTTAAGCTTATTTTTCAATTCCTCAAGAATCTCTTTTGCCAATTCCTGACCACCCAGTCCGAAGGCCAAGCCTCCGGCGAGGGCCAACATGGCGATGATTCCGGTGAAAAGAATTCTAATGAGGTCTTGAGCGACACCCAATTGATTCAAAACAACCAAAACGGTAAAGAAGGTAATCGCTCCTCTCGTGAATACCGCCAGGCTATTGGCCGAAGTCGCCCCGATGGTTCTGACCGAATGACGAACCAGGTCGGACACCAAATTGGCTGCCAAAAGACCGACAAAGCCTATGACGACGGCGACGATAACGTTGGGTAGGTATACCAAGAATTCATTTAGGAAAATAGTTGCCTGGGACAATCCCCAAACCTCAAGGGCGGGCACCAAAAAGACGATGATCAGGGCCCATTTCAAAAGCTCTATCAACACGTTCTCCCATATTTTTACTTCGGCTTTCTTGAAAAGCTTTGCTTTCTCGAGCCAAGCCTCAATCCTCAAAAAACCAAAGACTGAGAGCAAAACGTGTTTTACTATACCCCCGATTAAAAGGCCGATGACCAGAATGACCAAGCCTCCGAGTAAGTTGGGTAGATATGACCCAAGACTTTGGAAAAAATTAACCAGGATGTTATTTGTTAACTCTAGCACTTTATTGTTTTCACCCCCTTTCTGTAAATTTCAATTTATAGTTCAAACTGAAAATTAAGCTCGATTTCAGTTTATAATTTTTGTAATTGTTTTGCAACAAAAAACATATCTGACGCCCTTTTTATAGGATTGAGTTAAAAAAATTTAATCGGGGATTTTTTGGAATGAGGGAGAAAGCCTGACTTTTTAAATAGTCTGCAGAGTTAAGGCCGCCTTGGTTAGGCGTTTTTTTTAGGTAAAGGCTCATTTTTTTTGGCCTTTTTGGCTTTTTTGGTTTGATAAAGTTTTGACCTCAATTCCTGGTCTGTCAGGCCCCTGATAAAATATATTTTTGCCCTGGTGGAATTGGACTTTTTGGTCAAAGTGATGCTTTCGATGTACGGCGAGGACAAGGGAATGATTCTTTCTACCCCGCCCCCGGACCGGCTGATTTTTCTTACGGTAATCATTCTCGTTTCCGGGCTCGATCCCCTTATTTTTACGAGAATGCCGGAAAAAAGCTGGAGCCTTTCCTTTTCGCCTTCTTTGATCTTGTAGTTGACGGCGAGAGTGTCCCCGACCCTGAATTGTTTTTCCCTAAATTGAAATGAATTTGCCATTTTTGAAATTATATCACACAGCTCTTCAAAAATGCGACAAATATTGGGTGGGGTTTGGTCGGTTGGCTTTTGTATTCCGGGTGTCCTTGGGTGCCAAAATAGAAGGGGTGGGCGGACTTGGGCAGTTCGATAATTTCGCACAAGTTTTCGACTTTGGAGCGGGCCGAGATCACCAGGCCGCTTTTTTCAAAGTCCTTGACAAACTTGTCGTTGAATTCATAGCGATGACGGTGGCGCTCCGAGGTGTCGGTCTTGCCGTAGATTTCGTAGGCGCGTGTTCCCTTTTTCACCTTGGCTTCCCAAGCTCCGAGCCTCATCGTTCCGCCATAGGCGCGCCTATCCATGTATTTCTTTTGCGCCGGCATGAGGTGGATTACTTGGTGCTTGGTAGTTTGGCTGTTTTCCTCGGTGTCGGCGTCCTTCCAGCCAATAACGTCGCGGGCAAAAGAGATAATGGCGTGCTGCAAGCCGTAGCAAAGCCCGAGGTATGGGATTTTTTTGTCCCGGGCGTACCCGGCAGCGGCAATCATTCCCTCGGCGCCCCTTGACCCCCAACCGATAGGAACAATCAGACCGTCGGGTCTCCCTATAATCGATGTTCCTTTTTTTTCGACGAGTTCCGCGTCGACCCACTTGGTCTCGAGGTTGACGCCGACTCGCCAAGAAGCGTGGTCTAAAGCGTCAAAAAGTGCCGCGTAAGAATCTCGGAGTTGGTAGTTTCCGGTCCCGAAATATTTGCCGACGATGGCGATTTTGATAGTCTTGGTTTTTTTGGCGTAAATGGTATCGATAAATTTCCTCCAAGGCACAATATTTGGTTTTCTCACGGTCAACTTCAACCTCTTTAAAATCTTTTCACTCAATTTTTGCTCCTCGAGAACCAAAGGCACCTCGTACGGACTTTTAACGTCGGGCGCGGAAATAATGTTTTCGCCGTGGACGTTGCAGAAAAGAGCGAAGCGTTCGCGCCTTCTTTCATCCAAGTACTGTTCACTCCTAGCGACAATAAAGTCGGGTTGGATGCCGAGGGAGTTTAAGGTCCTGACCGAGAGCTGGGTGGGTTTTGTTTTGGGTTCGCCCAGGTGACGCGGCGTTGGCACGTAGGAGACGTGAATGTGGACGACGTCGTCCGGGTTCTTTAGTGTCATAAGGCGGGAGGCTTCGTAATAGAAAACGTTTTGGTACTCGCCGGCGGTGCCTCCGAGCTCGATAATGACAACGTCGGCTTTTTTCTTGCGCCCCAAGTCATTAATCCTCTGAGTGATTTCGCTCGTGACGTGGGGAATCGCCTCGACGTCTTCGCCGTCGTATTCAAACCGGCGTTCCCTTTCGATGACGGTTTTGTAGATTTCGCCCATGGTAACGAAGTTGTCTCTCCCCATCTCCTCTCCCAAAAATTTCTCGTAGGTGCCGATGTCCATGTCGGCCTCGGTTCCGTCCTCGCATAAAAATGGGTCTCCGTGCTCAATCGGGTTGATGGTACCGGCATCGACGTTTAAGTAGTTTTCAAACTTGAGGGGTACGACCCGGTAGCCAGATTGCTTGAGAAGGAAGGAGATAGACGCGGCCGTAATGCCTTTTCCAATTCCCGAAATCACTCCGCCGGAAATGAAAATGTATTTCATTATTTTATTTCTTTAAAGCTCCAAGCCGAAAAATCACACTTCGGATAGTTGCTACATCCGTAAAATCTCTTTTTATTCTTCGTATATCTTACCACAATCGCGCCTTTACATTTGGGACACTTTTTGCCTTTGACTGTCTTCAGGATAGATTTGGTGTAGCGGCATTTTGGATAGTTTGAACAGGCAATGAACTTGCCAAATCGCGAGAACCGGTTCACCAGATTGCTTCCGCAGTCCGGGCAGACCCCGACCGAAACGTCCTCGACCTCAATAGGAGTGACGTCTTTCTTTTTCTCCTCGAGCTGGATTTTGAAAGGACCGAAGAAATCTTTCAAAAGCTGAATGAAATCTTTTTTGTCCTCGGCGACCTCGTCCAAGGACTCCTCCATCTTGGCGGTAAACTCAAGATTGAAGATTTCCGGAAAAGAGGACGACAGGTAGTCGCAAACGGCCGTCCCCAGACCGGTCGGAATAAAATAGCGGCCGTCCTTTTCGACATAATTCTTCTCTTGGATCAAAGACAATATCGGCGCATAGGTTGACGGACGACCGATTCCTTTTTCCTCGAGCGCCCTGATTAAAGAGGCCTCGTTAAATCTGGGTGGAGGCTTGGTTTGCAAAGCCTCCTCCGACAACTCCGACAGAACCACTTCTTTGCCTTCAGAAATGCTGGGCTTGGTCCGATTGGCCTCGGCGAATTTGGGGTTTAACAGCTTGAAGAAACCGTCAAACAAGACCTGCTCGACCGCGCTTTCAAATAGATAGCCTTTCAAGCCCCGTATTTTTATCTTCATCGAGTTTATCTCCGCTTCCTTCATTTGGCAGGCGACGGCGCGGTTGAAAATTAAGGTATAGAGCTTGGAGGAAGGTGAATCCAATTTTCGCTTTGTCTTGGGCCTGGGTTCAAGCCGGGTCGGCCTGATGGCTTCGTGGGCTTCCTGGGCCATTCTCGAGCGAGTCTTGAAAAATCTCGGTTTTTCCAAGGCGTACTCTGCGCCATACGTTTTTCCGATGTAGTCTTTGGCCTTGAAGACAAAAGAAGTCGACAGGTTGAAAGAATCGGTGCGGTGGTAGGTAATGAGCCCTCGTTCATACAAGCCCTGGGCAACCCTCATCGTCATCTTGGACGAGAACCCGAATTTATAGAAGGCGTCCTGCTGCAAAAGCGAGGTGGTAAAAGGGGGCGGCGGGTAGCGCTTTATCTGTTCCTCCGAAACTTGGGCTACCGAATACTGGTCGCCCACCAAATCCTGCTTTAACGGCTCGACATTTTCTTTGCTAATTGAGGTTTTCGTGTAAGTGTAGTCCCCGGAAAACAACGGAATCGTGGTCTTTTGTTCATACAATATGTCATTTAAAGAAACCAGCTTGGCTTTAATATCGGCAAACATTCCATAAATCTGGTAATAATCCTCGAGCTTAAATTTCTTGATTTCTTTTTCCCTTTCGACAATCAGCCTGAGGGCAACCGTCTGGACGCGTCCGGCCGACAGCCAATTTTTCCCGGTCTTCTTCCACAAAAGCGGAGAGAGCTCGTAACCGACGATCCTGTCTAAAATTCTCCGGCTCTGTTGGGCCTTGACCAAATTTAGTCTTAAAACTGTCGGGTGCTCCAAAGCGTCTTTGAGGGCGGAGGCGGTTATCTCGTGAAAGACAATCCTTTTTAAGCCGTCTTCTATTTCCAAGTTCGGCCAGTTTTCCTTTATTTTCCCCAAAGTGTAGGCGACGTGGTAGGAGATCGACTCGCCTTCCCGGTCCAAGTCGGTCGCCAGAATTATTTCTTTATGATCGGCTGCCAACTTCTTTAGCTGGTCGACCACCTTCTGCTTGGCTTCGGCAATTTCGTAGTCGGGCTTGAAGTTGTTGTCGTAGTCGATGGCAATCTTTTTGACCGGCAAGTCGCGAAAGTGTCCCAGAGTGGCAAAAACGAAGTAATCTTTTCCCTCGAGAATTCGATTAAAGGTTCGTGCTTTGGTGGGAGATTCGACGATGATTAATGCCATAATGGACTATTATACAGGTTGTTTGTGTTTTCTTCGTTTGAGAAGCTTTGAGTCTACTACCGCTCGCCTTAAGGTCGCTAGGGCCTGGCTTTTCTCGACTTCGTCTTGGCTGGTTTTAATGATATTTTTTGCCTCCTCAACGGCTCCTTTGATCAGATTTTCGTCGATCTCGTTTTGTCCGTAAGCGCGCGAGACCAGGACGACGATCTTTTCTCCGTCGGTTTGGACGTAGCCGCCGCCTATCCCTAAGAGTTCCTCGCCTTTTTCTTTTTTTACCTTGACGATTCCCTCGACGAGCAAGGAAAATAGATTGACGTGGCGGGGAAGAATGGTGATTTCGCCTTGTGAGGAAGGGACGGTCACAGAATAGACCTCTTCTTCCTTGACGACTTTCTTTGGAGTGATGATTTTCAGTTTGAGGGTATCCATTATTTTACCTCGGTTATATCCCCGACCATGTAAAAATTCATCTCGCTTTTTGAGTCGTGCTTGCCCTCGAGAATTTCCTTAAAACCGCGGACGGTATCCTCGATTTTGACGTATTTGCCGGCTCTCCCGGTAAAGGGCTCGGCAACCGCCATCGGCTGGGTGAGGAATCTCTGGATCTTTCGGGCCCTCCCCACGATCCTTTTATCGTCGTCGGACAACTCCTCCATTCCCAAAATGGCAATAATGTCCTGGAGGTCTTTATATCTCTGGAGGGTTTTCAAGACGTCGCGCGCCACTCGATAGTGTTCTTCCCCGACGATGTCCTCATCTAGCGCTCGCGAGGTCGAGGCCAACGGGTCAATTGCCGGATAAAGGCCTTGTTCGGAGAGTGACCGCTCCAGGGCAATTGAGGCGTCCAGATGGGCAAAGGTCGTGACAGGAGCCGGGTCGGTATAGTCGTCGGCCGGAACGTAAACCGCCTGCATCGACGTAATCGAACCCCTTTTAGTAGAGGTAATTCTTTCCTGGAGGGCGGCCATTTCGGAAGCTAAGGTCGGCTGATAACCGACCGCCGAGGGAATCCTTCCCAAAAGGGCGGAGACTTCGCTCCCCGCCTGGGCAAAACGGAAGATGTTATCAATGAAAAGCAAGACGTCCATTTTTTTGTCGTCCCTAAAGTACTCGGCCATGGTGACGCCGGTTAAGGCGACTCGAAGACGGTTGCCGGGCGGTTCATTCATTTGTCCAAAGACCAAAGTCGTCTTGTCCAATACCTTTGTTTCCTTCATTTCCAAATACAAGTCGTTTCCTTCGCGTGTCCTCTCTCCGACTCCGGTAAAAACCGAAACGCCCGAGTGTTCTTTGGCGACGTTATGAATCATTTCCTGAATCAGGACCGTCTTGCCGACTCCGGCTCCTCCAAAAATCGCCACTTTGCCTCCCTTGACAAACGGGGCAATTAGATCGATGACTTTAATACCGGTTTCAAACAGTTCTTGCTTGACGGCTTGGTCAACCAGGGGTGGCGCTTCCTTGTGAATAGGTGAAGTTTTATTGGCTTTTACTTTGGGTCCTTTGTCGATGGTTTCTCCTAGAACATTGAACATCCTTCCCAGGCTTTCTGTTCCTACCGGGACTGAGATAGATTTTCCGGTGTTGAAAACCTTCATTCCCCGGGAAATTCCAAAAACGTTGTCCATGGCAACGCACCTGACTCTGCCTTCCTCGAGTATCGCCTCGACCTCGAGCGTCAAATCATTTTTTTCAACTTTTAAGGCGTCATAAATCTTGGGAGTTTTATTGGCCGGGAACTCGACGTCGATGACGACTCCCCTGATGGCAATGATTTTTCCTTCTGTCATATATATGTAAATATATTAAACTTTTAAACTTCGACCGACTCCTTGGCGGTTACCATATCCAACAGTTCGTTGGTAATCTTTTCCTGCCTTATTTTATTTCTCAAGAGCGTCAAATTGTAAATGACGTTTTCGGCGTTTTCCGTGGCGTTTTTCATCGCGATCATTCGGGAGGAATGTTCGCCTGCCTCTCCCTGGATGATGCAGTTTCTGATTTTTTCCTCGACGTAGCTTCGAAGTAACTGGTCGATCAGGGCTTCGGGCGAAGGCTCGATGACAAACTCCTGACGGACCTTGATAACGTTCTCTTGCTCCGACTCAATTTTATAAGTCACTGGTAGCAAGACTTCCTTGACCGGTTCGTTGGCAAGCGTGGAAATGAATTTATTATAAAAGATGTTTACTTTGGAATAGTGATTATCAAGGAAACCCTCGACCGCCAACTTGAATATGGCCGAAACGTCGTTTATCGCCGTTTGCCCCAAGGAAAAGTCGGCGGTGATAGAGGCTCCTATCCTGTTTAGAAATAGGGCGCCTTTTTTTCCGACGACAATAAAGTCGTTGTTCTCGAGGACGGCATTTTTGATAACGAAGCGGAAAAGATTGAAATTGTAGGCCCCGCAAAGGCCTTTATTTGAGGAGACGATTATAGAGAGCTCGCGCTTTACTTCTGAGGGGGACTCCTTCAGGAGGGGCGAGGTCGTAACAGCGGCCTTGGCGGTGATTTCCTTGATGATCTGGTCGATGGTTTCCTGATAGGGTCGAGCTTCGGTGGCCGCCGTCTGGGCCTTCTTCATTTTTATAACCGACACCATTTCCATGGCGCCGGTGATTTTTTTCACGTTGGCGACCGATTTAATTTTTTTTCTCACCAGGCGGATATTCATAGATTTACTGGATAAACCTCTTTAAATTAAAGTCGACCATCTTTTTTAACTCTTTTGCTGTCGCGTCAGTAATTTCGGTGCTTTTTTCGACAGACCCCATAAGTTTTCTTCCCCGGCCGTTTAGATCCTCCAAGAATTTTTCCTCAAATTCGGGAACCTTGTCCAGCGGCAGTAAGTCGAGGTACCCTTGGGTGGTCGCCCAAATCATCACCACTTCTTCGGCAAGCGAATAAGGGTTGTTTTTCTTCTGTTTTAGGACCTGAGTTACTTTGGCGCCCCGGTTCAATAATTTCCTCGTTGCCTCATCTAGTTCGCTTTCAAACTGGGAGAAGGCGGCCAGTTCCCGGTATTGGGCGAGATCTAGCTTTAGTTTTCCGGCGACGCCTTTCATTAATTTGGTCTGGGCATTGCCTCCGACACGGGAGACCGAAAGGCCGACGTTTAAGGCTGGACGGATTCCGGCGTTGAACAAGTCGACGTCGAGAATGATCTGGCCGTCGGTAATCGAGATGACGTTGGTGGGGATATAGGCAGATACGTCGCCTTCCAGAGTTTCGATAATGGGAAGCGAGGTAATCGAGCCGCCGCCGAACTTTTTATCCATGCGGCATGACCTCTCGAGTAACCGGGAATGGAGGTAAAAGACGTCACCCGGGTAAGCCTCACGCCCCGCCGGGCGGCGCAGAATAAGGGAAATTTGCCGGTAAGCCCAGGCGTGCTTGGTCAAATCGTCGTAGACTACCAATACGTCGCGCCCCTTATCCATAAAGTACTCGGCGACGGCAGTTGCCGCGTAAGGCGCTAAATATTGCATCGCGACCGAGTCCGACGCTGTCGCCGAAACGATCACGGTGTAATCCATAGCTCCTTTTTTGCTCAAAAGGTCAACCGTCTGGGCGACTTTTGAGGTCTTTTGTCCAACGGCGCAGTAGATGCAGATGACGTCTTGGCCTTTTTGATTAATGATGGTGTCAATGGCGATGGTAGTTTTGCCGGTGCCCCGGTCTCCCATAATCAACTCTCTTTGTCCTCGACCAATTGGGATCAAGGCGTCAATGGCCTTGATTCCAGTTTGTAGAGGTATACTAACCCGGGCTCTCTCGACCACGCCCGAGGCTTTTCTCTCCAGCGGATATAGTTTATCTTCTCTAATTTTGCCTTTTCCGTCAATCGGTACCCCGATTGAATTGACGACCCGGCCGATAATACTCGGCGAAACCGGCGTCGACAAGGTAATTCCAAGGGCTTTGGCCGCGTCCCCGGCGCCGATTCCAAGGTAATCACCCAAAACTATGACTCCAACTGACTCCTCGGTTAAATCGACTACGTATCCAACTGTTTTATTCCTGAATTCGACCAATTCTCCGTAAGTGACATTATCCAGCCCTTCAATTATGACCACGCCGTCTTTGACTTCAACGACAGTTCCGAACTCGGCTGTTTTTACTTTAGTCTTTGCCTGCTTCTTTAACTCGAGTTCGATATCTTTAAGATATTTATCAATCAATTCCATAGATT
Organism: uncultured Gammaproteobacteria bacterium; assembly: GCA_964371165.1. Taxonomy (GTDB): domain Bacteria; phylum Patescibacteriota; class Microgenomatia; order UBA1406; family GWC2-37-13; genus GWC2-37-13. The sequence goes on from CAYJKR010000002.1 coordinate 10,973, forward strand.
AGTTTTTTGAAACTTTGTAACTGCCCTTGAAGAGACAAATCCAAAACCTTGCTACCCATTTTGACAACATACCCGGCGATGAGGGAGGAATCAACCACCCACTTGACTACACCTACCCTTAACAATGGAACTTTTTCTTTCAAGGCCTTGACCTCCTCGGCGTCGACTTTATAGGCCGCCACTACGGTCACTTCGCGCCTTTTTTGCTCCATCTCCTGGCGCAACCTTTCCTTCAGGTCCTTTTTTATCTTCGGGTCAATTTTCATTGAGGTTGATCGCTTTTGGCAAACTTTTAAGAATTCTCGCGCTCACTTTCTTCCTCTCCTCGGTGTCCAGAGTCTCTTTAAGAGATTGGGAGACCAGTAGGAGCGACAGGTCCGAAACTTTCCTCTTAACCTGCTTGTAGAGCGCCTCTTTTTCCTGTTCGAGTTCTTTTTTGGAACCCGTCTTGATGGCTTCGGCCTCTTTTTTTGCCGAATCAATCATTCCTTCTTTTATTTTATTCGCCTCGACCTTGGCCTCGGCCAAAGTCTTGTCAAATTCCAGTTTCATCTTGCGCTCCAGCTCGGTTTGCCTTTTGGCAAAAACCTCCTCCTGTTTTTGAGCCTCTTCCAGGAGTTTTTGCTTTTCCGCCTCTTTTTGGCGCTCCGAGTCTAAAAATGACTGAAACGGTTTGGCGACAAACTTTTTGACGATGACGAAAAATAGAACAAAGTTTATCAACTGCGCCACCATCAACTTAATATCAATTCCTAAATTTTCCATACTGATATTTTATTATGTAAATTTCAAAATCAAAGCCACGACTAACGCGTAAATAGCGACCGCCTCGGCGAAAGCAATCGCCAAAATCATCGCGGTTCGAACCGCCGACTCGGCCTCGGGATTGCGTCCCAAAGCTTCCATCGCCTTGCTACCTATGGCTCCAATTGCCATGGCCGGTCCGAGCGCACCCAAAGCCATCGTGATTGCGATCGACAAAGTCTTCATTGCTTCTGCGTCCATATTATTATTTCACCTCCTTTCAAGATAAATTTTAATGGTGCTTCGCTATCGCACCACTGATAAATACCGCTGTCAACATGCTAAATACCAGAGCCTGGATAAAACCGACAAAGAGCTCTAACATTATAAAGGGAAATGACGCCAAAACGGGAACGAGAAAGGCAACGATCGTCAACAGCACCTCGCCCGCAAAAATATTACCAAAAAGACGGAAAGAAAATGAGAGGATTTTTGAGAGCTCGGAAACGACCTCGAGGAGCCCGAGGACAAAGTTAATCGGGTTGGTCAAATTAATATACTTTTTAATATATTCCTTAAACCCGAGAAACTTGATTCCGAAGACCTGGATCATGACCACAGATGTGATTGCCAGGACAAAGGTGGTGTTGAGGTCGGCGTTATTTCCCCGAAAAAGCGGGACGTGGAGAATCTCCTCGTGCTCGCGGACGGCGAGCATGATGCTCCCGACTCCGGGCAAAAGGCCAAACCAGTTCTGAAGGAGAATGTAGGAAAAGAAAGCCAAAAGGAGGGGAAAAAAGTATTTTGTCTTGTCGGCCAAGACCGACTCGAACAGCGAATAGACGCTCTTGACTATGAATTGAAAAAAATAGAAAAAGCTGCTCTTTTTGGGAGACTTCGAATCGTTGTAATACTTTAAGGCCATGTAGAAAAAAAGCGCGATGACGATCCAGGAGAGCAGCAAAGAATTGGTGATGGGGTAGCCGAAAAGGTGAAAAACAATTTCTGGTCTAATGCTAATTTCTGGCATTATTCTTTAGTCAATTTGAATAAATTGTAAAAGGTACCTAGAGCTCCGAAAACGATTCCTCCGATAATAAAACCCTCAATCCTTGTCAAGCTCCTCAAAAAAAAACCTAAAAAAACTCCAATAATCAAAGGAGTTATCAAATAATAACCAATATTGAAATATTTTGCAAGGAGGAAATTGTTGGCTTTCTTGGTTTTTTTCGGGTTTGCCAACGCTTTTGAAGGTTTTAAATTGAGATTTTTGTCAAAAGAAAAGTAAGTTTTGTCCATATTAAGCTTTGCTGTTGACGGCCTCCAGGTCGACGGCGTTTTCCATGATTATACCGAGCCTGCCCTCCCGGTCGTTTACCCGGCCCTTGAGCATAATGACGCGATTTATCGCCAAGAAGTGTTTTATTTTGGCAAAAAGCTTGGGAAAGACAACGACTTCGATGCTCCCGGTTTCGTCAAAGACCTGAATAATGGCCATTTCCGAATTGTCTTTCCTGGTCTTTAAGGCCTTCTTGCCGCTGACAATCCCGGCGACGATAACCGATTTATCGGTATCTGAGGCCACAATGTCTCCGATTTTGTGGGTAGATTTTTTGGCAATTATCGGGGCATATTTCAAGAGCGGGTTTTTGCCTATTAAAAAGCCGATGACTTCGCGCTCCATGGCAAATAGTTCGTCCTCGGAAAATTCCGGGACCTTTGAAAACGAGTCGTTCAGGCTTTTGGGTGAGGAACTCTCAAAGAGGTCAAATTGGCCTTTTTCCTGCTTGATTTTTGCCTTTTGGATATCGGCAACCACATTAGGGTAATGGGTCAAGAGGGTGGCAATATTGCCAAACTGGGAAAAAGCCCTGGCCTTGATCAAGCTCTCGACGGTTTTTTTGTTGACGCGTCGAAGGTCGATTCTGGAGAGAAAATCCTTAAAGCTCCGGAAAGATCCCTCGGCGCGGGCGGTAATAATCGACTCGATGGCCGCGCCCCCGACATTCTTGATCGCCGACAGCCCAAACCTGATGGCGCCCCCCTCGATGGCGAAATTGTGGCTCGATTTGTTAATATCGGGCGGCAGGACGGTGATATTCATTCTCCGGCACTCCTCAATCGCCTGGGACATCTTTATCTCCCTCAAGGGCCCGGCGACCCCCTGGAGCTCTGCCGAAAGAAGCGCCGTCATAAATTCGACCGGATAATTGGCTTTGATATAGGCGGTCCAGTAAGCAATCAGGGCGTAGGAGGCCGAGTGCGGTTTGTTGAACCCGTAGGCGGCAAACTTTGCCATAAAGTTCCAAAGGGCCTCGACCGTTGTCTTCTTGTAGCCCTTCTTTATGGCGCCGTTGAAGAATTTTTCTTTTTCCTTGTCCATTAGTTCTTTTTTCTTTTTACCCATCGCCATCCTCAAGTTATCGGCCTCGCTCATCTTGTAACCGGCTAAAGCATGGGCGATCTCCATCACCTGTTCCTGGTAAACGAGGACTCCATAGGTTTCGGAGAGAATTGGCGTTAAGTCGGGGTGCAAATATTTAATCTTCTTGGCGTTTTGTTTGCCTTCAAGGAAAGCCGGGATAAGATCCATCGGACCGGGGCGGTAGAGTGCGACCATGGCGGAAATGTCGGAAATTTTATTGGGCTTCAAGTCCTTGGCTAATCTCTTCATCCCCCCCGACTCGAGCTGAAAGATGCCGACGGTGCTCCCGCTCGAGATCAAGTCATAAGCTTTTTTGTCGTCCAAGGGCACGGCGTGAATATCGATTTTTTTTCCGGTCAGCTCCTTAACATAACCGAGAGCCTTTTCGATAATGGTCAAGTTCCTCAAGCCCAAGAAGTCGACCTTGAGGAGGCCGATTGCCTTTTGATTTGAAACCGCGTTTAAATCCAGGCAGTACATATCGTACTGGGTGATAATCTTTCCCTCCCGCGAGTCCCTTTGCAAAGGGACGTATTCCAACATCGGTTTATCGGATATGACTACCCCGGCGGCGTGGACCGAAGCGTGGCGCGGCAGCCCCTCGATTTTTCGGGCAACGTCGAGGATTTTTTTGACGTCGGGCTCGGTCTGATAGGCAAACTTCAGTTGGGGAGACTCCTCAAGGGCGGCGGCAATAGTCATGCCAAATCCTTGTCTCCCAAACGGAATCATCTTGGCAATTCGGTCGCCCTGGGAATACGAGTGTCCCAAAGCGCGGGAGACGTCGCGAACCGCCAATCTGGCTTCCATGGTTCCAAAAGTAATTATTTGGGCGACCTTATCTTCTCCGTATTTATGGGTCACATATTTCAAGACTTCGTCCCGGCGGGTATCGGCAAAGTCGATGTCGATATCGGGAGGGGTCGGGCGCTCGGGGTTCAAAAACCTCTCGAAAGGCAGGTTGTAGTCTATGGGGTTAATGTCGGTGATGCCGAGGATATACGCGACCAGGCTACCGGCGACCGATCCCCGGCCAGGGCCAACGGCAACGCCGTGCTCCTTGGCCCAGTTGACAAAATCGGCTACGATAAGAAAATAGGTGGCATAACCTTTGGAAGTAATGATTTTGAGCTCGTACTCTATCCTTTTATTGACCATCTCCTGGTCATAGGCGGAAACCCTCTTTTTTCTAACCGTTACCAGATTTTTAAGGTAAGACTCGACCGAAACTCCCTCGGGCGTGGCAAATTCCGGGAGAATCCATTTGCCGAAGGGAATTTTAAGGTCGCACTTCTCGGCAATCTTTAGGGTGTTTTCGACGGCTTCGGGAAGGTCTATAAACAAGCCCTTCATCTCCTGTGGAGTTTTGAAGTAGTAGTCGGGGACGTCCACCATCGAGAGGGGCCTGTCTTTTTCAATGATTGTCCGCTGCGTCTGGATGCAGAGCATGATTTCCTGGGCGTAGGCGTCGGCCTCGTCCAGATAGTGGACGTCGTTGGTTGCCACCAGTGGGACTCCAAATTTACGAGACATTCTGATCAATTCTTTGTTGACGCCGTCGAGCTTTTCGACCTTGGGATGGCGCTGGACTTCCAAATAATAGTCGTCTTTGAAAAGAGCCTGGTATTTTTGGACGACCGCCTCTGCCTCCTTCGTTTGATTTTCTAAAATCGCGCTTGCAAGCTCTCCATTCAAACACCCGGAGAGGGCGATAATGCCCTCGTGGTGTTTCTCGAGGACCTCGAAATCTATTCTTGGCTTGTAATAAAAGCCCTCGAGGTGGGCAATCGTCACCAGTTTCAAAAGGTTTTTGTAGCCGTCTAAATTCTTCGCCAGCAAGGTCAGATGAAACTGATCCCTCTCAATGCCGGGCTGCTTGTCAAAACGGGACTTTTTGGCGATATATACCTCGACTCCGATAATCGGCTTGATTCCGGCGTCGATGGCTTTGGTATAGAATTTGAAGGCTCCGTAGAGGGCTCCGTGGTCGGTGATGGCGACCGCCGGCATTTTGTATTCGATGGCGCGGGCGAGGACTTCGTCGATTTTGCACATTCCGTCGAGGAGCGAATAACCGGTATGAAGGTGTAAATGAACGAATGACATAGCTCAATTATATACGATTTTTTGTCACGATTATGACCGGCGTTTGTTCATCCGCTTGTCCCATAGGGTTGTCTTTTATTATCTTTTCAACGAGTTTGTCGGGGAGGCCGGTCGAGTTTCCCAGGACGTTTTGTCCCAGGTCGTTGGCGTCGACGATGGCGGCTCTTTCTATTTTATCGGCAACCTCATTTGGATCTTTGGGACCGAGTTTGGCCGAGACGTTTGACGGATAAAGCGAATAGCTGGTCGGGCCGTCGATCGAACGGATAGTTGACCCGGTAACCCGGTAAAACATTCCGCCGATGCCGAAAATTTTGGTTAACGCGGAAACAAATGTTGCCAGTAAAATTTTTGGTAATCCGACCTCGTCAATTGCCAGCTGCATCGTCCAAGGACTACCGAGTCCGATTCCGTAAGGCGTTCTTTTGACAAACGAGGAGAGTACTTTGGCTGCTAGAGTCGGCTTGATGTCCCAAATGAAATAACTACGCCCTTGGGATATGGCAACGATTTTTTCCGAAACGGCAAAGAATAAGGCGCGACCACGATACGGCTCGACTGCTTTTCTGATTTTGCTTACATAGTCGTCGCCTTTTTTAAATGCCTCGGTTTTTAATGGATACCTGAAGTAGGTCTTGCCCCCCACTTTTATTGCCAGCTTTTTTCCTCGGTTGGGTTGGCCGAACTGGTATGGTTTTTTATTTTGTTTAGCTATTACGTCAAAAAACTCCTTATGCCACAAATGGAGGTTTAAAATTCTCCAAAATACCATCGTATCGGTATTCTTTTTTTCCAAAAAATCCTGAAACGCCTCGACGATCTTGACCTGGTTAAAATACCGATTATGTCCGAATTCAAGAGAAGTAAATATTTTCATCAGGACTTCTTTTTTGTCCATGAACCATTCGTACTCGGGTGTCGTAAAGCCTATCTTGTTTCGCCTTTGGTTAATAACGGTAGGCAACAAATCTTTTGTCGCTTCTCTTAATATGTACTTACTCCAGCCGCCTTTTATAATGGCTTCATCGGGCATAGAAAAAATTCGCCTTATCAAATTGAAATCCAGAAAGGGGACTCTGCCCTCTATGGAAAACCTCATCGCGTTTTTGTCCTCATATCTTAGAAGAGACGGCAGGCTGTTGTAAAAGACGTCTTGGATTAATCTTTTCTTTAGGTTCTTGTTCTCAACAATAAAATTTTCCCTTTGGTGTTTTTCGTAAAAATCCCGATTCAATAGACCAGAGACATTAAGGGAGGCAGAAAGCTTCTCTTTTATATATCTTATAACCACGTCCGGCGCCGACATTACCTCGCTCAGCAATCTGAAGTATTTTTTGTTTTCAAGGAGCTCTCGAAAATATACCAAATAGTAGGGTAGGTAACCGGCCATCATTTCGTCGCTCCCCTGCCCGTCCAAAAGTACTTTTACTTTGCCTTTGGCCATCTCCATCACTTTGTACTGGGCATACGGCCCGGTCGAAATCGTCGGCTCCTCCTGCGTCCTGACAAAGTCCTTAATCTCTTTGAAAAAGTCGGCCGAATTCGGTTTCACTTTGTAAGACGTTATGTTGGCGATTTTGGAGGTTATGGCGTCGATGTATTTTTCCTCGTCGTTTGAAGAGTTCGGAAAGACGGCCGAAAAAGTCTTTTGCCTCTTCCCTACCGACCTGGCTTCTTTGGCATGACGACTCAATAGTCGGTTGACGACGGCGACGACGGTTGAGGAATCGAGCCCCCCCGATAAACAAGTGCCGACCGGAACGTCGGAAATCAGACGGTATTTAATTGCTTTTATAAGTTCGTCCTTAAATTTTTTAGCATCCGTTGATTGTTTTTCCAAAGATAACAAGTCGTCTTCGAGGTTGGAATATCTTCGAATTTCTATTTTTCCTTTACTGATTTCTAGAAGCTCTCCCGGCATCAGGCGATAGATATTTTTAAAGAAGGTTTCCTTCTCGTTATCGTGGACGCGGAATTTTAGATATCGGTAAATGATCCTGTTATTGGGGCTGGTTTTTATCAGTCCCGATAAATGAATCGGTTTGATTTCCGAGGAAAAAACCAATTTGTCGTTGAATATGGAATAGTACAGAGGTTTTATTCCAAAATGGTCTCTAACCAAAAGCATTTTGTTTTTCCTTGTATCGCGAAGGGCAATGGCGAACATGCCGTTTAACCGGTCGAAACACTTTTCTCCCCACTCCTCATATCCGTGAACGATGACCTCGGTGTCGGACTCGGTTTTGAAAACGTGGCCTTTTTTGAGTAACTCGGCCTTTAACTCCCGGTAGTTGTAGATTTCGCCGTTATAGACGACAACGACCGACTTGTCTTCGTTATAAATCGGCTGATCCCCTCCCTTAAGGTCTATTATTGCCAGCCGACGGTTAAGGAGCGAGACGTCTGAGTCCTGATAGAATCCTTCCCCGTCGGGGCCGCGGTGGGCCAACTGCCGGGAAAACTTGCGGAGCAGTTTGTCGTCTTTAAATCCGTAAAACCCGGCGATTCCGCACATATTACATGCTCCTGAGAATTTTTATTCGCTCTTGAATTGGGGGGTGGGTCGAAAACAGATTGGCAAATATTGTCGAGGCGCCCTCTTTTTTTAGCGGGTTGCTGATAAAAAGGTGGGAAATTGAAGGCGAAGTGTTTTGCATAGGAAACTTATAGGCGGAGATTTTCTCCAATGCGTCGGCCAGTCCGCTAGGATTTCTCGTAATCAAGACGCCCGAGGCGTCGGCCAAAAACTCGCGGCGCCTTGAGATCGCCAGTTGAATCAGGGTGGCGATAATCGGGGTTAAGACTAAAGCAATGATAAAAAGGAGAAGAAATATCGGGTTGCGGTTTTCCCGGTCTCGTCCGCGCCCGCGCCACCAAAACCCCCTCATCGTCCAGTTGGCAATCAAAGCAATCGTACCTACTAAAACGGCGACAATTGAGGACAAAAGAATGTCGTAGTTTTTGATATGAGACAGCTCGTGGCTGATGACACCCTCAATATCGCTCCTATCCAAGATTTCCAAAAGACCGGTCGTCGCACAGACGACGGCGTGTTTGGGGTCGCGCCCGGTAGCAAAGGCGTTTGGAGCCGGGTCCTCGATGACGTATAGACGCGGCATCGGGAGTCCCGAGGCAAGGGAAAGATTTTCGATCGAGGTATAAAAGTCAAAGTACTTTTTTTTGGAGGCGGGAACGGCACCGGCCGTCCAGAGGACGATCTTGTCAGAATAGTAATAACTAGCAAAGCTGGAAAAAAGAGAAATTATGACACCCAAAAAGAGATAGCTATTTGGAGAGTCGAAGTACAGGCCAATCAGGTAGAAAAAGCCACTAAACAAGAAGACGAAAACCGCCATAATAAGATAAGTCTTCCATCTGTTTTGGGAAATCTGTGAATATACGGACATGGGAAACCCGGTTGATTATTAGAACTTGACGTCGATCTTCTTTCTTTCTTCCTCGGTTGCGGCAAAAAACTCGAATGTCTTGAATCCAAACATGCCGGCAATCAAGTTAGTGGGAAAGACCTGGACCTTGGCGTTAAAGTCAAGGACGTTGGAATTATAGAATTGCCTTGAATAGGCCACTTTGTCTTCGGTATCTTCGAGCTGCCTTTGCAAGTCCTTAAAGTTCTCGCTCGCCTGAAGCTGTGGGTAAGCTTCGGCCACGGCAAAAAGGGACTTTAAAGCTCCGGTCAACATGTTGTTGGCTTCGGCTTTCTCTGGCAGAGTGTCGGCCTTCATCAAGGCGGTTCTGGCCTTGGTTACCTCGGTAAACACCGCTTTCTCGTGTTTGGCATAACCTTTGACCGTTTCAACCAAATTGGGAATCAGGTCGGCTCGCCTCTTCAATTGAACGTCTATTCCTGAAAGAGCTTCCTGAATCCTGGTTTTGAGGACAATCAGGACATTGTAGGTGCCGATAAAGAACAAGACTAAAACCGCAGCAATTCCTAAAAGAACTACCGTTGAGTTCATAAATTTGTGGAATTATTAATAATTCATTATACCAAAACGGGTGTATAATAACTCCAATATGAATATTCTCAATCTAGCCCTCCAGGTCGGCGTCTCAAAAAAGCTCCCGAGAACGGGTTGGGTGAGGGAAAAAGTCGAAAACCCCGAGTCGGTCGCCGAGCACGCCTTCAGGGTAATTGTCCTGTGCATGGCGTTGGCGCCTTCTCTTGAGGTGGACCAGAACAAGCTCGTGAAGATGGCCATCATCCACGACCTGGGCGAAACGTCAACCGGTGATATCGTCGTTGAAAGGCGGGGCATAATTGACAAGGAGAAAAGAAAAGACAAAGAAAAGATAGAAAAAGAGGCCATCAGAAATATTCTCTATGGTTATGGAGAAGACTACTCCAAGCTGTTCCAGGAAATGATCGAGAGGAAAACCAAAGAAGCCAATATATTCTGGGAGATCGACGTTCTGGAAAGAACGATTCAGGCCTATGAATACGAAAGAGATCAAAAAAAAGATTTGAGTGAATTTTTCATGAGTTCGGATGAAAGAATCAAAACTCCCCTGTTGGTTGAGGTATTGGAGGACATAAAAAAGAAGAGAAAATTGCTTTAATTATAATGTCTGAAAAATATAAGAAAAAGGACTATCATACAATTTTTTCATTGATGCCAGTTGATAAAATTATAGGAATACCTTTGTCTTTTCTTACTCCGACACAAGCTGATGACGGGAAACCAGGTTGATCTATGGGAGCCATTGACGGCTGTTGCGATAAAGGCAAGATTCTAATTATTCATGGCCACCATCGTTATTATGATTTAAAAAGAAGATCTAATGGCGATCCAAAAATACAAGTAAAAAAAATTAAGAATCCTTTTTTAGATATAAAAACCAGGTAAACTTCTCTTCTCCCAGCGGACCTTGTGGGACGTTGTTGGAATCTATTTTCATAATCTTAAAATTTGAAATTAATGTACATATATGATAGTCTGTGGCAATGAATTCTAAACAACTTCTAGGATCTACAATTTTAGACCAACCTTTTATTTACGATGTTTTTGAGTTTCTAGGTAATATTATTAACGGAATAATCCTAACCTTAATTTTGTTTATTAACTGGCATGAAAAATTTTCTTCTATATTCTCTTTTTATAAGGATATAAATATTCCAAATACTACTGCCTACACCGTTTTATTTATACTTATTTTATTTATAATAATTTTATTTTTTTTCTTAGTTGGTTATATTATGTCAACGTTGGTTGAGAGGTTTATTTCAGTAATTGTTAGCTTTGTTTTTTTTGTCTATAACATACCACAAATTAAAGAAAAAAATAAATTTGAGTCATTCTTTCGCTTTTTTTTATATGAGAAGATTTTAAATCCAGTAAATGAAAAGTTTAGTAATGAATTTATAGAACAATTTTATACCTTAGCTAAAAAGCACTTTAATATTTCTACTAAAGATGTTGATTTGGTTAATTTATCAAAATATCTTGCTTTTAAAAATGGACTTACAAAAAACTACCTCGGTGATTTTTTCATATCTTTACTTACTGGTCTGATATTTAATTCATTGCTTGTAGTTTATATCTCGATAATTAACAGAAGTTATTTGTTATTAATCTTCTTTATTATTCTCTCCGGCCACTTTTTTTTAAATTTAAAAAAAGAATATCAAAAAAGTAATATAAAAGCCGTGTATCTAACTTATTTATTCCTTCGTGAAAAAGACTTATCAAACCCTTAAAAAAAATTCATCAAAGAATTTACTAAAAAGACAATTAATGTAGTTTTGAATCATTAAATTCTAGAGTGCGGAGCCAAGGGGACTCGAACCCCCAACCCCTTCCGTGACAGGGAAGTGCTCTAGCCAATTGAGCTATGACTCCAGTAGAAGAATTTTACCAATTTTATGAGTATATTACAACGCGGGAGGAGTTTCAGCGAGCCCGCACATGGCTACGGCGGGACATCTCATGCAATAGGTACTAATTATTCTATATTGTTCGTTAAGATAAACGTCTTCTCCTTCGGGTAAATCACATTTTTCTACCCCCGTTTCAAAGGGCTCACCCGACCAGTAGACTCCTCCGCCCATGTACTGGCCTTTGTCCATGCTATCGCCTTTTTTTGTTTTTCTTTTGGAGTGCTTGGAAAGGAGAAAGACTATCTTTCCTTTGAGTCGGTACTTTACTGAAGCCGTTGCTTTCTCTGACATACTCAGATTATACAATATCAATTCGTCTAGACAAATCTCATAAGTTATGTCTATTATTAAATTAATGGCAGTAGAAATAGACGGATTCGCATTATCAAATTCCTCAGGATCTAAAAGTAAAGTTACTGGAGTGAACGGTACGCCAAGGTGCAAATACGAAACGAGAATTGACGTAGACGATTATGATCTAGGCAAAATCGTACCCGGATATATCTGCATGGCCTCACTAGACACGAGTAAAGGAATTTACTTGCCTTGCCAGTCAACACCCAAGGGCTGCCCAGTTGGACAATTTCAACCCCAAAGAAAGGGAACAGAACTTGTCGTCGTAAAAAATCAGAGATAATCTTGCAATTTAGAGCTTCAGTGGTATATAATGTCGGCAAATGAAAAAGAAAGTCGCTTCGATAAACTACCAAAGACTATTAATCACTACCGTGAAACAAAAATATTTTAATCTCGTACTAGGAATGATTGTTGCTTTAATTCTCTCTTCACTAATCTATAAACTATTGCTCCAAAACATTTCTTTAAAGATCGCATTCACTCTGCCAAAAATAAACATCCCAAAAACAGAGACTCAACCAGCCAAAAAGCAACCAGCTGCAAAGCCGGTCCAGTCGGAGGAATATACCGTTCAACTGGGTGATTCGCTTTCGATTATCGCCCAGAAGGTTTATGGAGACCTATATGCCTGGCCGAAGATACTGGAGGCCAATAACTTGGCTTCCCCCGACTTAATCGAAGTCGGAATGGTTTTGGTTATCCCCCGCTAACTCTTTAATTTTGCTGAGAACTTCAGTTTTAATTTTTCAAGCTTTGGATTGATTACCAGTTGGCAGTATGGCTCTTCTTTGTTTTTGTTGTAGTAATCCTTGTGGTAATCCTCGGCGGAAAAGAATTTGTTTAGGGGCTTTATCTCGGTGACAATCTTTCCGTCGTACTGTTTTGACTCCTCGAGTTTCCTCAACGACTCCTCCGCCTTCTTCTTTTGCTTATCCGAGGTATAAAGAATGATTGACCGGTATTGGGTGCCGACGTCAGCTCCCTGCTGGTTTAGGGTAGTCGGATTATGGACGTTCCAGAAAACTTCCAAAAGATCAGGATAAGAGATAACCTCGGAGTCAAATTCTATCTTGACGACCTCGGCGTGCCCGGTTGAACCTTCAGAGACGTCATGATAACCAGGATTATCCATGGCTCCTCCGGCATAACCGGAAGTTACCTTGACTACACCCTTTAATCTTTGGAATACTGCCTCGGTACACCAAAAACAGCCGCCACCAAAAACCGCCGTTTCACTTTTCATCTTTGGGAATAAATTTTAAAGATATTGAATTCACGCAGTGTCTGGTGTCTTTGGGAGTGAATGCCTCGCCGGTAAAAACGTGACCGAGGTGGGCGCCACAGGAAACACAGGAAATCTCCACCCTGACTCCGTCCGGGTCAAGAGTTCTTTTGACCGCTCCTTTTATTTCCTGGTCAAAACTTGGCCAACCGCACCCTGAATGGAACTTTGCGTTTGACCCATAAAGCGGAGTGTTACACCTCCTACAGACATAAGTACCCTCCTTGAAAAAATCGTCAAACTCGCCGGTAAAAGGCGCCTCTGTTCCCTTGTGGACGATGATATCCTCTTCTTCCGGTGTTAATTTATTTAGTTTCATAGGGTATAATTATAACCAAATTGCGGGCGTAGTTTACCGGCAAAATGTCTCCTTCCCAAGGAGAAGACAGAGGGTTCAATTCCCTTCGCCCGCTCCAAGATGAGACTATTTCCCCGAATCATCTCTTTTTCCCTAAACGCCTATCTCGACGCCCAAATCTGCGAGGAGCTCGTCACCTATATCAAAACCAAAGGCAAGTCTTTTGCGACACGCGGGACAACCTCTCAATTAAGGGCAAAAAAGCTCGTTTCCGTCGCCAAAGGCAAAAAGATCGATTATTTAATTGGATTGGCTTATACCGAATATTACGTCAACGGACTGGCCGATATCCTCTACGCCAAGATCCTTTTTAAACTACTCGTTTCCAGCAATAAATCTGAACTCAATAAAATCTATTCAGACTCCATTAAGCGTTTCAGTTCAAACCTCACAACCAATTATCAATTCGAAGAATTTGTTGGTCATAAAGCGTTGTATTTTAAGTACTGGTTTAGCATTTTAGCCGACCCTTGGAGGTGGTCTCAAACTTTCGCTAAAAACAGATGCGGATACAATGGTAAATTGGATAGGGATCTTCTCCGCCAAGCGACAATTGAAGTACAAAGGCAAAATGTTGCTAACAATTACAAAGTGGCCGACAATTTGAGGCGCGGTGTTTTTGACAAAGACATCAAAGCGCTCGAATTAAAGAGGTTGGCAAAAGAACACAGAAACGAATCGTATTTGACGGGTGCAATCAAAACACAGCAGGCGGCCGCCCGTTGGGATAAATTCTTTGTCCGGCTTATTAGTCGATAGTCATATGAAAACATTGATTAAAAAAGTCGATAAAAACAATTTTTCTTCTTTTATAGTCCTCGTCAAGAAACTGGCCCAATACGAAAAACTTACGCCTCCTACTAGTGCTGCGATAAAGCGACTCAAGAAAGATTCTCTTTCAAAAAAACCCAAAATTGAGTGCTATTTGGCCTACGCAGGGAGGGAGCCTATTGGCTACCTGATTTTACTCATGACCTACTCGAGTTTCCTCGCCAAGCCGACCCAGTATATTGAAGATATTTTTATCTTGAAGGAGTACAGGCAGAAAGGAATAGGACAGAAGATGTTTGATTTTATTAAAAAGCTTGCAAAAAAAAGAAAGTGCGGTCGGATCGAGTGGACGGTTCTTAAATGGAACAAGTCTGCGATTAACTTTTATAACAAGAACGGAGCCGAGAATATGAAGGAGTGGTTATTTTACCGATTGACGATGTAAAATCATACTATGAAAGGCGAATTAGTCGAAGTAGTTACTAAAGACGGATTAGAACTCAGAGGTTTTTTTGCCGACGCAAAAAGCGATATCGCCGTCCTCCATTCTCACGGCACGGCCGGTGATTTTTATTCTCATAAATTTATTGAGGTCGAAGGCCTCTTGTTGTCAAAAAAGAAAATTTCTTTCCTCAGCGGCAATAATCGAGGACACGATTCCCTCACAGACATTAGAAAACGAACAAAAAAAGGCATAGAAAAAGTGACGATTGGCGGGGGGTTAGAAAAATTTGAAGATTCTCTGTTCGACATTGGAGCCTGGGTAGATTTCTTAAAAAACCGAGGGGTAAAGAAAATTATCTTGCAGGGTCATAGTCTTGGTCCGAATAAAAATATATATTATGGATATAAGACAAGAGACGAAAGAATTATCGGGTATATTCTCCTATCTCCACAAAATGACGCCGGGCTTATGAAAGAAATATTGGGTGAGAAAAAATATTTTGAAGTAGAAACGGAAATTAAAGAACTGATTAAAAAGGGAGATTCTAGCAAAATGTTATCTCCTGAGCTTTCCCTCATTTGTCCTACTTCTGCATTGACTTACTCGGGTTATTTTATAGAAACTGGAGTCGGAAACTTGTTTCCCTATCACAATCCTAAAAATCCTAACTGGAAATTAACTTCGTCGCTTAAAGTCCCCCAATTGCTGATTTTTGGAGAAAAAGATCCTTATATCAAGCCTTCTACGATCAAAGCCATCGAGGTATTCAAATCTAAAGTATTTGACAAAAACCTGTTTGAGTCAAAATTAATTAAAAATGCTTTCCATAGTTACGTCGGCCAAGAAGACGAGTTGTCTCACATTATCTATAAGTGGATCGAAAAATATTACTTCTCGCTTTGATATAATACTTTTATGCCGATGTAGCTCAGCTGGTAGAGCAGTCGCTTCGTAAGCGAGAGGTCGTCGGTTCGATCCCGACCATCGGCTCATGAGACCTTTTAATTTCGGTTCCCGCCGCCAGTTCAAAACCAATGTCGTTTTGCTCGTCGTTGCCTTGCTGGTGGTTTTCTATTTGCTGTTTACCGTCGGATTCAAGTTCCTCTTAAACTCCTCGGTCTTCTTCGCCAACATCTTTTCCAGGGAAACGCCAGAGCCGTTAAATAAAACCAACGACGTGTATGGCTCGGTCGACGTCGACCAGATTCCTGTAGCCACCAATAGCGCAACTATCGTCGTCTCGGGCTCGGTCGTCAATTATGATCTGCTGGTTTTCTACATCAACGGAAAAAGAGTCAAGGAAAAAGAATTGGCAGGAACCGATTCGTTTAGCGAGGAAGTCGGCGACTTACAAAAAGGCAACAACGAAGTCTATGTGAAGGCGGAAACATCGGACGGAAAAAACAAAAAAACCACCGACACCTATACCGTCCTATACAAGCCGGAAAAACCCAAGCTCGAAATCAGCGAACCCGCTGACCGGTCAACCGTCCATACAACAGAAGTGACCGTCAAAGGCAAAACCGATAAGGAAGTATATATTAGAGTCAACGGCTTGCCGGTCGTCGTCAACGCCCAGGGAGACTTTGACGCTACGGTTAGATTAAAAGACGGGGAAAATACGATAACCATCGAGGCAACCGACGTCGCCGGCAACTTAGAATCTAAGACTTTGGTTGTGACTTACCAGAAGGAAGACTGACTACGTAAATGACTCCAAACAAGAAAAGAATAAAAGGATGAAGGATAATGTTGTCTGTCAAAGACATTAAGAATAGGAAAAATAATGGGGCAACCATTGCCATATTTTCCCTCCCCAGCTGTATTAGCGAAGTAACAAATAGAACTAAGCCGATTACTCCCGACGTCACCAGAATGATAAGAAAGCTCCCGGAAAGAGAGGCAGCCGAGTGAACCGGGAAGTTTTCTTTGGGAGTCGCTTGCAAATTCAAATTCTTTTTGACGTAAGCGAGGCGGTTGTAACCGTGGCCGACGATAGGGGACCTCTGCCACATCGCTATCCCCTTTTGATAATCGGCCATCCTTGAGGAAATAGAAAATACTCTATCTAGTCCTACCCCAAAACCAAATTGCTTGGGCGCCAAGGCAAAAGCCAAAATCGCTAAAGCTAAAATGGTTAATCCGAGCTTGAACTTTTTATTCTTAACAATGTCCACCAAAAAAGTAATTCCAAAAAACAGGTAGGCGGAGCGCGAAAAAGTCAGGACCAGAAATAGTAAAAATGGAAAAGCCAAAAGATATTTCCTGGCTTTATACAGATAAAAGAATATCAAACCAAAGATTGAAGCGGCAACCGAGGTGTCAAAAAAAACCGAGAACAATCGATTTAAGTGCGGGTCCCAGCCTAGATAGTAAAGATTCCTTAAATCCGGATAAAAGAAATACTGGATGACAGAAAAACCTATGAGCATTATAAACAACAATATTAGACCCGACTTCAGCGTCTTTAAATAATCGGGGTGCCTCTTTGCGTAAAAATACAAATACAAAGGAAAAGCGAGATAGAAGGTTAGCCTAGCAAGATATAGCAAGCCGACTGTGTTTTCACCAATTTTATAGTTGAGAAAGGATATTAAGAATGACAAAATAAGGAAGAAAACAAAATAATAGACATATCTACTCTTTTTAAAAGTGTTTTTGATAGGTAAAAACCTTAGCTTAAAAAAGAAAAAAACGAAAAGGCAAACCAGCCCGACTTCGTAAAGGTAAAAGTTTATTTGTCCCTGGTTGAGGGAGACTCTCCCCAACTGCCCCAAAGAAAATAGGAAGAAGATCAAAATAGTTAGGATATTTATCATGTCTTATTCTGGTATTGGTAGAGCTTGGCGCGAACCAAAAAAGAATGAAAGCTCATTATAAAGGCGTAGGCGAACCCGGCCGCTCCGTCCAAAAATCCCAAGCTGATAAGAAAAGTGTAAATGAATTTAAACGGGGGAATAAAAATTATTTCCAAAATATTGGCTCTCTTGCCTTGCGTAAAAAGTTCCTCGGCTCTGATGTCAGAATAATAATTCACGTCGCTCAAAAATTCTTTTATAGTCGGGTGGGGATAGTGATTTAGGAACGCCTCCAGTTTTCCTATATTTTTTGCCGTGTGGAAAACCTCGTGGACATCTCCCATCCATTTTCCCGAATCTTTCTTTACGAGCCGTAAAATTCCCGTATTTCTGGCCGCCTTGACTTCGCCGAATCTAAGTTCCTTGCCAAAGAAATAGTCTCGCCTTCTGATAAAGTAAGCGTCGTTGTTTGATGTGGCAATGGTCTTTTTTATTTCCCCTCTCAAGCCCGGCGATACTTCCTCGTCGGCGTCGATAAACAAAACCCAGCTATTCTTCGCCTTGCTCAATCCGTAATTTCTCTGCTCGGCAAAGTCCTTATTAAGTTTTCTTTGGAAAACCTGAACGTTAATTTTTGTGTTCTGAATTCTTTGCAAGGTCTTATCGGTCGAGTAGTCGTCGACGACGATAATTTCGTCGCAAAAGGTAAGGGATTTAAGACACCTTTCTATATTCTTTTCTTCGTTTCTTGTTAAAACGACGGCGGAGAGCATAGTTAATTATACAATTTCAGAAGCTCTTTGACATATCGTTGCCAGGAAAAGGCTTTGGCAATTTCCCTTTTTACCTTTACCGGCCGGGTGGCCGACTTTTTCATCAGTTCGACAAATTCCTCCATGTCGTCGGCGAGTCTCGTGTAGGGGCGAAGCTCGGGAATGATGGCTTCCCGAAGTCCTATCGCCTGCGTCCCCTGCGACAATGCCTCAAGAACAGGAAAATTAAAACTCTCGTAGTGGGACGCCGTCAAAAGGGCGGCCGCCTTCTGATAGAGCTTTCTTAATTCCAATCTTGTAACGTGGGGAATGGCTTTGATTTTGGGGTCGTTTATCTCTCCCTTGTATCCGATTAGAAAAAGTTTATAGTCTTTGTATTTTCTCGTCTTTCTAACCCTGTTGAAAGCGTTGATAATAAAGTCGGTGTTTTTAATCGGGTGGTCCATGGCAACGTGGAGAAAATATTTATCCCTTTTTCTTTTTCCCAAAGTTAACGGCATGTCAAATGGAATGCCGAAAGGTAGGACATGGATTCTATCTTTGATTTTAGGGAAAAGTTCGCTCATTTCCCTTTTTACCCTGACCGAAGAGACGACGATCTTGTCTGAGTCTTTTACCAAGCTTTCCAATTGGTCTTCCAGTTTATCGAAGTTACGGTAGAGGCCGCGGTAGAAATGGAATGACAGGCCGTGGGAAAAGGAAATGACTTTGGAAAACGTCATCATCGGGATGGACTGGTTCAAACCAAGATAAAAATCCTTCTTCCTGAAGCACTCCTCTACGCTTACCCTGATTTTTGACCAAAACAGTTTTGGCAGGAGCTCCTTGAAGGACATGTTGTTTCCCAACTTCAGATCCTTTTCCTTTTCGCAAAACGTGTAGAGAAAATAACGGGTTTTTTTGTCGTATAAAGACAGGGCAGTAATGAGATTTTTGGAAAAGGTGTAGTTGCCGAACTGGTCCTCCGCCGCTAGACACAGTCCCCCGCCGTCAATGGAAACTTTTATCAATGGCATATTTTAAGATAATAAATGAAAATACCGTATTTATCGTCTCCCCGCCCAAAGTAATCCACGCGGGGGCGATAAAACCAAAACTTGGAATAAAAATATAATTCATGACGACGTTATATGCAAGTTGAAATGAAAAAAGGAAAATGACATTCCGGGCTTTCCCCAAGGCATAAAGGCTATTTAAGGATACCGAAGTCAGAAGAATTAAGGGTAGGGCAAAGATGATAATTCGCAAAACGGCGATTGAAGATTGGTAATCGCCTTTCATAAAATACGGCAAAACTATGGGGGAAAAGATAAAGATGGAAACGGCGGCTAACCCGCCCAAGACAGTAAGCAAAATCACGTCCTTCTTTATTTTTGTCAAAAAAATACTTTTCTTTTTCTCCCTGGCAAACTTGGAGAACATCGGCATCGCCGAGATGTTGTAGGCCGTTACCATGAACATCAGGGCGTCCAAGAACTTGTAGCCGGCGGAATATAGGCCGACGTCTTTGGTGCCCTTGAGAAAGTTCAATAGCAAAATATCCGTTTTCGAGTAAAAGCTCGCCAGGAGGCTTATGGCTAAAAACACCAGGGACTTTTGGCCGACCTTTATCCAAGCGGGCCAATCAAACCGGAACCTCAAATTAGGGATCTGTCTTTTTATCAAAATGAAGTTGGCTAATCCGTATATGGCGTAGAGGACAAAGATGACGGCAAAAACGCTCATGATGTCTTTTGACAGAAGCACGACGGCAATCGTGGTCAGGACCAAAACTATTTGGAAGGCCATCGAAACCAGAGAAACCAGGTACGACTTCGCCACAACCGAGGAGAAGATTAAGAATGACCCGGAGAAAGTATTGGCGATTATTACTACCGAAGTCAAAATTATAGCCATTAGAATCCTCGGCGGATATTTAAATAGGAAAGCCAATATTAGGGTAAGAATAAGGGTGGCCACCGACAAAAAGAGTCGGAATGAAAACAGCGTTGATGATTTTTTTTGATCCTGTTCGGGCAAATAGACCAGGCCGTAGGACGTGGTCCCGAAGTCCAAAAGAGGCAGGAGCAAACCAATATGGGTCCAGGCCAAGGTATAAATGGCATACTCCGAAGGGGCAAAGGTTCTGATTAAGAGCAAAAACAAAAAAAAGTGCAAGACCTTGTTTATCAGGGAAGAAAGATTCAGGCTGAAAAAATTGAGATAAAAAGGGCGTTTGATAACTTCTTCATAAATTGTCTTGGGCGACCTTACTAGCTCGTATAGTTTTTGCTTAAAGGAGCCGTACTTCATAAGAAACTTCAGTCTGTTTTTAAATAAATAAAGGTTTTTTGTTGGATTACCTTTTGAGACTTCAAAGTGGTCATATTTATGAGATGAGTCTATCCCGACCTTAAATCCTGCCCGCCTGGCGCGGAAACAATAGTCAACCTCTTCGTAGTAAAGAAAATAACTTTCATCCATTAAGCCAACTTTTTCAATGACTTTTCTTTTTATAAACATCAGGCTGCCGGAAACAAAGTCGACTCCCGAGAATCTTGTTTTGGGTTTTTTATCTATCAATCCCCCGCTCATTCTCAATTTATCGAGCTCGCCTCCGAAATATTCTTTTCCTTCCTGATGCATCGTTAATCCCCAAATGTCAAAACGTTTGGCCGCTTCAAACAATGATATACCTTTAAGATTTTTCAAGGAAATGTCTGGATTGGCGACGACAAAAAGATCCGCTCCTTCCTTAAATGCCTTTCTGATTCCGACGTTTGCACCGGCAGCGTACCCTCGATTATTTTCAGTATTATCGATGAAATATATAGAGTAGTTCTTTAAATCCAGCTCTTTAACCTCTTTTTTCAGCCTCTCGACCTCAGTTGACGAAGTATGGAAAAGAGTGAAAATAAAAGCAGTCTTCATAGAATTGAAACTATTATAACAGGCAAAACTATTACACTTGACTCATAAATAATCTGCTACACTAAAAATATTAGATGAAAAAGCTGTTTAAAAAATACTCCAAGGTATTAAAAATAGCCGCCCTCGTTTTAATTGCTGCCGTTGGCATTTACTTCGGCTTAAGTTACTACCGAAGCACCACCTCACAAATATTACTGCTCCAGTCAAACAAGACAAAACTCGACAAGACCTTGTCGCAAATGTCGGGGGAACTAAAAAACCTCAAAAATCAAGACCAATACAAAATCAACAAGGACCTCGAGGGGAAAATAAAAAGCATAGAAACCACCTACACCATGTCTGTCAAAGTCTACGAAAAGCTGCTCGACCTTAAGGCAATTAGCAAAAATACGGCCAAGCTAGACCAGCAGTATGCCAATATATTGATTCTCCTGTCAGAGAGGAATTATGCTTCGGCTGAAACCGAGCTGAACTTATTGTCAAAAAATATCGACGCCGAAAGACAAAAAATCGCCGCCTCATTCCAGATTCCGGCCTCAGCCCCGCAAAGCAATACTCCGCCTGGCTCGGGTTATAGCAGCCAAGTGGTCAATACCGAGCTGGGAGAGTTTTTAGTCAGCATCGTGGCCGCTGATTTGAATTCAACGCGTGTCATTGTCGACACCGCCTCGGACGGCGACTGCAGGAACGACTGCCCCATTTTGAGTCTCGCCGATTACGTTTCCCGCTCCGGGGCATTTGCCGGAATAAACGGCAGCTACTTCTGTTCGGCCGACTATCCTTCGTGTGCCGACAAAAAAAATTCTTTTGATACCCTAGTTATGAACAAGAACAAGACCTACATCAACTCCGACAATAACGTTTACAGCACCGTTCCCGCGGTGATATTCTCAGGCAACTCGGCTAGATTCGTCGGGCAAAGTCTTGAGTGGGGGCGCGACACCGGAGTCGACGCCGTCCTTGCCATGCAGCCTTTACTGGTCTCAAACGGCAATATAGTTTTTACAGGAGACGGCGAGCCAAAGCGCGGCAGTAAAGGGAGTAGAAGTTTTGTCGGCGCCACCGGCTCGACCGCCTATATCGGCGTCGTCTTCAACGCCACCGTGGCCGAGGCGGCCTACGTCACCCACGCTCTGGGAATTCAAAACGTCCTCAATTTGGACGACGGCGGGTCAACCGCCCTCTGGAGCGGCGGCTACCGGGCCGGCCCGGGAAGGAATCTACCGAATGCGCTTCTTTTTGTCGGCAAATAGCAGGAGAAAGTAAGTCAAAAACTCCATGTAGGCAAATCCAAGGTCTAGTGGAAGCCTAAATAATCCGTCTTTGTACCCTTTCTCCTTGATAAATCGTGCATGAAACATGTGCAGTGGATAAAGAAATATTTTCTTGAGCGAGGTTTTCTCGCCTTGCCTTGCTTTTACCTTTGCTACTTTAACGGCATAGTCGGTAAACTTGCTATAGATCTGGCCCAGAGATCGATAAGAATAATGGTTGATTTTGTTTCTCAGGTTCCCCGTTTTTCCTTTTTTAACCTGAAAAACTTCGTGGACTGTAGCCGGCCTGATAAAGACACTGTCTTTTTTAAAGAGAGCCAGTTTTTTGTATCTTTCGCCTCCGAAGTTTAAAGGTTTTCCCAGAAAATATCCCTGAACTGGAATATGATACGCCACTTTGTCATGGTGAGTTCGATTAATCATCTTTTTTATCTCTCCTTTTAACTTTTCGCTTACTACTTCGTCGCTGTCGAGAGCTAAT
This sequence comes from uncultured Gammaproteobacteria bacterium, assembly GCA_964371165.1. Taxonomy (GTDB): domain Bacteria; phylum Patescibacteriota; class Microgenomatia; order UBA1406; family GWC2-37-13; genus GWC2-37-13. The sequence continues at coordinate 33,593 of CAYJKR010000002.1, forward strand.
ACCCAGTCGGTTTTAATCCGCTTCAAACCATAAGCTCTTTGCTTTCCGACGTCGTAGGGTTCATATGAGTAAACCTTGGCTTTATACTTCTTAAGAATATCAACGGTTTTATCGATAGACGAACCGTCGACAACAATAATCTCCGAAGTCAATCTCTTTAACGATTGAAAAGTTTTTTCTATCGTTTCCTCGTTGTTTTTGGTGATTATGAGCGCAGAAATATTAGATTTCATATTCACTATATTATATCAGCGGTATCCAGCGGGTATATCGAAGAAAATTTATTGATACAACTTTCTAAAAGTATAGTTTTGTAGCATATAGTCCACAGACAAACAACCCTTCTTTTGTAATTCTGAATGTAATGAGAGACCCAGCAAGGCGCAAATTCATAATAATAGTTCTATTTGCCCTGTTTTTAAGATTATTGTCTCTCTACTTTTTTAGAAATATAGACAACTACGACCTTCAGTCTTATCGTATAGTCGGAATTCTTACAAAGAACCATATAAATATATACCCTAGTCCTGCCGACCTGCGACACCCATATTTGCCCTTCTACATGTATTTAGAAGCTCTATTTTCGCCCCTGTTCTTAAAATTTATTAACACAATTTTTGATTTGGGAATTCTTTACCTTGTTTATTTAGTGTCAAAGAAAGACTTGAAGACCGCTTTTTTGTATGCCGTGAATCCTGTTACAATTTTGATTTTTACATTGCACGGCCAGTTCGATTCTCTGCCAATATTTTTTTTGCTGCTCTCGTTCCGTTTAGCATCGAAAGGTAAAGACGCCTTTGCAGTTTTATCCTTTTCTCTATCTATACTTGTTAAAACTTGGCCCTTGATATTTATATTGATGCTTTTAAAAAACCTGCGAAAAAAACACTTGATCTTGTTTACCGCGATATTTCCGATTCTAGGAATTTTAATATATTCTCACTACTTTAATTCGACACCGCTCAACATAATTAATACGATTATTCACTATCAAGGCTTACAAGGGATCTGGGGCTTCGGTTATTTGTTTAGAAGAAAAGTGTTTACCTATTTCTTTTTGATTTTACTCTTCATTTGTTCTTATTTTATAAAAGCAAAGAGTCTAATTAATAAATCTTATCGTTTCTTAAGTTTTTTCTTTTTCACAACCCTCGGATTTTCTGTTCAGTATTTGAGTTGGATTATTCCATTCTTGATATTGGAAAGAAAATCAAAATCATGGAGGCTGTTAATCCCCATGACGGCTTATATATTCTCTTTGTATTCTTTTTGGATATTTTACCCTGACTTAACAAACGTCCCCTCTTGGTTGTCAATTGTTCAAATTGGGCTTGGGATTATTCTCTGGTTAAGCTTTGGAGTAGAAACTGCCTCTGGTATTTCCCGTTTTAACGATTAAACCTTTTTCGGCAAGTTTTTTTAAGTCGTATCTTAGGGTTCTTTCCGGCACTTTCAAAAACCTTCGTCTTACAAAATTAAAAGAAACCGATTTATGATCCGAGACAATTTGAAAAATTTCATCCTGTCTTTCTGGGAGTCGAACAACATTCTTTTTATTGAGCTCTAATTCAACTTCTGTTTTCAATTTCTCCGCTTGGAAATAGAATGCTTTGAGCATAAACAAGAGGTAGTCATTGGTTTTCTTTAAGCCGATATCAAGAAAGTAATAATAATCGTTCTTATTATTATTCACGTATTCCTCAAAAGGAATTAACAGATTGAATTCGTAGCCATCAATTTTACACACCTGATAGATCATCAATCTTCCAACGCGGCCATTGCCGTCGACAAAAGGATGAATCTTTTCAAATATCAAGTGACTTATAAAGGCCTTGATTAAAGGAAACCTTTCATCTTTTGAATTTATATAAGTGATTAGTTGATTTATCAAAGATAATATTTGACTAGGAAGAGGGGGAGTGTATACCACCGCGTTCGCTTGATTGAATATTGCCGACATTTCATTACGGAAATTCCCTGCCTTATAGTCGATGCCTTTTAATACAATTTTGTGCGTGTTTTTGATTGTTTCCCGACAGAATATGTTTAGTCTATTTTTTGAAATAGAGTCAACCGCCATTGAAAGGTTGTCTATTTCGAGCTTTTTTAATTTATCCGGCGAGGTTTTATAGCTTTCAATATCTAAAGGGTTGCCTTCGATTTTAGCCGAATAAACAGAGCTCTTTAATATGCTAACGCGTTGAATTTTCCTCTTAATTTCATCAGGAATATTTAAAGTTTTTAAATACTGTCTTATGGCTTCAATTTTCCCCAATATTTCTATCATTTCCGGCGTTATCGAATAAGGTGGCGGGATTTTCATATTACCTAATATTACCAAATCTTGCCGAATGTTGCCAGATGTTGCCGAATTAGGGGTATATCGAAGAAAATATATTGTTAAATCGGTCTAGATATCTTAGTTTGTCGCATATAGTCCATAGACAAAATCTTCAGTGGCGCCTATAAGCAAACTATGTGGAGGTATTTTCTTCGGACCCTCGCTTTATTGCCATTATTATTTGTTTGTATTGGAAAAGTAAATGCTTTTGAATTTATAAAATCTCCAGACAATCCTCTACCTATCTCTTACGGCTTTGATTATGATCGAATCCAACAAATACATGTCTATAAAGAAAACAATATTTATAAAGGCATTGCGACGGCTAAGCCTTCTGGCCGAAACTATCATTCTTTAGTCGCGATTGAATCAAGCGATGGAAAAAACTGGCACTTGACTAAAGAAATTTTAAACATTCCCGATTTTGACCTCTCAAATGGAAGGTTATTCATTGATCGTGACGGCAATAAAAAAATTCTTTTTGCAAAAATGGATAGCCGCGACCTTTACCGCTTATATAGCATAGATTGCGATAATGAAGCTAACTGCTCTCAGAATCCGAGACTTTTCCTGGACCCTAATTTATCCGACCATAACGAAAATCGAGGGTTTTTTGCTCCTTATATTCTCAATTCCGGAGATACCTATTACCTGTTTTATGGCGCCTGGGGATATAATGGCTTCAGGTTAAATCTTTCATATTCTTCGGATTTGTCAAACTGGACAAAGTGTTCAAATGAAATAATGACCGGGGGCGACGGACCCTTTCCCCACGTTGAGGATAATAACCTTTATCTATTCGTCCACCGCTCAAACGGAACCGGAATTCAAGCGCTCAAAACAAGCTTACCGTTATCTTGCGAATCCTCTTGGGAAAATTTAGGGTACGTTCTTAGTAAGAATCAACCATACGACCAGAGTCATATGATCTTTCCCTCGGTTGTAAACGACAATGGCCAATTAAAACTGTATTATTCTGGACTGGGCAGTGATAATCTCTGGCATCTGAATTTGACGGAACAAGTTCAAGTTCCGACTCCAGAACCCACGTCTTTACCAACGCCCGAGCCAACTCAAAATAAAATCACTCCATCGTTAATCCCAACGGTTCCAATTCTGGATAAAATACCTATTATTCTCATCCCCGGTTTTATGGCCTCTTGGAACAAAGATGCAATCCTTCATAATAAAACCGTTGGTTATCAGGACTGGAAACTCGCCTCTTACGTCAAGGAATATCGAGGCCTAATAGATACATTAAAAAACTTGGGCTATGAAGAAAATAAGGATCTATTTATTTTTGCTTATGATTGGAGAAAGAAAGTCAACGATTCGGTCGACGATTTAAACAGATTTATTGAAACAAAAATAAATCCGGACAAAAAGGTTGACGTTGTTGGACATTCGTTGGGAGGAGTCGTGGGAAGAATATATACCCAAAAGTACCAAGATTTAAGCCGGGTGAATCGATTAATTACAGTAGCTTCACCTCATAGCGGCGTAGTTCAAGTCTATAAACCCCTTGAAGCCGGAGAAATTGACCGGCAGAATACGTGGTTATGGCTAACTGAAAAAATAATTATTAATTTAAATCGTGGTTTATTCGAGTCTGACAGGGAAGTAATCGAACATATGTTTCCAGTAACTCATGACTTATTCCCTACTTTTAACTTCTTAAAAGACGAAAAAGATGAGTTTATAGACAAAAATTCGATGCATATTTCTAATTCTCTTTTGGATTTTTATAATAACAGCGTAGATTCTATTTTCCCCTATTTTACCGCCTTGATCGGAGAAAAGGACTCTTCATCGACTCTTGCAGGGTATAAAGTAACCAACCCTAATCTTATTGATAATCTATTTTCAAACTACAAAGACGGAAGGCCTACAGATAGTTTTAAAAGCATTGGAGATTATACTGTTTTAAAAACGAGCGCCGAAATCGAAGGTGATGAATTCGAAACCCTACCCTTAGATCATGGAGAAATTATCTATAAAAAAGAAGGAATTAAGAAAATTTTGGAAACCTTGCAAATCAGTTACTCGGAAGATCAAATAACGGAAGGGGCTTCAACCATTCTTACCCCGAGCTTGATTTTCATGATTAAATCTCCGGCAAAAATGACTGTCACTTTCGGAGACAAAACATATGAAGAACAAGACGGGATGATTTTTATTGAAAACGCCGAATCAGGCAGCTATAGTCTTTCAGTCCAAGGACTGGACCTAGGATATTATGAAATCCAGATCGGCCAAATTTCTAGTTTAAATGATGTTTGGGAAACAATCGAAGGTAAAATCGATCGAACTCCGCCTTCTATACAAGTTGATGAGTACATAGTGAACTACAACGACGAATCAGCGACAAGTGCTTTTCCTTCTCTAACTCCAACCGAAAACCCAACACCAACAGTGATTCCCTCAATGACGCCTATACTAACTCCGACTCTTTCGCCTACACCAATACCAACAACTTCTCCGAAACCTACCACTGTTATTATTCTACAATCGACTCAAGATCCAATGCTAATTGCTTATCAATCCAAAACCAATCCAGGAAATAACCAAACTTCAGATATTTTGGGTGTCGAGTCGGAAGAAAAAATTAAATCGAACAAAAGCGGGTCAACATATTCATTTCTTCTATATCCATTTGCTTCAGCTTTAATTGTCGGAGTGACTTGGTTATATGTAAAGAAAAAGTATGAAAAAATTAAACCTTAATCAAAGAAAGGGGCTTTCCGACATACTAATTAATTTGTTAACCGTTTTAATTTCAGCCTTTATAGTAAGTAAAATTCTTTATGAAAACAAATTTGATTTTTACTCAGTTATTGCGGCTGCCATATCTTTAATAGTTTCAGTTGCTTTAGCGTTTGTTTCGATTAATATTGTAAAATAAAATATGGATGAAAACACAATTATTATAGGTTCAGCAATCGTTTTTATGTTGATTGCTTTACTGTTTTATTATATTTCTAAAAGATAGATATGGAAATAAACTATATTTTATCTATCGTCGCTTTTTTCCTTGCATGCCTAACATTCTATATTCTTTACAAAGACTCCAAAAAATCAAAAAAGTAGTCAGTAACATTGTGGACCCGAGAGGACTTGAACCTCTGGCCTTTGCAATGTGAATGCAACGCTCTAGCCAACTGAGCTACGGATCCTATTGATATATTATATCAACTTTCCTACAATTAAAACTTATGGGTTTGGTAAAAAAGATAATCGACTTTGTCATGGATATCTTGGAAACAGTCGTTTTTGTCGGCTCGACTTTCATCGTCGTCTACCTTTTCATTCTGACTCCAAACCAGGTCAAGGGCGCCTCGATGGAGCCGAGCTTCAATTCCGGCGACTATATCCTTACCAGCCGCGTCACTTATAAATTTAGGGACATGGAAAGGGGAGACGTCGTCGTTTTCAACTCGCCGAAAAACCCAGACATCGAATACATCAAGAGAATTATCGGTCTCCCGGGCGACAGAATATTAATAAAAGGCGAAGGCGTCTATGTCAACGACCAAGTAATGACGGAAAACTATATCGCCGAAAAAACCAATCTTTGGGAAGGCGGCTGCATCCAAGACGGAGTCGAGTATACAGTCCCGCCCGGGGAAGTCTTTGTCATGGGAGACAACCGTCCGAGGTCTTCCGACTCCCGAGAGTTTTGCTCCATTCCTATTCAAAGCGTCGTTGGAGCGGTCTTCTTCCGCTATTTTCCTCCCGACAAGGTAGGAAATGTGAATAATCCCCTGCCCCGCTCCATCAGATAATTTTTTTTACCAGCTCCTTGATTGAAGTAGAAGTTTTCTCCAGGTTGCCTTTGATTTCGAAAGTCAAACTAGAGCGCGTCCTGGTCTGAACGAGAGCCACCTTAACATCTGGATTTCTTTTGGCGATTTCTCCTAAAAGGTACTGTTTTTCTTTTTGCCTGATGTAGTGGCCCCTGTTTTTGAAATTATATAGGTATTCTCTAATTGCGTCTTCGGTATCCTTAACCGACAAACTCTGGGCGAGAATTTTTTCGTAAATATCGACCATCTTCTGCTTGTCTTGCAGACGCGATATTAAAAAAAGGTGACTAATGCTAACTAACTTTGAATAGTAGCCGTCGACGACAATATCGGGCAGCTTGTTGAGGCGGTTGATGTGACAAACATAGGAAGAATTGATTCCCAGCTTTGAGGCAATATCCATAACCTTAACATTCTTATCTCTCCTTAAGGAAAAAATCAGCTTGGCTTTGACAAAAATATCTTTTTCCGTTTTTATCTTATCGATGATTAAGTCGATACTTTCAGGCATGGATATATTCTATCATTTCACAGGAGGATAGAAGATTATAGATAAGTTTTTGTTCAACGGCTCTACCCAAACTAATTCGGCGTTATCCAATAAGAAATCGGTGTGATAAAAACCTTTGGAAAATCTTTTTACCATTTCCTGTTCGCTATTAGGACTAGCATTGGTGCCAAGACCAAGGTGGGGCCCAGTTTTCTCTCGGGACAATATCGACGAATCGGAATACGTTTTGATTCCTGCCAGTTTATAAAAGCCTAGTCCCAATTCGGCAACAGGAATAGAACGTCCTGACCGAACCAAGTTAATTAACTCTTTTTGCGATAGTTCAAAAGAATCGATCGAAATCCCCTCGGGTACCTGGATATCGACAACATTTCCCGAATGAACCGTAAAAAAAAGTCCCTCGGCCCAAAACTCGCCGTAGGTCGATGCCAAAGGATTTGGCGCCGCGAAGGTTTCTCCACCCGGAATGTTTACATATTCGAAGTTATAGTCGCCTACTTTGACTTTGTGGTCGTCGTCAAATCTACCCATATCGGTCTCGAACGGAGCCTTTTTAGTGTCGTAATATAAGTTTAATTTTGTCGGTCTTCCCTCTGTCGGAGACTGTGTTTTTATTTCAAAAATTCCTTCGGGGTGCTTCTCAAAAAAGGAGTCAAAATAATCAATTTGTTCTTGAATTAAAGCCAACTTAGAGTTTGTCATGTCGGCCATAACTCGGCCGTCGCCCGTCGAAAATCCGAGAGACCCGGCTAATCTGATTGCTCTTTTTTTCCAGCCTCAGATATTGCTTTGTACATGCCCTTACGATTTTTGTATGCTTCGCCCAAATTTACGACCGTGAGAGAATAATCTCTGCTTAGAGCAATATGCTGCAATTCTTTTAAGGCATCCTTCGTCTGGTGATAAAAATCATCTTCAGACATCGAATCGTCAAATTCAACCCTCGCCACGACATAATCATTATCAAAGGATTGCTCCATTAGTGCTCCGTCCAATTCACACGCCATTCTCCTTCGCGTCACAAAATCCTTGCTGGGTTGTTTTGTAGGAACTTTGTCGCCGATAATTAAGATCTGACTTTTTCGAGGCAGGTTAAGACAAGTAACGTAGTTTTTGACGGCGGCGGATATTACTGCTTCCGGAAGTAAGCCTTTTTCAGGTCCTTTCAACATATGAAAAAGGATTATATCATACTATGAGACTAATTTCAATTTAGTCTATTCTGACGAAGGATTCGCCGAGTCTCGTGTAGAAAATCACTTTACCTTTCTTTAAAGCCATGATGGTAAAGTCGCGCGCCAGCATTGTTCCCGGCCCGGAGTGAACTCTAGTTCCTTTTTGGCGGATAATTATATTGCCCGGAATGGCCATCTGGCCGCCATAAATCTTGACTCCCAGCCTTTTGGCCCTTGAGTCTCGATTTCCCTTAACGGTTTTTTGCGCTTTGGTATGTGCCATTAGATCTTTTTAATTTTTAAAGTCGTCAACTGCGGTCTAAAGCCCTTGACCCTTCTGTACCTTACTTTTGCTTTAAACCTGGCCACTCTTATCTTCTCTCCTTTGCCGTGGGCCACGACCTCGGCTTTGACTTTGCCTTTGAGTTCGGGTGTTCCCATTTGAAGAGACTTTCCTTCGGAGTCAAAAGTCGCCAAGGCAGTAATGTCGACTTCGTCCTTTTCTTTGGCGTCAAGATGGTCTACAGTGATAGAATCGTTTTCACGAACGATGTATTGTTTTCCCCCTGTTTTTACTACTGCCAGATTAACCATAAAGATAAATTATACCTAAAATTTTCAAGGAAGCAACGCAAATCCTATTAAAGTGGCTAAAACAGCGCTCCCACCGTAGGAAATAAAGGGGAGGGCGATTCCGGCAATCGGGAGGATACCCATGTTCATCCCCATATTGACGAAGACCTGGAATACCAAATAGGAAAGAAAGCCAATGCAGTAAAGGAATTTGGCTTGGTTCTCCCGGTCGTTCGAGTTAGCATATTTAATTGCCCGCTTGGCAATGGTATAGATAACTATCCCGTAAAGGGCCAGGACAACTATGCCTCCGAAAAATCCAAACTGTTCAACGAGCGAGGCGTAGGCAAAATCGGTCGTATTCTCGGGGAGGAAATATAGGCGTGACTGGGTCGACAGCCCGAGTCCCCGCCCCCAGAATTTGCCGCTCCCGATGGTAATTACCGCCTGGATCATGTTGTAGGCAATTCCCTGCCTATCCAGATGGGGGTTAAGAAAGCTCAAAAGCCTGGCTTTCTGGTAACTCTTCAATAACAGCCAGCCTATGGGAGCCGCCACCGCCGACATCACCAAAAGGTAAAGGGCGTGACGCTTGGCGCCGTCTGAAAACAGAATCATCGTTAGATATATGAAGGCAAAAACGGCCGCGTTCCCCAAATCCGGCTGCTTGAAAATGATAAAGGCGGGTACGGCAAAATAGAGGAAAGTCTTCGTGAAAAAGGCCAAACGGTTTTCGAGAATCCTTTTTGAAGTCAAAAGCTGGGCCAAAAACAAAATTAAAAAAATCTTAAACGGTTCGGAAACCTGAAAATTGAAAAAATAGAAGTCGAGCCAGCGGCGCGAACCCTTGACTTCGATGCCAATAATAAAGGTAATGATGAGAATTGCCGCCATCAGCCAATATAATAATTGGGCGTTCATCCTAAAAAAATGGCGGCCGATCGTTTTTACCCCAAAGTAAACGCCGAAGCCGATAATGACAAAAACCAGTTGGCGAAAAAAAAGAGCTTGGTTTAACCCGAAGAGACTAAAGAGGCCAAAAAGGATAAGAAAAAGTACTGCGATCATGATTTCACGATTAACTCCCGACCGACTTCTATTTTTCGAGCCATGACTCTTTTTTGAATAAACTCCAGGTTTTCCATAAAGGCGTCCGGAACAGTCAGGTTGATTTTGTCGGTCGGTTTCAAACCCAGTTCTTTTCGTTTTGACTGGATTGTTCTGATAAGCTCACGGAGCTGACCTTCTTTTTCCAGGTCCTCTTTGGCAACTTCAACGGACTTTACCGGATAACGAATGTCTTTGTTGACCAAAAGGTTTTTTATATTCAATTCCTTAAGAGCCACCTCCCAAACGTCGGGAGAGATCCCTTTATAATTTCCATCTACTTCAACCTCGAGAGCCAAAAGTGGGATTCTTACCTTGACGCCGTCGGCTTTTCGTTTGGCGTGACCGGCCTCGACCACTTTTCTGATCAATTCCATTTCCTTCATTAAACCGTCATCGATCAATTCTCTTTTTATTGTCGGCCAGGTTTCCAAATGCACCGATTCCTTTTGGGACAGGTTGGAATAGATTTCCTCAGAGATAAACGGCATAAAAGGCGAAAGAATTATCGGCAGGTTGGAAAAAATAAAATATAGAGTGGAATAGAATGATTTTTTGTCGTCTCTGTCCTCGCTATTGACCCAGACGCGGTCTCGACTCCCCCTTATATACCAGGTGGACAGGTCGGAAACAAACTTCTCGACTTCGATGGCCGCGTCTTTGGCGTTGAACTCTTCTAGGCTTTTTTTGACAAATTCGGCCATAAAGCTGAATCGGCTCAAAATCCAGCGGTCGAGGACATTCTTTGATTTTGCCGGGTCGGCTGATATTTTAGCGCCGTCAAGATTTGCGTATTCGACAAAAAACTTGTAGGAGTTCCAAAGCATCAGGTAAAACAACCGCCTGACCTCATCCGCTCTCCGATAACCAAAAAGCATGTTGTCGGCCGGATTCTGTCGACTGTACATCCAGCGCATCACGTCGACCCCAATTTTATCGGCACCCTCGTTGAATTCGACCGAATTGCCCCAGCTCTTGTGCATCGGCCGTCCGTCCTCGCCCAAAAGAGTCCCAAATCCGAGTACTCTTTTAAACGGCGGCTGGTCCTCGAGGACGGTTGACTCGGCAATCAAAGCGTAAAACCAATTTTTGAATTGTCCCGGGAAGCTTTCGGTTATAAAATCGGGGGGAAACCATTTTTTCCAGTCCTGTTTGTCTTTGAGGTAGAGTGGTTCTCCTTGGTTATCTTCGGTAATTGTCGAATAAGGGACGATGCCGGCGTCGAGCCACGGATTGCCGACGTCCTCCACCCTGTTTAGGACCTCCCCGCACCGACTGCACTTTATTTTCACTTCGTCTATATATGGCTTGTGGGGTGTCTTGCCTTCAAATTGATCCCATCCGGAGACGGCCCTCTTTTTCAGTTCCTCCTTCGACCCCAAAACTTCAAAGTGGCCGCACTTTTTACAATCATAAATGGGCAACGCCAGTCCCCAATAGCGGTTCTTTTTTGAAATCAGCCAGTCGTGCATGTTTTTCAGCCAATCGAGTTCACGGTCGAGTCCAAACTCGGGCATCCACTTGATTTTTTTGGCGACGGCCGTCATTCTTTGCCTCAAGGACCGGCCTTCGAATAATTTATCCATGGCGATGTACCATTCGTCGGCCACCTTCCAAACCAGCTCGGTCTTGCACCTCCAGCAGGCGGGATAGCGGTGCTTATACCTTTCTATTTTGTACACCCAACCTTTTTCTTTCAAATAATCGAGAACTATTTCCGGGTGCTTTTTGGCATTTTTTCCGATCAAGAATCCCAGCCCGGTTATATAATCGGCGTTGTCGGCAATAATTGGGATCATCGGCAGACCCAATTTTTTACCCATCTTGAAGTCCTCGGCTCCGGCCGAGACCGCGGTATGAACCATGCCGGTGCCCTCGGTGGTCGTCACCGGAAGGATTTGTTCGTCGGTGGCAAAGATGATATGAAACTTGCTGAGATTTTCTTTGGCAACTTTCTTAATGGCAGGCAAATTGTCAAACGGCCCGCTATACTTCAAACCAACGAGCTCCTTGCCCTTGACCGTTTTGACGACTCTATATTTTTTATCCTTAAATATCACCCCTACCCTATTTTTAACGAGCCAGTACTTTTTGTCGTCTAATTCTATGAGCGAATAGTCGAAGGTCTTATCAACGGCGACGGCGATGTTGGCGGGAATGGTCCAAGGAGTGGTCGTCCATACTAGAAGATATTCATTATCTTTGCCGTTAATCGGTAGGGCAAAATAGACCGAGTCGTGGACCAGTTCCTTGTAGTCTTCGGTCAACATCTCATGCTGGGAAATGGCCGTTTCGCACCTCGGACACCACGGAACCGATTCTCTACCTTTATATATCCAGCCGGCGTCATAACATTTTTTCAGGAAGTACCAGATCATGTAGTTGTTTTCGTCGCTCATCGTAAAGTAAGAGTTGTCCCAGTCGGCAAAGTATCCTAGCCTTTTTGACTGTTCGGTTTGAATATGTGAGAAGCGCCTAACTCTCTCTTTACAAAGCTCGACAAACTTGGCAATCGACGCCTTTCGGTCGCCCTGAACTAAATTCTCGATGTCTTTTTTGGTCCTCAATCCGAGTTCTTTTTCGACCTCGACTTCGACCCAGAGGCCCTGACAGTCGAAGCCGTTTTGAAATCTTTGCCGGTAGCCCAGGAGGTTGTAGAAACGGGGCCAGAGGTCTTTGTAGGTCCTTCCCCAGGCGTGGTGGACGCCCATCGGATTATTGGCCGTTATCGGGCCGTCGAGGAAAGAGAAATATTTTTTGGAGTTTTTGTTTTTGGCAAGATATTTTTTTACGATCCCTTTTTCATACCAATGCTTCAACCATTTTTCTTCCATTTCCGGGAAATTCGTATTTTGCATAACCGGTTTGAACATAGAAATAAATTATAGCAATAAATATGGTAGAATAATAAAAAATGAGTAGAACAGAATTAGCAGGAAGCAGTATGCATCGAGGAATCGGCGAAGAGTATAAGCCAAATATATCCAGAAGTAAACGACTAAAAAAACAGATTGAGTACCGAGGACCTTTTTTTCCAGGAAAGGTCCGTGTCCATGATCAAGTTAAGCCCAATCCTTCTACCCAGTCATACGTAAGTGGGAAATAACTAGGATTAGCGCGGCATCTTGCTTTTTTCATAATGGAGTTATATAATGGCCAACATGAAGAGAGAATTATGGCAAAGTCGATTTGGCTACCCATATATTGAGGAAGCAGTTCATGGAGACGACGGAAACCAACCGGTTCAAAGAATTGTAGAACCTCCCAAAATCAGAACAGACTCCGACCCCTATATTGAAGAACAGGTTCACGATGATTCTCCAGAATCCACAACCAAGCAAGCTGTCAAAAAAGAAAAACCTCCTCGACCGATTGCATCATACGGATTGCTTAGTGGTCTAATTGTTCTAGCTAGGTTGCCAGACGCAATATTTGGAACTAACGGAGTAAGAACAAAATTAAAAGACTTGAGTACAGCCAACAGAACCAATGATTCTAACTCGGCAAAACGACTAACTATCGAATTGAATGATTACTTGGGAGAAGGCAGAATCCGCGCCGTTTCTTCATTTATTCACCAGAAGCCTGGAAAATAAATAGTTTTTTATTTCTTCCTCAAAAACGCGGGAATATCAAACTCAGAAGACTCGTCCAAGAATTCCTCTTCTTCAATTTCCTCTTTTATTTCCTTTTTCTCTTCCTGACTGTCTCCTAGAGTTTCCTCCTCGGGTTCCCTCTTGAATTTAAACAAGCGGAGTTTGCTGTCGTCGAATTTGGTGGCGATTATGGTTATCTTTATCGAATCGAGCATCCGGTCGTCTATAACGGCGCCGAAAATTATGTCGGCGTCGGGATCGGCCGACTTGGCAATGATTGAGGCCGCCTCGTCAATTTCGATCATCGAAAGGTCGGGGCCGCCAACGATATTGAAAAGAACTCCGCGGGCTCCTTCAATCGAGACGTCCAGAAGAGGCGAGGAGATGGCCTGCTTAATGGCTGCCATAGCCCGCTTGTCCCCGCTCCCAATACCCATACCCATGAGTGCCGTGCCGGAGTTTTCCATGATGCTCCTGACGTCGGCAAAGTCGACGTTGATGAGTCCCGGGGTAGTTATAAGTTCGGCTATCCCTTTCACGCCTTGGTGCAAAACGTCGTCGATTTTCCTGAATGCTTCCAAGATGGGGGTTTTTTTGTCAACTATCGTCATGACTTTCTGGTTGGGAACGACAATTAGGGTATCGACCTTTTCTTTGAGGCGCGAAATGCCCTCTTCGGCGGTAAACTTTCTTTTTGTTCCTTCAAAATCAAACGGCTTGGTAACGACGGCGACCGTCAGGGCGCCGGTCTCTTTGGCAACTTCGGCAATAATCGGCGAGGCGCCGGTTCCCGTTCCACCACCTTCCCCGGCGGTTATGAATACCATGTCGGCTCCGGACAAATCCTCCTTTAATCTTTCCCTCGACTCCTCCGCAGCCTGGCGGCCGACCTCAGGATCGCCACCGCTCCCCAAGCCACGGGTCAGATTCTCTCCGATTTGGATTTTAATCGACGCTTTGTTGTTCAAAAGGGCCTGGGCGTCGGTATTGACGGCGATAAATTCGACGCCACTGATTCCCCCTTCGGCAATCATCGAGGAGAGGGCGTTGCCGCCTCCTCCCCCGATACCAATTACTTTGATTCTGGCCGCTTGTCCGGCGCGTGGCTTAATTAACATAGGTTAGGGTATAAACTGCTTGAAAAAATTTTTCAACTTGCCGACCGAACCGCCGATTGAAAAATCTTTCCAAATCTTGTTGAAATTTTTAAACCCGGACTCCCCAACCGCGCTGTCGTTGGCTCCGTACAAAAGGAGGCCGACGGTCGTGGCATACTGGGGATCGATGACCTCGTCGACCAGCCCGCTTACTTTATCGGGAATGCCCAGCCTTATTGGTAATCCTACCACTTTTTTTCCTGTTTCGATCATTCCGACCGTCAAGGCCCCGCCCCCGGTTATGATAAGGCCCGACGGGACGAGCTGGCCGAAGGCACTCTTTTCGATCTCGTCAAAAACCAGTTTGAAGATCTCCTCGAGCCTGGGGGCAATGATTCCGTCGACCAGGCTCTTCAAAGACACCTCGGTCACGTCCTCGGGCAAATTCAGGTCTCGGAAATTTAACTCCGGCGTTTTATTTTTCAGTTTTTCCGCTTCCTTAAGATAACGGCTCAAGTGTAATTTAATTTTCTCAGCCGAGTCCAAGGAGATTCTCAACCCGACGGCGATGTCGTTGGTGATGTGACGGGCGCCTATGGCAATTGAGGACGAATAGGAAAGCGCGCCGTCGACATAAATGGCAATGTCTATTTTGCCGCCGCCAATATCGACCAAGACCGCGCCCAACTCTTTCTCGGTATTGGTCAAGACGGCGTCGGCCGAAGCCTTGCCGGCAAAGACAAAGCCGCGGTTGTTTAGCCCCAGGTCGTCAAAAACCCGGTCGATGTTTTTTAAATTGGTTTGCGAGGCGGTAATAATGTGGGTATCGACCTCGAGCCTGACTCCCGTCATGCCGACGGCGTTTTTTATCCCCGGCTGCCCGTCGACCATAAAGTCGCGGGGTGAAACGTCGATAATTTCCCTGGTGTTTGACAGCGAAATGGCTCGGGCGGCCTCGATGACGCGCTCGACGTCGTCTTCGTTAATCTCACCCTGGGGGTTTGATACGGCCACTATTCCGTGGGAATTTAATGAGGAAATGTGGGGTCCGCCGACCGAGACGTAGGCCGAAGCCAGCTTGTGGCCCGCCATTCTCTCGGCCTTTTCGACCGACTCTTCAACCGAAGCGGTTACCTCGCCGATGTCGACGATTAGTCCTTTTCTGACGCCGCGAGAGGGCGTCGTATTGAACCCGATGATTTTTAGGTCGGGGCTCGCCTCGCCCCTGACTCCGACGATGGTGGCGATTTTGCTGCTGCCGACGTCAACTCCACATATTAATTCGTCTGCCATTATAATTTTTGCTTTAGCTAAAATTTCAAGCTTCGCTTATAGTTTTATAACTGGTTTTTTAAATCTTAAATCTATCGACCTAAAATCCTGGCCCTTTATCTTGAGCTGCCTGATAATTTGGTTTACCTCGTATTTCTGCAGCTCAAAATCCTTGGCCGCGGTAAAAATAATCTTCTTTTCTCCTACGTTACATACTAACATATCGCGGTCGGCAATATCAAGAATATCGACCGGCAAACCCAGCCGTGTTAGATTTTGCGAAAACGACAGGCCCAGTTTTATATCCATCAGGTCTAAATAGTCGCCGGACGAATAGGAATAGTAATTTAATTTTTGATAATATTTTATCGACGTCAGATCTTCTTGTTTTATTTTTGTTTTGGCAAGAATCCGGCCGTCCTCCGATAAAACAAAAAAACCTAGACTCGCCTCAAGAACGGCCACCGGCTCGTAAAAATCCGGGTAAAGAATCAAGATCGAAGGAAACTTCTTTTCCACTTTCAAGGCCTTGAGATAAGGATTTTTGTTTTTTAATTCCCTGGCCAATGTTTCGTCGTTGATTAAAAGCAGGCTTTTGTTCTTGTAGTCGGTCAGCCCGATTATTTTCTGATTGCCTTTAATATTTTTTATCTCGAGGAGTTTTATCCTTGTCTTTAAATCCAAAAGAAAGATTGCTAAAAAAGACAGCAAAGAAATTACGAAAACGAAAAGGCTTTTCTTAATTTTATTCGAAGAGGGCGGCGATGATCTTTTTGTCTCCATCTGTCGGATTTTGAATTGTCAACTGATTGAAGTTTTTTCTGTACAAATCGATGTTTTTAATCATTTCTTTAATTAGCCTAAATAATTTTTCGCTCGCCTCGACCTGGTGGAAAATTTCGCCGCACCCGGCCTTGGCAAATAACTCCGCGTGCTTCTGCTGTTCCCGGCCGCCCGACCAGGGCAGGGGGATAAATAGAGCCGGTTTCTTTAGGGCTATTAGTTCAAAAAAAGTATTGGCGCCGGCGCGACCGACAATCAGGTCGGACTTGGAATATATGTAGCCGATCTCGTCCTCGAAAAAATGTTTGCTTAAAAAATACCGACTTTTGAGATAGTTGGGAAGAGATTGTTTTATTTTAGACAACTCTTCGTAGTCTCGGTATTCCTTGGTCTCCCCGACCTGGTGAATGACGATAAAGTCTTTGACCAATTTCTTAATAATTTTTTTGACGTGTTCGTTTATGCTGTGGCTGCCGAGGGACCCCCCGGTAACATAAATTACCGGGACACCCGACTCGATATTAAATGGCGTTTTCTTGACGGCAAAAATTGATTTCCTGACCGGGTTGCCCGTTACGAAAGTTTTTTTTGGATTAAAATATTTTACCGAGTCTGTGAAGGCGACAAAAACCTTTTTGGCAAACCAGGAAACAATTCTGTTGGCGAGCCCGGGGTGGACGGTCTGTTCGTGGGTAAAAACCGGGGTTCGGAAAAGATAAGCCCAAAAAGCCACCGGCACCGCCAAGTAGCTTCCAAATGACAAAACCACGTCGGGCCTTTGATCGCGGACGATAGAAAAAGCGTTAAAAAACCCAATCGGAACGCGAAGTAAATTCCTCAAGCTCTTCAGGGTCAAAACCCTCGTCAACCTGCCAGCCGTTAAAGCAATAAAGGGAATTTTTAATTTGGTGACCTCTTTGTACTCGAGGGATATGGTTTTTTCCGAATCTAGGGCATATTTTCTGCCGACAAAAACGATTTCGACGTTTTTCTTTGTTTTTTTCAACTCTTCGATTACAGCTAGTGCTGGAGCCAAATGTCCACCCGTAACCAATATCTTCATTAATCTATTATACCCAATCAGCAAACATTTTTGATGCTCAGGCCACAGTGGGGGCAGTTCGTTAACCAGGTGTTTTTGTCCTTGACGTTTTTTTCATAAGGAATCGGCTGGGTACAGTGAGGACAAGAGTAAAAATCATGGCTCTTGTCGTCTTTGTCCTCTTCGAGGACCTTCGGCATTTTTTGTTTCAGAAGTCGGTCGAGCGAGGAGAAATTATTGAGGAAATTGTCGACCGTGTTCATGAGGTCGTTAATCTTGAATTTTTCTTCCGACCCGCAACTCCCCGACAGCCTCAGCGATTCCAGGCCGTGGCTTTCCATGTAGTGGAGAATCAGGTGCTTGTAGGAGTTGAGGATAAATTGTTCGTCGACCTCATGCCCCTTAAAAAAAGCCTCAGTCAGTCGATTTTTTATGGACAGCCGAAGGCTCCCCGAAAATGACTGCCTCAACAATTCCATGGTCTCAAAAAGGCTAAACTCGTAGTCCTTATTGTTTTTGTATATTGTCCTATCTCCGGCTCGGCCGTTGACTTCGATAAACTGGTCGATATTCAACCTGGTCAAGTAAGGGTGGGAAATCAGGTGACCGATTTTTTCCTGCTCGGTCTGTTTTCCTGACGCCTCACTATATACGTCGCCCAAAATATCTTGTACCCAGGGCTCGCCATTTTTCGAAACGCTTATCGCCGCATTCCTTATTTTCCCCCCATCGTAGTACATGACGTAGAGCTGGCCGTCGCGGTATTTGCCGACTTGGGTATACGGATTATCGGGGTCGCCGTCAAAACTGGTTATGCCCGGCGGGCTATACAAGAGCGAAACCAGCCCCGGGTTTTCGACCGACGAAGTCAGGGCCCTGATCAATCCTTCCTTGTATAGCCCTCCCCTTTCCCTTTCGTCCAAAAAAACCTTTTGTCCGGTGTCGTGGATCAAAATCTCGTTGTCTTTGCTCAATCCATATGAGTATGGAAGTGAAACAACGTTGTCTTCTAAAACGTGGTTGACGTAAGAGTCGAGGTTTTGCTCGAGGGTACGGATTTTATCCTTGCCTGATAGCCTGTTGAGCAACCTCGCTTCGGCTCGCGGATTGACTGAATATTTTTTTAGACTAAGGCCTTCGAGTGAATTAGCGCCCAACATGGTTGTCCCTGCTCGGGTTCAGTGGTCTTGTCGGTCTTCGGACTTTTCCGATTGCCTCGGAATCACCGCTGCGGCACAGCCACGGATTTACACCGTGTTCCCATATCTCACCCATTGGGTGAGTTGTCTTCCCCCGCACTAAGCGCGCGAGGTGACAATAACAAGACTCAAATTGTAAACAAAATTAATATACTACACCTTGACTCTCTTTTCAATATTGAGAAGGATTCCAATTAGCGAAAAGGATATCAACAAATTGCTTCCTCCGTATGACAAGAATGGCAAAGGCACTCCGGTTAAAGGAAACAGCCCCGTCATCCCGGCCAGATTAATTATCAACTGGAGGTTAAAAAAGGCAAATATACCGGCGGCAAGAAGACGCGACAATTTATCCGGCGCCACCCTTATCAGGTGGTAGACTTTATAGACAAAAATGAAGTAAAGGGTGAGGAGAATTCCGGCGCCGATAAAGCCGTATTCTTCGCCGATTATCGCAAAGATCGAGTCGGTATGGGCCTCGGGTAAAAACAAATATTTTTGCCGGGAGGCACCAAAGCCCGCTCCCAATATTCCTCCGTTTGATAGCGAAATCGCTATTTGATTTATGTGATAGCCTATTCCCAATGGGTCGCTCGCCGGATTGAGATAGGCCATCAACCGATCAAAGCGATAAGGACTCGCTTTTACCAACAAGTAAAAAAGCCCCGCTGCAAAAGGCGCCAATAAAAATAACGACGTCATATTCATGCCGGCCAAATAGTAGATTATTAAGGACAATAAAAGAACGGTTATCGCCGTCCCCATGTCGGGTTGCAAGATTATGAGAAAAGTCAAAAATCCGACTAGAAAAATAAAAGAGGTAAACAGTCTTTTTTCATGATTTTTGAACCAGGACGCCAGGTAAATGATTACCGAAAACTTAGCCAGCTCGGTCGGCTGGACGTTGATGATTCCGAAATCGAGCCAGCGCCTGGCTCCCCCTGCCGCCCGTCCGATGCCGGGGATTAATACCGCCATGAGAAGCAGAATGGTAAAAGCCATCGACAGGATAGAAAAAAAGTAAAGCCTTTTGTAATCAAAGAGGGAAAAAAATACCAAAACCCCGAGCCCCAAAGCCAGCCAAATCGCCTGGAGGCGAAAATAGTGGAGGCTTTCGCCAAATTCAGAAACCGCCCTAACCGAGGAGGCTTCGAAAATAAAAACCAAGCCGATCAAAGACAAAATTATCGGTATCGTTAAAATCGGAAGAAAAAATTTGTTTTTAATGAGAATGTTTTTAAACATTGTCTATTTGGGCTAACTCCACTTTAATATTGGAAGAGTGCGGCTTTAAAAATAACTTCATAAGGCGATGGTAATTTGGGTTTAAGTCGGTGACAAAATAGGAGACTTTTCTCTTTTTTTCTAGTTTTTTTTCCAATTCCTTGTGATGCGATAGATATTCTTTCAATTTCTCGGCGGCCGGCTTGCCTTCGGTGACGACCTTTACTTTTTTACCGACTATCTTTTGTATCGGGTTTTTTAAAAGTTCATAGTGGGTGCAACCCAAGATTAAAGTGTCAATCTTCCTTTCGATTAACCCCGCTAAATACTCTTTTAGAATAAACCCGAGTGCCAGATGGTTTTTGGTAATCCCCTCTTCAATAAAAGGAACGAGGAGAGGGCAGGCCTCTTGAAAAACTAAAGCCTTGGGCAAGGTTTTTTTTATCTCTCTGATAAAGGCTCCCGAGTCCACGGTCGTTTTGGTGCCGATAACCCCGACGCGGTTGATTGGTGAAGATGTATGGCTTTGCCCTATGTGCTCGATTGTCGGCTTGATGATACCCAAGACTTTTCTATCGCCATGGTGCTTTGGTAGATATTCACGCTGAATTTTTTTTAGAGCCGCGGCGGTTGAAGTATTGCAGGCGATAATAACCAGCTGGCAGTTTTTTTTGAACAAAAACTCGATCGCTTCTTTGGTAAAACGGTAGATTATTTCCTCCGACCTGTTTCCGTAAGGGACTCTGGCGTTGTCGCCTAAATATACGTAATTGTATTCCGGTAGGTGTTCCAGAAAGGCTCTAAATATCGTGAGCCCGCCGAGGCCGGAGTCAAAAACGCCGATTTTCATAATAATTTTTTTACGACGCGATTAAATTCGTCTCCCCGGTGGAATTCGTTATTGAACATGGCAAAAGAGGTAGCTCCGGGAGAAAAAAGCACATATGACTCCCCGTCCATTTCTTTGGCCGCCTCAAAGGCTTTTTTGACGGCTTCGTCGATATTGTCATAGATCTTGTCGGATAATTTTGAACCGTAAAGACTCTTTAACTTATCTAAAACCTGGTCGGTAAAAGACCCGCCCAAAAGAACTATCTTCTCGACTTTAGTAAGCTCGGCGAGTAAATCTTCGTAGGGCAGATTCTTCGAATTACCGCCCAACAAAAGAACGATTTTTTTATCGGCGAAGGTATCGATTGCTTTTATAGTGGCAACCGGAGTGGTCGACGTCGTGTCATTGACAAAGAAGACCTTGTCTTTTTGACCGACTAATTCCTGCCTATACGGCAGGCCGCGATAGTTTGAAATTATATTGATAGCCCTTTTTTCCTCGACTCCGACTATTTCGGAGACCTTAAGGGCGGCGCCGGCGTTTTCCAAATTATGCTTGCCTTTGAGGTAAATCAATTCTCCCGGGAAATCTTTGTCGGTAAAAGTAATTTTCTTTGAACCAACTGTTTCGGGCAAATCAAATTTTTCATTGACGACAAAATAGTCCTCTTTTTTTTGGTAAAGAAAAATCGCTTTTTTGTCATAGACGTAGTCGTCCATATTATTGTAGTAATTCAAGTGGTCGGGGTAAATGTTGGTGAGAACGGCAATGTTCGGGCTAATTTTTCGGCGGTGAAATCCCGAAAGCGCCCAGGAGGAAATTTCCATTACCAGCCAGTCGTCTTTTTTCAGGGTTTTCAAATAGTTGATGGTCGAAATCCCGGGAAAACCTCCGCCGAGGTAAACGGGAAAACCGGAAAGTTTCATTAAATTGAAAATCAGGCTCGTCGTCGTCGATTTGCCGCGGGTTCCGGTGATTCCGATTATTTTCCCGGAAAATTGGCTGACAAAAAAAGACAGCTCCATTTCAACCGGGATGCCTTTTTTTTCCGCAGCAACGAGCTCGGGAGTAGTCCATAAAACAGACGGGCCTTTGAAAATAATGTCGGAAGACAAAAAATCTTCGAGGCGGTGTTCTCCCAAGCGATACGTAATGGAATAATCCTTGAGAGCATCAATTGAGGTTGCCAACTGTTTTTCGGTCTTTTTATCGGTAACGGTAACACGAGCGCCTAGGTCGGCAAAGTATTTAGCCATCCCGACGCCTCCACCTTGGAGTCCTAGGCCGACGATTAGGATTTTCTTTCCTGAATACCTATTCATACTATTATTTTACCATTTACTGATAAATGATTAGAATTAGATTGACTTGACAAGAAAAAAAAGAAAAAGTAGAATACCTTCCATATTATGACCGAATTTGCTGTTGTAAGAGACGTCCTTCCCCAAGCCGTCCAAGCCCTTGGATTAATCGCTCCGGCAATAGCTTGTTGCTACGTAAATCTAAAAAGAAATGGGGTCATTAAATATTTTGGTGGTCCTGGTAAAGATTATTACGATACTACCGGTAACGGCTTGTTAGACGTTGTTAAAATGAAACTTATGGCCCACGACCACGAAGTCTCCAATGTCAAGCCTGATACAAAAAAAGGTCAACTGGTTGTCTTAATTCCTAGAGGTGGAGCTGTCGATAAATTCGTCGTCGAGAGAGCGGACGTACATACAATTGATTTCTTACAGGAAGGCGAACAAATCCCCGGAACCGATCTCAAACACAATCATAGTGGTAAATTGGGAATGATAGGACCTTGGGAACACTAAACTACTTCATAAACGAGATCATCAATCCGAAGATGACGAAGATAATCGAGATCAGCCAAAAACGCATAACGATTTTCGGTTCTTCCCAGCCGCGCTGTTGAAGGTATAAATGAAATGGCGCTACCGGCAGAATTTTTTTCTTTAAAAATTTTTTCCCGAATAGCTGTATTAAAGAAGAACCCGCCTCAATGACAAAAACTCCGCCCATAATGGGGAGGGCAAAAGCCTTGCCCAAAATGAGCCCGATGACGGCAAAGGTGGCGCCAAAAGATAGGGCGCCGGTGTCGCCGACCATAATCCTCGCCGGATAAATGTTGAAATACAAAAACGCCAAAAGGCCGCCTAACCAGGCGGCGATAAAGAGCGACGTCGGGACGTCCAGGATGGAGCGGGAAACGACCCAAAAACCAATCAAGGCAAAGGAAAGAATTCCGGTGGCGAGCCCGTCCAATCCGTCGGTAATGTTGACGGCGTTGGCAAAAGCAAAGATAATAAAGGATGAGATCGGGATATAGAAGTAGCCGAGATTAAAAACGCCAAAAAAGGGTACGTGCATAAACTGGATTTTCAAATCGGAAAAAAGCCAGTACGAAATGATAAACGACAAAATGAGCTCGAGGATGGCTTTGTGGCGAATTCTTAAACCAAAAAACCCGTGTTTTTTCCAGAGAAAGATTTTATTGAGGTCGTCAAAAATTCCCAAAACGCCAAACGATAGAAAAGTGAATAAAATAATTTTAATCTCGGAAGCAATCGAAGGATAGTTGGTGAGGATTTTTTTCTGCAGAACCCAGTACATCAAAATAAAAAGGAAAAAAACCAACGTCGTTGTCAAGAGGAGCAGTATTCCTCCCCCGACCGGTATGCCTTTTTTATTGACGTTGAAACGGTCAAAAATCGGCGTCGGCTTGTTAAAGACGTCTTTCGTCCTTTGTTCGGCCCTCTGAAATTTTAGCTTGTAGAGAAAATCGATAAAGGGAACTATTAGGGTAAAGTTCAAAACAAAGGAGGCGAAAACCGCTAGTAAATATACCGATATCATAATAAAAGATTTAAAATTTTTGGTACGAAGATTATCGCCGCGATCACAAAAGATCCCACCGCATATAAGAGCATCGCGGCGGCGGCGACGTCTTTGGCGATTTTAATGTCTTCTCTAATTTTCCGGTCTATGGCATCGGTGGTTTGCTCGAGGCCGGTATTTAAGGTCTCGATCACCAATCCGACGGTGATGAGAAAAACCACGATCAAAAATTCCATATAGGAAATTTTCAGGACCGCCGAGCCTATTAGCGAGATAACCGAAAAGAGCAAATGGATTTTATAATTCGGCTGGGTTTTCAGGGCCCAGGTTAGCCCGTCCACCGCGTGTTTAATGGAAATGGAATGTCTTTTAAGCATAAAATATTTTTTTAAGTGCGGCGGCGACTTTTTTTGAGTCGTGTCGCAAAATGCTCCGGTATAAAATATCGGACTCGTCGAGCTCGATCGGCTTGTTGTCGACAAGGTCGGCTTCGACAACCTTAGCCAAATCTCCTCTATTTTTTAGGTCATTTTCTACCTTAATTTCATTATAACGCTCGTAGCTCTTTAAAACTTCCGAAGAGATCGGGCTGTTGTTGACCAGAATAACGTCTGGGGTTTTGCCCAAGTATTTTTCCAGATCCTTCAAGTGGTCATGGGCCGAATAGTTGGTGGTTTGGCCCGATTTGGTCATCAGGTTCATGATATAAATAATTTTGGCTTTTGATTTGAGTATCGCCTCCTTGACGCCGTTGACCAGAAGAACCGGAATGATACTGGTGTAAAGGTCGCCGGGTCCGACGATCAGATATTCGCAGTCGGTTAGGGCGGCGAGGGCTTTTGCGCTCGCTTTGCCCTCCGGAACCAGATAGGCCCTTTTTATTCGGGAGGAGGCGGCGTGATTTTCATCGATCAGCCCTTCTCCGGTGATAATCTTGCCGTTTTCGTATTCGGCGACCAGGTGGAGCTTGTCGACCGTCACCGGAATTACTTTGCCCTTTGTCTTTAAAACGTAGGCGGCCATTTCAATGGCTTCGTCATAAGACGTACCCACTTTCTCGAGAGCCGCCAGGAAGATGTTGCCAAAGTTGTGTCCTTTGAAATCTCCCTTCTCAAAGCGGTATAAAAAAAGCTTGCGCCATAGCAACGGTGCGTCAGAGAGAGCGACCAGGCACTGGCGCAGGTCACCCGGAGGCAAAACCCCCAACTGGTCCCTGAGGCGTCCCGTCGAACCTCCCGAATCCATCATGGAAACGACAACCGAGAGGTCTAGTTTTTCGTCTTTCAAGCCGGAAAGAACAACGAAGGTCCCGGTGCCACCTCCAACCACGGTAACTTTTTTCATTTGTTTAAATTCGTCCTTTCTTTTCCTTTGATGAGAAAAACATTGTCCTTCAAATCGTTGCCGACAATTTCCGTAGGCGCAATCAGGCAATTCTTTCCAATCTTGACTCCCGGCGTGAGGGTAGCATTGACGCCGATTTTGCTTCCCGCCCCTACTACGGCGCCAAACTTACCTAGGCCCGAGTCGATTTTGTTTCCCTCAATATATGAGGAAATGTTCCCGGCGTCGAATCGGAAGTTGGCGGTAATGGCTCCTGCCCCCATCATCGACCGATCGTCCATGACCGTATCGCCGACATAGTTGCGGTGCAAAAAGACGCCGTTGCCGATGCTGCTTCTAGCCACCTCGCTGTGGGCTCCGACAAGGCAGTCTTCTCCTATTTGAGACTCGCGAACCATCGAGTAGTCGCCAACAATGGTGTTGTTGCCGATGAAAGTGGGTCCGACTATTTTGGCAAAGTCGCCTACTTTGACATTTTCACCAAAAAGGACTGGTCCGACAATAACGGCTTTTTTTGAAATTTGGCAGGAGGACGGAATCATTTCTTTCTTTATACCCAAGAGCAAAATCTTCATCATCGACAAGACGTGCCATGGATATTTTAGACTCCCCCATATGCCGTCGTACTGAAAATACGCCCGATCCAAATCTGTTGCCAGCAAGCTATTTATGGCCCGTTCATACCGGTCGTCCCTTCCGGGCTTGGCACCCCGAATCGCCTTGAGGAAAAGGCCGATGTCGGAGATATAATCGAGGACCAATTTAACCACCTTTGACGGTCGATTAACGGGCGCCGGTTTTTCGACAATTTCGGCCGGCTTATTTCCGCCGTCAAATTTAAAGTACCCGCCGGGAAAATACTCGCTTAATTTTTTTCCAAACAAGACGATCTTGTTCACACCTGGCGGGGTATTGGTAATTTTCGAGAGGATAGAAAAATCGATAATGTCGTTGGCGTTTAATATCAAGGCTTCTCCGTGGACATGTAAGCCCGCGGAAAGGACGGCTCCGGCTTGCCCGGGTTCCTCTTCCTTTTGAACGATGACCTGAATATTTCGGGTGCCAAGATTCTCGACCAGTCTTTTGAAAGCGAGGGCGCTATCTTTATGGGAAACGATGATTATGTTTTCGGCGTATTTTTTTAGCTCCTCTATTTGGTAGAGAATCAGGGGTTGACCCAAAAACCGAAAAAGCGACTTGTGGGAAAGCGGCCAGAACCGCGTACTGTCCCCACCGGCCAAAATAAGAACGTTTTTTATGGTCCTCATATGTCAATTTTACCACAAGGTTAGGTGGTTTTAATGTCTCCTCCCAAGGCTCTGATCTTCTTAATGAAGTTCTCGTAGCCGCGCTCTAGTTGGGAGACGCCGTTGACGATTGATTCGCCCGGCGCCAAAAGGGCGGCGCAGGCCAAGGCAGCTCCTGCCCTGAGGTCGTTTATCGTCAAGACGCCGTTATGAAGGCGCCCGCCGCCGTGAATTTTGATCGCCTGCTTGTATTCTTTGCCCGACTCCCAATTAAAATGGTAAAACTCCTTTGGGTTGTCGACCTCGGGCTCAAAAAATTCTATTTCCGCACCCAATTTTTTCAACTCCTCTACATAAGAAAATCTGTTTTCAAAGAGGCGCTCGTGAATAATGGACTCGCCTTTTGCCTGGGTGAGAAGAATGGCGAAAGTCGGCTGCCAGTCGGTCATAAAGCCGGGGTGCGGTGAAGTAATGATCGTTGCCGGTTTTAAGTCACCCCGATAAAAGAATCTGAATTTCGATGGCGTTTTTTCTTCCACCCCCGCCCCAACTTCCTTCATTTTTTCCAAAAAAGATTCGACCGAGGCCTTGGGAATGTCGCCTATGGTAACGTCGCCCTTAGAGGCAATCGCCAAGCTGGCGTAGGTAACAAACTCGTTCCGGTCCGAAATTATTTTGAAGGGAAATTTTTGCGAAAGCCGTAAACTCTTTTTGACGGTGACTTTGTTGCCGTCCTTTTTTACTTTGGCGCCCGCCTCGTTCAAAAACACTATCAGGTCGTCTATCTCGGGTTCGGTGGCGCAATTTTCTATGACGACTTCTTCTTCGGTCATCAAGGCAATCATGATCAAAAGTTCAGTCCCGGTATGGGTCGGCTTGGAAAAACGATACCTGCCTTTTGGCGGGGACTCCAGGTGCGCCCGGTAGTAACCTGTTTTTGAGTCGTAATCGACCTTTACTCCCAGGCTCTTCATGCCGTCAACTATCCGGTTTATCGGCCTCTCGCCTAATCGGCAGCCGCCCGGGTTTGGGACAAAGCACTCGCCAAACTTCATCAAAAGAGGCGCAAAAAAAAGAAACGAAACCCTGATTTTTGAGCCATAAAACAAGTCTATTTTATTTTCCTTGAGCCCTTCTCCCTCGACCTCCAAGCGGTTGTCACCGCTGATCCTGGCCTTGCCGCCGATGGCGGCAACGAGCTCGATCAAGTCCAAAACGTCATTAATTCTCGGAATGTTTTCCAAAATGACCTTTCCTTCAAACATGAGGGCGGCGATGATGGTTTTTAAGGCGACGTTTTTGGCGCCCGACAAAACGACCTCTCCTTTTAATGGCTTGCCTCCGTGTATGGTGTATGAATTGGTCATATAACGATTACCTCCTCTTTCAATTTTACTCCAAACTTTTTCTCGACTTCCGTCTTGATTAAATCGCGAAGTTTTATGAGGTCTTCCCGTCTTCCACCTCCCCGATTGATAATAAAATTGGCGTGAATTGGCGAGACATAAAAGTTGCCGACCGACCTGCCCTTTAATCCGGCCTGGTCGATCAAATAGCCGGCCGAAGTCGTCGTCAATTTCAGCCTGTTTTTCTCCGCCTCGGTTATGTTCCTGAAAAAACATCCCGAAGAGGCGATCCCGAAGGGCTGGGTTTTTTTCCTATATTCCAGGGCAAAAGCGGCTCTCTCCTTGAGAACCTTCGGGTCGACCTTTTTCAATGAGAAAATGCCTTCGAGGACGATTTCGTGGGTCTCTTGCAAAATGGAATAGTCGTAGGAAAATTTAAAGTAGTCTCGATTGACCTCCTTTACCCTGCCCTTGTCGTCGACTAAAAAAGCGTGGATTAGGTCGTCGCCAAAATAGGTCGGCGGCTTGGTCCATTTTGAGTTCATATAAATGGCTCCTCCGACCGTGCCGGGCAGCCCTTGATGGAGCTCAAATCCACTCCAGCCGGCGGCGACCGCCCTCGCAATCAGGAGCGTCATCGGGTAACCCGAAGAAATCGAGACAATAACCGAGCCTTCTTTTTCCTCAACCACCTTTAACTCCCGGTAATCATTTTTCACAACTAGCCCCGGAAGTTTATCTTTCGTAATTGCCAAGTTGCTGCCGCCTCCTAAAATAAATATCGGTAAATTATTATCCAGGGAGTATTTTTTGGCGTCGATCAAGTCCTGCCTGCCTTTTGCGTCGACAAAATATTCCGCCGTCACCCGGGTCTTTAAAGTCAGAAAATTTGAAATGTCTTTGTCTTTTTCGACCTTGAAATCTGGCATTAGTTTAAAGAGTCAATTATTTTTATAATATCGTCTTTTAGTTTATAAACGTCCCCCGCTCCCATGGTAAAAACAACGTCGCCTTTACGAAGAACCGTTTTTAATTTGTTTAGAAGTTCTTTAGGATTTTTGAATTGGAGGAGATTGTTTATATCCCTTCCTTTGACTAAATCGGCCGAACTAATCTCAAATTCGTATTTTTGCTCCCGGGCGGAGGCAAAAATCGGCAGTATCAACCCCAAATCCGCCCGGCTCAAGCTCTCGGTAAATTCTTTGAGTAGAAAGGCCGTCCTCGAGTAGGTGTGGGGCTGAAAAATGATTATTACTCTTCGTCCCTTAAACCTCTGTCTCGCCGCCTCAATCGTCGAGGCGATTTCATTCGGGTGGTGGGCGTAGTCGTCAAACAAATAGGTGTTGTTTTTAAAATGAATTTTTTCGAAACGACGGCGCGCCCCGTAAAAACCGGGCAAAGCCTTCGCAATTGCCTCGGCCATAAAACCAAACTGGCTTAACAAAACAACCACTGATGCGGCGTTGCCAATGTTTGTCTTTCCAAAAAGGTTGATTTTAAACTTTCCCATTCCCTTTATTTCAAAGTTGCTTTCCTTCTCCCCCACGTTCCAGTTGACGATTTGATAGTCGGCGCCTCTTGAAAACCCATATGTTTTATACTGTCCTTTTTTTAACTTCGGCGTGACCGACATCAAATTTTCGTCGTCGGCATATAGTAGTAGTTTCCTATTTTCGAAAAATTTGATAAAGGCGGCTTTTGTTTCTTTGATGTCGCGATAAACGTCGGGGTGGTCGAAGTCGATATTGAGGCCAATAATATAGTTGGGGTTTAACTTGTGAAATTTTGGCGTCAGGTCCTCCGGCGGATTGACGCCGTATTCGTCCGCCTCGATGACAAAGTATTTTTTGCCTTGAAAATCGGCGCCTTCGTGTTTGTCAAAAGATGGGACGCCGACCAAATAGGAAGGAGAAGCTCCCAGGCGGTCTAAGGCATAGACCAAAAGAGAAGAGGTGGTTGTTTTTCCGTGACATCCAGCAATGGCGATTTTTGTTTCAAATTGGCTCATCAGCTTTTCCTGGAGCTGGGCCTGGCAGACGACTTCAATCTTCCTTCTTTTCGCCTCAACGACGATCGGGTTTTTAGTTCCACCGTGGACTCCGGAATAGACTACCAAATCAACATTTTCAGATAAATTCTTGGGTTCAAAATTCTCAAACCACTTAATTTTATTGTCCCGAAGGAGCTTGTCGGTAATAAATTCTGAGGGGGTATCGGCTCCCGTCACTGCTCCCCCCATTTTCTTTAAGAAGACGGCCAAATTAGCCATGGCGACGCCTTTTATGCCGACAAAAAAAGTCATTTTAGTAATTATACACTTTTAACCACGAAACTAAACATCTCGCCATAATCCTCTCTTTTGTCGCGTCGGTAGGAAAAAAAGCGGGCGGAGTCGCACTTGGTGCAAAACGGAAAATGGTCGATGTTTTCTTCTTTGACGCCGGTTTCTTTTAGTAATAAGTAGTTTAAAAGCGACAGGTTTAGATGCCATTTTCCACCCCGGTGGTGAAAAATCTGCGGACCCCACGATTCGTTTTCCTCCATAAACTGTTCGTACCGGTCGTCGGTGACGTCATAGCAGCAGTCTCCTATTGTCGGGCCTATGGCAACGACAATGTCTTCAATACGGGCGCCCGCTTCTTTCATTTTGGCGACCATTTTTTGGGGTATTCTTTTCAGGCTGCCCCGCCAACCGACGTGGCTGATACCGATTAATCCTAGAGCCCCGTCTTTGAAAATCATCGGGCAGCAGTCGGCGGTGACGGTGGTCAGGACGACACCAGCGTCGCGGGTTACGACGCCGTCGGTTTCTTCAACCTTGGCAAAACTTTCCCGGTCTTGGTTTGAAAAAAGCGCCACGTTGGCCGAGTGAATCTGTTCCGGAACAACGATTTTTTTATATTGCACCTCCGCCGTCTTTAAAAAATTCAGGATGGTGGTGGTTTTCCTTCCGTCGCCGACCGCCCTGGTGGTAAAACCGGAGAGAAAGCCCTCAGAATTGATTAAAGAGGAGGCAAAAATTTTGAGGTTGGCGTCATAGGTAATCATGGTGATATGGCTTTTTTAACGGCTTCTTCCTCGCTCCAAGGATATTCTACAACTCCCCTCGCCAGGCTTTTCTCGTGCGACTTGCCCGTGACGACGACGACGTCGCCTGGACGCGCCGTCTGGATTGCCACTTTGATGGCTTTTTCCCGGTTGGCAATGATGCTATAGTTTTTGCTCGAGCGAGACATAACGTCGTATGTGACATTTTTAAAACCCTGGTTCTCGAGTCCAACGGCAATCTGCCGACAGATTGCCATGACGTCCTCGCTCCGGTAGTCTTCTTCGGTCAAAATGACGAGGTCGGAAAATTGCGCCGACGCTTCCCCCATTAACGGTCTTTTGCTTTGGTCTCTTTCACCGGCGGCGCCAAAGACATGAATCAACCGGCCGTTTTCCTTTAAATATTGTTTTTTTATCTCGGGCAACAACCTTGAAAAGGCATTCGGCGTGTGGGCAAAATCGATGATGACTTTGAAATCCTGATCATAGACCTTTTCTAACCTCCCCTTTGGCAATTCAAAAGTTTTCATCGCCGCGATAATTTTATCCTCGGCAACTCCGAGTTCCCGACAAACAGCGAAGGCTGCGGCAAAGTTTTGTCGGTTAAACGACGTCAGGCCGGGTAGTGCATCCAGAACTTTCAACTTCGAATTGTAGCCTTGGGATCTTGGAATTTTATCCTTTAATAGTTTAAAAGAGGTGTCTTCCTCGTTGATAAAGCTGGTTCTCGAACTCTTTAATAACTTGGCCTTGGCGCCAATATAGTCCTCATAGGTCTTATGATAATCCAAATGTTCGTGGGTAACGTTGGTGACGACGGCCGCCTCGTACTTTATCCCCCAAACTCGATTTTGGTCAAGGGCGTGGGAGGTCGTTTCCAAAACAAAATATTTATCACCCTCGGCCACGGCCTCTTTGAGCATTCTTTGAACGACAAAGGGCGAGGGAGTCGTGGTGTGGAGTCCGGTTTCGTACTCGTGACTTCCTACTTTTGCGTAAATCGTCGAAATCATCGATGCTCCAAAACCCGACGCCTTCAGAATGTGATAGATGAGGTGTGTCGTTGTCGTCTTCCCGTCGGTGCCGGTGACGCCGATGACTTTGAGATTTCGGCTCGGAAAGCCGTAATAAATATTAGCTATTAAGGCCTGGAATAGATGATATAGATTCTTTATTTTTTGAAACATATGTTTACCTGGTTGGGGCTATATTATAGTATACAAATAGCTCGCGGGCGATATCAAAAAACAGCGGCGCGGCGGTTTCGGAACCCCAAGGGGAGCTTTTCGGCTCCCTAAATATCACCAGGGCGATAAATCGAGGCTTGTCGGCCGGGGCAAAACCAATGAATGAGGCGATTGTTTTGGAAGGGTCGTAGTGGCCTTGAATGGGAATTTGGGCTGTACCGGTCTTGCCTCCGATCCTATAACCCGTCGGCCTGTCCCACTTGGCCTCGGCATTCTCGACCGTCGAAACCAGCATTTTTTTGATAGTCTCACTCGTCTTTTCGCTTATTACCCTAGTAGTTCTTACCGGTTCGATTATCTTTTCCCTCTCCCCGGACACCACTTTGGAAACAGCGTACGGCTTCATGAGGTGCCCGCCGTTTATGAGGGCGGCAAAGGCTCTAATCATCTGGATCGGGGAAACGGCAATTCCTTGGCCAAAGGTAACGGTGGCATAGTCGATCGGGTACCAGTCGCGCTCGGGCTTGAGATAGCCCGAGGCCTCGCCCTGCAAATCGATGCCGGTTTCCTTGCCAAAACCGTACTTAGTAAGGTAAGAATAAAGATTTTTCTGCCCTAGCTTTTGCCCGACGTAGACCATGCCGACGTTTGACGATTTCTCCAGAATTCTCGTCATCGAAATCTTGCCGGAATATTCGTCATTCCAGGTTTTAATGCTGTACTCGCCTATTTTTACCGGCCCGGTTTCGTTCATGGTGTCTTCGGGTCTAATCTTTTTTTCCTCAAGGGCCGCCGCCATCACTAATGGTTTAAAGATCGATCCCGGCTCGTAGACTTCGGAAATGGCCGGATTTTCAAAGTAATCGTTGCCGAACTCGTAGTATTTTTCCATGTCGTAGTCGGGTAGACAGGTTAAGGCAAGAATCGCCATCGTGTTTGGCTCGGCGATAATGACGCAGCCTTGCTTGGCATCGTACCGTTCTATTCCTGCCATAAGTTGCCTTTTGGCGATTTCCTGGACTCCCTTGTCGATCGTCAGATAGAGGTCGCGCCCGTTTTCCGGGTTTATCCGGCTCTGGGTGCCGACGAAGATCGGTCGCCCCAAGACGTCCCGCTCGGTTTCAAGAAATCCGGCCAAACCTTTAAGGTCCTTGTCGTAGAATCCCTCCAGCCCAAAGTAGCCGATATCCTCATTTTTTTCGTCTTTGCCGACAAACCCGGTCAGGTGCGCCGACAAAGAGGCTTCCGGATAAAACCGGCGCATCTGGTATTCAAATCCAATGCCTTTGAGTTTTTCTTTTTCCACGGCCTTTTTCTCGTCTTCGCTGATCCCGCCTTTGATGGCCTGATAGACTAATTTATCGTTGATGGCGGCCGACAAGGTGGCTTCGTCTAGTTTTAGTTTTTTTGATAAGACTTCGATGACTTTAGTCTTGTCGGTAATTTTTTTCGGCTCGAGATAGAGGAGATAGCTGTTTTGATTTAGGACCAATGGGTTGCTCCTCCTGTCATAAATCCTTCCCCGCTCTGGCGAAAGCGAAACCGTTTTGAGATAGAGGTCTTGGGAGGAAGCGTTTTTATTGAGGACTTGCAAATAAAAGAGCCTGACGATTATTGCCGCGTAAAATAACAGAAAGAAAGAAAATAGAAGCTTTACTTTCATGGACGGTAATTTAAAGCAACGCCCGGGCCATCCAAAAATACCGGAGTGGCAACTTTTGAAAAGTCGAGTCCCTCCGCGACCGTCTTGGCGAATTCAAGGGAGGTTAAGCTGGAGATTTGTTTTTCCAGTCTCAAATTTTCTTCGTGGATTTCTTTCGTTTTGCTCTCGTATGTCTCGATTTCTTTGCCCAGGCCTATCGAATAGCGAAACAAGACAATATTGGCGGCGACTAAAAAAATAACCGTCAACCAAACCGACATTTTTAGCAGTCCTTTCATATAGTAATAGTCCTTATTTTGGCGCTTCTCTCAAAGCTTTTTCCCCGACGCCCGGAATACGGTTTCGTACCTTTTAGTCGG
Organism: uncultured Gammaproteobacteria bacterium; assembly: GCA_964371165.1. Classification (GTDB taxonomy): domain Bacteria; phylum Patescibacteriota; class Microgenomatia; order UBA1406; family GWC2-37-13; genus GWC2-37-13. The sequence goes on from CAYJKR010000002.1 coordinate 67,186, forward strand.
TATTTTTTCCCAAAATTTTTAACGATCCTGTCCTCTAGAGAATGAAACGAAACCACAACTATTTGTCCGCCAGTCGCGACGACTCGACTCGCGCCAGTCAAACCTTTTTCAAGGTTTTCCAGTTCGTGATTTACTTCCATTCTTAGAGCTTGAAAAATCCGCGCGTAAACCGTTTGGCTTTTAAATCCAACCGCCCGGTCAATCGCCTCGATGAGCTCGCCGACCGTCTCCAAACGCTTCCTTCTTTTGATCTCCTCGGCGATGACTTTTGACTTTATCTCTTCGCTGTTTTTGGCCAGGACCTCATAAAGTTCGTCGGCGGTTTTCTCGGCAATCAGGTCGGCCGCGGTGGTCGTCGTTTGGGCGTTTCCGTCTATTCTCATATCTAGAGGCTCTTCCGGTTTTTTATACGAAAAACCGCGCCCCGATGACTGGATCTGCCTCATCGACAACCCCAGGTCAAAGATTACGCCCGAGGCGGGAAAATAGTCGTTTTCGCGGGCTATTCTCTCGATGTCGGCAAAGTTCCCCTGGACAACCTGCAAATTTGGATTTTGAGTCTGGATATTGGAAATTTGATCTTTATCCCACTCAATCGCAAGAGCTTTGCCTCCCCGCCTCAATATTTCCTGGCTATATCCGCCTTCTCCATAGGTGGCGTCGATATATTTTTGCCCGGCCACGACATTCAAGCTATCAATTGCTTCTTTTAAAAGTGCTGGTGTGTGCATATTTTTTCCAATCTTGCGGACTCCAGATCTCAAAATGGTCGCCGACGCCTATGATGACGGCCCGATCCTTCAGTCGGGCGTATTCCAACAGGTTTTTCGGGACGACGAATCTTCCCTGGTCGTCGATTTCCAAGTAGGTCATCGCGGAAAATATCGACCTTCTCTGGTCCATTTCAGTCGGCTGGAGGAGCGAGGGGTTGAGAAGTTCCGAGGCCCTTTTCTCCCAGTCGTCGCGGTCGTAGCCCGACAGACAGTTGTCAAATCCTTTGGTTAGTATAAAAACGTTGCCTTTGAGGAGTTCTCTCACCTTTTTTGGCAAGAGCAGCCGCCCTGCACCGGAGAAGTTAACCTGGTATTCACCAAAAAACACCATATGATTTCATTACACACCATTTTCTGCCTGTTGTCAAGGACAAATCATGATATATAATAAAAACGTGGAGAGATTTTTTAAGACCACTTCCAACTTTATTTTTGCCCGGCAAAAAACTATTTTTTCGTCCGCCCTGCTGTTGTCATTTATGATAGTTTTGGCCCGCCTGGGCGGTTTTTTGCGTTATCGCATTCTCGCCGGATATTTTGATCCCACAAGCTTAGACGTCTTTTTTGCCTCATTCCGCATCCCCGACCTGATCTTTGAAATTCTCATTACCGGGGCCTTGACCTCGAGCTTCATTCCGATATTTATTAAGTACAAAGCCAACAAAGAGGAACTGAGCGAAAATATTTCTTCGGTGATCAACCTGATCTTTGTCTTATTGTTTGCCTTTATTGTCGTCGCCTCGGTCTTCATGGATAAAATTATCGGCGCCCTCACCCCGGGCTACGGCCCCGCCCAAACCAGGCAAATTGTGGAGTTTTCCTTGATTCTTCTTTTGGGGCAACTGCCGTTTCTGGTCGCCGGTAACTTTTTGACCGGCCTGGGACAGGCCAACAAGACTTTTTTCCTCCCTGCGGTGGCGCCTATTGTCTACAACCTGGCAATAATTATCGTCACGGTTTTCTTTTCGAAGACGCTCCTTCTCGCCGCGCCGATTTGGGGCGTGGTCGCCGGAGCCGCTCTCATGTTTATCATCCAGATGCCGCTCCTTTGGTACTCTAGATTCGACTACAAACTGGTCCTCAAGAAAACCAAGGGGTTGGTCGAATTTGTGAGATTGGTCATTCCCAGGGCGTTTACCGTGGTCGTCGCCCAAATCGACGCCACGATTGACCTGACGTTGTCGACCTTACTCGGCGGGGGCGCTTACACGGCTTTTTATTTAGCCCAACACCTCCAGCTTTTGCCCGTATCCGTCCTCGGCATGGCCTTCGGAGTCGCCTCTCTCCCTTACCTGACCGAAATCTACCAGGAAAAACGCCTGGACGAATTTAAAAAAATCGTCACCGACTCGATATTAAATCTTTTTTTCTTGACCGTCCCCGCGGCGGTGTTTTTCATCTTTGCCCGGACTCCTCTAATCAGGCTTTTTTTCGGAGGGCCAAAGTTTAGCTGGGACGCCACCGTCACCACCGCCGTTACCCTGTCTTATTTCTCCATCTCCTTGCCCTTTCATACCGTCTACTATCTTCTCACCCGGTGTTTTTACTCAATCTTGGACAGCCGAACTCCGTTTTACGTCAGCCTGGTGTCGATCCTTATCAATACCGTCTTGAGCCTTCTTTTTGTCTTTTATTTCCGCCTGCCCGTTTGGGCCTTGGGAATTTCCTTTTCCATTTCCATCATCGTCAATTCGCTCGCACTCTTCTACATCCTTTCCCGAAAAATCCCCGGCTTTCCTTTGGACTTTATCGTCGTCGAGTTGGGTAAGATGGGTCTTTCGGCCGGAATTGCCGGAGCCTTTAGCTATTTCTTGATGAAGCTTTTGGACGGGCTGATTTTTGATACCGCCTTTACGATTAACGTCTTTTTACTTCTTATGACCACCTTTGTCGCTTTCATGTCTATCTATTTGTTTATAGGCTGGTTGGTCGACGTCAAAGAACTTTATCTCTTGACGCGCCTCATGCTCAAGGCCCAGGAATTCCAAAAGAAGTTTACCGAACTATACTCGCAACATGAGTAAAAAAACAACCAAAGAAGACGAACAAATGACGGCTATAAAGGCAATCCAAAAAAAACTTTTGGGTAAAAGGCTTTTGTATAAAGAGGTCTATGCCATCATGGATGAGATTGCCCAGGAGAGATTGACCGACGTTTTGACAACCTACTTTGTCGCCTCCTCCTTCCGCGAAGGCTACAGCCCCCAGGAGCTCTATTACTTTACCCGCGCCATGGTCGAGACGGGCAACCAATTGAAGTTCAAAGGAATCGTCGCCGACAAGCACTCGGTCGGAGGAATCGCCGGCACACGAACTACGATGATTATTGTTCCTATAGTCGCCGCCGCCGGTTTTATCATCCCCAAGATCTCGAGCCGGGCGATTACTTCCCCCGCCGGCACCGCCGACGTCATGGGCTCGATTGCCAAAGTCGAGTTCGCTCCAAAAGAAATTGAAACCATTGTTAAAAAAGTCGGCGGCTGCATCGCCTGGAACGGCAAACTCGGAATTGCCCCGGCCGACGACATCATAATCCGCGTCGAGGAACCCCTGGCATTCGAGTCCTTTGACAAGATCATCATTTCGGTGATGGCCAAAAAAGTGGCGACCGGGGCCACCCACCTGGCGCTCGACCTGCCGTACGGAAAAACCGCCAAGATCCGCCACTTCGCCGACGCCGAGCGCGTCGCCAAAAAATTCGAGCGCTTGGCCCGCCAGTTTAAAATAAAAACGGTCGTCGACATCAATGAAATGCTCGAGCCGGCCGGGCGAGGAATAGGGCCGATACTCGAGGCACGCGACGTCCTTTGGGTGCTCGAGCAAGACAAAGATAGACCCCTACGACTCGAGGCCAAGGCGGTCAGGCTGGCCGGAATGCTTTTGGACCTTTGTTATAAAGACAGCAAAAAGAATGTCCCCGCCGGCACCGGGGAAGACGAAGCCAAGCGCCTTCTGCTGTCGGGCGCTGCCTTAAAGAAGTTCAGAGAAATCGTCGCCGCCCAAGAGGGCAACCCGGAAATTGCCTCGGGCAATTTGCGCCTGTCCCCCTTTAAAAAAGAACTGCCCTCGCCGGTTTCTGGTAAAATTAAGGATATTAATAATTACAATCTCAATACCGTCGCCAAGGTCTTGGGTTCGCCAAACGATATCCGCGCCGGGCTCTATTTGTTAAAAAAACTCGACCACAATGTCAAGAAAAACGAACCGATGCTTGTCCTTTATTCGAGCGACAAATACCGATTGAAAGAAGCCGAAGTGACCATTAAAAATTTGCCGATATTTAAAATCGAAACCTAATGAAAAAAATAATTATTTTTCTTTCTGTTATCGCCGTCTTGGGCGTTACCTCCTATCTTTATTTCCGCGAAGGGACACTCCCGGTAAATCGGGCCGACAAAACATCAAAAATATTTGTCATTCCTCGGGGCGAGTCTCTCCAGAATGTGGTTGACTCTTTGTACAAAGAAGACTTTATCAGGAGCAAATTGGTATTTTATCTCATCGTCAAACTAAAAGGTACCGACCGGCAAATCCAGGCGGGCGACTTTCGTTTGAATCCCTCGATGAATGCCTATGAAATCGCCGAAGCCTTGACCCACGGGACGCTCGACGCCTGGGTAACGTTAATTGAAGGAACGAGGCGCGAGGAAATGGCCCAGGTAATAGGCCACGAACTAGATATTCCCGAGGTCGAAATCATCGCCAACTCCAAGGAAGGTTATCTTTTCCCCGACACTTATCTTCTCCCCAAAGACGCCAGCGCCGCCGCAATCGTCGCCATTCTGGAAAATAACTTTGACCAGAAATTTACTCCCGAGCTCAAGGCCAAGGCCGCCGAAATCGGGCTAAGCGATAAAGAGGCGATTATTCTCGCCTCGATTGTCGAAAAAGAAGCCAAGCATGCCGCCGACAAAAAAACGGTTGCCAGCGTTCTTTTGAAGAGACTGGAAGCGGGCTGGCCCTTACAGGTTGACGCGACAATTCAGTACGCCCTGGGTTATCAATCGGCGGAAAAAAGCTGGTGGAAAGAAGTCCTATCCTTTGACGATTTGGAGATCGATTCGCCCTATAACTCTTATTTAAACAAAGGACTTCCCCCGGCGCCGATTTCTAATCCCGGCCTCACTTCAATTGAAGCGGCCGTCGAGGCCGATAGTACCACGCCCTACTGGTTTTACCTGTCGGACAAACAAGGCAATATGCACTTCGCAAAGACGGACGTTGAACACCAGGAAAATATCAGAAAATACTTGCAGTAATTTATGTCGAAATACTATAACGGAAAAAGAAAAAATAATATCTATACTCCGGGGGCGCTCTATCCGTTTCGCTTGAGCCGGTCAAAGATTGACCTGTTCATGAACTGCCCGCGGTGTTTCTATCTGGACCGAAGGCTCGGCGTTGCCCAACCGCCTGGTTATCCATTTTCCCTAAACTCCGCCGTCGACAAGCTCTTAAAAAAAGAGTTCGACATCCATAGAGCCAAGGGCGACGCCCACCCACTTATGAAAGCCTATAATATCGACGCCATTCCTTTTAAAGACCAAAAGATGAACGAATGGAGAGACGCCCTGCGCGGGGGCATCACCCATTTACACAAGCCGACTAATTTGTTTGTTACCGGAGGAATCGACGACGTCTGGGTCGCCCCCTCGGGCGAATTGATCATTGTCGATTACAAGGCGACCTCAAAAGAAGAGGAGGTCACCCTCGACGCCGAATGGCAGATTGGCTACAAAAGGCAGATGGAAATCTACCAGTGGCTCTTCCGCCAAAATGGTTACAAGGTCTCCGACACCGGCTACTTCGTCTATGCCAACGGCATAACCGACAAACAGGCTTTTGACGGAAAGCTTGAGTTCGATATTAAATTAATTCCCTACAAGGGCGACTCATCCTGGGTGGAAAAAACCCTCATCGATATTCACAAGTGCCTGGAGTCCAATAAAATACCCGAATCGGGGGAGGACTGCGACTATTGCAAATACAGGGAAGCGGTCAAGAGCGTTGAAAAATAGTATCGAAAAGCTCCTTTAAACTTCCATCGATAGATAATAAATATGGTTTGTTTTCTTTGTCCCTTTTAAAACCGAGTCTTTTAGCTGTAACGTCATACCGTAATTTACCTATGCCACCTTGGTTAAACATGATTTTATCCCAAGTACTAAAAGCTGATGGTAGAAAATATAATTTTTCTAATCCCGTTTGCCTTGCCCACTCGATAAGGATTTCCGTCAACATCCTCTCCCAGCGAAAATTAGAAAAGGTTACGGCAAGTTTCGTATTATCGCTTTGAGTTGGACCTTGGAGTTGATTTATTATTAGGTCTGTGTCGGAAATATTTGTCCTATCCATATTCCGACCTACGGACTTTATGTGATCGACGCCGGCGGTAACACCTATATTATCTTTTGGAGGGCCGTAAAATAATACTATGCTAGCAAATCCATCAAACCAGAATGGTTTACTATACTCTCCTTCTCCCCGACCTTTTTTTTCATGGGATAAAAGGGAAAATTTTTCTGGATCCAGATTAGAGTCTTCTTTTATATACCTATCTAAAATTCTTCGAAAATCACCGTTACTGACAAAGGCATCTACAAAATAATTTAGAGAAGAGCCTATGTCTTTTACACCACTTTTTGAAGTAATAAGTTTCCTTTCACTAATATTGGATAAACCCTCAAATGCAGTAACTTTCGCCGCTAATGCGTTTGATTGAAATGACCGCGGTAACCAAAATTTTTTAGCCTCAGGCATAGTTAATTATTTTAATATCAAGATTGTTGAAAAATAGCTTTAAAAAGTTCCCTAGTCTCCATATTGATATTAAGAAGAAGAAAATATGGTTCATCATCGAGGTCCCTTTTGAATCCCAATCTTTTTGCCGTCACGTCGTAGCGTAGATAGGAAGTGCCGTGCTCGTTTTTTCTTATTTTTTTCCAGCCATTTAAATCGTGGGGCAGCATAAAAATTCTTTTTAAGCCTATATTTCTAGCCCACTTGATAAATACTTCCGTAAGCAAACGCTCCCATCTGAACTGCTTAAATGTCTCTTCTACTTCGAGATTGTTCCCGCCTACGGCGGGCCCCTGAAGTTGATTAATGATTAAGTCGTCCCATTTTACTTTTTTAGGAATCCTTATATTATGAAGATTCTTGACCCTATTTATACCTGCGCTGACGCCAATGCCTTTTTCGGGATCTCCGTAAAACAAAATCAAATTAGTGAAACCGTCAAAGAAAAATTGGTCATATGGCGGTTCGCCGCCCCTACCGCTACCTCCCGGATAAGCGACGAGTTTAAATTTTCTTGAATCCAGCGGGGAATCTTTCTTTAGATATTTATCCAAAAGATGGTCTAGGTCGCCTCTTTTAGCAAAATCATTAGTAAATTGTCTAAGCGACATGTGCAATCCGTAGTCGTCGTAAGGGATTTCTTGCCGCGAAGTATCGGAGATTTTCATTTGAGACAATCCTTCAAACGCATTGATTTTTGCCGTCAATGCATAGGGTTGAAACGAACGTGGCAACCAAAAATGCTTAGCTTCCGCCATAAGCCACTATTATACTATAGGTTAAGAAGATCTTCAATGAATGTCACCCTCTTGTAAATCTGTAGACTCTGGGGTGGCTTGGCGTTTGATGACGTCCCTTGGTTTTGACCCTTCGGCCTGTCCGACATAACCGGCGGCTTCCATCTGGTCGAGGATTCTCGCTGCCCTGGCATAGCCGATTGAAAGCCTCCGCTGAAGGAGGGAGGCCGAGGCTTTATCCTGCTGCATGATTATCTCCAGTGCCTGGCTAAACAACGGGTCGTTCTCGCCGCCGTTGACGTTTATAGTTCCCGCTAGTCCGGACTTGATCGTCACCGCCTGCTCGGTGACTTCCTCGGTATAGTGGACTTCCGGTGCTTGGGATTTCAAGAATTTAACCAAATTTATGACTTCTTTTTCGGTAATAAAGGGGCCTTGAATACGGACCGGTTTGGCCTTGTCGGGAGGCAGATACAACATGTCTCCCCGGCCCAAAAGTTTTTCCGCTCCCGGCATGTCGATAATAACCCTCGAATCGATCATCGAGGAAACGTTAAAGGCGACCCGGGTCGGGATATTGGCTTTCATGAGGCCGGTGATGACGTCAACTGAGGGCCTCTGGGTGGCTAAAACGAGGTGGATGCCGGTCGCTCGCGCCATCTGGGCCACCCGGGTGATCAGCTCTTCGGACTCTCCCGGGGCAAAGATCATCAGGTCGGCCAACTCGTCGATGACAAACATGATGTATGGTTTCTTTTCGATACCCGGCATTTCGTTATAGCTTTCAATGTTTCTCGCTCCTGCCTGGGAAAACAGCTTATATCTTGTTTCCATTTCGGAAACGGTCCACTTCAACGCCGAGATGATCTTGGCGGCGTCGACGATTACTTCGGTCAAAAGGTGGGGAATGCCGTTATATATCGAAAGCTCGACCCGTTTTGGGTCGACCAAAACCATCCTCAAATCCTCGGGCTTGGTCCGGAACAGCCAGGACGAAATCCAGGCATTCAAAAGAACCGATTTACCGCTACCGGTTGCTCCGGCAATCAAGACGTGGGGCATCTTGGCAATCGAGGCGGCCACCGGTTGTCCGGAAACGTCGAGCCCCAAGGGCACCAGTAACGGGTCGTTATTTGAAGCAAAGACGGGCGAGGAAAGCATGGTTTTTTCGGTGACGATCTCTGGCCTCCTATTGGGTATCTCTATACCCACCAGCTTCCTGCCCGGTATCGGCGCCTCGATTCTCACCTGGCCGGTTGAGGCGGCCAAGGCGAGCGCCAGGTCGTTGGAAAGGGCGGTAATGCGGGACAACTTAGTCCCTTGGGCGATTTCTATCGCGTATTGGGTAACGGCCGGTCCGAAGTTAACCTCGGCCACCCTGGCCCTGATCCCAAACGAGTCAAGGGTTGTTTCTATAGTGTTCGCATTTTGCTTCACGTCTCCGCGGTCGGCCTCTTTCTGGTCGACGTCTGCCAAAAGAGAGAGGGGTGGATAGACCCAGGTCGAAGACCTTGACGAGGACGGAAGCGGCCTGATATTGATCAAGTCCTTCGGCGGCACGACCATGGTCGAAGGAGATATTTTCGCCGGCATCTTTAGTTTTGCCCCGCTTTTCTCGTCCATGATAAACTCTTTTTCGCCCTTGGCCGGCAGCTTCAATTCGCGCTTGTCTCCCTTTTCAAAAAATGTCCTGAAGATATAGTTTTTGAGAAAGGCAAAGACGCCCTTCAAGACGTCAAAAACAAACAGGAGAAAGGCGTCGATTGAGGTGTCGAGAAAAAGCACCAGGCCGATGATAAAGATTATCCCCATGATAATGACGGCGCCGATGAGCGAAAAATCCAGGCTCAGGTTGTCTAAGATTGCCCGCCCGAAAGCGCCGGAGCGGAATATGCCAAGAAGGGAAATGAAAACCATGATGATGCCCCCGGTCATATTAGGCTTGACCACCTTGAGGCGCTTGCTGTTGAAGAAATGACCCGATATGAGAAGCAAAATAAAGGGCAGAAAGATCGAGAGCCAGCCGAATTTCGACGTTACCGATTGGTTCAAATCAAACAATACCCGGCCGCTCTCTTGGTTGCTGAAGTTTTTCGCGTAAGACAACAAAAAAACCAATGACGCGCCGACAAAAATAAAACCGATAATATTAAAGATCGTCTGTTGGTTTATCTTGAACTTTAAAAACGGTAGCCTTATTAGTGACCTTCGCCTTGCCATAAATCTCATTGTAATGAACTGGCAATCCAAAATCAATGGTTCATTTCTTACACAATTTCTATTATTATAGGATATAATATAGGGTATGGAAAAGGGAACCCGGTATTACCAAGCTCAAATTGAGGGCGTCGGCCGCGAAGCCGACCAAGGACAGGTTTTTAGAATCAGGCCAAAAAAACCTCTATGGATAGATGGGTATGGCGACCATCCCGTTGAGGCAATGAGTCCGTTTACCGCCGAAAAACTACCGGAAGAGAAAACAAAATATAGGATGAAGCGTTTTCGTGCCCTACTCGATGTCGAAGTAAGAAAAAGAGGTGGAGATAATTTCACGATGGAAACAAATACTATTTTTGCGACTTTCGCCGCCAACGCTACAAAAATTGAGGTAAAAGCCTAATTTTATGGGAGAAAGAATAATCAAAACAGAAAAACAACAGCCCGAATCATATGTAATCCCCAGGGGTCGGTGGATATACCAAATAACGGTTCATAATAATCTAATGCCAGGAAAAGTAATGGAACCGTTTAGAGCCAAAATTGGCGAATTTTCGTCTCATTTAAACATGACTGAATTCAGATCAACCGAACTTACTAAATTAATCTATGGTAAACAAGAAAGAAATCTTCATCCCGGAACTCGCTTTTATGCGGAGGCTGAAGGGTTAACGCTTTCTAAATAAGTCTTTTATATTATCTGAAGATTGATTCTCCCCATATTGTCTATCTGATAGACCTTCACCTTCACCCGGTCGCCGATCTTGACGACGTCGTATGGATTTTTCACAAAACCCTTACCCATTTTCGAGACGTGAACCAGGCCTTCTTTGCCGGGCAGAATTTCCACAAATGCGCCGAACTGTAAAATTCTTTTTACCTCGCCTTCGAATTCCTCGCCGACCTCGACTTCGCGGGTGACGTTGTTGATGTGGGCGACCGCCTCGTCGACCTTGGCGCGGTCGAGACCTGAAATGGTCACTTTGCCGTCGTCCTCGACGTTGATTTCGGTTTGAGTCCTGGCAATTAAGGCACGAATATTTTTACCACCCGGGCCGATGATTTCTCCTATTTTATCAGGAGGAGGCATCAAGACCACCACTTTTGGCGCATAGCGGGAAACTTCTTCTCTCGGTTTGGCTATGACCTTGTCCATCGCCGCCAATATTTCGAGCCTGGCCTTCTTTCCTTGGGCAAAAATGTCTTTGATCATTTTGGCCGTCAAACCTTTGTTCTTGACGTCAAGCTGGATGGCAGTCACGCCGTCTTCTGTTCCGGCTATTTTAAAGTCCATTTCTCCGGAGAAGTCTTCGAGTCCTATAATATCGGTTAAAACAACGTATTTGTCGTCGCCTTCGGTCATGATTCCCATCGCGACTCCGGCGACCGCCGCCTTCAAGGGAACTCCGGCGTCCATGAGCGACAAAGACGATCCGCAGACGCTACCCATCGACGAGGAGCCGTTTTCAGACAAGATTTCCGAGACGACTCTAATGGCATAAGGAAAGTCCTCGGCTTTTGGCAAAACCGGCTCGATTGCCTTTTCGGCTAGAGCTCCGTGACCAATCGCCCGCCTCGAAGGCCCCATAATCCGGCCGACTTGGCCGTAAGAGTAAGGCGCATCTGAATAATGGTGGATATACCTTTTCGCTTCTTTTCCTTCCGGACCCTCTATCAGTTGCTCAAGGGTGGTCGATCCCAAGGTAGCAATCGACAAGACTTGGGTTTGACCGCGTTGGAATAAGGCGCTCCCGTGAGTTCGGGGCAGAAGAGAAACCTCGACGTCGAGCTTCCTCACTATATCTGACTTTCGACCGTCCGGTCGAACGCCCTTTTCTAGAATATCCTTTTTTATATTCTCATAGTTATTCTTCGAGATCGCCGCCAAAATCACCTTTGAGTCGTATTTTTTTTCCAATTCTTCATAGATCGAAGCCACGACCTCAGAGAGTTGTTTGTCTTCGCTGCCCGCGGTGGCGATGGCTTGCTTCAAGGCTTCCTCAACCGGCTTGGTATATTTGGACTTGACCAGCTTCAGGATCTCCGAATAGTCCGCCTCATCCGGAATAATGTCTTTGGTTTTGCCGATTTCTTTTGTTAGCTCCTCTATAAACTTGATGATCTTTTCATTTTCTTTCTTGGCCATCTCGATCCCTTCCTGGATGATCTCGTCCTTGATCATGTTGGCTTTGGTTTCGATCATCAAAACCTTGTCACGAGTTGAGGAAACGACCAAGTCCAGACTCGAAAAGTCCTGTTCGGTTTCGGTCGGGTTGATGACAAAGCCCGTTTCCTTGTTTTCGCTCGACGTGACGTAACCGACTCTCGAGGTCGAGATCGGCCCGGCCCAGGGAATAGAGGAGGCCGAGAGAGCCGCCGAAACGGCGATTGCCGACAAGATCTCCGGAGCATTGACTCCGTCGATAGAAAGTAGCGTAATGACAACCTGAACCTGTTTTTTGTATGTTTTCGGGAAAAGCGGCCTAATCGATCTATCTATCAGTCGTCCCGTCAAAACGGCGTCGTCGGAGGGCCTGCCTTCCCTTTTAATCCATCGGGAGCCTTTGATTAATCCCCCGGCGTAAAGCTTTTCCGCGTACTCGACCGAGAGCGGAAAGTAGTCGATATTGGGATTAACAGGACCGGTGGCAACCGTTACCAAAACGGCCGTGTCTCCCAAGGTGGCGTAGACTGAGGTATCAACGGCTTGCGCCATGCGTCCAAACTGAAGAGTTAATTTTTGACCATCGATTTCCGTGGTCTTTTCAATCACTTTCTGACTCATATTTTAATAGTATATATTAAAGAAGATATATTTTTTATTTCTTAAGGTCGAGCTCCTTAATCAATTTTTTATATCTTTTTTCGTCTAACTTCAGCAGATAATTTAAGATTCTCCTTCTCTTGGCGATGACCTTTAAGAGCCCTCGCCTCGAGTGGTTGTCTTTTTTGTTGACGTCCAGGTGTTCGCTCAGTTTCAGAATTTTGTGGGTCAGTAGAGCAACCTGAACCTCCGGAGAACCGGTGTCGCCCTTTCTCTGGGCGAACTTCTCGATTACTTTATCTTTGTCATCTGGTAGTTTTGTCACAGGGAAGATTATAATAAAAGACAATGGAACATGCAAGGGCAGGTTTAATTTTATGGCTGATAGCCGGAATATTGATATTTCTTTTTCCGCCCGTGAATATCTTTTTGATTTTAGCCGTCGTGGCAATTTTCAACCTCGGGTTGAGCCTCATTATTCGAGCCTTCCTGCCTCACAAATACGCCTTGATCTTATTTCTGGCGCCGTTTATCCTATTGAGCTTACAAGCGCTGAATTTATTTGACGTCGGCAACGTCATTTTGACCATTAGCCTGCTCGTCGGAGTCTTTGTTTTGATAAAATAGGCCATGCCGGAAAAAATACATCCTCCAGCGACGCCAAGATACGTTGAAAATTATAATAAGTGGGCTAGAGAAAAATATCCTTTAGGTAGCGCTGTTTGGAAAAATAGAAAAAGAATTATGTTCGGTCAAGTCGACGGTTATGTTTCTCACGACAGAACCGATGGCAAATACACTCACGTTTATGTATCCGGCGTTCAACACCCCGACGGGACAAATGCCAGATTTCCGGAACAGCGCTGGCCGATCGTTAAGATAGTTCGGAAAGATCCGATATAATTAATATTCATGAACAAGAAATTCTATATTACCAGTGCCATTCCCTATGTCAACGCCGCGCCCCACATCGGCCACGCTCTTGAATTTATCCAAGTCGATGCCATTGCTCGGTATCATAGGACAATTGGCGAAAAAGTCACCACTCTAACCGGGAGCGACGAGAATGCTTTAAAAAACGTCCAGGCGGCAGAAAAAGCGGGCACTCCTGTTAAGGAATTTGTCGACAAGAATGCCGGGCTTTTTCAAAATCTGATAAAAAAATTAAACGTCCAGTTCGACGTCTTCCAAAAAGGGACTTCTCCCTCCCATTTCAAATCCAGCCAGGAGTTGTGGAAACTTTGTCTTAAAGATATCTATGAAAAAGATTACGAGGGACTCTACTGCGTCGGCTGCGAAGCTTTTTACACCGAGGACGAACTTATAAAGGGCGAATGCCGTGAGCACCCTGGCAAAAAGTTGGAGAAAGTTTCCGAGTCAAACTATTTTTTCAAGCTCTCCAAATACCAAGACCAATTGGTCGACTTAATCTCAAACGACAAATTAAAGATCTACCCAGAATTCAGAAAAAACGAAGTTATACAATTCCTCAAAAAACCGCTGTTGGATATAAGCATATCCCGGAGCAGCGAGAGGGCCAAGAATTGGGGAGTGCCGGTTCCGGGAGACGGCTCGCAGAGAATGTATGTTTGGTTTGACGCTCTAAATATCTACCGATCCGGAGTCGACGAGGCCACTTGGCCGGCCGACCTTCACGTCATCGGCAAAGGCATTATCAGGTTCCACGCCGTCTATTGGCCGGCTTTTCTTCTGTCGGCAGGGTTACCCTTGCCCAAAGCCATTTTTGCCCACGGCTACCTCACCGTCAACGGACAGAAGATGTCAAAAACCGTCGGCAACATTATCGACCCTCTGGAGGTCGTTGAAAAATATGGCACCGATGCCCTGCGTTATTATCTTTTGAGAGAAATACCGCCTACCGAGGACGGCGACTTTTCCTATCGAAGGCTCGATGAAGTATATAGTGCCGACCTGGCCAACGAGCTCGGGAACCTCCTGAGCCGCCTGACTAATCTAGGAGAAACGGACGCCTTGACTGTTGAAGGCGGAGGTCAAGAAAATTTAGATAAGGAATCGTTTGAAGGCTTTGAGGAATTTCAATTCAATCTTGTCTTGGAAAAAATCTGGTCCAGGATTAAGTCGTTGAATAAAAAAATCGACGACTTTGCCCCGTGGAAAAAAGCGGCCAACGAGAGAAAAGAGTTCTTGACCGACTGTCTCAAAACTTTAAAATCAATCGCCTATCAATTGCAGCCATTTTTGCCAGAAACAGCTGGTAAAATTATAGACGCCACAGTAGGGGAGATCAAAAAGATCGCTCCCCTTTTTCCCCGTTTAAAATGAAAAAATATTTGGAACAAATCAAGACCTGGATTCTCAACAACAAAAAAACCAGCACTATCATTGGAGTGGCACTGGGTGCGCTATTCATTTTCTTCTTTATTTTCTATCAATTCCCGAACCCTTATAAACTAAAGGACTTTCAGGCGACTCCTCTTTCTACCCAAATCCTCGACCGAAACGGAAAACTCTTATACGACATTTACAAAGAAGAAAACCGGACGCCGGTCAAGCTCAAGGATATCCCAAAATATATAAGTTATGCAACGATCGCCATCGAAGACAAGGATTTTTACAAGCACGGCGGCGTCTCGATACTCGGCGGAATACTCCGCGCCGTCAAGGATACATTCTTGACAACCCGGGTCCAGGGCGGCTCCACCATTACCCAGCAGCTCGTCAAAACTGCCCTGCTGTCTCCGGAGAGAACAATAAGACGAAAGATTAGGGAAATCATCCTCGCCATGTGGATCGAGAAAATTTACACCAAGGACGAAATTCTCGAGATGTATTTGAACCAAGTCCCTTACGGGGGCGCCGCCTATGGAATTCAACAGGCGAGCCTTTTATATTTCGACAAGCCGGCAAAAAATCTGACGCTTGCCGAGGCAGCCTTTTTGGCAGGCCTACCCCAGGCGCCCTCGCTTTACTCCCCTTATCAAAATCCTGAACTATCCTTAACCCGACGGGGCGCGGTTTTAAAAAGAATGCTTGAGGACAAATATATAGACAAGGCAACGTATGACAAGGCGTCAAAAGAAAAGCTCGTCGTCAAACCACCCAGGAATATCATCAAAGCCCCCCATTTTGTTTGCTACCTGAAAAAGATTCACGAGGAAAAACACCGCAAGGACGGCGTCGAGGAGGGAGGGCTCAAGGTGACGACAACGATAGACCTCGACATTCAGGAGCAGGCGGAAAAAACTTTGAAAGAAGAACTCGAAGACCTAGAAGACTTGGACGTTACCAATGGCGCCGTCCTCGTCACCCGCCCGCCGACAGGAGAAATTCTCGCCATGGTCGGGTCGGTCGACTATTTTGCCTCGGGCTCCGGGGCGTTCAATGTGACAACCGCCTTAAGGCAACCGGGTTCTTCGATTAAACCAATAAACTATGCCGTCGGAATAGAACGAAAACTTGTCACCCCGGCGACGATTTTTGTCGACACGCCGACCTGTTTTTCCGCCCCCGGCCAGCCGACGGGTTACTGCCCGGTCAACTACGACGGGTCTTTCCACGGCGGACAAGCCCTGAGGTTTTCACTGGGCAATTCGTACAACATTCCGGCGGTGAAGATGCTCGCGATAAACGGCGTGGAAAACTTTGTCGCCTCGACCTCTGCCTTTACGATGACGACATTCAAAGACCCGAAAAACTACGGGCTGGCTTTGACTCTGGGTGGAGGAGAAGTCAAAATGACAGAAATGGCCCAGGCCTTCTCCGCCTTCGCCAACCGCGGCAAACCGAAAGAACTGGTCGAGATTTTGGAAATAAAAGACAAGTTGGGAAAGACCTTATACAAATTCGAGAATCCAAACTATGTCAAGGACGTCAAAAAAGCCATGTCGGCTCCGTCCTACCTTTCTATTTCCGGAAAACAAGCCATCTCGCCGGAAACCGCCTTTATCATCTCCCACATACTTTTGGACGACAATGCTAGGAGCCAAGCTTTTGGCGCGGGCTCGCAGCTCGTCATTCCCGGCCACGCCGTCTCGGTCAAGACCGGAACGACCGACGACAAACGCGACAACTGGACGATTGGGTTCACGCCGAACTTCCTGACCGCCGTCTGGGTCGGCAACAACGATAACTCGCCGATGAATCCTTATCTGACGTCCGGTGTCACCGGCGCCGCTCCGATTTGGCACGACGTCATGGCCAACGTCTTGAAAAACCAGCCAGATCTTTGGCCGGTCAGACCCCAGGACGTCGTCGGCACCCAGGTCTGCTGGGATTCCGGCGATGTCATGAGCAAAAAAGAAGACGGCAGCGAATCGTGCCAGGCTAGGTTTGAATATTTCATCAAGGGAACCGAACCAAAGGAATCACACATTTCGAAAATGCCCGTTCCGGTCGGCCCGGACGACAAAATGGTGCCCGCCGACTTCCCGGGTGCCGAAATGAAAGAAAAAACCGTCATTCGAGACCCTCTAAATACTTATTACTGCGTCGACTGCAACCACGAGGGTGGGGATCCGATCCAAAACGTTAGGTTATAACTCCAAATAAAATATTCCCCTTGACAAATTACTATCATACTAGTATGATAGTAACCAAGATGAACACGATAGGGGAGTTGACAAACGCTTTTTTGCGACAAAAAACAAACGCGGAAATGCTGGATTTCTTAAAAGGAATTCTCACACCGCGGGAATTGTCTGAGTTGTCGACGAGGCTTACGATAGTGAAGCTCTTAAAGCAAGGCCTCCCCCACCAGGAGATCGCCCGCCGCCTCAAGGTAGGCGTGGCAACGGTGACACGAGGGTCGCGCGAATTACAAATGGGAAGGTTTAAAAAAATATGAAAAAAATAACTAACAACTGGCGCACTTGGAATCCCTGCAGATGGCGGGTGTTTATTTAGTGGAATAATTTAACTCACACTACCCCGCCAAGGCGGGGTTTTTTATTTATTAGAAATTAATCAATTATTAAATATGAAAGATACAAAAATCACATTGTCGGATTCGGAAATACCGGAATACTATTTAAACATTGCCTATTACTTAAAAAAGTATCTGGGGAAACTGCCAGACCCGCCTTTAAATCCGGCGACCCGGCAGCCAGTCGGGCCGGCTGATTTATCAGCCATATTTCCAATAGAATTAATTAAACAGGAAGTGTCCTTGGAGGAAAAGATAAAAATTCCCGAGGAGGTCAGGGAACTGTATAAACTTTATAGACCCACACCGCTTATTCGAGCAAAGAGACTCGAAAAGTTTCTGGACACGCCGGCTCACATCTATTACAAATACGAAGGCGCCTCCCCGACCGGAGCCCACAAGTTGAATACGGCAATCGCCCAAGCCTACTACAACAAAAGGGAGGGAGTTAAAACATTGGCTACCGAAACCGGGGCCGGCCAATGGGGTTCGGCTCTCGCCCTAGCCGCCAATTTCTTTGGAATGAAATTGGTCGTTTTTATGGTGAGAGTTTCGTTTGACCAAAAACCATTTAGGAAAACCGTCATGGAAACCTATGGCGCCGAAGTCTTTGCCAGCCCGTCCAATAAAACGGAGTTTGGAAAGAAAATATTGAAAGAAAAACCGGGTCACCCGGGTAGTCTCGGCATTGCCATAAGCGAAGCGTTGGAGACGGTGGTGAAGAACAAGAACTATAAATATTCTTTAGGAAGCGTCTTGAACCACGTCCTTTTGCACCAGACGATTGTCGGCTTGGAGGCAAAAAAGCAAATGAGTAAAGCCGGAGAGTATCCCGACATTGTTATCGGTTGCGTTGGCGGCGGGAGCAACTTCGCCGGAATCGCTTT
>CAYJKR010000003.1:0-49533 GCA_964371165.1 uncultured Gammaproteobacteria bacterium
GGTAAAAGTCAAAGACATTGTCGACTCGGTCGGATCGGGAGACATTTTTACAGCTTCTTTCGGATACAAATATTTTTTGACGAAGGATATTAAGAAGTCTTTAGAATTTGCCAACGACATCTCTCGACAGTGTCTATTTTACCCAGTCAATGATCTTCGGTTTAAGATTTGACGGCAACCATGCTTATCTCTATTTTTGCCCCCAGGGGGAGTTCTTTGACGCAGACCGTTTCGCGGGCCGGATAAGGGTCGGAGAAATAGCTGCCGTAGATTTCATTGACCTTTCCGTAAGTCGACATGTCGGTGACGTAAATGATGGTTTTGACGACGTCGGAAAATGAAACTCCCGCCGCTTCGAGAACCGCCTGAAGATTTTTCATGATTTGATGAATTTGTTCTTCTATGGTTCCCTCAACTAGTTTTCCTTCCGGAGTTAAATGGATTTGGCCAGCGGTAAAAACCATGTTTCCAGAAATGATTGCCTGCGAATATGGCCCGACCGCCTTCGGAGCTTTGTCCGTCACCACTTTTGTCTTCATGAAGAAATTATATCAAAAGCAAAATTACGGTCCTTTAATATAAGGCTTTACGTATTTTAATTTTTGTAGCACTCTTGTTATTCCAGCGGCACAATGGGCACAGGGATGCATAGTTATTGGTCCAAAATTAGTCGAAGAATAAATCTCAGCGATCGTTTCCGGGTAATTTTGCTTAAAAAAGTAGTCATCTAAAATCTGTCTGGTATCAATTCTCTCTCCTCCTCTTTCTTGCGTCAAGCTTGGGTAGGCAGCCAACCTCTTAATGAGGGCCCAGACCGGAAAAGATCCTTTTGTCGTGTCAATAATCTTTGGGCAAGGTTTATTTTTGAACTCACACTTTGCAGCACTCATGGGGAGATTATATCTAAATAGATTGTCGTAATCAACTATTCAGGTAGTTCATTAGTTGATTTTTTAGCTTTATAAATTCCTCATAATGAATAGCTTTCATACCGGCTTTTTCAGCAACTTTACAATTGTCCAATTTGTCATCAATATAAACAATTTCATTTGGTTTTTTATTTATTTTATCGGCGATAAATAAATAAGCTTCTGGTTGTTTTTTACTCAGTCCGAAATCGGCGGCAGTAAAAATATGGTCGAACATTGGTCGTATTCTCTGCTCGACCTCTTTTGCCTTTTGGATTATTCCCGAGGTAAAGATGTTTACCGAATATTTTTTCTTCAGAGAACTATATAAAGATAAGATTTCTTCGTTAAATTCAAAGAAGTCAAAAAAATTGAATGGTTGAATATTCTCTAACGATTCTCCGTACAACCCATTTAAAGTTCCTTGATAATTTTTATCTTTCGGTAAAAGAATCACACGTGAAAAGTCGGAAAGAATTGTCGTAATCATGAAGAAATTATATCAAAAGTAAAATTATGGTCCTTTTATATGTGGTATTTCATTATGTACGCGTAGGCATTTATGTCAAAGGTGGAAAGCTCTATCATCTCAAAAGTTTTCCTCTGGATAATGTCCCAGCCTATCTTTAAGGCCAACTCCCTCAATTCGCTATAAGACGAGCCGACGACCTCGATGTCGGCACAACCAAATTCCTTTCTATGAACGTCTGGCTTTCTCACTCTTAGTAAATTTATCGTTTCGCTTTCTATCTGAAAGGGATTTTTGAGCTTGAATTTGACTCCGTGGTTGGCCTCTTGTTTGTTTCCTAATTCCGAAAGCATTTTATTGAGTTCTAGGTAGTCTTCTTCGCTTTGAGAAAAAATCGTCAGGTAGGTTATTTTGACGGTGCTTTTTGGCAGACAGACCTTGACCAACCTATGAACTTCAGAAACTGTCTTATTAATCCTATCTGTAATATCCATATGGTTATTGAAGTTGAGTCCAGAGGGAAGGATTCGAACCTTCGAAGGCGTAAAGCCAAGAGATTTACAGTCTCTCCCCGTTGGCCGCTTGGGTACCTCTGGTTGTGACTAAATTATATCAAAATTCTGATAAAATTATTCCGTGAAAAAACACGTTATTATCACCTCCTCCGACGTAAAAGTTGGAGATTTTTTAGTCAATCACTGGTTCAAATCTTTAAAAGAAAACGTCAATCTAAAAAATATCGACGTCGTTGTCATTAACTATGGTCTGTTAGATAGGCAAATAAAAATATTAGAAAGCGAGGGGGTAATTATTGTCCCGGGGATGAAGAATCACCATATAGTCAATAAAAGATTCTTTGACGCTAGGGAATTCCTCAAAAAAAATAAATACGACCAGGTTCTCTTTATCGACGGCGGAGACGTAATTTTTCAAGGAGACATCAATGGCGTTTTAAACAAAGACAAGCAGACTTTCCGGGTTGTTCCACTAGGAATGAAGATATTATTTTTTGAATGGTTTCTTACTTACTACGGCAATTTTGAAGGCCAGATCAAGAAAAGGATTTGGCGCGTCGTCAAAGACAAGCCGGTCTTAAACGCCGGCGTGATCTTTGCCCCCCAAAAGAAGTTTATTGGGTTGGTTGAGGAAATGAGAAAAACCGTAAAAAATAAGTCTTCTTTTGGGCCCGATCAAGTCGTCTTAAATTATTACCTTTATAAAAATGGCTTCAAGGTTATTGACGACAAATATAATTTTATGATCGTGTTTGCCAAAGATGGATTCTATGTAAAA
The DNA here is from genome assembly GCA_964371165.1 of uncultured Gammaproteobacteria bacterium. Lineage (GTDB taxonomy): Bacteria > Patescibacteriota > Microgenomatia > UBA1406 > GWC2-37-13 > GWC2-37-13. The sequence continues at coordinate 2,671 of CAYJKR010000003.1, forward strand.
AAGGGAATTTTTTATAAAGAAAGCGGAGAGAAAGTTGTCATTGTCCACAACGCCGGTCAAATGGATTTCTTTCGCCCCATTGAAAGCTTTGGTTACGGGCCTAATTACAATAAGTTAAAGCCTCATATATACAATATAAAAAGAAGTTATTACAAAGTTCTGTCCGACTACAAAAAAATCTTTAAACCTTAAATACTTCCACCTTCTCGTGCAATATTTTGTCTACCTTTAGTCCGACGCTTTGACCCTTTTTGGTTTTATCTATTTGTTTGTGGGCTTCTTGAATGGACTCGATTTTTTGCTGGAAGAGTTCTTCGCCGTCGCCGTGCCGGACAAATTTCAAGGTGTCGCCAACTGCAAAGGGGGCGGTAACCTCAATTATCGCCACGCCCAAATGATTGTAGTAATGGGAAACGGTGCCGACTTTTTTATCAGCCATATTTGATCACCGCCTGTCTACCTAATATCATACCAGAGACTGGGTTAATATCCCATTCCACCCATGTCGGGCATTCCGCCTCCCGGTGGTAGGGGTGGCTTGGGCTCGGGCTTATCGGTTATCAAAGCTTCGGTCGTCAGAATCATGGTCGCAACCGATATGGCATTTTGGACCGCGGTGCGGACTACCTTTAAAGGATCGATGATTCCGGCTTTGACCATGTCAATCGGCTTGGCTTCAGAGGTTGACTCGAGCGCTAAAACGTCAAAACCCATTCCCTCACCCGCGCTCTCTCGGGCTTTGGCTAGAAGCTGGCCCGGATCTACTCCGGCGTTCTCGATCAATTTGGAAAAAGGCGCCTCCAAGGCCCTCTTTACAATATCGTAGGCAATCTTTTCGTCGGTCGAAACCTTGCCCATTTTTTCGTTACTCATCTTCTGGCTGATGTTCAATAGAGCGATTGCTCCGCCCGGGACAATCCCCTCTTCAAGCGCCGCCTTCGTCGCGGCCACGGCGTCGATCGCTCTTTCTTTTCTGTCTTTCATCTCAATTTCGGTTGCGGCGCCGACATTGATGACGGCGACTCCGCCGGACAATTTAGCCAACCGTTCTTGGAGTTTTTCCCGATCAAATTCGCTCGTTGTTTCGGTTAGTTCTCTTTTAATCTGGGCGATTCTTCCTTCGATTTTGGATTTTTGGCCCTTGCCTCCGATTATCGAGGTGTTTTCTTTATCGCTTTTTACCTTGTCGGCTCGGCCGCAGTCATCAACCTCAATCGAGTCGAGCTTTTTACCCAGGTCCTCTGAAACAACCGTTCCGCCGGTCAAAATGGCAATATCCTCGAGCATTTCTTTTCGCCTATCGCCAAATCCAGGCGCCTTGACGACGAGTGAATTGAATGTCCCTTTGAGCTTATTGACGACCAAGGTCGCCAGGGCTTCTCCCTCAACCTCGTCGGCAATAATCACCAAGTTCTTGGAAACCTTGACAAATTTTTCCAGAAACGGCAAAAGGTCGGAAACGGCAGAAATTTTCTTGTCGGTAATCAAAATGTAGGCGTCTTCGACTTCGGCAATCATTTTGTCGGTGTCGGTGGCAAAATATGCCGAAGCAAACCCCCGATCAAACTGCATACCTTCCTTGTGGTCGACGGTTGTTTCCAATCCTTTTCCTTCCTCAACGGTAACAACTCCGTCTCTTCCGCCAACCGCTTTTAGGGCGTCGGCGATCAAGTTGCCCAGATCGGCATCCCCGGCGGAAATTGTTGCCACCGAGGCGGCGTCTTCCAAAGTAATCTGTTTTCTCGATTTTCTTAGTTCCTCAACGACATATTCGCCGGCTCTCCTCAAGCCCCTCTGCATTACCATCGGGTTGGCCCCAGCGGTAATCATCTTTAATCCTTCCTGGACTAATGCTTGGGCAAGAACCGTCGCCGTGGTCGTACCGTCTCCGGCGACGTCGGCGGTTTTTGAAGCCGCTTCCTTGACGAGTTGGGCGCCCATGTTTTCAAAGACGTCCTCGAGCTCTATTTCTTTGGCAACGGTGACGCCGTCGTGAACGACGTTAGGCGCCCCCCATTTTTTGTCTAGCGCGATGTTACGGCCTTTTGGTCCTAAGGTTGTTGAGACTGCATCGGACAACTTGTTGACTCCGTCCAATAACTTCTTTCGCGCATCGGCTCCGTACTTAATTATTTTTGCCATATTATTTAATAAATTTAATAAATCTTATTAACTTATAACAGCCATTATTTCTTTTTGTTCAATCAGAATCCATTCCTCGCTCCCCACCTTGACTTCGTTTCCTCCCCATTTCTTGTAGAGAACTTTTTGTCCTACCTTGACAACCATTTCTTTGCAATCGCACTTTTCGTCGTCGTCAGAGCAATATTCTTTTCCCGGCCCAACTGCCATAATTTCTCCCATTTGGGGTTTTTCCTTGGCCGAATCGGGCAGGACAATTCCCGAGGGAGTTTTGGTTTCGCCCTCGAGGGGCTTAATTAGTACGTAGTCAAACAGCGGATTAATTTTCATGATAGAATGAATTTATAATAAAATTTCGGTGTCATATTTATAATAAAAAACTTTGCTTTTGTCAATAGCAAGTTTAGTCTGCTAACGATATGGATGACCAAAAAAGCTTATCAGAAATAGAAAAATTGAGGTCGGCGATCGCCGGCGCCGACCTTCCTTCGCTCCTGCACGAAAAAGCCGTCGAGCAGATAGAAAGGATCAACCTTGCCCTAAAACACGGCGGCAATTTGTCCCAACTCGACATTACCACCAAATACATCGACTGGATTACCCATCTCCCTTGGAACAAGAAAACCGAAGATACCTTGGACATCGCCCGCGCCAAAGTAACCCTAGACAAGAACCACTATGGCTTACAAAAAATTAAGGAGAGAATTCTGGAATACCTGTCGGTTTTGATCGTTCAAAAGCACACTTTGAAAATCGAGGCGGTCCACGCTCCAACGCTTTTATTCATGGGGTTGGTCGGAACCGGCAAAACAACTTTGGCTCTGTCGGTTGCCGAAGCTTTGGGGCGCAAATTCGTCCGCATTCCTTTTGGCGGATTATCCTCTGCCCTTGACCTTCGAGGCCAGTCAAAAACGTCGAGTGAGGCCGAGCCGGGAATGATAATCAGGGCCGTGAGACGAGCCGGAGTCAAAAACCCAGTCATCCTTTTGGACGAGCTAGATCGCATTACCCCCGAGTCCCGCGCCTCAATTATGGGAGTTTTAATCGAGCTTCTGGATGCCAACCAGAACATGAATTTTACCGACTATTTTCTCGACTATCCGTTTGACCTCTCCCAAGTCCTGTTTATCGCCACCGCCAACAACACCAACAACATTTCAACCGCGGTCATGGATAGGTTAGAAGTAATCCAGATGCCCTCCTACACCGACGCCGAAAAGATCGCCATCGCCAAAAACTTCGTCCTCCCCCGCTTACTCAAAGAAACCGGCATGGGGCCGGACAACATTCAAGTCGAAGACGCCGTTTGGGCCAGGATCACGAGGCCTCTAGGATTTGACGCCGGTATAAGGAGCCTGGAGCGAACCGTCGAGGGAATCGTCCGCAAGGTCGCTTACAAAATCGTCTCCGGCCAAGGACAGTCGTTTGTCGTCACCGAGAATAATATCAAGGAGTATTTAGTTTAGGTGTAGCGGTCGGCTACTTTGGAAGCTCCGTATGAGTCTGGCTTGATCTTGACTTCGTATCCGCTTCCCCTGATCATTCCTACAACCTCGGTTATTAGGTCGCGCGTTTCGCCGTTGTGGCCGATGTCGACGTGAATTTGAATGTTGTATTTGGAGATGCCGTTGGTTTTGAAGAATTTGACAAAGTTTTCCGAAGTCGTCAAAGACATGGTCGCCTCTTGGTAGATCCGCTCTTTTAGCGATATCTTTTTGTCTTGGATGATGCGATTCCAAAAGTATATCCCGCCCCACCCTACCCGGTGGATAATCAGGGCGGAGACAAAGTCGTATTTGTTGTTCTCTATCTTCTGGGAGTCGGTGCCGACGATAATTTCGTATTTGGCCGCCTTGTCGCCCCCCATGAACTTGGAAACGATTTCCTTCAGCTTTTCTAGGTCTACTTTGCCGTACGTTGGACTCTGATAAAACATATATTCCTGGTGTACAGATTTTACCATATTTGCTACTATTTAAGTGTGAAAAAGCTCATCTTGAAAATCCTGAAAAACGTCAAGGCGGTGTTAAAAAGTCTAGTGAGTTGCTGCGAGTAAAGTGGCTAAGATAAGAAAAAATAACGGGAGAATCACCTTCTGGAATGGAATCAAGCGCCACTTCCTGTCGATAAAATAGGCGACAAATAATACTTCCATACCGACCGTGAGGCCGACAAAGACGTCTCTCGTCATTTGACCGGTTCTATTGAAATACAAATAGGCCAACAAATAGAAAACCGAGGCTAAAAGAAATCGATTGCCGAAGATTTTATGTTTAATGATTGGCGAGAGCCAAAAGGCGAGGGCCGTATTTAGTCCGGAAAGCCAGATCGCGAAAACCATGTCGCTTATCCCCAATTTTCGGGCCAGGAGGAGTCCCCCGCCTAAAGTTATTACACACAGAGTGCAGCTCATAAAAAAGCGGAGGGTACAGGGGTCGAACCTGTTAGAGCTTGCGCTCACGAGTTTTCAAGACTCGCGCATTACCGTCCTGCCCACCCTCCTGAAGCGGGAGGCGCGTGCCGGAATCGAACCGGCGCAGTAGGTGTTTTGCAGACACCTGCGTTTCCTCTTCGCCAACGCGCCAATAATCTACATATTTTACCTCAATGGCCGGCTTTTAACAATTAGCTTTGGTAAAATATGAAGGTAAGGAGGGTTCGCATAGCGGCCAATTGCACGAGTTTCGAAAACTCGAGGGAGTAATCCCTACAGAGGTTCAAATCCTCTACCCTCCGCCGAATGTTAGCAAAACTTCTTTTATTGATATTTCTGGCCGGCGGAGGATTAGCCGACTCTGCCTATCTGACCTATGAGCACTTCAGCAAAATCATACCGCCTTGCACCGTTAATCCCCTTATTCCCGCCATACTTGTCGACTGCGGCAAGGTCTTGACGAGTCCGTATTCCGTTATGTTTGGCCTTCCCCTAGCCTTGTTTGGTGTCATCCACTACGGCCTATTGGTTATCCTGTTATTCGGTTCCTTATTGACCGACAAAAAAATATTCCGTTACTGGTCAATTGTCCAGGCCGTGTTCGGCGCCTTCTTCTCTCTTTACCTGATGTATCTGCAGCTCGTCGTGATAGGAAGCATCTGCCTTTACTGCACCTTGTCGGCGGCCATTAGTTTTACCCTGGCAATCCTTGTCTATTATTTTTTAAAGAAAGAACGGTTTGAACTCCATACTGCCGCTTATGGCTTCGCCTATCAAAATTTTCTCAAAAGAATATTCTTCCTGATGGACGCCGAATTCATCCACGGCGTCATGGTCAACAGGGGAAAATTTTTGGCAACCACCCCTCTAATTAAACTGGTGGGGAGCAAGTTAATTTACAAAGACGGGTCTTTAAAACAAAGGGTGGCCGGGATAAATTTCGAAAACCCGATCGGGCTCGCCGCCGGCTTCGACTACAACGCCGACCTGACCCAGGCGCTCTATTATCTCGACTTCGGATACCAGACCGTCGGGACGATTACCAACCAACCCTATGAGGGGAACCCTTATCCCCGACTGGGCCGGCTTCCGCAATCAAAGTCTCTAATGGTCAACAAAGGATTCAAAAACAAAGGGGCGTCAATAATTGCAAAGGAAATTCAAAATTTAAAGTTCGAAATCCCGGTCGGCGTCAGCTTGGGAATGAGCAACTCCGAAGACCTATCTTCTGTTTCTGAGGCAGCCAAAGACATCGTGATTGCCTTTAAAACCTTTGAAAAATCGGGCGTCAAGAATTCGTATTACGAACTGAATATTTCTTGTCCGAATTTGATCCACGGCAAGAAAATTAATTTTTATCTGCCAAAGAATATCCGCCTGCTCCTTTTGGCGATCGACGGGTTGAGATTGAGGAAGCCCGTCTTCATTAAAATGCCAATCGATAAAACAAACACCGATACTTTGAAAATGCTTGAAGAAATCGCCAAGCACAAGTCCGTCAAAGGGGTAATCTTTGGCAACCTCCAAAAAGACCGAAAACACCCAGCTCTCGTTAAGTCGGAGGTTAAGCTTTTTAAAGTCGGAAACTTTTCCGGCAAGCCGTGCGAGGACAGGTCTAACGAGTTAATCAAACTGGCCTACAAGAAATACGGCAATAAATTGATCATTATTGGTTGCGGCGGAGTCTTCTCGGGCAAAGACGCTTACAAGAAAATTAAGCTGGGGGCTTCCTTGGTGCAGCTTATCACCGGAATGATCTTCCAGGGTCCGCAGGTCATTGCCCAAATCAACCTCGAATTGATCGACCTTCTTAAAAAAGACGGATTTAAAAATATTAAACAAGCGGTCGGCTATGAAAACCGTTAACCAAACTTCGGCCGGGGGAATGGTCTATAAAACAGAAGGTAGTAAAAAACTGTGGTTGATTACGCAGCATTCGCAACACAAGGGGTGGGTTTTTCCTAAAGGCTTGGTTGGAGACAAAGATTCTAACGAATCTATGGAAGCAGCCGCCCTCCGCGAAGTTCGGGAAGAAGGCGGGGTCAAGGCAAAAATAGTAACTGGGAAACCGATAAAAACGAATTATGAATACCGCTGGCAGGGCGATTTGATAAAAAAGACGGTCTACTACTTTGTCATGGAATACATATCGGGCGACCCGGCTTTACACGACTGGGAAATGATGGACGCCAAGTTTGCGGCCGAGGAGGAGGTAAAAAAGACCCTGACTTACAAATCTGACCAGGAGGCTTTTGAAAAAGTAATATATGGAAAATCAACGTAAAAGTCCAATCGAATTATTTAGGTACAATGTCATTCTTTCTTCTTTATTTTTTCTTTCGTCGCTCTTTTATTTGGGGCTCGAGCTGAAAAATTTTCCTTTTCGCGACTTGCCTTTTTCGGCGATGAGTCTTTTCTTAAACGAAAGCCGCCTCTCCGTTTTTAATTTTCTTTTTCTCGGCAAGGCCTTGCTGGACCTGACCTTTGTCTATTATGTTTTTAAGAAGTTTGACAATAAAATAAACCTATTGACGAAGCTTATATGGCTCTTGGCGGTTTTGTCTTTTGGACTAATAGGATTTTTTCCCTTGCACCTCTATTTCTACACCCATTGGTTCTTGGCAACGCTGATGTTTTTCTTCTGGACGATACTCGAACCCGTCATGGCACGAGCGACAAAATCAGCCGGTTTTATCAAGTTCTCCGATTATTTAGTCGTTTGCCAGGTGGGGTTGATAATTGTCGCTTTTCTTTTAAACCGGGTCAATGCAATTTTCGAAACGATATATTTCTTACTATTTTTCGTTTGGATAATTATTTTCGTCAATAGGCATTTAGGAAAGGAGTGAGCGGGCGAAGGGAATTGAACCCTCTGTCTTCTCCTTGGCAAGGAGACATTTTGCCGGTAAACTACGCCCGCAGTTTCAGGCTTATATATTTTACCAGAGCTTGCTTCAAAATCTCAATCGCTTTACCGAGGTCTCGCGTATTCAAAACATAGGCGATCCTGACTTCGTTTTTGCCCAAGCCGGGAGTGGCATAAAATCCAGCTGCTGGAGCAATCATAACCGTTTCTTTATTTAGATTGAAATCCGATAACAACCACTGACAGAAGTGTTCGGCATCTTTAACGGGCAGGCGGGCGATTGTGTAAAAAGCACCTTCGGGTTTCTCAAGATATACTCCAGGGATTTTTTTCAAACCGGCGTACAAAACATCTCTTCTCTTTTGGTATTCTTTGTGGACACTGTCAAAATATTTTTTTTCCACTTTCGTCAGCTTGGCCGCCACGAGTTGATCGACCAATCCCGAAGACAGCCTGCCCTGCCCTATTCTCAAAACGCCAGCCATAACGTCGCGGTTTTTGGATACCAGCATTCCGAGTCTCGCTCCGCAAAGGCTGTAGCGCTTCGACATGCTGTCGAGGAGCATAGTCTTCTCCGGCATTTTTTCCATGTAGTTCAAGACGGAAAAATGCTTCTTGCCGTCATAGACAAACTCGCGGTAAACCTCGTCGCTGATGAAGAATAACTTGTGTTTTTTGGCAACGGCGAAGAGCATATCCATTTCTTTTTTGGTATAGACGGTGCCCGTCGGATTATTTGGATTGCAGATTAAAATTGCCCTGGTTTTTTTTGTAATTTTTTTCTCGACCTCGCCTTGCGTTGGTAGATGAAAACCGGTTTCGCCTTTGGTCTTAACCGGGACCAATTTGACTCCGGTAACCGCGGCATAAGAATTGTAGTTGGTATAGAAAGGCTCAAAAACCAAGATTTCGTCACCCGCTTCACCAACGGCAAAAAATGCCATCGCGATTGCCTCGCTACCGCCGGTGGTCACCTGGACGTCTTCCGGTTTTATAAACCTGTAGCCGACTTTATGGTAATAATGAACGAGCGCGTCGACGAATTCGGGTTCCCCTTGGGATTGGCTGTAGCTAATTGGATTCCTGGACCAGTTTTTTAGGACCCTAAGCATTACCGCCGGTGTTTTGATATCGGGATCCCCTATATTCAAGTGGTAAACCTTGACACCTTTTTTCTTGGCGGAGACGGCGAAGGGAACGAGCTTTCTAATGGGAGAGGCAGGCACCTTAAGAAGACGATTGGAAACAGTGTTTGTTTTCATCGTTTTAATAATGATAAGGTATTTTTTATGTTTTGCAAGAGAATTGAAGAATGTGCTGTATTTTTAAATTAGTTCGAATGGTTTTCGCCGCCTGTAAAAATCTTGCACCCAAACAAAAGATTACATCATTCCTTTCATCATATCTTTTTTGCTCGCAATCACATTGCCATGCAATTTCATTTGCTCTGGCGCGGAATTCAAGATTTTCATCGCCTTGTCGTGTTCTCCTTTTCTTTCCCAGGCGATTGCAAGTCCCAAGTAAGCAGGCAAATGATCATTTTTCAGTTTAATTGCTTCTTCAAAATCTGTTATGGCTTGATCGAATTTTCCTCTTTCGCCACTATGATTACCGCGACTGGTCAACCAAGTCGCTTTCGAATTATTTATCATCTCTTCGTCCCCTTCAAACATTTCGTCAAATTCTCGGAACTTTTTTGCCTTCTGTTCTTCGGGGTCGGCAGAACCAAATATGTTTGAAAATAATCCCATAATGTTTATGATTAAAAATTTTCTTGCCCCAAAATTCAGTACAAGCGAGCGGCCGATCTACGCGAGGCCGCGAGCGAAACCTTGCAATTTCCTTACTGGTGCTGGGGGCGTGAATCGAACACGCATCTGAGGTTCTTCAGACCCCCGCCGTCACCAAGTTGGCTACCCCAGCTTTAAGGAACCGATAATGTTTTATATTCCTAGGTCTTATTTTATCAAAAAATTTTCTTACTTCGCCTTGTCTTCCTAATTCTACGTTCTTATTCCCCCTTGAAAAGGGGTGAAATCCGAGGATTTCTAACCCTCTATGAATAGATTTTAATAGAACTTGATTCAAATTTGTATAGTTAATTATTAAGTATTTTCCTCCTGTCCTATAGCAACAGCCGTCGGTGTCAAATAAACCTCTCAAGCACGAAGAAAGATATTGTTTTTTGGCAAAAATCCATTCTGGAATATCTACTTTATTTTTTATTTTATCTCCCACCGGAAATCCTAAATATAAACCTAAATTCTTCAATGAAATTTCAAAATAAACAATGCTTTCTTCCGGACGTTCACGCATATATGGTCTTTTGTTAAATACTTTTATTAAGATATTATTTATTTCAGAAGCGTATTGTTTTTCGTTTATATTACAATATATCCGTAGATAACTACACCTTGGAAGCTTTGATTTCTTTTTTGTGTATTTAGGATAATTGCCTAAATTTCCATCTCCTAGATACATTCCAATTAATTCTGCGAGATTTTTATTCTTATTCAAGTACATATCGATTCTTAACTATATTGTAGCAGAAAAGAGAGTTATTCTACAAGCTTTGCCGAGACGACCAATCGGTTGGAGTAGCTTTTATTGACGGAGTCCCAAGTACCGTCGCAAGTAATTAGGTTGAGGATTTTTTCCTCCGACGTCCCAAAGACTAATTCTGTTGGAAACTGATCTGTAAGGTAAGCGGTTTTATTTTGGACCGAAAAAACTTGTTCTCCCCCGGTCTCGTCGACCACCATGATCTGGTCTCCGGGTTCAAGTCGATCCAAGTCATAAAAAACCGCCGGATCTCCGGTTACCTTATCATAATGACCGGCGATGACGGCGCTCCCCGTCTGGCTTGGTCGATATCCCAGTCCGAACCAGGCCACGTTAGTGTCGTTGGACGGAACGTCCATTCCGCCCTTGCTATCCAAACCCACCTCTTCAACAATTGTATCGACTCCCAAGGCCGGAATTTTAAAACCGGCCGGCTTACCCGGTAGAATTTCTGCCTTTTCAATTTTTTCTGCCTCATTACTCGTCGTTCCTTTAGCCACAATAGCTACATTGTTATTTTCCTCTTGGGCAATAAGCGGCCACCCGGCTCTTGCTATAATGGTGCCGCTTATTACCCCTAAAAGAAGCAGAATAAATAAACTAAATTTTTTCATTTTTTACAAAGCTCGACCCGTCGACGGCGGGCTCGTTGGTACAACTGGCGTTGTCGTCTGGGCAACAACAGAACTATAGAATACAAAAGACAAGACGAGGCCGACAATAAATGTAATTATTGAAAGTTTTAGCATTCTTTTCACCTCCTCTCTTTGCGATTATTATCAATAATCACAGGTTAAGCGTATTTTATATGGGCAAGATAAGAGAGGTGTAAGAAAGAAGTAAGAATGTGGAGCCGGAAGGAGTCGAACCTTCTGCATCGATCTTATAAGGATCGCGTTATAACCGGTTAACTACGGCTCCTCTTAGATTGGACAAATTATATCAAATTGTGGACCGGAGGAGACTTGAACTCCCAACCTCCGCAATGCGAATGCGGCGCGCTGCCATTGCGCCACCGGCCCTGTGCGCCCGGGGAGAATTGAACTTCCATCAAAGGCTTCGGAAGCCCTTATTCTATCCGTTGAACTACGAGCGCAAAAAAACACCATCCTTTCTTTGCCCCTATATTATAGTATAGGGACTCCAATCAGATAGTGTTTTTTGTTTTTTAGAATCGGCGTCGTTCTTCTCGAGGCCTCGCCACGTTAACGACGATTTTCCTTCCCTCGATGTCTTTTCCGCTCATCTCGGCTGCCGCCTTTTCAGCGGAAGCTTCGTCGGCAAAAGTTACAAAACCGAATCCTTTTGATCGACCAGACATTCTGTCTGTGATGATGATAGCCTCGACGATCTCTCCATAGGAAGCAAACATTTCCTTCAAGGAATCGTTAGTCATGCTCCAAGGAAGATTTCCAACGTAAAGTTTCTTTTTGTCCATTATATATTCACCTCCTCTCTTTTTTGATTTAAGCTAGTTAGTATCATTTATCTTAAGAAGCTTCCTAAACCTTCAACATGCGCAGTTTAAAAGCCTTCTCCAATATTTAAAAATTATAACACAAATTTACCCGATTTCAACGGCAAATTTTCCGGCTTCTCAAAACAGTCGCCCATGCTCTCCCCTTCACACGGAATTACCGTATATTCTTTGTATTCGTAATTGCCGTTTTCTTTCCAGGCAAAATAGGACAACTTGCCGATCGTTTCCATTTTCAGAGTCGACAGATTTAAAAGCATCTTCTCGGGCTGGTGTCCGCCGCAGTTCCAACAGCTGTACATATCAAACGACGCGTAGTTGCCGTCATTACTCATCTGGTCTATCTTTGGAATACTGCTTGGACCCTCGACAAACTTTTTTACCAAAGTCAATTTATTCGCTACCGCCTGATTGTAATAGTAGAGATAGTAAAATCCGTTCCACCTCATGACGAAGAGAAAATTCTTTTTGTCGGGGGCTACCTTGAAGCCAAAGACTTCGTCCAACATAAACTCGCCGGCTGGCACGCCCTCGGGGGCGTCGACCAAGCCATACCATTGATAGAGGTTTTCGTCGACGACCGCCTTGCCCTCCATATTGAACTGGTCGGCGCCGTCGTATATCTTTCCCCGATAGCGTAGTACCGTCGTTCCCTCGGACCGACCGAAACTGACCGTATTGGCCGTCATCGGAACTATATTTACATCCTTGGCCTCGGTCATTTTCGGTGAGACGGTTGGTTTTTTGGCTAAAGACTTAGTAGGCGAGGTGATCGTATCGTCGGCTTCTTGCTTTTTTTGAATGCCTCCTAAATAGAACCCGCCAAAAGCGGCCCCTCCAACGATGACGAGAAAAAGAAGGCCGAAGAAGAGTTTTTTATACATAATAGAGAACAACTAATAATATTCTATATATTCCGAATGGAACTAGCGAATTTTTCTTTAAATAGTTGATAAGCCATTTTACCGAAATGTAGGCGGTAATGAAACTGACAACAAATCCTACCGACAAAAATAACAAATTATTTTGTTCTGCCAAAACGGAGGTATCCGTTTTCAGCAGGTCATACCCGGCGGCGGCGACAATAGTCGGGACCGCCAAAAGGAAAGAATAGACGGCCGCCTCATTCCTTCGGTAACCTTTCGCCATCATGGTCAAGATAACAATCCCCGCCCTCGATACTCCCGGGACGACCGCCAAAGATTGCCCCAGGCCAATTATTAAGGCGTCCGTCCATGACAAGTTCTTGACCGTTTTTGAGAGCTTGATCTTTTTGTTTTTGACAAAATGTTCGATGACAATAAACAGTAGTCCGACGACAACCAAGGAGCCGATGATTAAGGCGTAGGATTCAAAAAAGACTCCCTTGATTACTTTATGGAGAAGGAATCCGACGATGGCCGTCGGCAAAAAAGACGCGGCCACTTTTTTCATGACTTCCGGGCGCTTTACGGCGTAATTGAAATAAAGAAAGACCACCGAGAGAATCGCCCCGGCTTGGATGAAGACCTCAAAAAACTTCTGGAATTCTGTTTGCGGGATATTCAATAATCGGGAGGATATGATCAGGTGGGCGGTCGAGGAAATCGGCAGAAATTCGGTTACGCCTTCTACTATTCCCAGTACCAAAGCGCTAATTAGATCCATCTTATAAATTGTATAATACAATAATGAAAGTCGCCATCGTACACGATCAACTCGCCGAGTTCGGCGGGTCCGAACGCGTTCTCGTCTCACTAAAAAAAATGTTTCCAGCTTCCGACGTCTTTACCCTGATCTATAGCCACGACTCCCTCGGCTCCCATAAACATTTATTCAAGAATTGGAAGATAAACGTCAGCTGGTTCGGCAAGATACCGCTATTAAATAAGTTTTATTCCCCTTTCCGTTTCCTGACTCCGGTAATTTGGGAGAGTTTTGACTTCTCCGGCTATGACCTGGTAATTTCTTCCTCCGGCAGCTGGATGAGTAAAGGAGTCCGGACAAAAAAACCCACCGTTCACGTCTCCTACATTCACCACCCGCCGCGCTACCTTTACGGGTACGAAACGGCGGTCGAATGGCAAAAGTATCTAATAGTCCGTATTTACGCCTACATCGTCAACCATTTTCTTCGACTCTGGGACTTTGAATCGAGCCAACGACCCGACTATTTAATCGCCAATAGCGAGGAAACGAGAAAAAGAATACAAAAATTTTACCGCCGCGATGCCACCGTGATTTACCCCCCGGTAAATATACCGCCAAAAGGCGAAGTAAACTTAAAGCCGAAAAATTATTATCTGACCGTTTCCCGACTCGCCCGCGCCAAACACATCGACGTCCTGATCCGGGCCGCCAACGAACTGAAGCTCAAACTCAAAGTCGTCGGCACCGGCCGAGACGAAGAGTATCTCAAATCAATTGCCGGGCCGACAGTTGAGTTTCTGGGTAATGTCAAAGACGACGAGTTTAAAAATCTCCACAAAAATGCCCGCGCCTTCCTTTCCGCGGGGCGCGACGAGGAGTTCGGCATCGCCCTCGTTGAGGCGATGGGACACGGGTTACCCGTTATCGCGTATAACTCGGGCGGCGTTCCCGAATACGTCAGGACCGGCGTGAACGGATATTTGTTTAATAAGCTCGAAGAGGATTCCCTCATTGCCGCAATCGATAAATTGTCTGATTTACCGAAAGAAAAATACCTGGCGATGAAAAAGGCCGCAAGGATTACGGCAGAAAAATTCAGCGAACGACTCTTCAAAAAAAACATTTTAAATTTCGTCAAAAGCCATGCCCGAACTTCCCGAGGTTGAAACGATAAAGAGAGAGTTAAAACCTAATATTATTGGAAAAACTATTGCCTCAATTGATGTACTGTCCCCCAAAAACTTTGTCGGACAAAAAGATCAGGCCGTCAATAAAAAAATTGTCGCCGTTGAGCGGTTTGGCAAAGTATTGGTAATAGGACTGAGTAATAAGAAATATTTGAGTATCCATTTCAAGCTTTCTGGCCAAATGTTGTATACAGAGAACGTCAAAAACGCCAGCTACAAAAATAAGATTCCCTTCACTTCGGGCAATAAGCTTCCCGCCAATACGACAAGAGTGATTGTCAACTTCAAAGGTGGAAGCGGGCTTTTTTTCAACGACCTTAGAAAGTTCGGCTGGATAAAACTGACCGACAAGCCGGAGCGCCCTTTGGGGGTTGATGTTTTATCTAAGGATTTTACGATCGATTATTTAAAAAAAATCTTGCCGTCCAAGCGTCCGATCAAAGTCGCCTTGATGGACCAGGATAAAATTACCGGAATCGGCAATATATACGCCAACGATTCTCTTTTCATAGCAAAAGTTCACCCGCAACGGCTGGCCAATTCTTTAAAAAGCAACGAAGTCGATCTTCTTTACGTCGCCATAAAAAAAGTTATCAATGACGGCATTAAAGACCAGGGCTCTTCCGGGGCGGACGAGGCCTTTATACTGCCCGACGGGTCAAAAGGCCAGCACCAAAGACACTTTCTCGTTTACCAACAGGGGGGCGAGCCGTGCCGCATCTGCAAGACGATAATCAAACGGGTAAAGCACCACGGCCGCAGTTCCTTTTTTTGCCCCAAGTGCCAAAAATAGTATAATCACGTTATGATCAACTGTGCTTTTGAAGACGGCGGAAAAGCTTCCTTAAGACACGTTACTATTGGAGCGATTGTTGTCAATCGAGAAAGGACTCAAATTCTACTTGGCAAAAGAGCCTTAAAGATTTCAAACGGAGGAAAATATAATTTGTTCGGTGGATTTTTAGGAAGGGATGAAAATACCGAACAAGCCATTTTAAGAGAAATTAAAGAAGAATCCGGGTATGTTGGAAAAATTATTTCTCTTTTTCGCGTCAACGAGTCTCCCAAAAGACCCCAGGAAGACAGACAAAACGTCGACTTCGCATATATAGTTGAAGCCCAAGAGAAGACGGGAGACAAAGACTGGGAAAGCACGGAAATAAAATGGTTTGACTTAAATAATTTGCCGCCGAATGAGGAATTTGCCTTCGACCACAGGGAAACGATAGATTTGTATATCAAATATTTAAAGAATCCCTTCACCTTGCCGATTATTCGTATCTGATCGCCTCGACCGGCTCCAAATTGGCGGCTTTGCGCGCCGGTAAAACGCCGAATGTAATCCCTATCGCCGAAGAGATTCCCAAAGCAAGAATGACAGACATAAAGTCGATGTAGGCGGGGAAAAGGCTTTGGACGGCAAAAACGGCCAGATAGGCCAAGCCCAATCCCAGGATCCCTCCGATTGATGACAAAAGGACCGCTTCGGCCAAAAACTGATAAAGTATATCAGACTCCCTGGCGCCGATAGCCCGCCTGATACCGATTTCCTTTATCCTGTCCGAAACCGTCACGTACATGATGTTCATGATGCCGATTCCGCCGACAATCAAGGATATGGCGGCGATTGCGACCAATACTGTATTCAATACCGAAAAAATCGAAGTAATCGCCGACAAGAGTTCGGTAGGCTCGACGATGCTGAAGTCTTCTTCCTCATAACGTTTCAAAAACTCCTTTTTTATGTCCTCTTTGACCTGGGGGACATAGTTTTCGTTTTCTACCTTGGCGGAAAGCCTGAAAAATTTTTTGTCGGGGTTAAAGATAAAACCGGTGGTATACGGCCCGTAAAGGTACGAGTCGTATTCCCCGCCCTTGCTTTTAATCGCCCCTATAATTGTAAATTTGACATCGTCAATCGTGATTTTCTTTCCAACTACTTCCTCGGCGCCGCCATAAAAGTCGGTGGCGATCTTCGACCCGGCCACAACCACTTTAGCCCTTTTGTTGACATCGGATTTGTCAAAAAGTCTTCCCTCCTCCACTTCAAAACCCATCATGTCAAACATCGTCTCCGAAGAAAACATCACATCGGCGAAGTCTTCCTTCAACAATCCCCTTATTTTTGTCGACTTTAGCGCAATCGGCGCCACGCTGATAACGTCATCGATTTCCCTCAGGTTCTCCAGATCGCGGTTGTCAAACCGGCCCGTAAATGAAGAGGCCGACCCGCTGAATCCGCCCCCTGATAAGATTCTTCCCGGAACGAGAAAAATCGTGTCCTTACCCATCGACTCGAACTGGTCGGAGATGTATTTCTTGAGGCCGAGGCCAAGCGCAATCAAAACGACGACGGCGAAAACGCCGATTAGGATTCCCAACGAGGTGAGAAACGTTCGCATCTTGTTGCGCGAAAAGTCGTCGATGGCGGATTTGAAAATAAAAATTATGTTTTTCATATAATTTTACCGTCCTTGATTTTAATGATTCTTTTGGCGTAGGCGGCAATGTCTTTTTCGTGAGTCACCAAAACGACAGTGATCCTGTCTTTCTGATTCAACTGCATTAACAAATCCATGATATCGTGGCCCGTTTTGCTGTCGAGATTTCCGGTCGGTTCGTCCGCCAACATAAGTTTAGGTTTCATGATGAGCGCCCGGGCGATGGCGACTCTCTGTTGTTGGCCGCCCGACAGTTTATTCGGGTAAGAGTTAGCTTTCTCTTCCATACCAAACGACGATAAAACCTCTGTCGCCCTGGTTTTCGGATCAAAATCGAGTTCTTTTCTGCTGTATATGGTCGGCAACATGATATTTTCCAATACCGTCAGTTTGTTTATAAGATTGAATTGCTGGAAAACAAACCCGACGAATTCATTCCTGAGGCGGGAAAGTTCGTCGTCTGTGATATGTGATATCTCTTTGTCGCCGATAAAAACTTTTCCTTTCGTCGGCGAATCCAACAGCCCGACGATGTGCATCAGGGTTGATTTTCCGCTTCCGGATGGACCCATGATCGAGACAAATTCCTTTTCTTTTATATGAAGAGAGGCTTTCTTTAAAGCGAAGAAAGTATATTCCTTATCTATGACATATTCTTTGGTAACGTCGACCAGCCTAATCATAAACTATATCCCCCGCCTGAATTCCACTTTTAATTTCCACTTTGTCGTCGATTTCTTCTCCCCGTTTGATATAAACTTTTTGTCTTTTTCCTTTTCTTTCCAAATCAAGATATTCCCCTTTATTGTCCTCCTTTATAAATTTCAGGGGTACCGATAAAGTTCCGGGTAATTCCCTCAAGACAAAGTCGACGTCTCCGGTCATCCCGAGTTTTAGGGCTAACGCTTGGGCTTTTTCGTCGAGGAGCAATTTAATTTTATAGACCGTTCCCGTTTCCCCAGGAGTTGGGGAAAAGGCAATATAATCAATCATTCCCGTATACGAGTTCTCTGGATAAGCGTCAAAAACTATTTCACCCTTCATTCCTTCTTTGAGGAGAACGACGTCCGACTGCTCCGCCGTCACCGATAAATAAATTGTTTCCCGATTGACGACCTCAAATTCCGCCGTCGCCGGAGTAATATTGACTCCGGAAAAGGGAACGTCAATCCTCGTCACTACGCCGTCAATCGGAGTCCACAAAGTGGCGTACTCGACCGTGAGAGACTGGAGCTCGACGTCTAAAACAGCGCTATTGAGGTCATACTGGGCGTCTTGCAGGGTTCTTTCTGCATTTTTCCTAATCGCCTCCGTCAGATCAAATTGTTTGTTCCAATAGTCGGTATTAGTTTGTTCGAAGGAAAGCCGTTGGCTTACAAACGCGTTTAGATATTTCTGCAGCCGGTTTTTGAGATCCCTTTGGTCAAGGGAAGCGATGGCTTGATATTTCTTGACCATGTCGCCTTCCTTGACCCCGACCCAGGCGAGGCGGCCCGAAGTCTGGAACTTCAAGGCGATTTTTTCTTCGGCGTCGATTTCTCCGGACAGAGACAGAGTTTCCTCCAAGGTTTCTTTTTTTACCCGGTAGGTATCGGGCTTTTGCTGTGAGGAAGCCCCATTTTTATTTTGGATAAATATGAATGCGGCAGCCGCCAAGACGATCAAAACCAAATACCACCTCTTCTTCAAAAACTTTAAAAACTTGGTCATAAAATTCAATTTTACAGAAACGGCGCCCAATCGGCAATGGGCATGACGTTGTATGGAAGGAAATTCCAGGCATAAAAGAAGATCCCGGCCATCAAGAGCAAAAAGACGATTTTAAACTTTGACGACGTAAAAAACTTCTCGAAGGCGATTACTGTGAGAGGCCACAGGGGAAGAGAATACCGGGCGATGTCACGGTGTTGGATAAAAAGAGTGGCGATAAAAAATACTAGGGAAAAATAAAAGAAGCTTCTGAATTTGCTTTTCCAAAGGGTCAAAACGGTCAAGCCATACATGAAAAAGTAGAAAATAATTTCCTCTAACCAGGCGGTACCAACCCAAAGTTTTTGAAAATCAAAAACGGCGAAAGGAAAGACAAGGTGGATGTTGTCTCCCGAGTGAAAGTAAGCCAGAAAGTCGCCGTATTGCCTCCAGTACAAGATAAAGACGGCTAGTAACCCCAAAGGTATCAGTAGTAACCACCAATAGCTTCGGTCGACTTTTTTTGTTTTCAATAGCCTCTCAATAATCACTAATGAGTAGGCGCCAAAAAGTAGAATTCCCGGTGACTTTGTCATGACGGATAGACCCCCGAATAATCCGGCCCATAAGTAATTGCGATTTTCAAAAAAGTAGAGCGAGGCCAGGATAAAAAGCAAAAACAGGCTTTCGGGTGAGCCGACCGACCTCACAATCAAAAATCTCGGCAAAAACAAAAACACCGCCGTCAGCAACCAAGCTTTCCTCGTGAGGCGGAACTTTTTTACCACGAAATAAAACAGGCCGGCCAAAACAGTCGTCGCCGCCAAATTGACCAGGAGCATCGACTTTAGATAAGCCAGCTTGTCGGAGTTTAAACCGACAAAGTTGAGAACTTCCCTACCCGTTTTTATCAAGGCGGGGTACAGGGGAAGGTGGGCGGCAAAATACTTTGGTACGTTGACATAAAAATTTTTGGCGGCAATCACGTATAAGGGTCCGTCGTAGTGACGGTAAACGTAATCAAAGCCGCGACCGTCAATATGGAGAATGAACGGAAGCCAAAGTATAATCGTGCTCAAAAAAACCAACAGAGTTAAGGTAAAATATGGATATATGCGGCGCATATTTGTTGCTTTTAAAAATATTGTAGCAAAAAACTGGTTTGCAATTGTAACAATCGGTGCCGCTTCGATCTTGCGTCTTTATCGCTTGCCCGAGTTTGCCAGATTTTTGGGAGACGAGGGTAGAGACGCCATCGTCGTCAAAAGGATTCTTACCCTCGAACACTTTCCCGCCGTCGGCGCGCCAACTTCGGTCGGCCAAGTTTACCTTGGCCCCTTTTACTATTATTTTGTTTCTCCCTGGCTGGCTTTGTTTAAGTTTGACCCCGTCGGCTTGGCCTACGGAGTAGCAATATTTTCCATCGTTTTCTTGGTAGTCATCTATCTGATTCTCCGCCATTTCTTCAACAAAAAGGTGGCCGCCGTTGCCACCTTTCTTGCCAGTTTCTCTTACGTCTTAATCGAATTGTCGCGCTTTTCCTGGAACCCGAACCTTCTGCCCCTCTTTTCATTGCTGACGGCGTTTTTTTTCTTGAAAGGCCTAAAAACCAAGTCGAAGGTTCTTTTCTTTCTTTTCGGAGCTTTCTTTTCTTTCTCGGTCCAGCTCCATTATCTCGCCCTAAGCCTCGGGCTTCCGGTTTTAATTATCGGACTGGAGGACTTCTTGGACAATGTCAAAACCCGAAAAGAAAAAATTGTTAACTATTTGGTTTCGTTTGCCTCGTTTGTCATTTTTTTCACGCCGCTTTTGATTTTTGACCTGCGCCACAATTTCCTCAATCTTGGCAATTTTATCCGCCTGCTTCAAAGCGGGTCGGCCGTCGGCGGGGGAAAATTATTTTCTTTGGTTTCCACATTCGCCGACCTAAATCGATATTTGTTTAACATCTCTTTCAATAATATTTTGGCTCTAATCCTATTTGTCATCATTCTCGTTTTGTTCTTTCTAAATCTCAAGAAGGAGGAATATTATTTCCGGGCTTTTATCATTTTTTTCATCGGCGCACTCGTCGTCATATCTCTTTATCCCGGCGTCAAGCACCCCCACTACTTGGGAATGCTCTACGGGTTCTACATCATTGTCATCGCCCGAATCCTATCCGATTTTGTCAAAAGAGGTGTTTTTGACAAAGCCCTGGTCTTGCTGTTTTTGATTGCCTTTCTGTATTTGAACTCAAAAAATTATGACGTTTTGAAACGCCAATCGAATAACCAAATTGGCCTTGCTAAAAATATCGCCCAAAAAATATACGAAAACGCGGGGGTCAATAATTTTCAGGTGACTTCGCTGCCGGAAAAATATTCTGATTCTACCTACCGTTATTTCTTAGAAATCTGGGGCAAGAGGCCAAATGCGACCGATTCGATGGAGAAAGCCGACGAACTTTTTGTCGTCTGCGAAAACAAATGCGAGCCGATCATCGGCAACCCGCTTTGGGATATCGCTTATTTTGCGCCAAGGGAAATTGTCGGCGAGTGGACGGTCCGCGGTGTTAAAATATATAAACTCATAAGATGAAAATTTCTCTTATTATCCCCTGCTATAACGAAGAAGCCAATATCCAAAAGGGAGTGCTCGATAAAATAGGAAATTTCACCGCGGGCGACGACCGGTTTTCCGAGGTCGTCATAGTAGACGACGGCTCTTCCGACTCTTCAAAGGCCGTTATAAAAAACAAGTACTTGAAGCAATTTCCCAAATTCCGCCTGGTCGAAAATTCCCACCAGGGCAAAGCCTTCGCCGTCATTACCGGGATCACCAAAGCCCTCGGCAACTACGTGATGTTTTCTGATATCGACCTGGCGACTCCTATCGAAGAGGTCGGAAAACTGATAGGGCAAATTGAGGCGGGTGGAAAAATCATCATCGGGTCCCGGCACGGCGGCCGGGTTGGCGCCCCCATCCTTAGAAAGCTCATGGCTTCCGGCTTTATCGTCGTCAGAAACCTGATTATCGGGCTGCACGGCGTCAAAGATACCCAATGCGGGTTCAAACTATTCGAAAAAAGGGCCGCCCTAAAAATCATTGATAAACTAAGAGTCTTTCACGACAAAAGACGCGTCAAGGGTTCTTCCGTCTCGGCCGGGTTTGACTTGGAATTTCTGTTTTTGGCCAACCGCCTCCATTTCAAAATAGTCGAGGTTCCCGTTATTTGGCGACACGTGGAAACAAAAAATGTCAACTTCCTGAGAGACTCCGTTGAGACATTGATCGATATTCTAAGGATAAAGTATTACGACTTAATCGGCAGGTATGAAGCTTAAAAGTCTAGCCCCCTTAATTCTCGTTGTTTTACTTTCTGCGGCGGTTGTTTTTTTCCAGTTCAACGGGGTTCCGAAAAACCTGAGTTTTGACGAGGTAGAATTTGGGCGTTTGGCGCTTTCTTTAGACGGCAAGCCCTATCAACCCTATTCAACCTTGGCCACCGGGCATACGACCTTATATTTCTATATCATCGGCTTATCTTTTAAACTCTTTGGCATAAACAACTTTGGCCTCCGCTTCCCGGCTGCCCTTTTTGGAATCCTCTCGGTATTATTTTTCTACCTAATAATAAAAAGGGTGTTTAATAAACAAGGTCTCCTATTCTATCTTTTGTCCACGGTGATCTTTCTCTCCGCCCGGTGGTTTTTTAATTTTGCCCGCTTCTCCTTCGAGGCGACCTTCCTTCTGACCCTTGAACTGGCGTCGATTTATTTCTTATTTTTGCCATCAAAGTGGGTGCTCCTGTTGTCGGGACTCTTTGCCGGATTGGCTTTCAACTCCTATACGCCGGGAAGAATTTTTTTCCTTTTGCCTTTGAGCTTCTTAATCTTTCAAAAGTGGAATAAGTCGACCGTCAAACGCCTGTTGTTGTTTCTTGTGCCGTTCATTATCTTGGCCTCTCCCCTATCTCTTTACTTGATGAGGCATCAAGACGCTAGGGTCGACCGGTTGCTGTTTTGGAAAAATCAAGAAATGACCCTCGCCGACAAGATAAACGGAACGTGGCAAAACGTTTATTCTATTTCGGCCATGTTTAATTTCAAGGGCGACTTGAACGGTCGCCACAACTATCCGGGAAAACCCGCCCTAAATCCGATCCTGGGAATTTTATTTATTGCCGGTTTATTGGTGGCCATAAAAAACTGGAAGAACGTTTATAACCGATTTTTCCTCTTCTATTTCCTGCTTTCCCTTTTCCCCTCGATCATGATTTACCCGTGGGAAAATCCCAATATGCTCCGTACCTTTACCGCAATACCGGCCGTAGTATATTTTGTAGGTCAGGCTATCACAGCGGCCAAGCGCAATGCCTGGCAAATCGCCATCGTCGTTTTGATTGTTATTTCTTCCGTCTACGAGATCCGGACTTATTTCAAATACCAGGCGCCCGTTTTTAACAAGGCGTTTGAAATTAACAAACCTTTGAATAAAATAATTAAATGAAAAAGCACTGGCTGGTTATTTTGTTCTTGTCTCTCTTCTTTCTGGCAATTTTCTACAAGATAGTTTTTCGGCCGACTCCGTTTTATGACTGGGACGAATCGCTATATGTCCAAACCGGTAAAGAAATGATCGAACAGAAAAAATTCTTCATGCCGGTCTGGCAGGGACAATACTGGCTCGACAAACCGCCGCTCGTTCCCCTCTTATACGGCGTCCTGGTAAAGTTTTCTTTCGGCTTGCTCCCGGAAATAACCACGCGGCTCTTTAGCTTAATTGTGTCTGTTGCCGTTTTGGCCTTTGTCTATATTTTCTACAACCGCGTCCTGAAAAATAATCTGCTGGCGACAATGGCGATGGCGACGACCGCCCTCACACCGCTTTTTCTCCAGAGGGCACAAACGGTCAACCTCGACATATTCATTCTTTTCGGGTGGTTGGGTTACGTAATTTTCTTTGACAATTTTTTTGCCTCACTCTTTTTTCTTTTCATCGCCGTCATGGACAAATCCCTGATCGGTTTTTATCCGGCCGCCTTGATGTTTATCTATTACATATATACATATATAACCGGGTCGGTCAAAAAGAAACAATTCTTTGCGGCAATCAAGCAAATTATTTTGCAGGGTCTTATTCTCCTGGCCTGGTTTGCCGGAATGCTGTTGATCTTCGGCAAGCAATTCTGGGCCCAGCACATCATCGAGTCCCACTTCCGCCGCGTCACCTCGTCGATTGAATTTCACTTTGGAGAGAGGATTTTCTACGTTACAGAGGCAATTAAACAAATGGGGTATTTCTTTTATCTGGCAGTTCTTGGAGGGATAATCACTTTAATAGCTTTTTTGAGAAAAAAGCTAAGCGCCCGGGATCTTTTCGTGTCGTTTTATCTTCTCCCCTGGTTTATTTTCCTCAACTTGACCAAAACAAAAATCTTCTGGTATTTTTATCCGGCAATCCCGCTTTTTGCCTACCTCTCTTTTGCTTGGATAAAACAGATTAACAAGAAGTCCTTGGCAATGTTTTTAACCTTGGGCCTCGCCGGAATTCTTATCTACCAGTCTTTTATAGCTACCAATGTTTTGGCGACCCCTTATTCCAAGCCCGAATTTTATTATTATCTATCTCTCGAGGCGAAAAAGAATTGTCAAACACTTGAGGTTTTAATCAACGCCGTCTCGAGGGAGAGTTTCGCCACCCTGGATAAGCTCGGACTCCTCATTACTACTACCAAGTGGTGGGGCGAGCACCCGTCGATGGTCTATTACTTTGGAAAGAGGATCAACTTTTACTACGACACAAAAGAATTTGACAAGGCTTTTGCCAAGGCCGGCTGTTTCGTTATCGATCAAGGAGACGATAAATATTTGAAGGGGTTTCAAGGAGTGCCAAAAAAATACGGCGATTACTACCTGTTAAAATCCAATTTTTGACTCGATGATGTAGAGGGGTCTCTGTTTTACCTCGTCGTAGACGCGGCGCAGGTATTCGCCCATGACTCCGATTGAAAACAGCTGCAGGCCGCCGACAAACATTATAAGAATTATAGTCGTGGCAAAACCGGGGACGCGGCTGTAGGCGGTGGTAAAAAATCTCATATATATCGCCCAAAAGCTGCCGACGATCGAGAGAGCCAACGAAACCGATCCCAGGAAAAACATGATCTGCAAAGGGATGAAGGAAAACGAGAAAATCCCGTCGAAGGCGAGCTTGAGCATTTTCCTGAGGTTGTATTTGCTTTCCCCGGCAAATCTTTTGTCCCGGTCATACTCCAGACCGATTTGCTTGAACCCTGCCCAGCTTCGAAGCCCCCTGACAAACCGGTTTCTCTCCGGAAAAGAATTGATCGTTTTTACCATCCGGGACGAAAGAACACAAAAGTCACCCGAGTCCAAGGGGATATTGACCGAGGCAATAGCGTGGAGGATTTTATAGAACAGGCTGTAGGCGATTACTTTGAACAAATTCTCTTTGCGTTTTTTTCTCACCGCGTAGACGACGTCATAACCCTGGCTCAGCTTGGAAAAAAACTTGGGAAGGATTTCGGGCGGGTCCTGGAGGTCGGCGTCAAGAATCGCCACGGCGTCTCCCAAGGCGTATTGGAGTCCGGCCGAAACGGCCGTCTGGTGGCCAAAGTTGCGCGAGAAGTTGATGATTTTTACCCGAGGATTTTTTTTATTAAGACCCAAGAGGATTGACTTGGTTTTGTCCATCGAGCCGTCGTTGACAAAAATAATCTCGTAGTCCGGGCTAAGATTGCCCAATACTTTGACGATTCTTTTGTAAAGAGCGGGGAGGTTGTCTTCTTCGTTGTAAACCGGCAGAACGACCGAGTATTTCATAGAGGTCACGATTATTGTATAATATTTATCGAAATTATGTTTGACATCCGCCTCATTTGGACCTTTCTCAAGAAGAATTTTAAACGCGTCGATGTTTTGATTGCAATTGCGCTCATTGCCCTATTTTTCGCCACCCGCCTTGTCAATTTGGAAAAGCTGCCCATATTTTGCGACGAGGGAATATATATCAGGTGGGCCAAGGTAGCCCAAGCCGACGCCTCGTGGCGGTTTATTTCCTTAACCGACGGCAGGCAGCCCTTACAGACCTGGGCGACGATTCCGTTTCTAAAACTTTTCCCCAGTAACGCCCTTTTTGCCGGCCGGCTCTTCGGGGTGGCTTCTGGTTTTGCCGCCCTGGCGGGAATTTTTGTCCTCCTATTTTACCTGTTCAACAAGAGAGTTGCCTTAATCGGTAGTTTTCTATATACCATCACCCCCTTCTTTTTGTTCTATGACCGGATGGCTTTGGCCGACTCGGCGGTGAATGCCGGTTTCGTCTGGATTCTGTTCTTCTCCATTCTTTTGGTTAAGAACCTGAGATTAGATACCGCCTTAATTTTTGGCTTGACGGCCGGCATGGTTTTGCTGACCAAGTCTACGGCCAGGCTATATCTTGGCCTCTCCGTCCTCGCCCCGGTTGTCAACCTGTTTAAAAATAGAAAGAAATTTATTTGGGAATCGCTCAATTATTTTGCTCTCTTAGCCCTCGTCGCCATACTGGCTCTAGCTCTATACAACATCCAGCGCCTTTCTCCCTTCATGCACTACATCGCCGAAAAAAATACTACTTTCGTCATGACGTTGCCCGAATTTATCAAAAACCCCTTTGCCGTCTTCTGGCATAACCTGCAGATTATTCCTTACTATGTTTCTTCCGAGCTCGGCTACCTGGTCGGCGTACTCGGGCTTATCGGCTTTGTCTATCTATTTAAGAAAGACCGGGGTCTTGCCCTTTATCTATCGAGCTGGTTTGTCTTGTCATATCTTTTGATTGCGTTTTTCTCAAAAGTAATCTTCCCCCGTTATTTGATTTTTCTCGCCACTACCTTGCTCATCACCGCGAGCTTTCTCCTCGGGCAATTGAAATGGTCCCTGTCTAAGTTGATCTTGGCCGTAGTTCTAATTGTTTCTTTGTATTACGGCGGAGTGATTATCTTTAACCCGCAGCTCTTGCCGTTTCCGGAAATCGACCGCGGCCAGTATATCGAGGGCGAATGCGCCGGGTACGGAACTCGCGAGATTATGGAGTTTGCCAGGGTTCAATCATATGATAAGCCCGTCATTCTCTTGGCCGAGGGAAACTTTGGCCTCATAGGCGACATGTTGAATGTTTTCCTTCTTCCGGGAGACAGGATTGATATCAGGGGTTTCTGGCCGCTCGAGGAACCACAACTGAGGGATAATCAAAAAGAAATTGGTGACAACAAAGTTTATGCGGTTTTTTCCCAAAGAAAAATATTCCCCAGCGAGTGGCCGATAAAACTCATCATGAAATACGAGAAGCCGGGCGCGAGGACCGCTTACTACCTCTTCGAGCTCCTGCCCAAAGAACAATAATCGAGATTATCGACAAGATCGACAGATAATTAGCCATCGTTCTTATCGGTGTATTGGCAAAGGCAAACTTCAGCGAGTGTTTACCTTCGGGAACCGAGACGGTTATTAGTTTGTAGTCATTCTTGTCGTTAATCGCGATTTGTCTGCCGTCAAGGTATGCTCGCCAACCGGGGAAATTGAAGGTATTCAGCCTAAAAATAACCGGCAAAGCTGCTTGAATGTTAAACTGTTTTCGAGAAAATAAATCGACAACAGTCTCTATTTTTATAGCATCCGGCAAGGTTAAATTGATTTCGTATGGATCGGTTTTCAATTCTTTTCTCGTGAGCCCAATCGTTGTCGTCCCGAGCTCGGTTTTGGCCGTCTTTATTCCAAGCGGTGCAAACTCAAAAGACGTCTTGCTGACGCGCCAGGCAATTTCCTCAAACCTCGTCAGTTGTTTGTCGCTCTTATTGACATAAACGCTGGGCGAAAAATATTTTTCATATCTGACGATTGTAAAAAGAAAGAGCAAAACCGCAAGCAAGGTCGCCCACAATCTAAATTTTTCCTTGAGAAAAAATATTGAGAGGCCGCCGACCACGCTGACAAAAAAAGTCGTAAAGGTGAGAAACCGCCACGGGAATTGAAGATACCAGAGGTATTGAATCTTGTCCCAGACGGCGCTCGATAAATTTGACGCCATGAACAAACTGAATATCAAAAGGAAAAAAGAGAATAGAAAATATCTAATCGTTTCCTTAGACTTATTTCGGCCAAAAAGGTAGAAGATAAAAGCCGCAAGAGATAGGCCAATCACCAAAATGTGGATTTTTCCTAGTTGGAATGTCAACCCGTCCTCCGAACCGGCAAGCGAGCCGCCGTAACCCCAAGCCGAATACCAAAATTGCTTTAAATAGACAAAGTGAATCTTGTAGTTGGCCAGTTCCCGGGTGAGAATATTGTCGACCAAGGTGTATTTTCTCTCCACGTATGAGGGCAACCAGAAAAAGGCCGAAAGACCCAGCCCAAAAAAAGCTCCCAAAGAAAAGTTTTTGAAAAAACCTAATTTGTCATAAGATGCAAAAAAATAAAAAACAAAGAACGCGGCGATGAAAAATACCGCAGGGTACGCAATCAAGGGGTGCGTCAAAATCAATAGGGCAAACGCCAGCCCAAAGAGAATGCTAGATTTTATGGTTGGTTTTTTAAACAGATTGTCGAGGCTCAAAAAGACCCAGGGCAGAATGGCTAGGGTAAAAAATTCCGCAAGCGCCCCTCTGACGTAAACCACCACGGAGTGATAAAAAAAGTAGGTATAGAGGGTCGCGGACAAATATCCAGCCGCCCTATTTACCATACGTTTGACCAGATAAAAGACTCCTATGGCACCGAGGAAAAATCCCAGGATAACGACGGCTTTTACAGAAGCCGTCAGGCTGAAGCCGACAAGGTGGAATAGTTCGGCCAGGTAATAAACCAGGGGCGGGTAAAAATTAAAAAGCGGGTAGCCGAAGTTAAAACCCAGCATGCCAACCCACCTCGGATAAAGACTCCCCTGCCGTAGCCCCTGGTCCAAGAGATAAAGGCGGGCGATGTGTTGGTCGTCGTGCATGGCAAAATATTCCCCTCCCAGGAGACGAATGAAAGCCGGAATTGTTATAATAAGGAGAATTAGAAGTTCCAGGGCGTTAATCTTTAAGAATCTAATCATTACCTATATTATGGACGAAGAAATAAGTCAGATCAAGCGGCGCGGCGTCCTCTCTGCCGGCAGCCTTTTTTTTCAAAGTTCATTCTCCGCCGCCTTGGGTTTTATCGCCTTTTTTATTCTGACTTTAAAGAGCGGTACCTACTTACTGGGCGTCTATAATACGGTTTTGGCGATGATATCATTTTTCAGCTATTTCACCAACTTAGGACTCGCCGCTGCGATCATTCAAAAGCCCGAGGTTAAAAAAGAAGACCTCTCGACGGCCTTTTACATCCAGCTTTTGTTGTCGGTCGTGGCAATCATAGCCGGATTTTTTCTCACCGGTTATATATTCAAATTCTACAAGGACCTGCCTCCAAACGCCGTCTACCTCTATTGGGGGCTGTTGATATCTTTCTTTTTCTTGTCGTTAAAAACCATTCCCTCGGTTTTACTCGAGAAAAAGATAAAGATCTACAAGGTCGTCGTCGTCCAGATGGTGGAAAACACGGTTTTTTATCTGGCCGTGATCATTTTCTCTCTTTTGGGTTATGACATATATAGCTTGCTCATTGCCGTCCTCGCCCGCTCCATAATCGGGGTGATTCTCATATATTTTATGCAGCCTTGGGCCCCGTCTTTGACTTTCTCTTGGGCCTCCGCCAAGGGTCTTTTGAGCTACGGCATTCCGTTCCAGGGCAACTCCTTCCTCGCCCTTGTCAAAGACGACCTTTTGATTATTTATCTCGGCGGCGTTATCGGTTTCAGGGAGCTCGGAGTGGTCGCCTTTGCCAAAAAATACGCCGAGTTCTCGATCAGGCTTATCATGGATAACCTAAACCGGGTGGCTTTCCCGATTTTTTCCCGATTTCAAAAGGACAAGGCGATGTTGAAAAAGAGCGTCGAAAAAATTCTCCTCTACCAATCGATTGTCATTTTTCCCGCCATAGTCGGACTGGTGTTTGTCTTCGGCTCCGTTCTGAAAATAATTCCGGGATATTTCGACAAATGGAACGTCGCCCTCTTTTCTTTTTATTTCTTTTCCCTGTCCGCTTTCTTTGTCAGCCTATATTCGCCGTTTATAAACCTGTTTAACGCTATAGGAAAGGTTAAAACAAGCTTGTTGTTTATGGTTTTGTGGACAGTCCTGACCTGGGCGCTCGTCCCGCTCTTTACCCGCCTACTCGGCTTCAACGGCATAAGCGTCGCCTTCTTTGTCATGTCCCTTACTTTTATTTTTGTCATTCTGACGGCTAAAAGAACGGTCGACTTTTCCCTGATGAAGTCTTACCGGGCGCCTTTGCTTGCGACGTTCGTCATGGCGATGTTTCTCTTTGTCGTAACGATCTTGGGTAGTCGTCTCAATAACCTGGTTTTTCTTGCCCTTATGGTTGCCGGAGGTGCCTCAATCTATGGCTCGGTCATCTACCTCGACCTAGGCAAAGTCTTTTTTTCGGAGCTCCTTGCCCTGGTAAGATTCAGGAAGATTAAGTAAAACAAATTAAGGATGGCGAAGGCGATGATAATATTGTGCTTCAGGATTATTTTCTCCGGCTTGTCCCACCCCCCGAGAAAGACGTAGGGGTAATAAGCAAGCAAAAGCCCGGCAAAAAAGATATTTAGTTTAAAAATCCAGTCTTCAAAAAAAGGGAGAAAGGCAAAAAGAGAAAGGAAATACCAAGATTGTATTTCCGACCTGAAAGCAAAGTAGCTAAGACCGGTGACAATACCCAGCAGGCTCAAGTAATTTAACAGCTTTTTTTCTTTGGACAGGATAACAAAGGGCAGCGTTAGGTATTTTATCCCACCCGACAAGAGAAAAAAAATCCGCCCTAGCAGATCTTTCTTATTAAATAAATAATAAATGCCGACTATACCGAGAGATAAGGAAATCAAGTCGTTGTGGGAGGAAACCAGCCCTTCGACGATGATTAAAGGGTTGACCGCGAGGACGAGTGCCCAACGCCTGTTAACGCGGTTCATCAAAAATACCATTAAGAGATAAAAACCGGCAAACATTCCTTTGAAAAAAAGAAAGTTGAGGATAAATTTGCCAAACGATAAGAATGACGGTATTAGGGTAATTGGCAAAAAAGTCGGTCCGTAGGGATAGGTCCGGTGAGTCCAGTGCATGAAACGCGTATATGGGTCATTCGGAAAATCTAATGCCCTGAATAAATATGGATTCTTGCCGTAGACGGTCAGGATTTTGGCGTCGAAGATATAGTTAAAAAAGTCGTGGGAAAGAAACGGGTAAGACACGAGTAAAACGCCGGCGATCAGTATCGCTATTTTTACTGGATTTAGTTTTGCCTTCAAGGCCAGGGCTTGGAGTAGAAAAAGCGATAAGATCAAAAATATATAGATACCGATAGAGAGGTCTCTTTTGAAATAACCGATCTGGATAATGAATTCTCGAAAACTGTTCCACAACGGGTGATTAAACAGGGTTAAATTGAGGTCGATCAGGGAGTAAGAATATAGCGCCAAAACAGCCAAAATAACAAAATATAAAAGATAAAGTAGGTTTTTGGTATATAATTTACTAATGAAGAAGTTTATTCTTCCCTTGGCATTCCTCGCTGTCGTCGCCATTTTTTTCTATTTTAGAGCAACTCCCATTATTAATCAAACCTTCCCCTATACCTACGACCAGGGGCGCGATTTCTTGAAGACAGAAAGCATCGTCCGCGACCACGATTTAACCCTCTTGGGGCCGACGACCGGAGTCACCGGCATTTACCACGGGGCCTGGTGGTATTATTTCCTGTCTATCCCCTACATTTTGTTTAAAGGCGCCCCCCAGGGATTTGTGATTTTCATAACGGCCACCGTCTTTATCTCCGCCCTTCTCTTTTCCCTCTTTATGACAAAAAAGTTTAAAGATGTCGCCGGCCTGACATTTTTTCTCCTCATTGCCGGGTCTTCATATTTCATTTTGCTGTCGATCTTTGCCATAAGCAGCGTTTTCACCTTTCCTTTCATTTTGATGTTCTTGTATTCCCTCTACCGGTTTCTCGAGACAAAAAAGCCGCTCTTTGCTTTTTTGATCTTTTTTTCGCTGAGTAATATTTTTGAAGCCGAAGTCCCGACCGGGCTGTTTACCATCGTTTCCTTTGCCGCCGCGGCCTTAGTATTGAGGCAGGCGTTGTCTTTTTTCTCACCGAGAAAAACCCTCCTCTATTCCTTGTCCGGCTTTTTAATCCCCTTTATTCCGAGGGTCGCGTCGGAATTAAAAAACGGCTTTCCGCAAATAAAAACCGCCTTGGATTTTATCAGGCACCCTCAATTTGACCCGACCAAAACATTTTTCAATATCGTCGCGGAACGACTGACTATTTTCAAATATTATTTCGAAACCCTATTCCCCATAAACAATCCCCTGGTGATATATGGCCTGCTCGTCATTGGCGGACTCGGGCTAATCTTGGGATTTAAGAAATTGAATAAGACCAACCGCTCATTCAGCTTATTTATTGTTTTTATCATCTTCTTCCTCTTTGTTTTTGCCTGCTTTTACAAGGGAACCCTGTGGGCCAACTATTACGAAGGGCTGAGTTTTTATTTCGCCGCCCTGTTGTCGGTGGGTTTTTATCTTTACTCAACGTTTAAAAATAGATTTCTTAAGGCTATTCCTCTTGTCGTTTTTGTTTTCCTTTTGATAATCAATTTCTACAACGTCAAAAAAGAGCTCGCCAATAAAAACCCCGTTCCCGATACCGGCCTCAGGGGTCACGTCAAAGTGGTCGACTATTTGGCAAACTTAAATCGCGGCACGGATTTTTGCGCCCGCATCTATACCCCGCCCGTCATTCCCCATACCTATAATTATATTTTCAGCTACTACATGAAAATTGGGAAAATAGAAAATGTCGGCTCCTCCTACGTCGACAACCGCTGTTTCTATATCTTCGAAAAAGAGCCCTACGAGTTCAGGCTAGAACAGTTTAGAAAAGATCACGTCCCAGAAAGCGCCCACCTTGTAAATTCACGTCCCGTTACGGACAACGTCCACATCGAACTATGGGAAATGGAATCGGAATAATCATCATCAACTACAACCAATACCAAATGACGCGCGAGTTTCTCGATAGCCTGGCGCGGGTTATAGACGCCAAGAACGCCAACGTCTATATCGTCGACGCCTCAACTATTAAAGAAAGGTTCAATTTGAAGGGGTACCCGTTCAAACACCTAGCCCTCGATAAAAAAGAAAACAAGGGCTACGCCTACGGAGTAAATGAAGGCGTCAGATATTTTCTGAAACACGGTATTAAAAGATTTTGCGTCGTCAATAATGACGTCGTCCTCGATAAAAACTTTTTGACAGAACTCGAGAGAACCTTCAAAAAAGAGAATATCTTCGGCGGAAAAATTTATTACGCCGCGGGCTATGAATATCACAAGGGGCGATATAAAAAAGACGAGTTGGGAAAAGTCATCTGGTACGCCGGCGGCATTTCCGACTGGGCCAACTCGATGGTATTCCACCGCGGGGTGGATGAGGTCGACCGCGGCCAATACGACAAATACGAAGCCACCGACTCCATTACCGGCTGCCTGTTATGTTTTGACAAAAAAGTTTGGGAGGCCGTCGGGCCCTGGGACGAAAGTTATTTTCTCTACTTTGAGGACGCCGACTTTTGCGAAAGGGCCAAACGAGCGGGCTTCAAGCTGATTTATAATCCAAGGCTTGTTATTTGGCATAAGGTGTCCCAATCCACCGAGGGGTCCGGCTCGGCTTTACATTGGAAATATCAGACGAAAAACCGGATCAGGTTCGGTCTGAAATACGCCCCTTGGAAAACCAAGCTGTATCTCATAAAAGAAATTTTTTTCGGAAGATGATATGGATAAAGATATAACGGTATCGATTTACACACCGGAAGCGGATGAAAACAAAAAGGACTGCGCCGCCTCTGCCCGACTACTTTCCGACAATATCATTTTTGTTTACCCAAATTCCTTATACGTCGAAACCGTCAGGGAGATAGGAATAAAACAGGCCAAAACAAACTGGGTCCTGATCCTCGACGCCGACGAAAGAGTCACTAAAGAATTGGCCGGGGAAATTCGCTCCATTCTTTCTTTAAAAAAGAATGGTGCCTTTACCCACTACAAAATTCCTCGGAAAAATATCTTTGGCAAAACTTGGCTCAAACACGGCGGCTGGTGGCCCGACTATCAAACTAGGCTGATAAACAAAAAGTATTTTTTCGGCTGGCCGAAAAGAATCCATTCGACGCCGTGCCTAAAAGGGGAGGCCGGCTATTTAAAAAGTCCCCTCCTCCACCTGTTTCACGGCGACATCAAACAAATGGTCGATAAGACAATCGTCTTTGAAGACATCGAGTCAAACCTTTTATTCAAGGCCGGGCGGCCGGTCAACGTCCCTATTTTCTTCCGCAAATATTTTGCCGAGCTGACACGGCGATTAATAAAAGGGGCGGGCTTTTTGGACGGCCCGCTTGGTATAATTGAATCCATCTATCAAGCTTATTCCAAAACCATTACCCAGCTTTTTCTATATGAAAAAAAACAAAAGAGCCAGTCTCTATGATCCGTACCTCGATACTTTGGGAGGCGGCGAGAAATACATTCTTTCCGTCTTAAAGGTTCTGTCGGAAAAAGGAATCGAAGTGGATATTTTTTGGGGTAAAAATTTGTCCCCTGAAATTAAGAGTCGGTTTTCCTTAAATTTCAAAATCAATTGGCGTCCGGTTGAAGAAATCTCCTCATCTTTCCGCGCCTGGCAAAATTTGCGCCGCTACGACTATTTCTTTTATGTCACCGACGGCAGTTATTTTGCTTCCTCGGCCAAAAAAAACTTTGTCTACGCCATGGTGCCAAACAAAGATCTCTATCGCCTTGATGTCATTAATAAAATAAAACTCCATAATTATAAATTTATTACCCACTCCGGGTTTACCGAACAGTGGCTCAAAAAATTCGGAATCAAGAGCCTGATCCTTCTGCCCTTTATCGATGATAAATTATTGGCAAGGCCGCCGACTAAAAAAGAAAAAATAATTCTGTCTGTGGGAAGATTTTTTTCCCACCTCCACAGCAAAAGACAGGACGTCGCCATAAAAACTTTTAAGGCGCTAAAAAAAACCTCTTCCTTATTCGGCGATTACAAGTTGATCCTTGCCGGAGGATTAAAGAAGGAAGATAATTCTTACTTCAAACAATTAAAAAAACTGGCGGGTTCTGATAAGTCAATAGTTTTTAAACCGAACGTTTCGTTAAGGGAATTACGCGAACTCTACAAGCGGGCTTCGTATTACTGGCACTTTGCCGGCTATGGCGTTGACGAAAAAAAACACCCCGAAGCGGTCGAGCATTTGGGTATTACCCCACTGGAGGCGATGGCGTCCGGGTGCTTGACTTTTGCTTACTGTGCCGGCGGCCCTAAAGAAACCATTGAAGACGGCAAAACCGGGTTTCTTTTTAAGACGGAAAAAGAATTGATAAAAAAAATGGTTGGTTTGGAAAAAAGTCTTAATAAGAAAAAAATGGTTATGGCAAAAGCTAAAAATATCGTTAAGAAAACATACAGTTATCGGGAATTTAACAAAAAAGTTTCTAAGACTCTATGAAAAAATGTCCAGTTTCAATTGTCATCCCGGTTTACAAGAATTACGACATGTTCTATAAATACCTCGCCCTAAACAAAAAACATTTTGACGGCTGCGAAGTTATTATAGTAAACGACTATCCACAGGAAAATATTACTCGGCCTGTCAAAAGGATTTATCCCGCCTCGCGCGTTTTCAACAACCAAAAAAACCTCGGCTTTGCCGGCAACGTTAACCGCGGAATAACAAAGGCAAAAAGAAATTATGTCTTCCTCATGAACTCCGACGTCGTCTTGAAAGACAATGCTTTTACAAAAGCCTTGGATCTTTTCAAAAAGAATCCGCGTCTGTTTGCCGTCGGCTTTGCCCAGAAAGAAAAAGACGGTAAGGTGGTCGGCGCCAATCGCGGTTATTTTAAAAGCGGCTTTGTCCATCACGCCGGCACTCGCCTCAAAAAAATCGGTAGCAACTTCTGGGCCGAGGGTGGAGCTTCGATGTTTAGAAAAAATTTGTTGAATAAACTGGGGTCGTTCGATCCCCTATTTAACCCGTTTTATTGGGAGGATATAGACCTGTCTTACCGGGCCTGGAAAGCCGGTTACCAAGTGCTGTTTGACCCGGAAATTGTCGTCGAGCACCACCACGAGTCAACCATCGGCAAATATTTCGACCAGTCAAAAATAATGAAAACGGCATTCCGCAACCAGCTCCTCTTCCACTGGAAAAATTTGACCGACAAGGATCTGTTGAATAATCACCTAATTCGTCTTCCCCTTCATATTTTTACTCCCGGTTTTTTTGAAGCCGTTGCTCTCCTTCCCCAAGTTCTTCGGGCCCGGAAAGAAGTAGTAAAATTATTTGTTAAAGGTGATAAAGAAATATTATGAAAAAATATTATTTTCTTTTAATATTATTCTCTTTCCTTTCTGTTGGTTTATTTTTCTATAAAATAAATGTCTCTCCCCCGGCTTTAAATGCCGACGAGGCCGCCAACGGCTATGACGCCTACTCAATTTTGACAACCGGTAGGGATCAGTACGGCAATTTTATGCCCTTAAGATTCAAGTCTTTTGGCGACTATAAATTGCCTTTGCTTACTTATTTAGCCGTTCCTTTTATTAAAATCTTTGGTTTGACTGAAACTGGAATTAGAATGGTCAATCTCCCATTCGTCTTTTTATTTCCAATCGCCGTCTTTTTGTTAACCGAAGAATTGTTTAAGAAAAAGAGTATTTCTTTATTGGCCGCTTTTTTGTCGGCTTTTGCCCCGGGCCTGCAGCTGCTCGGCCGCCAAGCCCACGAAGGCTTTTTGACGGCCTGTTTTCTAACTATCCTCGCTTATTTTTTTCTCAGATTAATTAAAAAGCCTTCGGTGACTAATTACTGTTTATTCTTTACCACTCTTTTAATCAGCCTGTTTGGTTATCACTTTTCCCGACTCTGGGCCGGTTTTTATTTTCTGTTATTTTTATTTTTTGCTTTCAAAAAAAAGTTGGCTAAATTCTCTCTGTTGGTTTTTATTTTGGTAATTTTTCTTTTTACCATTACCGACATTATTTATAAACCGAGCCGGATCAAAGACCTATTATTCTTTAACAACATTGGTTTCTCTTTAAAGATTGACGAACTGCGGGCCGAGGGTGGCAGCCGTCTCACCTATAACAAATTAACCGTCGGGGCCAAAGACCTGACTCTGGAGTATCTTAAATATTTTTCACCGCAATTTCTAGTCATCGACGGCGACGAAAATGTCCGCTTTGGATTTTCTGGTATCTCGCCCATCACCCCAATTGAATACTTGTTTATTTTTATAGGCCTTTATTACTTATTCAAAAATAAAGAAAAATGGCGCTATTTAATTTTATTGATCCTTCTCTTTTCGCCGGCGAGCGCTTCTTTGACCTGGGCCGGCCAATCGATCACCCGTTCAATCTTCATCTTTATTCCGACTCTAATAATATCCGCCTATGGAATAATTAATTTTTTGAGTAAAAAACATTTTGTTATTATCTTCTTATTGGTCATTGGTTATCTCACATTTAATTTTTATTCTTGGGATTTTTACCTTAACCACTACCCAAAAAGAGCCTTCGTCCTGAGAAGCTGGCAAGCCGGATATAAGGAATTGTCAAACTACGTAAAAACAAACTATGGCCGCTTTGACCAGTTTTACATTACCCGAAAAAACGGCCAACCGTATATTTTTCTTTTGTTCTATTTAAACTACCCGCCGGCCCTTTACCAAAAACAGGCCAAGCTCTCGCCCCCCGACGAGTACGGATTCGGCCAGGTCGAAGAATTTGACAAGTTTAAATTTTCCGTCGCTCCGATTGATCCCGGCAAAAATGTCGCCGTTGTCGGCTTCCCCGACGACTTCTCGCCGGGAATGACTCCGGCCGAAAAAGAGTCGATAAAAATAATCAAGGTAGGAACCGAAGAAATGTTCTGGATTAAAGAAATAGAAGCGCGACCATGACGTTATAGAAAGCGTGAATTAAAATAGGAGGCAGCAGGCTTTTTCTCTCCAAAAACAGATACCCGTTGATAATGCTCAGAACCATATCCGTTGCCATGAAAGCCAAAAGGAGGTTACCGGTAATTTTCGAGTTGGCAAAAAGAATCGGAATGTGGAGGATAAAAAACAAAATGCTAGAAATAAAAATCGAGGAGAAATAATTTTTTGACTCCTCGTAAAGGTGCTTCAGGACAAATCCCCGAGACAAAATTTCCTCCGTTATTCCCGTTGCCAATGACAAAATAATAATCCACCCTATCTGATTCGTTGGTGGAAATAAGGGCAAATGGACTTCCTTAAATCTTAAGTAAAGCGCTAAGGCGGCGGCGCCTAGAAAAAGTATCGCCAGAGCCAAGCTATAAAGAAGGTCACTAAATAACTTTTTTGGTTTTATATTAATAAAAAGGCTCGAAAAAAGGGGTTTTTTGTCGACCCTGACTATGTAGTATAAAACCGGTAAAACGAAAACGAGGGGTTTGGCGACCAGCTCGTCAAACCATTCCGGCATCTTTAAAAACGACCGATAAACACTCCAGACAATCAAGACTATTGCCCAAAGGTTGAGAGCCTTTTGCGTCGGAGTCGCTTTATCTTTCATAATTATATTATTCCAAAAAATCCTTCAGTTTACGAGCCCTGGTCGGGTGCTTCAATTTTCTTATTGCCTTGGCTTCTATTTGGCGGATGCGCTCGCGGGTGACTCTGAATTCTCGTCCGACTTCCTCGAGCGTCTTTGGCTTGCCGTCCTCGAGCCCGAACCTCATCGCGAGAACTTTTTTCTCGCGCGGCGACAAAGTATCCAGCACTTTATTCAAGGCGTCCTTTAGAAGCTCGCGCGACACTTTGTCGTATAGGGTCGGTTGGTTGACGTCGGCGACAAACTGTTCCAAGGTCGCCTCCTTGTCGTCGCCAACGGGTGTTGAAAGCGATCTCGGTTGCTGGGAAATCTTCATCAAGTTTTCGATTTCGGGTACCGACATCTGCATCTCTCTGGCAATTTCCTTCACCGAGGGTTCCCGGCCGTGTTTTTGGATGAGGCGCCTTTGGGTCTTGTAATAGCGATTGATGTGGTCGACCATATGAACGGGGATTCTGATTGTCCTCGACTGGTCGGCGATTGCGCGCGTGATTGCCTGCCTGATCCACCAGGTGGCGTAGGTCGAAAACTTGAATCCCCTTCTCCAGTCGTATTTCTCGACGCCGCGGATCAGCCCTTTGTTTCCTTCTTGAATCAGATCAAGAAATGACAGTCTCCTCCCCAAATATTTTTTTGCGATAGACACGACGAGACGAAGGTTGGCTCGCGTCAATTTGTCCTTGGATTTTTTGTCTCCTTTTTCATACTTTTTGGCCAAGGCGATTTCCTCTTCGAATTTCAAAAGCGGCGTCTTGCCGATTTCTTTCAAATACATCTTTATGGGGTCGAGGGACTCGCCGTGTTTCAAAACCACCAACTGTTCCAGTTCTTTTTCCATTTCTTCGATGCTCTTTTTGGCATCGGCTTCCTCCCGGGTGGAGACGGTTTCAAAGATGTCGATTCCTTTTTTTAAGGCTTCGTTGAAAAACTCGTCTATTTCGTCGACGTGATGCTCCGGATCGGGATAAACTAAAAGGATATCGTCTTGGACAAGAAAGCCGTCGTCTTTACCTTGGAGAATGAGTTCGTGAAGGGTTTTTGGAAGTCGGTGTTTTGTCATACGTCAAATTCTATAACGAAACCAGGTTTTTTTCTACCTCTTTTAAGGCAACGGAAATCGTTAAAAGTTCTTTGTTATCTTTTTGATTTTTTTCACCGTCTTCTGACAGTTTGTTTTTGATCTGGCGCTTTAAGGAAAATCTTTTCAACTCGTAGGCCAGTTTCTTTAAGTCGCTCCCCGGTAGCAAGACGTCGGCCGAGGCAAAAAGATAGACCTCGTCAAACGTCGATTTGATCGGGGCGGCTAAGTGGAGGACGAATTTATCCAGATTGAATTTGCCGGTGGCTTCCTTCTTGTTTTTCAAAAAGCTTTCGGCAATTTTTCCGTGGGAGGGAATGCTAAAATCTGCGGGTTCGACTATAGAAAAGGCCAGGTCGCCTACGACGTAAGGATCTTCCGACTGGAAAATAGAACTCAAAATATATTTTTCGATGACGTCTTCTCTCGTTTCCTCGTCTTGTTTTTTGGCGATCGATTTATATGCTGATTGTTGTTTCTTCTTGCGCCTGAGGCTCGAAATCATTATCTCCAAGGTCGACTCGGGGACATCGAGGAGGCGGGATAATTTTTTCACGTAGTGCGATTTCACGATCGGGTTGGCGATCCTTTCGATATACGGGATAACTTCGTCGCCGATTTTTTTCTTTCCGAAAGCGTCCGCCAACGAATATTTTTTTACCGCCTCATCGATAATGAAATCGTAAATGGAAATCGGGTTGGCGATGGTCTTCTTGAAGGCGACCTCATCATTCCTTGCCGCTTCATCGGGGTCTTTGGCAAAATCAAAGTTGACGACGGCAAGTTCGACGTCGAGTTTCTCCGCCTCTTCAATGGCCCGCTTGGCCGCCTCAACGCCGGCCTCGTCGTTGTCAAAAATCAGCGTCAGCTTCGGCGTAAATCTTTTTAAAAACATCAGCTGGTCGGCCGTCAAAGCCGAACCCTTGATGGCGACAAAATTCTTGAAGCCGTGAATATACGGCGTGATCATGTCAAACTCGCCCTCGACCAAATAGGCGTTCTTTTCCTTTTTTATCTCCGGCAGGGCGACGTTGATTCCGTACAACGTCTCTCTTTTGTGATAGATTGGGGTCTCGGGGGTGTTTATGTATTTTGCCTCGTCCATTTTCCCTTCCAGGATTCTCCCGGAAAATCCGATCACCCGGTCGCGGTTGTCCGTTATCGGAAACATCAGCCGGCCCCGGAACCGGTCGTAAAATCCGCCTTTTTCGCTTTTGACCAAAAGGCCGTTCTCGAGCATTTCTTCCTCTTCAAATTTCTTCTTCTTCAAAAACTTGCGGAGCGAGTCCCAAGAAACCGGCGAGTAACCGAGGCGAAATTTTTCCGCGACATTCCGGTCGATGTCCCTGCCTTTGAGATAATCCAACGCCTTCCCGCCAAACTTTGATTTGTTCAAAACGTACTGGAAAAACTCCGAAGCCAACAAGTTCATGTTGTAGTATCGTTCCTTCTTTTTATAGACCTTGTCGTCGAAAGTAACGTTTTTCAATTTGACGCCGGTCTTTTTAGCCAGTTCTTTTAGAGCCTCAAAGAAGGTAATGTTCTCCCACTTCATCAAGAACTTAACGATGTCCCCGCCCTCGCCGCAGCTGCCAAAACAGTGCCAAATCTGGCGCTCGGGTGAGACGATAAACGAAGGGCTCTTTTCGTTGTGAAACGGGCAGATCGCTTTGAAGTTTCTTCCGGCTTTTTTCAGAGCGATGAATGAGCCGATGAATTCAACGATATCAATCTTGCGCTTTATCTCTTCGACTGGGTTGTCCATGACGCCTCTATTTTATCACGAGAAGCTATAAGATTATATATTGATATTTGAAATTTATTATCTTATATTTAAAGTATGGTCTACCTGTATCTCAACCGCAACGTCATCAAATTAATCTATCTAAAAAAAACGCTTCTCGGCCAACAGGAGACTTCTTTTTTTGAAAAAACCTATGAAACCGACCTGGTCGTCAACGGCTCGGTCGCCAACGTCGACCTATTGGCCTCGGCGATAAAAGAAGCCTTGACCGCGGGCGGCGAAAAGTCAGTCGTCGATCGCGACGTTGCTTTGATCCTTCCCCAGGAGTCTTTCTATTACCTCCGTACCTTGGTTCCGGTCGACGTCGCGCCGTCCGCGATGACTTCTTTTGTTTTTGACAAAGCAAGGGCGGCCTTTCCCGTCTCCCCCGACGATTGTTTCACCGCCTCATATGTTCGGGAAACCACCGGTGAAAAAGTCATCAACTTTTTTGGCATAAACCGCGAAACTCTAGACGCCTTCAGACAAGCGCTTTCTCTAATCGACCTCAAGGTCCAGTCGGTCGTACCCGAGACCCTGGCCTACTTCAAGCTTTTTGAAAAAACGCTCCGCGCCGAGAAAAAAGAAAACATCCTCTACTTGACTCTTTCAGACGGCACGATGTCGGGATACCTCTTTGACTCTTATGGCTTACTAGACGACAAAAAAATAGAACTGGTCAAAACGGGCGAGGAAAAAATTGAAACGGTGATAAAGGCAAAGGTCGACGAGCTCTCGGAAAAAAACATCAAGCTGAATCGTTTAATCCTGTCCGGCGAACCATCGGATAAGATCAGGCAAGATACTTTCACTAAAGCGGTTTCCGTTTGGACCAATCCACTAAAAAGAATCGTCCCCACTTTTTACGACGAATACTTGAAAATGCTCGTCGTTGAGAGCAAAAAGACCTTCCCGATCTTGACCTTTGACGTCTGTTTCGGCGCTTTTATCTTTGCCACAGAAAACCGGGAGTTTTCATTTTTCAGGGGAGGACTGCCGGCAAAGAAATCCAGCCGCCCCGGGCTGACTCTTCCAAAAGTCGGACTGCCGAGGCGCGAGATTCTTCTTTTCATCGGCTCCTTTGCCCTGTCGTTTTTGCTCTTTCTGGCATTTTCAAAAATCAAATTGCCCAATCTGGGTGAGGCCCTGACGGTGAAAACCGCGACCCCGACTCCGGCCCCGACCGTTACCCCGACGCCGACCCCGGCCTTTGCCAAAGAGGATTTGAAAATTCAAGTCTTAAACGGAGGCGGTGTCGCCGGCAAAGCGACCGACGTCAAACAGATTCTTACCGACAAAGGATACCTCGACATCATTACCGGAAATGCCGACAATTTCGACTATACCAAGACCGAGCTCCAAGTCAAAAAATCCAAGTCACAGGCCTACTCCATAGTCGCGTCCGACCTTAAAGATTACGTTACCTCACCGACGCAATCGACTCTGGCGGAGGACGAGACGGCCGACGTCATCCTGATAATCGGCGCCGACTTCAAGTGAGTGATATAATACTCTCGCCATGGATAAAAAGGACGAACTAAAGAAAAAACTGGACAACATTCTTCAAAAAGCCAACCTCGACGGCAAGAAAAAAGAAGTTTCCGAATTGGAAAAACAATCGACGTCGCCGACTTTTTGGTCCGACCCGAAAAGCGCCTCGACCGTTATGAAAAAAATCAACGACCTGAGGCATGAGATCGAGGAAATTGAAATGGCGCAGCTTTTGTTTGAAGAAGGACAACTTTCGGAGGCGGAAAAATTGATCGAGAAATATGAGGTCCTTCTCTTTTTGTCGGGCCCACACGATCGTGGCGGCGCGATTTTTTCCATCCAGGCCGGACAAGGTGGAACCGAGGCGATGGACTGGTCGCAGATGCTCTTTAGAATGTATACGAGATTTTTCGAAAGAAAGGGTTGGTCCTACGAGGAAATCGACCGCGTGGCCGGGGAGGAAGCCGGGATCAAATCCTCTACGTTAAATGTCACCGGACTATTTGCCTACGGCTATCTCAAAGCGGAGGCCGGCGTCCACCGGCTGGTGCGCCAGTCGCCTTTCAACGCCGACAAATTGAGGCAGACTTCTTTTGCCGCGGTCGAAGTTTTGCCGATAATCGAGGATAAAGAAGTTTCCATAAAAGAAGAGGATCTGGATTGGCAGTTTTATCGCTCGGGAGGCCACGGCGGACAGAATGTCAACAAAGTGGCAACGGCGGTCCGCCTAATTCACAAGCCCACGGGTATCACCGTGTCTTGCCAGACCGAGCGCTACCAGGGAGCCAACCGGGAGAGTGCCCTCAAGATCCTCCGCGCCAAGCTCTGGCAGATCGAGGAAGAAAAACGCCAAAAAACTATTTCCGGATTCAAGACCGGGCAGATCGCCTCCTGGGGGAGGCAGATCAGAAGCTATGTCCTCCACCCTTACAAGCTCGTCAAGGACCTGAGGACCAATTACGAGGAAACCAATACAGACAAAGTCTTGGACGGCGAGCTTACCGGATTCATCGAAGCCTACTTGAAACAAATAAAGTAAACTGCTATTCTTCATTTATATGGAAAATCTAAATTCTTCAGGTACGCCTATTCATAATTTGGGATCAGACAACGCCAGCCC
Source organism: uncultured Gammaproteobacteria bacterium (assembly GCA_964371165.1). Lineage (GTDB taxonomy): Bacteria > Patescibacteriota > Microgenomatia > UBA1406 > GWC2-37-13 > GWC2-37-13. Next base: position 46,356 of record CAYJKR010000003.1, read on the forward strand.
GGCGCAAATGCCGATGGCTAAATTATTCATCTTTGTCGCCGCCGCCGTTATTGTCGGCACTGCTATCGGTTTTGTCCCCAGCTTGATAACAAAGTCCTCCGGAACCAAGACGGATTCGGGCGAAGTGACCAAGACCGCCGGCATTGTAGACAAAAAAACCTTTAAAGATTCGGCCGAAGGAACTCTCAAAGAAGGCGGCATCGACGGGGAGGGAAATTTCCATTTACAGCGACCGGGCGGAGAATCACAGAATGTCTACCTGACTTCAACTACGGTTGACCTCTCCCTGTACTTGGGAAAAAAGGTCAAGGTTTGGGGACAGACTTTTGAGGGTGAAAAGGCCGGGTGGCTCATGGACGTCGGTTTGGTCGAAGTCTTAAAATGATAAAATTTGACAAGGTCACCAAAAAATTCCCTTTAGGAAACGTCGCTCTTGACGACGTTTCTTTTGAGGTAGACGACAAGGAGTTTGTTTTTTTGGTGGGCCCCTCGGGAGCCGGAAAAACTTCCATATTAAAACTGATTCTGAAAGAAATGTCTCCGACCTCGGGGTCGGTACTGGTCGACGACTTTGACCTGAGCGCCAAAGACTTCAACAAAACGGTCGACTTGAGAAGAAATGTCGGAATAGTATTCCAGGATTTTAAAATCCTCCCCGACAAAAATATTTTCGAAAACGTCGCCTTGCCACTCAAGGTGGTCGGCGCAAGTATAGGGGAAATAAAAACGAAGGTCAAAGACGTCTTGAAAATGGTCGGACTGGAGGAGAAAGAAAAGGTCTTTCCGGTCCAGTTGTCCGCCGGAGAGTTGCAGCGGGTCGCCATCGCCAGGGCAGTTATCGGGCAGAGGAAAATCATTCTCGCCGACGAACCGACCGGAAACTTGGACCCGAAGACTTCCTGGGACATCATGAGGATATTCAAAAAATTGGAGGGTGAAAAAACTATTATCTTCGCCACCCACAACACCGACATCGTCAACAGTTTTAAAAAAAGGGTCTTGGTTTTGAAAGACGGAAAACTAGTTAAAGACTTGCGCAAAGGAGGATACGAACTATGAAAGATATCATTGCCTCCCTCAGAAGGGCGCCGTACCAGACGCTGAGCGCTTTCTTGGTCTTGTTCTTCACCCTATTTTTGTCTATCATCCTTTTCATCTCGGTCAGCTTCCTCCACGGCACGCTGTCGTATTTGGAAACCAGGCCCCAGGTAACCGCCTATTTTCAAACGTCAACTCCCGAGGGAGACATTTTCAAAGTCAGGGACGAGTTGAATAAATCGGGCAAGGTTCTCTCGATAAGATACATTTCCCAAGGCGAAGCCTTCAAGATATATCGGGAAATGAACAAAGACAATCCCCTCCTCTTGGAAATGGTGACGTCGGACATTCTCCCGCCCTCCCTCGAGATATACGCCACCAAGCCGACCTTCCTCCCCGAAATTGCCGATTACTTGGGACGCCAGGGAGGGATTGACGAAGTCCAGTTCCAAAAAGACATCCTCGACCGCCTCCTCACCTTGACCGGCATAGTACGACAAGGGAGCCTGATTTTCTTTCTCTATCTTTTTGGCATGTCGGTCGTCGTCCTGACAACAACAACGCTATTTAAGATCGCCCTGAAAAAAGACGAAATAGAGCTCCAGCGCTTAATCGGCGCCACCAACTCATACATCAGGAGGCCATACATTATCGAGGGCCTCCTCATGGGGGCGGCCGCCTCGACGGTTTCATTTTTGATTATCATGGGTTTCATTCTTTGGGCCAATCCATTCCTCGCCTCTTATCTTCGCGGTATACCCAAGCTTTCAGTGAATATGATTTTCTTTGACTTTACCGTCTGGCCGCTAAACCCGATATTTTTCGCCGCGACCTATTTGCTCTCACTTCTTTTTGGCAGCGGAATTGCCATCATCTCCTCCTACCTTGCTACTAACAAATACTTGAAAGTATAATAATAATGGCATGAAGTTCATCAAAACCCTATTACTATTCTTCTTTGTTTTATTAATATCGACTACTGTAGTGGTTGTTGCCCAAGATAAAAACCAACAAGCCAGCGATCTACAAAAAAAGATTAACGAATATCAAACTAGACTCTCCGAATTGAGTCAAGAGAGGAATACTTTATCTTCTCAGATCCAATACATGGATACGCAGATCTACCTGACCAATTTAAGGATTCAACAAACGGAACAAGAAATTTCCTCAACAACCAAAGAGATAGGCATCCTTGGAACCCGAATCGAGGGACTGGATCAGTCACTCGATTATGTCTCAAAACTATTATTAAATAAAATCGTCCAAGGATACAAGCAAAGGGAAGTTTCCCTTTTTAGCCTTCTTTTTGACAGCGAGAATGCCGACGACCTTTTGGTCAAGATAAAATACGTCAAAACGACAAGAGATAATAACCAAAGGCTCCTAATCCAAGTCCAGGAAACCAAGTCCAACTTCGAAGAACAAAAAACCCTGCGCGAAGAAAAAAAACAGGAGCTGGATAATTTAGTCGCCCAGCTCGATAACCAAAAAGCAGACCTAGATAACCAAAAAGTCGCCAAACAAAGAATATTGGCGGAAACTCAAAATAGCGAAAGGGTCTATCAAGATTTGCTGGCCAGAGCTCAAGCCGAATACGCGGCGATCCAGGGAATCGTCGCCGGAGCCGGCACCGAAACCCAAGTCCGCGAAGTAAAAAAAGGCGACGTTATCGCCTCGATGATATCAGGTGAATCGTGTAACTCTACCGGGTCCCACCTTCACTTTACCGTCAAAGAAGGAGACTCTGTGATCAACCCTTTTAACAAACTCAAGAATGTCGATTATGCTAGCTATACATCCGACCCGTGGACGCCTTCGGGCGACTGGGATTGGCCGCTGTCACCGACAATCCAATTTAATCAAGGCTATGGCGTTACAAGTTTTGTCCAAACTTATGGCTGGTATCCTTTCCACAACGGGCTAGACATTTTTGGCTCCTCATATAACGTCTATGCAGTTGCTGACGGAACTTTATATAGAGGAGCTTACTCTATAGCTGTAACTAAGTATTGTTCTACGGGTGTTTTGCTTTATACAAAAGTTGTGCATAAAGATTCGAATATTAACACTCTTTATCTCCATACATACACTCAGTAGGCCCTAAATATTTTGTTTGTAGCATATAGTCCATTGACAAAAA
>CAYJKR010000003.1:49633-60794 GCA_964371165.1 uncultured Gammaproteobacteria bacterium
TTTTTAAAGAATGCCCTTAATGAAATAATTAACGTCGCTACCTATAGCGGGACATTTTACTCTTCCCAGTCGTTTGCCCGTTGTCCCGACGGAGGAAATTATTGGCTAACCACCGATGCCGTCACTGAAAATTCTTCTAATCTGGCCGCCTGCTTTTCCTTGACTCCGACCCCAACCCTCGCACCACTGCCGACTCTTACTCCAACTGTAAACCCGACCCCGCTTCCCACACCGGCCTCCTATGACAATATATTATTGAGCGAGGTGATGGTCAATCCCGCCCCCGGTGAACCGGAATGGGTTGAGTTTTATAACGACAATGATTTTTCTATCAGTCTAACCAATTGGTACCTGGATGATTTGGAAAATGGCGGTTCCTCTCCAAAAAAATTTTCTTTGGACATTCCCGCTAAAAGTTACAAGGCTTACAATCTTGGCTCGTCTGTCTTCAATAACGACGAAGACAGCGTCAGGCTTTTGGATTTTAACAAAATCTTAAAAGACGATTTTGAATATTACATGTCCGTGGCCGCCCAAACGTATGGGCGCGCCGTTGGCGATGACGACTTTTGTCTCGAGGAGCCGTCTTATGAGGCCGTCAACAACTCCTGCTTGACGCCTTTGGTTTTGGTCGAATCAAAACCCACCCTCACAGCTATTCCAACAAAATTTCCTCTTCCTACAAAACCGAGTTCGACAACAGTAAAGCCGATAAACTATCAAGTCAAAGCTGAAGGTGGCTCGGGGAGTTCGGTTGAGGTATTGGGAGTAGCCGACGAAAAAACCTTGCCTATCTTCTATCCTACAAGGCTACTTTCTTTTTTATCCCTTTCCTATTCACTTTTGACTATGTCCGCGATTTTATTTAAAATGAAATTTAAGTATGGAGCGCGTAAAAAAATTCTTTTATCACTTTTTCATCCCGGAGGAGGAGAATAACTTTAAAGCCCGTTCCCTTCACCCGGATTTTTTGGGATTTTACCTGATTTTGGCCTTGGTTCTGACCTTCAGCTTTAAGCAACTGGGGCTAAACAACGTCCTTGGTTTTGCCACCCACATCAGCATTTCCAAACTATACCAATTGACAAATACGGAAAGAGAGAGGAACAACCTCTCCGATCTTGCCTACAACGACACACTGGCCAAGGCCGCCGAGGAGAAAGCCAACGACATGTTTACTCACAACTACTGGGCCCATTATTCGCCGACCGGCAAAACTCCTTGGGACTTTTTGGTCGCCTCCGGATACAGCTATGAGTTCGCCGGAGAAAATCTTGCCAAAAATTTTCTATTTAGCCAGGGCGTCGTCGACGCCTGGATGAAGTCGCAAAGCCACCGGGAAAACATCTTGAAAAAGGAGTACAAGGAAGTCGGGTTTGCCGTCGTCAACGGGATAATAAACGGCGAAGAAACCACCCTCGTCGTCCAGATGTTCGGCACGCCTTCCCCCGGACTGGCCGCCGCCAAGGCACCTGCCGAAGTCGTTGCCCAGCTTCCTGCGCCGACGATTGGACAAGAGCAGGCGGTCTTGGCCGAGAAGTCGGCTAGCAAAAAGATCAGCCTGCCCGCCCTTTCTTTCAACGTCAATATCATCTTTTTGGGCTTCCTCTTGGCCGCCCTTGCCCTCGATTTTTACTTCGCCAATAAATTCAATATAATTAGGGTCGGAGGGAAAAACGTCGCCCATTTCCTTTTCGTTTTCTTTATGTTTTTGGGGTTATTGATTTTCAGCCGGGGCGCAATTATCTAATATGACCGAAGTCAAAAAACACCTGTTCGACTATCTTCTCCTCATAACCGCGGGCATTTTCTTTCTCGTCGCCTTAAATATTTTCAAGGGAGAGAGGTTTCTGGAGTTCATTTTCCTCACCGCCTTTGCCGTCTTCTATATCCTCTGGGGAGTCTACCACCACGTCATTGAGGATTCGCTCCATTTGAAAATTGTGATAGAATATATCCTCATCGCCTTTACTTTGGTATTTTTAATGAAAATTATAATTTTCCCAAATTAATCTATGAAAGGAGTCATTCTCGCCGGAGGCCTCGCTACCCGCTTGAGACCTTTGACTTGGGTCACCAACAAACACCTTCTCCCCGTCTACAACAAGCCGATGATTTACTATCCCATCGAGTCCCTGGTCAAGGCCGGCGTCAAGGAAATTCTGGTTTCTACTTCCCCCGACCACGCCGGTCAGTTTGCCAATCTTCTTAAGGGAGGAGCCGATTTTGGAGCAAAATTCTACTACTCGGTCCAGGATAATCCTAAAGGCGGCATCGCCAACGCCATAGGCCTGGCCCGCGAATTCGCCGACGGGAAAAAAATTGCCGTGGTTTTGGGCGATAACATCTTCGGCTACAACCTTAGGTCTACCGTTGAAAAGTTTACAAAAAAAGACAAGGGCGCGTTTGTCTTTGGAATCAGAATGCCTGGAATGGAATCGAAACACTACGGCGTCATAGAAATAGACGACGCCGGGAAAGTTCTTTCGATTGAAGAAAAACCGGAGAAGCCGAAGTCAAATATCGCCCAAACCGGAGTTTACTTCTACGACAACCGGGTGTTTGACTTGGTCTCCAAGTTGAAGCCGTCTTCCCGGGGAGAACTCGAGGTGACCGACTTGAATAACGTTTACTTGAAGGAAGGGTCACTCGAGTGTGACCTTCTCGACTGGTGGATCGACGCGGGCACTTCACACGACGAACTTTTGCGGGCCAACAATTTGGTTGCCGAAAAAGTTCAGGCCGGCAAACTGTGATATGGACGCACCCCAATTGCTTTTGATCGTCGCCATTACGGTCACCACTATTTTGGTCGTTGTCACCGGCCTTCAGCTCATATTCGTCCTGAGGGAACTCCGGGCGGCCATCAAAAAAAACGGCCACGTTGTAAGCTTCGACAAAAAGGAGGCCAAGGACGAAAAAGCCAAAGAGAAAAAATACCAAAAAAAGCCCTCTACCCTCCACTCGATTATTGGAAAGATCAGGCTCCTCGCTCCTTCCTCGTCCCATAAAAACAAGCGGTTCTTCATCAAAGAAAACTGAGCGTAAATACGTTTGACTTTAAAATATTCCCGGTGTATGATATAATAGTTTTTTTCATAACCCTTTGATATCCGGGGGCTTTTTTCTATTATCACAACCGATGACTACGAAAGACAAAAATCACAAGACAAAACCCCAAAAAAATCTCGTCCTAGGCAAGGGTGATCCCGCACTAGCCGAGTTCGACCTGATAGAAGTACAAAAACAGTCTTGGAACCGGTTGCTAAAAGTAGACCTCAAGGAAATTCTCAAGGAATTCTTCCCGATCGACGACTATACCGGTAAAAAATTTACCTTGAATTTTGAAGACATCTATTTTGGGGAACCCCGTTATGACCTAGCCCTTTGTCTTCAAAAAAAGCTTACCTATGATACTCCGGTCTATTTAAAGCTTCGCTTATTGAACAAAAGGACCGGGGCGGAAAAATCCCAGGACGTCTATTTCTTCAACCTTCCCAAGATGACCGACCGGGGAACTTTTATCGTCAACGGAATAGAGCGCGCTATCATCAATCAGATCGTTCGCTCCCCCGGCGTCTATTTCACCGCCGAAATCGACAAAACCACCGGCCTGACTCTCTATAACGCCGAACTTCGCCCGTATATCGGCGCCTGGATTGACATCACCATCAACAAAAATAATTTGGTTGAAGTCAAGGTCAACAAAAAAAGAAAGTTCTTGGCGACCGCCTTTATCAGAGCTTTTGAAGGAGAAAACGACACCGAGATCCTAACTAACTTCCAGGGCGTAGATCAAGGCTTGGTCGAAAAATATATTTTGCCCACCTTGAAAAAAGACCAAACCAAGACCAAGGACGAGGCCACCCTCGAGATCTACCGCAAGGTCAGACCGGGCGAACCTTTGATCCTGGACAACGCCTACGAAACCATCAACAATCTCTTCTTTAATCCGCGCCGTTACTCGTTGGCCCGCGTCGGTAGATACAAAATCAACAAAAAACTCGGAATTGATTTGGACGAAATGAAAAAGGAAAATCACCTTTTGACGAAAATTGACCTGGTCGAAACGATTAAATACTTAGTTGGCCTCACCCAGCAAAAAGGCAACTTCGACAACATCGACCATTTGGGTAACCGGAGGCTCCGCACCGTCGGGGAACTCATTAGCATGTACGGAATCAGGGTGGGAATGGTGCGCGTTTCCCGAGAGATCAAGGAAAGAATGAGCTTGGTTACCGGAGAAGTCACGGTGACGCCTTCGCAGGTAGTCAACTCCAAGCCGATTATCGTTGCCATCAACTCTTTTTACCGAACCAGCCAACTATCGACGATTGTCGACCAGACCAATCCTTTGTCCGAACTCGACAACTTGAGAAGGATTACGGTCGGCGGTCCCGGCGGAATCGAAAAAGAAAGGGCCTCCTTCTCTATTCGGGACATTTCTGCGTCCCAGTACGGAAGAATTTGCCCCATAAGAAGCCCCGAAGGACCCAATATCGGCGTCGTTACCTACATGGCTCTCTATTCCAGGGTCAACGAATACGGATTCTTGGAAACTCCCTATCGCCGCCTCGAGAAAGTCAAGGTCGGGGGTAAAACCAAGGTCAAAATCGGGTCGGATACGACCTACCTCCAGGCCGACGACGAAGAGAAATACTATATTTCCTCGAGCGACATTCACATCGACAAGGCAGGTTACATCGGTCACGACACCGTCGTCGCCCGCCACATGGGAGACATCGCCGAGGTCGAAACCGAACGCCTGGACTTTATTGATATTTCTGCCCGCCAGGTAGTTGGAGCGTCGGCGTCTCTTATTCCCTTCCTTCAAAACGACGACGCCTCGAGGGCTCTGATGGGAACCCACATGCAATGCCAGGCCGTTCCTTTGATCAATCCCTCGGCGCCTATTGTCGGAACCGGAATGGAAGAAAAAATCAGCTTGGCTTTGGGCCGAACGTTAAGAGCGCCCGAAGATTCCGTCGTCAAATACGTCGACGGACAAAAAATTATTCTCAAGGGAAAAAGCGGCAAAACCTATACCTACCCCTTGGAGCGATTTGTCCGCACCAACAAAGACGTCGCCTTTGATCAAAAACCGAAAGTAGAAAAAAAACAAAGAGTGAGAAAGGGAGAGATCATCATCGACGGCCCGGCAACAGACGACGGCCGCCTCGCCCTAGGTAAAAATCTTGTCGTCGCCTACACCTCCTTGAACGGACTTGGATATGAGGACGGCTTTGTGATTTCCGACCGCCTGGTCAAAGAAGACGTTTTGACGTCGGTCACCATGGAAGAGTTCGTCGCCGACTTGGTCGATACCAAACTCGGTCCTGAAGAGTTGACGCGGGACATTCCCAATGTCCGCGAAGAGGTCCTCCAGAACCTGGACAAGGACGGGTTGGTGTTGGTCGGAACCGAAGTCAAGGGCGGAGACATTTTGGTCGGTAAAGTGGCTCCAAAAGGAGAAAAAGAACTGACCGCCGAAGAAAGACTGCTCCGCGCCATTTTCGGAGAAAAAGCCAAAGACATCAAAGACACGTCGCTTCGCGTTCCCTACGGAAAACAGGGCTACGTTGTCAATATCGAAATTATCGACGGCAAGCGCGACCCGAACGAACTCGAGCCCTCGATCCTAAAAAGGATTATCGTCAATACGGCCCAGTTGAGAAAGATTTCCGTCGGGGACAAGCTCGCCGGACGACACGGCAACAAGGGCGTCATCTCCAAGATCCTTCCGGCATGGGACATGCCGTACTTGGAGGACGGGACGCCGGTAGACGTCATACTTTCCCCTCTCTCTATTCTTTCCCGTATGAATTTGGGACAGCTTTTCGAAAACCTGATAGGAACGATTGCGGCAAAGAACAATACGAGCATTTCCGCTCCGGTTTTTGAAAAGCTACAGGAAGCCTTTATCAGCGAGGGCCTGAAAAAAATCGGCTTGCCCGTCGACAACAAAGTCGAGCTCTTTGACGGCCAAACCGGCCTGCCCTACGAAAGAAAGGTTCTGGTTGGAACGACCTACATCATGAAGCTCATTCACATGGTCGAGGACAAATTCCACGCGAGATCGGTCGGACCTTATTCGCTGGTAACACAACAACCCTTGGGAGGAAAATCACAACTCGGAGGACAAAGGTTTGGAGAGATGGAAGTTTGGGCCCTCGAGTCGCACCGCGTTCCCTACACTTTGCAGGAGATGCTGACGATCAAATCAGACGACGTTCGCGGTCGAACCAAGGCATTCGAGTCGATTATCAAAGGAATCGATATTCCCCAGTCCTCGGTGCCCGAATCGTTCCACGTCCTGGTTAAAGAATTAAACGCCCTTGGATTATCAATTGATTACATTAAATAATGGACGACCTCAATTTAGTCGATTTTTCCGGGCTAAGGATCACCCTCGCCTCTCCCGAACGGGTCAAGGAATGGTCCCACGGCGAAGTCACCAAACCGGAAACCATCAACTACCGAACGTTTAGGGCGGAAAAAGATGGACTATTTGACGAAAGAATCTTCGGGCCCACAAAAGACTACGAATGTTACTGCGGCAAATACAAAAGGATGCGTTACAAAGGAATCGTCTGCGACCGCTGCGGAGTCGAGATCACCACGTCTGCCGTCAGGCGCGAGAGGATGGGCCACATCAAGCTCGCTTCGCCGATTGCTCACATCTGGTACTTTAAAGGTTCATCTTCTATCTTGAGCATCGTGCTGGACATCCCACCCCAACAGCTGGAAAGAATTATTTACTATGCCCTCTACCTCGTCACCGAGGTGGACCGCGAAAAACAGAAAAAAGCCTTGAAAGTTATTGAAACCATAGGCTTGGGGGAGGTGAAGGTGATTGAGGAAGAAAGAGTTCGCGTCGAAGAAAAGATCAAGGCCGACTTTGCCAAGCAGATGGAAGACGCCAAGAAGAAAATCACCAACCAGGAACAACTCGAGCTCACCCGCCAGGAAACCGATTTCAGAGAAAGGGAGCAATTAAAGTTGTCGTCCAATCAGTTTGTCGAAAAAAAGTCAAAAAAAACCGCCTTCTTTGACCGATTGACAAAGATCGCCAAATCAATAGACGCTTTTGACGTCATCGAGGAAGACGACTACCTATATTTTAAGGAAAAAGGGGTCGAGGATTTCCTAATTGTGGGCATGGGGAGCGAAGCTTTATACGACATTCTCGCCGAATTTGACATCCAAAAAGTATATACGGCCAGCCTCAAGGATTTGGCCGAAGCTCGGGGCGAAAGGCGAAATAAATTATTGAAAAAGGTCAGGGCGATCGAGGCCTTTATCAAGGCCAAAATCGATCCTAAATGGATGATTTTGACCGTCCTTCCCGTTATTCCTCCCGACCTTCGACCGGTCGTCCAGCTGCCGGGTGGAAAGTTTGCCACCTCGGACTTGAATGACTTTTACCGACGGGTGATAAACCGCAACAACCGATTAAAACAGCTCATCGATTTGGGCGCGCCGGAAATCATTTTAAGAAACGAAAAGAGAATGCTCCAGGAAGCCGTCGACTCATTAATCGACCTCCAGAAGTCAAGGGGCAGAGGTCGCGGCGGCGCGGTTACCGCCAAGGTTCAAAAATCACTCTCCGATATCTTGCGCGGCAAGCAGGGAAGGTTTAGACAGAATTTACTCGGAAAAAGGGTCGACTATTCAGGACGCTCGACGATTATCGTCGGGCCCGAGCTGAAGTTGGACCAGGTCGGGTTGCCAAAAGAAATGGCGCTCGAACTGTTCAAGCCGTTCCTCCTTCACGAGATCATAATTCGAGGACTCGCGCCGAATATAAAATCGGCCAAAAATTTCTTAGAAAAAAAGGAACCGGTAGTTTACGATATTTTGGAGGAGATCACGAAGGACCACCCCGTCCTATTAAACCGGGCGCCGACTCTGCACAAACTGTCGGTCCTTGGTTTCTATCCGGTTTTGACAGACAGCTACGCCATTAAACTCCACCCGACTGTCTGCGCCGGCTACAACGCCGACTTTGACGGAGACGCCATGGGTGTTTTCTTGCCGCTTTCAAAAAATGCCATCGATGAAGTCAAGCAAAGAATGCTCCCCTACCACAATCTTTTGAAGCCGGCCGACGGCTCGCCGATCGTGCTGCCGAATAAAGAGATGGCCCTGGGTTGTTACTACTTGACGACGATGAATGCTCATCTATCGGCCTTGAAAGACGAAGAACTCAAAGCCTATGCCAACTCCGGGGAAGCCCTCAATTTCTTCGCAATCGGCAGGGTGACTTTGAGAGAGCCTATTTTGGTCAAGGTCGACGGTCGCACTATAAAAACCACCATAGGCCGAATCATTTTCAACGATACCCTGCCCAAGGAATTGAAATTTATCAATGAGGCCGTCAAGGCGTCAGACATCAAAAACCTCGTTTTGAAGGCGATGAAGTTATTTGATACCAAGATAGTTGGTGAACTGATCGACCGCATCAAAGAAATCGGTTTTTGGGCGGCCACCATTTCCGGCGGCTTGTCGGTTTCTATTTTTGACTGCGAAATAATTCCGGAAAAGGACAAAATCATCAGTGAAACCGAGCAGGAAATCGAAAAAGTCAGGCGCAACTTCGAGCAAGGTCTCCTCACCGTTGAGGAAAAGAAACGCTATTCCAACAAGCTATGGATCGATACGACTGAAACTCTCGCCAACAAAACTTGGGACAAGCTCGACGAGGAAAATCCGGTTAAAATCATCATCAAGTCCGGTGGAGCCAGGGCCTCCCGCGAGCAGTTGAAACAATTGTCCGCGATGAAGGGATTGGTCGTCGACCCACTGGGTAAGATCATCGAGGTTCCGACCAAATCGAACTACAGACAAGGTTTGTCGATTTTTGAATACGTCATTTCCGCACGCGGTGCCAGAAAAGGTTTGACCGACTCGGCCTTGAAAACCGCCGACGCCGGATACCTGACAAGACGCCTGGTTGACGTGGCCCACGACATGATAGTCCGCGAAGAAGATTGTAAAACGGATGAGGGTTTGATCATTTCGACCGACATGGTGCGGGGAGACAAACTGAAAGAGAGAGTCAAGAATAGATACGCCGCCGGGGCGGTCGTCCACGACGGTAAAACGCTCATTGAAAAAAACACCCTAATAGATACGGAAAAAGTTGACTTGTTGACAAAAAATAATATTGAAAAGGTCGTCGTCAGGTCGCCTTTGTTCTGCCACTCCCCTTACGGGGTCTGCCAGAAGTGCTACGGCGTTGACCTTTCGACCAATAAGGCTGTTGACATTGGCGTCCCGGTCGGGGTGATCGCCGCCCAATCGGTTGGAGAACCGGGCACCCAGTTGACGATGCGGGTGAGGCACTTCGGGGGTATCGTCATTTCCGACGTTACCCAGGGCCTGCCCCGGGTCGAGGAACTTTTTGAGACTAGAACGCCAAAAATAGTATCTCCTATTGCCGAGATATCGGGCAAGGCCACCGTCCAGGAAGACACCGACAAAGAAGTTTACTCGGTCAAGATCGCCTCATCTGACAAGGATTCCAACATCAAAGAGCAGGAATTCATCATTCCGATGTCGCAAAAATTGAAAATCAAGGACGGCGACCTGGTCGCTTCCGGCACACCTCTTTCGGAAGGCTACCTCGACCTGAACGACGTTTTGTCAATTAGAGGTTTGAGGAGCGCCCAGATATATCTGCTGGATGAAATCCAAAAAGTCTACGAGTCCCAAGGCATCGCCATCCACGACAAACACTTCGAGGTCATAATCCGCAAGATGAGCGACAAAGTCATCATCGAGGACGAAGGCGACACCGCCTTTATCAAAGACGAAGTAGTTTCAAAAATCAGATTCGAGGAAGAAAACAAACGGGCATTGGCCAAGGGACAAAAGCCGGCGACCGGGAAAATTTCTATTCTGGGAATAACGCGCGCTTCCATATATACCGATTCGTGGTTGTCGGCCGCCTCCTTTGAACAAACCACCAACGTCCTCTCCTCGGCCGCCATCAAGGGCCAGGTAGATTACTTGTTGGGCCTAAAAGAAAATGTTATAATTGGCAGATTAATTCCCGTCACCGGTGAATTAATTGAAAAATATTACGGTAAGTTTGAAAGCGTCTATGCCAACAATCAACCAACTGATCAAAAAGGGAAGGAAAACAAGGACAAAAAAGTCTAAGTCGATCGCCTTAAAGCAGAATTTTAATTCTCTCAAGCGACGCTACCTTAAAGTCAACAATCCTCTCAAGCGAGGTGTTTGTACCGTGGTTCGTACCATGACGCCGAAAAAACCAAATTCGGCCTTGAGAAAAGTCGCCAGAGTCCGCCTCTCCAATAAAATGGAAGTGACCGCCTACATCCAGGGCGTCGGACACAATTTGGCCGAGCACTCGATCGTTCTGGTTCGGGGCGGCCGGGTCAAAGACCTTCCGGGAGTCAAGTATCACATTGTCCGCGGCAAGTTCGATACCGGGGGCGTTGAACAGCGAACGACTTCTCGTTCAAAATACGGCGCCAAATTGCCAAAAGTGAAATCCGCTTAATCTTATGCCAAGACACGCTTATAAAAGACTACCAATCAGGCCGGATAAAGTTTATCAAAGCTTGGAAGTAGCCAAGTTCATCAACTATGTCATGTATACCGGCAAAAAGAGCGTCGCCGAACGCCTCGTCTACGACGTCTTTGAAAAATTGAAGAGTCAAGGTCAAGACCCGATCAAGGTTTTTCACCAAGCCATCGACAACGTCTCCCCCTTGCACGAAGTTAAGCCGAGACGCTTAGGCGGAGCCTCGTATCTCGTTCCAATTGAGGTGAGGCGCAGTCGAAAACTGTATCTCGCCCTAAATTGGATCATCGACGCGGCAAGATCTAGGAGTAATAAAGAATATCATTCTTTTTCCGATAAGCTCTTGGCGGAAATAACCGATGCCGCCAAAAACCTCGGCGCCGCCGTCACCAAAAAAGCCCAAACCGAAAAATTGGCCGAAACCAATAAAGCGTTCTCCCACTTGAAGTGGTAAATCCCTATGGCACAGCAATCAGTTATTACTAAAAATCGTAATGTTCCGTTGGATAAAATCCGCAATGTCGGAATCATCGCCCACATCGACTCGGGCAAAACCACGACCACGGAAAGAATTCTCTTTTATACCGGCCGCTCCTATAAAATCGGCGA
>CAYJKR010000004.1:0-17095 GCA_964371165.1 uncultured Gammaproteobacteria bacterium
GCCGATTCCAGTACCGGAGACCATCTTTATCAAACTGACAAACCCCACCCCTACGGGGGTGAAGTCTGGAACGAGGAAAGAGTTAAGCAGGAACTAAGAAGCAGGAGTATTACTCCATTTAATAATGTCTATGACGTTTCGGTCTCGGCCGACTTTAATTCCGGCAAATCTACTTCAATTAGCCTTTCGGGCGACGGCAGGTCGGAGTCTTTTAGCGGAGACGAGTTTAAAAACTGGTTTAACCTTAGGGCGCCGGCCAACATTCAGATCGTCGGCCCGCTTTATAACGTAGAAAAAAGATAATTATTTTTTGGCTTTGGGGGAAAGACTCAATTTTTTGAACCATCCTCGACGGTAGAGCACTGCGATCACTCCGTAGACAGCAATATCCAACCAGTTGTCGTCGATCGTTTCGTTTTGAGGACTCTTTCCGTTAGCGAGAAGGTGTTTCAGCCGACTGATTTTGTCATTGATTCGGTATAGAATCCCCATTTCACCCGTGTCCAAAATGTTCGATTTTCCGTAGTCCTTATGTTTTTTGATGAAGAGCTTAAGGAGTTCTTTGTTCACTTTGTCAAAGGCTTCCTCCAGGTATTTTGGTTCTTTCATTTTCGTATATTGTATATTGCCAACAATAATTCTATCAAGTATTATTAATTTAACATGAAGAAACTTTTAACCTTAGCAATTTTATTTCTTACTTTTCTGGTTTTTGTCCCCCGCCCCGCCCAGGCCCTAACATTTGATTTAATTGCTCCGACCGAAGCCCTGGTACGGGGAGAAGAGGTCCAATTTACCATCAATGTCGATACCGAGGGGACGTCTTTGACTTCGACGTCGATTGGAATGACCCACGAGACGCAGTACCTGGAATTTGTTTCGGCTGTCGCCGGAAATACTTTTACGACCATTTCGACCGACAACCAGGGAAACGGGAGATTGATTCTTACCGGAACCGAGACGGGTGGATTTTCCGGATCGGGCACTTTTGCCGTGGTCACCTTTAATTTAATTGCCGACGCCGCGGGGTCCACCCAACTTTGTACCCTTTTCAACCCGGCGACCGCGACGCCAACGCCAACCACCGCACCCGGCGCAACGTCGGCTCCGATCCCTACCTCGCTTCCGACCTCGGGCTTTTTTGACAAAACCGCCAAAGGCGCTCTATTGGGAATATTTTTCTTTGGTCTGTCCCTTGCCGGTTTTGTGATTTTTAAAAAGTTATGAGAAAGACTCTCTTGGCGCTGACTCTCTTTTTATTGGCCGGTTTTTTTATTGGGAGCTTCCCCGCCTATGCCCAGGGAACGAACAGTAATCCGGCAGCAATAACGCCGCCCCTATGTCAAGACACTGGTTCAGGAGCAGGTTGCCCAGGAGGACTAGGCACTATATATGAACAACTGGGTGGAAGCGAAAAATGTGTCCATACCTATGAAGAGTTTAAAAAGAATCCGACAAAAAATCATTTATGGGTTGAAGACGAAGATGTAATTGCCCAGGGACAGGCTAGCGAAAGGGCTCGCCAATTCATTTCGTGGATAATGAGCCACAGCGCAATCGACAACCATCCGGTATTGTTTCAAATCTGGGGCACGACAAGAAACATGGCCTTTTTTTTCACGATCTTATCGGCCGCCCTTTTTGGCCTGGCAATCATTGTCGGTCAACGGACCAGTTTTGCGACCGACGTTAAAATTTGGCCCTCAATTACGAAAATCCTCATGGGCCTCTTCTATATCTCTTTTTCCGCCACGATCGTAGTCCTCGTTATCCAGCTTTCGGAAATTGTTATGAAGTTTTTTATCGAAAATCTCGGCGGAAATGAACTTTTTAATATTTATTTCTCCGGCGGGGTCAGTCAGGAAAAAAATTATATCGACGTTATAGGTTGTCGCGATTTAAACCTTCGTGTTCAAGAGGCGGCTAGAACCGAGCTGTGGATTCTCAAAGCAACAAGCTTCAGTTATTACCTGATGGGTGGAGCTCTTTTAGTACGTAAAATTATTCTTTGGTTTTTGCTTTTTGCCTCTCCCTTTTTGGCGATCCTCATGTTTTTCAATTCGCTCAAGAACGTCGGTTGGACCTGGGTCAGGGTATTTTTTCAGTGGGTGTTTTACGGCCCCCTCTTGGCGCTGTTTTTGGGGTCGATGGCGACGATTTGGAAGGCGGGGATTCCTTTCCTTTTTGATTTTTCGCGCGTCAACACCGCGGCAGGATATGTTTACCCGACGGCCATAACCATTCTCTATGGTGGACCGGGCCAACAAATAGGTTCGCCGACCAATAACGGCAACTACGTAGACACCTTTGTCCAATACATCATCAGCCTAATTATGCTTTGGACTGTAACGATCTTCCCTTGGTTTTTGCTGCGCACCTTCGCCGATTTTTGTTGCGACGGAATAAACGCCATAAAAAACATGATGTTAGCCAATTTAAATAATTTACGCGGCGGACAACCCGCGCCGAGCCCGGTCATGCCTTCGCAATCAACGTCGTTTGGCGCCGCGCGGGAAATGGTGAGCCAAATGACGAGGAAAATCGAAACGACGGAGGAAATCAAGAAAGCGAGAACGGAAGAAATCGTCCAATCCTTGAGTCTCCACGCCGGTAACCTGACTCAAATTGCCAACCTGGAAACCAACACCACCACAAACAAGATGGTTAATAAAAATATCAACTATTTGAAAAATCCGTCCCAAGCCGAAAGCGCCAACGACAGGCTCCGCTATATGAACCTGCGTAGCGAACTGGCGACCCGGGCGGCCACCGCCGACCCGATGGCGCGGCAGGTCTTAAATAGTTTCATGTATCCCCGCCCCCAGGCTTTGGAGCAGAAACAATTGATTATGAAGACGCTGCCCCGAGCCAACGCCGTCACCCACATTATTTCCGTGAAGGTAAAAATTCCGAAAGAAAAAAGCGAGGCCATTTCGACCTTGATGTTTAACTACGGAGCCGCCAACCACGACTTGACAAATGCCATCGCCGGAAAGACAGCCCTAATTCCGGAGAAAGTCAGCGAAGTCTTGAGTTTGCTCAGCCAGAACTTGGGCGAACCGGCTCCGCAGATAGCCGAAAAGATCGCCCACCAGACAAAAATAGAGCGCGCCAAGGTCGTCAACGTCATCAAGGAGTTTTCAGACGCGGTGGCCAACACCAAGGTCGCCGAAGAGATCGCCGCCAAGCAAAACCTGGCCGTCGACGAAGTGAAGAAAGTAGCCGCCGCCCAGAAACCGGCCCTGACCGAGACAGAAAAGAATATTGAAGACGTCGCCCCGGTTTCGCCGCAGGTGACAATTGACGAATACGAACAGGTAAAGAAAATGTGGATCGAGCACTACGAAAAAGGAGAAATACCGCCCGCCGAAAACATCAAAACCAGGATGGCCTGGGTCGACCAGGACATCGTTTTAATCACCAACACCCTCAACAAGCTGCTTTCGGATGACAAAACGCTCCAGGAACAGGCGCTGGACGAGGTTGGCTTCATTCTCCCGATATTCCTGGTCAACAACCTCTCCGGAGAACAACTAGTCACTTATCTTAAGGCCAAAATCGAGGCCGCCAAGGAAGTAAAGGGCCTGGGACTTAAAGAAAGAGAAATTGCCGACCGGCTGAAAGCGGAAAGCGAAAAAGTCGAGGTCGACCGACCAAAAAGAAAAGAAGCCGCCAAAACGATGGAAATGAAGAGAGAAATTAAACAATAACCGTGTCTTCTATTCTCATCCCCCATTTGCCCGGGAAATATATCCCGGGCTCGATTGTCACTACCTGATTGGGCAAGATTTTGTCTTCGGAAACAGAAGAGATTTTGGGATATTCGTGGACTTCGAGGCCAATCCCATGACCGGTGGAATGGGAGTAGGTTGGGAAGCCAGCCGCTGTTAATTGTTTTCGACAGAAAGAGTCGACGTTTTTGTAGAATTTTTCCGTTTTCAGTCTTTTAACCGTCTCTGATTGCACCTTAAGAAGCGTGTTATATGTGTTGACGATTTCTGTTTTCTTTTCCCCGACAAAAAACATTCGCGTGATGTCGGAATTGTAGTCATTAACCCTCGCACCAGCGTCGATGAGAATAATTGAACTATTTTTTATTTTTGCATTGTTGCCTCGTCTTGCATCATAATGAGGAACAGCCGAATTTTCGTCCACGGCGACAATTGTTTCGAACGCCGGCTCGTATCCCTTGTTTTTCAGCCAAAACTCGACTTTATTGGCAATTTCCTTCTCGCCCACCCCAACTTTTATTGCCGGCGCTATTTCTTTTAGACACCGGTCAATTACCCGACAAGCCTCTTTGATTTTTTCAATTTCGCCGGAGTCTTTTCTCTCCCTTTGTCTTACAAGAAGGCTCTCGGTTGAGATTAGTTCGGTTTCTTTTAACTTGTCTTTAAAAATCAAAAATTCGGATAGTTTTAAATCGTCTCCTTCGACCCCCAGGGTTTTTATGGCGTCTTTTTCGATAATTTCCTGCAAATGTTGAATCAACCTTTTCTCCGGAGAGATTAACCTCAAAATATCCTCCGGGGCTCTATACCGGCCATCGGTAAATAGATAAACGTACTTTTGGGTGACCAAAAACCAGGCCTCCCGCTCACTATCGACTAGAGTTTTAAATCCGGAGAGATAGAAGACGTTATAGAAATTGGAAACCAAGAATGCATCGAGATCTTTTTCCTTCAGAGTTTTTCTGAATAATTCAATTCTTCCGAGCATAACTCAATATTATATAATTTAGCTTAAATGAAGTTTTCCCAATTTAAATATCATTTGTTGGTTTTATCGGCTGGCATCAGCTGGTCGACGCTGGCGATTTTCTCCAAATACGCGTCCAATTTCACAATCGATCCATTCAGTCAGGTATTTTGGCGCATGGTGATAGGTCTTATCGCCTCTTTTTTATTGGCGTCCGTATTGATAAGGAAAGAAATAAAGTTTGACAAAAGAGCCACAAAATACTTATTCATTAACGGAGTTTTTTACGTACTAGGTTTCACCACATTCGCCGCCTCGATTTTTCTAGGTGCCCAGCTCGCCAAGGCGATTGCTCTAAATTATACCTACCCCCTGGCGGTGATAATTTTGTCGTACTTGATTTTTAGAGATGTTCCAACCAAGAAGAATATCCTGGCCGTAATTTTATCTTTTATTTCGATAGTCGTCTTAATGGAGCTTTGGACGGTCAAAAACCTGACCCAAATAGGAGCCGGCGATTTATTTGCTTGGTTAAACTCTTTTGCTTACGCTGGGGTAATAGTTTGGGGCACAAAAATAAGAAAAGAACTGAAGCTGAATCCATTAATAATTCTCATTGGAAGTTATTTATTCGCCCTTCCCCTCCTGGTTATTTTAGGGATAATATTACTGTTTTTTAATATCCCTCTTTTTAACCCCGTCTTTAACACTGGTTTTTCTCTCTACGGTTGGCTTACTCTCCTTGGTCTAGGAACGGTTAGCTCGGTTTTACCTTTTTCTCTTCTCTATTTTGGTTCTTCACACTTGAAATCATTTACGACCAGCCTATTGCTTTTGTCAGAGGTAGTTTGCGTTTATTTAGCGGGAGTATTTCTTTTTGGTCAACAGATGTCGATCTGGGGAATTGTTGGTATGATTGGAATAGCCATTTCTGTGTTGCTAGTTTAAAAAAGATGAAATTCAAACGGATTATTCTACTGTTTTTTCTTCTTATAGTTTCCGCCCCGATATTTTTTATTTTATTCACCTACCTCCCCCGCGCCTTGGCGGTCAAAGCCAACATTATCGTTGACGTTTTGAAAACCTCCGGCCCGTTCCCGGACCGCTGGAAGGCCCTCGCCCAAGGGGGCGAGGAGGCCGGGGTACGGATGCTCGAACCGGTTGTTCCCCAGGTGGCCGAACTCTACCCGCGCTTCATCAGGATCGACCACATCTATGATTTTTATGACGTCGTTTCTCGTGACTCATCCGGCGCCCTGGCTTTCAACTTCGACAAATTGGACCTGACGGTTTGCGACATCTACCACACCGGCGCCAAGCCGTTTTTTTCTTTGGGATATATGCCGCCGACCATGGCGGACGACGGGTCTTTAATCGGCAAGCCGAAAAGCTGGCCGGAATGGAGCCTCTTGGTTCAAAAAACCATAGAAAGGTATAGCGGCAGAAACACCGTTTTGCCCTGCGGCGGGCTCTACGACTTCTGGAAAACGGATATCTATTATGAGGTCTGGAACGAACCGGACCTCGAGACTTTCGGCAAGTGGCGCTACCAATCCGGCGGCAAGAGCTACAGCGATCTATATCTCTACTCCGTCCGGGGGGCTGACAAAGCTCAAAACGTCTTTCCCTTTAAGATGGGGGGGCCGGTGACGACGGCGCTTTACAAAAACTGGATTCAGCAGTTTCTAAATTACGTGACGAGAAACAATCTCCGCCTCGACTTTATCAGCTGGCACCACTATTCCAAGCGAACCGACGACTATACCCGCGACGTCATTAATCTTAATAAATGGCTGGGCGAGTCCCCCAACTTCGACAAATACGAGAATTTACCCAAGGTCATTTCCGAGTGGGGGTACGATTCGGAAAAAAACCCGATTGCCGATACGCCGATCGGCGCCGCCCATACCCTGGCTTCTATCCGCAACTTTATCACCGCCAACCTCGAGGCCGCCTTTCTTTTTGAGGTCAAGGACGGTCCCTCTCCCTCGTGGGGCATTCTCGACCGCGACGGAAACAAGAAGCCCCGCTACTACGCCTTACAGATGGTTAATAACCTGGAGGGCAACATGGTCTTCGTTGCCGGCGAGGGAACTTATGTGAGTGCCCTGGCGGCCAAAACGCCGGAAAAAGTTGCCTTGGTTTTGACCAACTACGACGAGGCAGGTCGGAACACCGAGGCGGTCCCGGTGGTTTTTAAAAATCTCGAAGCCGGAACATATAACTTTAAGAAAAGTTATCTCGACGGAAGAACGGAAAACATTCTCAATCTGGCTCCGGTTCAGGGGGAAATACGATTAACAGGAGAAAGAGCGATAATAATGCCGGCCAATTCGATTGTGAGCTTGGAGCTTACCTCTTCTCAAAATACAAAGTGACGGTTGAGGTTAGAGTCTGGGTTCCCTGCTCGACCACCGGCGCTCCTCCGCCCCCGCCCATGGCCCTATCATACATCGGGTAGACAATTCCGGTTTGGGGCGTCGTTTCAACGATATTGGTGATTTTACCCAGCGTTATCCCCAGGTCTTTGGCGAGTTTCTCCGCCTGGTCCTTGGCGTTTTTGATCGCCATGTCGCGCACCTGTTCCCGGTAGGCTTCGGGTTTGTCTATGGAAAACCTGACTCCTTGGATTTGGTTGGCGCCGGCGGTAGTGACTTCCTCAATTACCGAAGAGACCATCTGGACATTCCTCACCTTGACCTCGATAGTTGCGTTGCCGTTATAACCACTTATGGCGTTGGCGTTATTTTCATACATATAGTTGGGATAGACGGAATAGTTTGAAGTTTTGATGTCGCCTTTTTCAATTCCCAGCGCCCTCAGGGCCTCGATAATGTCGTTGTTGACGGTATTGATCGTTTGCTGGACCGAGGCGACGGTAGACCGGTTGTCGACGGTAATTCCGGCGTCGACATAGGCGGTGTCGGGGGTGACTTCTAACTTTCCCTCGCCGACGACGGCCAATTCGCTCGAGCGACTCGAATTGACGACAGATAAGGGATAAGAAATATCCAAAACCTTAATGACAAACAAGGCGATAACGACAACCGAAACGGTAATGACGAAATTAAAAAGAAAATGCTTGTTATTTTCCATGTTTTTAATGTAACTCTTTGCTCTTAAGAATTCAACTATAATTTTCGCGGTGAGAAAATTTCAAGCTTGTCTTATAATTTAAAAATGATATATCGTCCGCCGATCATCAACCCTTACGGCGAGCGCCTCGACACTTTGGTCGAGGAACGCGAGAAATCAATAGCGACGGTGATTTTAGTCCACGGCTTTGGCACCGACAAGCACGAAAGCCACCGCTTTTTTGACGACCTGTCTTTCGGGCTCCAGAAAAACTTCAGGACAGTCAGATTTGATTTCTCCGCCTGCGGCAAAAGCGAAGGCAGGCTCGAGGAAAAAGACTTTGAAAAATGGGCCGAGGATCTCAAGACAATCATTGGCTTTACTAAGAATAAATACCCGGGCAAACTATATCTCTTGGCTCAATCGATGGGATGTTTTGTGAGCGCCCTGGCCAACCCTGAGGCAATAGAAAAAGCCGTCTTCACGGGTTTGCCCAATTCAAATACCAACTTCGTCATCGAAAAGCTGGTCCACCGCTTCGAGACGAGAAACAACGCCAAAATAGACTTTGAAGGAATCAGCATTATTCCCCGCTCGACCGGAAAAAACCAGACGATCGGTCCTTCCTTTTGGCGGGTGTTGCGCCTCTTTAATCCGGCCATCTCAGTTGAAAAATTCTCAAGACACACTCATCTTCTGATTGTTCATCCCAAGGAGGACGAAATCGTCGGCCACGAATACCTCTCCCAATACGCAAAAATTCCAGGAGTTTCTGTTAGGTGGTTAAACGGCGACCACGGCTTCAAAAACATCGAGGACAGGAATGTTTTGTTAAAAACGATTGAAGAATTTTATCTTTCTGAAAAATCTATTTTTACCGCGGTCAAATCGTCGTGAGATTTTATTCTCGGATATTTAATTCCATAAGGATCGCTTTTTTCCACATCTCTTATGTAGTTTGTCACCGCCGCAATTCCTTTGCCTAAAGACATCTTTGTCAATTTTTCAATGTCTTCGCCCGCCTCAGGATTTTCCTGAGGGAGGGAGTACCCGTCGGTAAAAAGAAACACAAGTTTAATATCGCGAAACGGTATCTTTCCCTTAACCATAAGTTTTTTTACTTCATTCTCACCGTTCAAAACGCTGTAGGAAACATTGGCTAAGTCCCTAATCTTGATCATTAAAGAAAGAATCTCTTTGTTTTTGGAGAAGTGTTCGATCATTTTAGTTTTAGAAAGTTTTTTCCATAAAATCAGAGTCGGTTTATCCCAATTATTCTCGTTCGTAATTATTTTTAACTGACCGCTTTTAGCCACAAAAACGATCGAGCAATCGCCGATTTGCAGATATTCGGCGATATCATTTTTTACTCTTACAACCGCGGCCGTTGCGCCGACCCGATCACCTTTTTTGTCGACGTTAATTTTTTTCTCCTCCATAAATCGGTTTAATGACCGATTGGCCAAATCAACAATTGAATCAAAGTCTTTGTCTTTGTTTTTGGTGAACACGTCTTTGACTATTTGCGCCGCCAGGTATCCACCGGTCTGCCCTTTTTCGTCTTGATAGCCCTGGAGGTTGGTAATTCCGTCGATGACGACGAAGAAATCGTCGGCAATAATATAAGCGTCCTCATTCATTTTTCCTATCCCCTTGTCGGTGACGAAGTCTATTTTCATTTTGAGTGTTTGACTATAAAATCGGTTAGGGCGTTGATCATCAGTTGGCGCGAATTTCCCTCTTTAAACAGATGACCGGCACCGGGAATGATTTTTAGTTGGCAATTTAGAATCAATTTTGAGAGTTTAATACTTTGCCCAATCGACACTTCTTCGTCTTTTTCTCCGTGAACGATTAAGGTCGGCGCCGATATTTTTCCGGCGATGTCGTAAGCGACGTTTTCTTTTATGTCTTCGTAAAAAGAGTATTTTAATTTTTTATTTTCTCGATAGTCATAACCTTGTTTTTTCCATTCTTCGATTAACCCCGGATTGGCGTATTCCTTGAATTCCAAGTAACTCGAAACAGGGCATTTTATCGCCAAAATAAACAAATCGTTTGTTTTTGAAGCCACTATTACGGCTGCCAATCCTCCGAAACTTGACCCCTCAAGTCCTATTTTTGAGAATCCGAATTGTTTTATCAAATTAACCGCTTGTAAAACATCGTCGACTGCCTCGGAAACAGTCAGGTCCTCAAAGCTTCCCTCCGATTCGCCGTGGGCAAAGAAGTCAAACCGGAAAGAAGACAGATTATTTTTGTCCAAATTCGTTTTTAAAACCGTGTTTGTGTTGCTGTCTTTTCCAGAATTGAATCCATGGCATAAAATAACGATCGGTCTTGTTTTGTCACCTGTAGGATTAGATAAAATCCCGCAGAGCCTGTTCCCTTTTGAGTTTTTAAAAAACAGCTTTTCCTCCATAAGATAATGTATTTTATACTACAATTTAAGAATATGGAAAGCGTGATTGAAATCGCGATTCGCTCGACCATAATCTACCTGTTTATCATTTTGGCGATCCGCCTTTTGGTAAAAAGGAGCTTTCCCAGCTGTCGGTGGTCGACCTGGTTTTTATTCTTCTCATCAGTAACGCCGTCCAGTCAGGCATGGTTGGGAACAATAGTTCCCTCCTGGGCGCCCTCATTGCCGCGGTCTCTCTTTTTATCGTGAACTGGGTTTTAAAGAACCTAATCTATAAATCTAAAAGATTGAGTGAAACGATCCAAGGGAACCCATCGATGTTGGTTTATAAAGGAAAAATAATCCAAAAGCACCTTGACAAAGCCCAGATTTCCCGTGAAGAGCTCAACGCCGCGATCCGCGAACACGGAGTAAAAGACATTTCCCGGGTCGATCTGGCGATACTAGAGGTAGACGGCAACATCAGCGTTTTATCGGGTAACTTTACCCGGAGGACAAAAAAAAGAAGAGCCCATAAATCCTTGAGCTTTACTAATTGATCAATTCTGTTTTGTAGCCTCTTTCATCTGTATCAACCCTTCAGAAACCATCAGGTTGAGGTACATGATTTTCCGGTAGAGGACAAACTCGCCGAGAAACAAAATTAAAAATCCGGCCAGAGTAATAATCATCATTGTCATCATATGACCCTTGACGTAGCGGTTAATTTTGTGCTCCATAAATTCAGTGTATCAAGTTCCTACAGCTCGTCAAGTTGAAAGACTTATTTGGCCATTTGATATACTTATCAGCAATGGTAAGGGCTTCTCATAAAGGTTTTTACGTAGAAAACAGATCTGGAAAGTTTTTCTTGGGGTGGTTAATTTGCGTCATTATCTTTTTTGCTTTGATTTCTGCTAATTTTTCTAATTCTCCTTTATTTTCACAAATTATTAGCTGGTTAATAGGAATAGAAGTCTTAGCTGGAGTCTTGTTTTTTATAGCCCTTTGTGCCTCTTTGTTCTCGTCTTTCAAAAACAGTTTTAAGAATAAATCTAAGTCTTCTAATAAGAGCAAAATAGTCAAACTTAAACAAGACGAAAAACACTCTAAAACTTACATTTTGGGTCATTTGGTAATAAGTTTTTTTCTATCGGGAGTTTTGAGTGCTATATTCTTCCTGGCAATGTTTCCTTTCTTACAGCAAGCTAATGGGTTAAGCGCTGCCGAGAAAGCCAATATAGGACAAATCAACATTTGGCGAATTGTTGTTATATATGGATTATTAACAATACTGACTTCTGTTATCTTAATTTCGAAAAAAACCTTTAGATCGCTGGCTGTTTTTTTAATTATCTATTGGGTTTTAGGCACGACTTTATCTATATATATAACTTTTAGCAACAATCAATTACCCAGTAATAATAATTCCTCGAGTGATGAATTCATAACCTCGAGAGACTCTTGCTATAAAGAAAACACTTTAATTAATGCAAAGAACTGCACGTTCCGAATTTTGCGAGACGACGGAGGACATGGGACAGGATTTGTAGTAAAACAGGGCTTTCTGGTTACTAATAAACACGTTGTCGAAAACGCTTCCAAAGTCACAGCTTGGATAAACAATGGCGAAAAAGAATTGACCGTTTGGAATTATGATCCAACAATTGATTTAGCAATCTTAAAAATGCCTGATTCAGTAGATGTTGAAGCTTGTCGGTGGTTTGACTCTAATCAATTAAACATTGCTGAAGAGCTTTATGCGATAGGATGGCCCAATTACCCTACAGGAGATTCAACTGTAACTAAAGGTATATATTCCAGAACCAATCGTTACGAAGATGGAAGCCAGGATATCCAAACAGACGCTGCCATTAATCCAGGAAATTCAGGAGGCCCGCTCGTCAATGAATGCGGAGTCGTTGGAATAAACACCTCTAGGGCCGATTGGACCGATGAACAATCGCCGAGGGTCGTTGAGAATATGGGTTTTGCCTTGACCTCGAGCTCGACACACGCTCTGGTTGATAATCTAATAACTAACGGCAACATATCGAGAGGCTTTCCTACATCAACTTACTCTGCTTTTGGCGGCCAACCGAGCTACTCAAACAACAACTATACTTTAAACGTTGATGACATAAGAGGTTATTTAAACCAGCTTTACTCTGTGAAAGCTTCTTGGGAACAAGTGAGGGGGCAGGTCGACGACACCAAACTAAATGCTCTTCTCGACTCATTTAATAGGCAAATAGACTTTTGTCGTCATTTGGTTGACAAATTATCTAATAGTGGAGTTACCACAGACGACGACATAAGGCTTTGGGAAGCGGTCGTGAAAATGAGCAACGAGTCGGCTGATCTTACTTATCAGCTTAATAGCAGTTACGGCTATTGACCCAGACGATTCTTTAAACGCTTAAAAATATCACGATATATTTGCTTGGATCGATCACTTTTTATTACCGGTAGCCCTCTGTAAAGACTGGTCAACACATGGGCGGTTGATAAATATATCCCAAGAGACGGGATGATTGGCACAGTGACCGCTTCGACCGTTTTTACTCCGGCCGACAAAGCTCTTCCCGCATTGTCAAAAGTGCCAAAAGAAACATGGGGATGGGAATCATTGTTATTTTCACCGGTTAAAAATACGGCATTATAAAGACGCATAAAATCGGTTGCGGCGTTCCTCGCCGCCAGTATCCATGGCACCTCGTGAGGAACGGAGTTTAGGTTATAAGCAAATTCAAAAATGGTAATAAATTCAACGACGTGGTCGCTCAAAATATCAATATGGGGACCGGCAGGTGAATTGCCAAAACCTTTTCGCGCTAAAGATCCGTCGGCGGCGTCGAGAGCAAATATTGTTGCCAGAAGAGAAGACAACAGCCAAGGATTGTCGCGAGCTACGGCAAACGACGTCAGCAAGAGCGGGATTCTGGAAATTGATACTACATTTGCCGCGGTGATTTCTTTTACCAATCTTCGCGTGAAAGATTTGTCGTAATATTTATAAAACGGTAGGCAACCGTTCCTCTCCAAAACATAATTGGCTGGCCGGCCGTTCATTCCCTGATGGTTTCCGAGATATGCCCAGCCTTCTTTTTTGTGTTCGTCGGCCCATCGGGAGAAAAATTGACTCCATTCATTTCTAGTCATATCAATTCTGTGGGTCTCGTCCCAATTGAATGTTGGCGTGTCACTTTCGTGGACCTGATGAACCATGGAAGTAGCGTGCTTGGACATACCGGTTAATAGTTCATCGACCTCCTCGAGACTCCCATAGTGCTCTAACAACGTATGGGTTACGCCAACGGTAAAGTTTCCGATAACATCTCTTAAGGAGGACGGATGGTAAGTAATTGTATCTAAGTCATATCTCTTAGAAACGCGGCTCAATAAAGATTTCCCGTCGTCAATTTCCAGTATTTGAGGTATCTCGACCCCGGTAGTCAAACTGTTGGAACGAACAAGATTATAGAGGAATGAGCTTCTGGCTTTGGCAAGTAGTTTTTGCCAGCCGACAAAATTTTCTCCTTTGACGCGGTATTCTCCGGTTAATTTTTTACCCAGAGAAGCAACTTGGGAGTTTGAAAGTCTTTCGAGGTTGAATAAATAGCCAATCCAATCGTTTAACGCCGCGGTGTACATTTATTGAGGTTATTATAGCAAAAAAGATTATCTTGACAATCTATAAGGCATATACGTTTTTGTAGAAAGCGTCTTTTTCAGCGAGTCCTTGAGTTGGGCTTTTCCGTGGGCGGACTTTAGATACATTTCCCTATGCTTGGCGTCCTCCAAGTTGACGAAGTATTCGTAGTGAATGAGCTTGAACGGGACCCTGATCTTGGTCGAGGAAACCAAGCCTCTATAATGCTCGTCGATTCTCATTTTCAGGTCGGTTGTTAAGCCGGTATAGATGTCAAAATCGCGAAGAGATAGAATCGTGTAAACATAATATTTCTGACGCGTCTCCATCACTTTTTATTTTTTGCCCTCAAAGTTGGATAAACAACTATAGAAATGGCCAACAAAAGTATCGCGGCAAGAATATAGAAAGCCATTAATGGATCAATGACGATTTTCATAACTGGTTAAATTATATACCATTATTAAACTTATAATTAAAGAAACCACGGCGAACAAAAAGCCGCCCAAAGTGGGAATCAACATCAACTTATTCCCTACAAATATAGGGCTAATTACGGCGGCAAAACAAACGAGGCTGAAATTTGACAAAAACTCGGAGAGCCTGTCCAATTGTTTGTCACTGAATTTAAAATTCATAGAGTCAATTTAGGCGGAAGCCAGAGTTTTTGGATTGTCGTATATAATTAATTTATGAAAATCATCAACCGCAAATTCAACCGGGAATACCGGGAGATCGAACGCTTCGAAGCTGGGGTCGCCTTGACTGGCTCCGAGGTGAAGTCGATCCGCTCAGGGCGTTTAAAACTCGACGACGCCTTTGTGAGAATAATGGGCGACGGCGGCGCCTATCTCATAAATGCCGAGATCCCGATTTACGAGTTTGCCAGGGGTCCCAATTACGAGTCCAAGCGTACTAGGAAATTGCTTTTACACAAGCGGGAACTGACGCGAATCAGGACTAAAATGGCCTCCGGTGGGTTGACTCTGGCGCCCAAGTCGTGCTATAATAAGGGGCCTTTGATCAAGTTAGAGATAGCGCTGGTTAAGGGAAGAAAAGACCTGGAAAAGAGGAAATTGGAGAAGCAAAGAGACATCAAGAGAAACGAAAAACGCGAAGCGAAAGAATATTTAAAAGTATAGGGGATGAAAGGCATCGACGGGAAACTTGCACTTTTATAAATCGTTGGGGCGCACCTGTGCGTTAAACGGAAAACAATAACTGATAAGCAATTGTCAGCAGAAGAAAGTTATTTCTTGGCTAACAGGGGCAATTTTGCCTTTGCTCGAGCGCAAGTATATAACTAATTCTCTCTCTTTAGATTTCGTCCGATTCAATCTATACGAGGGATAAACCAATCGGAATAAGATCTTAAAAAGTAACCAGTTGTATTTAAGATCGACAACTCTAATTGGCTGCTTGTTACGATTTGATTATTTAGGCGGGCAAGCAAGAGTAAAAAAAATCTAACCCCAACTAAACATTTATATAGGTGTTTTCTCGGACGCGGGTTCAATTCCCGCCATCTCCACCAAATTTATTTAAAGTAGTCGTTTGCAGGGTCGATGTCAATTAACTTCTGTGCGTTCTTCATGTCCTCAGGAGTATTCAAGGATATAATCTTAAATTTACCGGACGTGGTATTTTTGATGTAATCGTGCCTGACTTCAAGAATATGAACGAGCCCCCAATAGATCCATTTCCCTTCTCTATTTTCAACCAAAAAATTTCTCACGGGAGGCATTTTGTAGAACCTGATACTCGGCTTGTCTTTGAATTCAAAGATTTTATTTTCGAAATCTTTTAATACAAAAGGAGTTTTTAAATGCGCCTCAAGACTTAATTCTTGAGGGAATCCCTGTTCTTTGGTCAGTTGAAGAGTATCGTTGATTTCGACAAAGCTACCCATAATTTATTTTAGCTTAACTCTAAGCACATTGTTGGGGGCTCTTGGATTAACCTTAAGCCAGGCTATCTCATGATCGATATTTGTTCTTGCCTTAATTTCAAGAGCAGCAAAAGGACGGGTTTTAAAAATAGGACTTTTCATCGTTTTTTCAAGAAACTCGATCCGTTTGTCTATATAGGTTTTGGGGTCAGCAACATCATACTCTCTTTGGATATCTTTAGCGTATTCAAAATACTTGTCCCACGGAGACCCAAGAATAGACATGTCCATGTCAAGAAAATAATCCAAATCGGGATCTCCGGAATGATTACTATGAAACTTCGTCGCCATAATGTACGCGCCAATTTTTGCAACTTTTTTTGTTGGAATTCCGAGCTTAATGAAAATATCTGTTGCTAATTCGGCGCTTCTTTCTTCATTATCGTCATGTCTTGGGTCACGAATTACGTCGTGTCCCCAAATGGCCGCTTGGACGATGGTAGGGTCTTTCAGCTCGTGTTTAAAATAACCGGAAAGTCTCAAAAGATGTTGGAGGTGGGTCAGATTGTGGTAGCGACCGTGAGATTCAGAATAAGCAGAAATAAACCCGTCAGATACTGCCCGAGCCTCGTCAACGTCGACTTCGGGGTTAAGTACAGTTGCCATAGATAAAAATGAATTTCTTAAGGCCTCCCTGTCAACTATTTTGTCAACCTCCAAGAAAAACGGTGCTTCGTTCATGCGGGTATGATAGCATTTTTAAACCATTTTTTCTAGTCTGGGCCGTTATATCAATAAAAAACAAATCTATTCCCCCAGCTTGTAAATAACATAGTCTTTATTCAACTGCCATTTATTAAGAACTCGCGACGATCCGAACGAGATATATTCCCACATCGTTTGTTTTTGGAGTGACTCTGAGTTGGGAATAATAAAATAAAGAGTATCTGCCTCGCCGTAGTGCTCGTAGTCGAGTGGTTTTTCGTCGGTTAGAGTTAGGAAATAGCGAAGCGGCATCGCTCGGTTGTCTCCCTGGGCGTGCATGGCGACGTTATAGACTCCTTTTTCGTCTTTCTTAATGATTTCTGCGGCCTTTTTGAAATCTGTCATATTTAATCCCCTCTGGAGCGGGTGCTTTGCCGCAAGGAGATTCCAAGCTGGGAAGTTGACAGCGAATAAAATCAAGCAACAAATTAAGATGGGTAAGGATTTGCCCTTGAAAACGCTCACAATCGCTAAGGCCAAAAGAATTATTATTGAGGCGTGGAAGGAAATAATGTAGTGATCGTGCATCGTTCTTCCGTAAATTAACCCGGTAAAAAGAACGAGGAAAAACAACCAGATAAAAATGGAAATATGTTTTACCTGTTTTTTTAGAAAG
>CAYJKR010000004.1:17195-52543 GCA_964371165.1 uncultured Gammaproteobacteria bacterium
GCGACGAATCCGGTCAAAAGAAGAAAATAATATGATATAGGCAAACGATTTTTCTTGATAAAGAGCGGATAGAATAAGGTTAATATTAAAAATACTCCGGCAAAGTAATGCATCTGGACAATCCAACCGATCATTATTCCAATAAAGACGGCGAGCCACCACCGGTAACGCTCGATGAGTAGAATAAAAAGATAAATAATGAGGGTGGAAAAGAAGATCGCCGGGTAGGAATTAAAAGCCGCCCGCGAATAGTCGATCATCAAGGGTGAAATGGCAAATAAAAACGCCGCCATTCTTCCAACGGTCTCGTTTTTTATCTTCTTGCCGATAAGATATACGAGGGGAATGGTCGCCAGAGACAAAACCGTTTGGAAAACGGTTCCGGCTAGAGGATCACCTTTAAAGAGAAGATAGAACGGATACATCAGATAATAAACAATCGGGCCGTTGTAGAATCCGCCGACCGAGGTAATAGGACCCAAGAGGGTAAGCTTGCCGTGGACCATGTCGAGGACTTTTTGCGAGTCGGACGCCTGGTCGGCAAGAAAAACCGCCAACTCCCTTGCTCTATAAAAGCGAAGGATTGCCCCCAAAATCAGACTAAGCAACATACCGTATATTATAATGGGTAAATGAACTTTGTAAGAAAACATCTACTTGTCTTGTTGTTCATTACCGCGTTGATTGTTCGGCTCTCAATGATTTTTTACGACTACAGCTGGGACGTCAACAACCACATGGTTTGGGCAAGAGATTTTATCACTCGCGGCCCAACTGGTTTTTATGAAACCCAATCCTCAAACGTCTTCGCCTATCTGACGCCAAACTATCCACCCCTGTCTGTTTTCATCTTCGTTGTTACTTACCCGCTCCAGAGCCTCATCCACGGCCTCTATTGGTGGCTAAACTTGCATATCTCAATACTTCCCTCCAACTTGATATTTTTCATGGAAAAGACGGTTTTTATGGCGGGCATGTTCAAACTGCCCGGGATATTGGCCGATCTGGGATTGGCCTTTATTTGCTATCTTTTTGCCCG
Source organism: uncultured Gammaproteobacteria bacterium (assembly GCA_964371165.1). Taxonomy (GTDB): domain Bacteria; phylum Patescibacteriota; class Microgenomatia; order UBA1406; family GWC2-37-13; genus GWC2-37-13. The sequence continues at coordinate 18,235 of CAYJKR010000004.1, forward strand.
CAAATTAGTCCCGAAAAACAAAAAATTTCACTTTCTTGCCCCGGCTTTGATCTTGTTTAACCCAGCCTTCATTTTTAACAGCGCTTTATGGGGGCAGATCGACTCAATTCCGATTTTTTTTGTCCTGTGGTCGGTTTATCTTCTCCTTTATTCAAAAAAGGATGTCTTCTCAATCCTTCTGTTTACCGCCGCTATTCTTATCAAGCCGACCGCTCTGGTATTTCTTCCGATTTACGCCGTTTTGTTTATCAAGAAATTCGGTTTTAAAAGGTTGCTCTTCAACCTGGCCGTCGCCAATGTGTTCTTCATCGTCTCATTCCTTCCCTTTATGAAAGACAAAAACATTTTTGCTTATCCTTACGAACTATACAACAAAGGAATCTTGGCGGCGCAAAGCCTCCCTTACGTCACCAACGGCGCCTTTAACTTCTGGGCGATTGTTACCAGCCTCAAGGGAATAAAAGACACTTCCCCCCTAATTTTTGGCATTTCCTACCGCCTGGTAGGTTACTTTATCGTCGGGTTGATAACTGTTTTTCTTCTCTTAAGGGTTTATAAAAACAAAATCAAGGAAGAGACGATTTTTGCCGCCTTTTTTATGATGGCCTTTGCCGCCTTTTTATTTTTGACGAAGATGCACGAACGCTATTCCCTTTTGCCACTGGTATTTTTACTCCTAATTTCCTTGAAAAACCCAAAGAATTTCCTTTGGTTCATTCTTCTCTCGACAATAAGCCTTTTAAACCATTATCACAGCTGGGCGGTGCCGTGGACACCAGCCTTAGCAGGAGTTATAAGGAGCGCCCCCTTTATTCTTATTATTTCTTTGTTTAATGTAGCCTTATTCTTCTTTTTGTTAGTCAAATTCTATTTCGGTAAAGTCTTTGATAACAAAATCAGCTAATTTTATATCTTCTGCTAAATGATAGGTCAAGACACCTACGACAATTTTCATATCGGCGGCTTTTGCCGCCGCGACACCCGATGGCGAATCCTCAAAAACAAGGCATTCCTCCGGCTTGACGCGTAGCTTATTAACAGTCTTTAGGTAAATTTCGGGGTCGGGTTTGGCACTCTTAATGTCTTCGCCTCCGACAATAATGCCAAAATAATTCTTTAAATTAAGTGCCTCTAGGACAAAATCACGATTTAGGAACGGAGCGCTTGTAGCGATTGCCAACTTTAGGCCTTTCTGTCTTAGTTTTTTTACCAGAGTTGTTAATCCGCGTACCTCGATCACTTTATTTTTGTAAAGCCTTTGGTATGAATACTCCTTTTCTTTGGCAATCCTTTTGATTTCGTCTGGGCCGATACCGGGAAAGATTTTCTTCAATATTATTTCGTTCTTTCCCCCCGATATCTTAGTTCTATAAAATGCGTCATCAACCAATAACCCATATTTTTCAAGAGTCACAATCCAGGATTTTTTGTGATACTCTTGGTTGGCAACCATAGTTCCGTCTATGTCAAATATTGCCGCCCTAATCCCGTTTATATTTATTTTAACCATATATTATTTTATTCCCTCAACGGCTAAGCTCTCCGGGTCAAAAACTCCCGCGAGCTTTCTATCTTTTTTCCAGTCGCTCCCCAAATAGATACCGCGGTGGCGCCTCTCAATGGCGTATTCTTTTTTCCGGCTTTGACCCGGTTTTAGTACCCTAACGTCCTTGTAGCCCAGACTCTCCATAACGCCTTTTAAAAGCTTAGAGCTCCAGATGAAATGGTGTTCGTTCTCGCGGAAAAGGCTATTGAGAAAGAAAGTTTTAGGGTCGGCTTTTATGAATTTTTCGAGGTGCGGGTAAGACAACCTGACCAAGGAATTAGCAATATATATTTGGTCGCGTTTATTTTTCTTCCCAAAGTTATAGCCAACCACCCTCTCCAAAAAAGGCGAGACAATCCTAATTGTTCCTCCCTTACGCAGGATTCTTTTGGCTTCTTTCAGAAAAAATAGTCCCCCGCCGAATTCGACGTGCTCAAAGACGTGTTCTATAAAAACAACGTCAAAAGACGCCGCCGGGATTTTGAGTTTTTTGGTAATGTCCTGGTGATTTTCGTTTAAGATAAGCCACCCCGGGTGGTTTGACCAGTGCCCGCCCAAAATAAGCTTTCTTTTTCCGACCTTCGTTTTGGCGAGATAATCTTTAATTAGGAGAGGCGCCTTCAAAGACTCAAAAATTTTCTGATAATATAATTTTATTTCTCTAAGCATTATAAGAATCCATTATTAGTAGGCTGCCCCCTTAAATTCGGGGCAATAAACCTCGGCCCAGTTGAGAAATCCTGGAGTGCATTGAGAGTTTTTGCTTCTGTCGGGCCCGGGCATGCAGTCAACCCAATCGGTATCGGGGCAAGTGTAATTAATCGACTCGTTCCCCTTGACGCAGACCCCTCCGGCGTCGGGATAGTCGCCCCCGAGCTGACAGGTGTACCCTTCGTCGCACTCTACTGCGGCGATCCCACCGCAAAACTGGATTGGGCTTTCGGAGACGGTTTCATCCGGACAAGGCGCAAACTCGCAGTCGGGCGGAACGCGGCCAACCGAGGAGCCGTCGGGACAGATTTTGGCTTCCATCGTACAGGGGAGTCGGTTTACGGTAGGAGTCGGCGTTATAGTCTCTTGAGCCGGATTGGAAATCAATCTTTGATAATTTATCCCGAGGACGAAAGCGAATATGACAACAGCAGCGAGGGCAAAAATAGAAAAACCTTTTTGAATATTCATAGTTATTTCTTTTTTTCCTCCTTTTTCTCTAATCTCTCAAACGCCTTAATAATCAAATAGACGACCACGGCGACGATGAGAAAATCTATGAGAGAACCGACAAAGTGTCCCCACAAAATCTGGGCTCCGGCGACTTGTAAGTACATCGACTCCAGGCTTTTAGTTTGGGACAAAACCAACCCCAAAACCGGGTTGACGATATCCGTGACCAGGGAAGAAATGAGCTTCGTCACCGCGCCACCCATGATGAATCCGATGGCAAACCCGACGACAACTCTTTTTTTAATAAATTCGACAAAGCCTTTCATTATTCAAAATGAATAGTTGACTCTTCATAAATTCTAACGCCTTTTTTCAACAAAAATCTATCAAAATTCCGATTGAGCCAGGTCAACGATTTATTATTGTCAAAAAAATCCAACGGGACGTTGACATTGAGACAACGCCCCTTGATTAAATGGCGAGTGATCCCGGCCGGAACTAAAGCGCCTGCCTTGACTACCTCAATGATCTGCTGCGGAGTGAAGTTTGGGAAAATGACCATCAGGTTGGTGTCGGGGTTGTCGTAAAAGTTGAGATTAGGGTGTTCATAGAAGAAAAGTCTAATGTTCCTAGACGTCATCGGGAAGGGAAGAATCGACCGGTTGATGCTGTGTTCGTAGAAAGAGACAATGTAATTTATCCTCTTTATCTTTTCGACAAAGTTGCCCGCCGTCATAACCAAAAAACTCCCCTCTTTCTTGTCGACCACGGTGACGAGGCGGCCCAAGTCTTTTTCTTTTATGTATCGCGGTCCGATTTGGTCGATGTGGGCCTTCTTTATCATCAGATTTTTATCTTTCTTTATATGCCTGAAAAAATCCTTTTGCTTGGTTTTAAAAAGGTGAATCCAAGAAGACAACTCCACCTCTTCCTGGTTATTGTAGTCGACAACCTGGGCGAGAATGGTCTTTAACCCCATTTGCTTGAAAACAATTGAGGCGGTTCATGCCGTCGAGCTGCAGGTATTGGCCGTTCCCCAAAGAGGCAGCGATGATCGGTTCGGTCAGAAGGTTACTCTTTTTTAATTTGTTTATTAAATCCGAGCTCCTAGTCGGGTCAAATTCCTCGTGGGTAAGAATGTTTTTTAGAGGGACAATTTCCAAGTGGAATCGGTCTGTCTTCATACTATTTTTTACCCAAGATTTTAATCACCTTTTGTAAGACCGTAGCGGATGCCCGAGACAGAGCCTCACGGGTCGAGGCGCCGAGGTGAGGGGTAAGAATGACATTATCCAATCCGCTCCAAGGGGAATTAGGGGGAAGCGGCTCTTCCCAATAAACGTCGATCGCCGCCCCGGAAATTTTTTTTCCGGCCAGGGCATCATATAGATCTTTCTCAACGACGGTCTTCCCTCGCCCGGTATTTATCAAAAAAGCGGTGGGTTTCATGAGAAACAGGAGTTTTTTATCGACGAGATTTTTTGTTTTGTCGGTCAAAGGCAGATGAAGGCTGACGATATCGCTTTTTTTAAACAGGTTGGTCAACGAAGTATTTTTTTTGGTCCGGCTGTAAAAATATACTTTGCACCCAAAACCTTTTGCCAGCCGGGCGACATTCTTGCCGATGTGTCCATAACCGAGGAGGCCAACGGTTTTTCCGGACAACTCGGTCCCGCCGAGCTCTTTCTTTAACCACAAACCCTGCTTCATTGAAGGGTATGCTTTACCTAGATTTCTCAACAACGACAACATCAGCGCCATCGTCAGCTCGACGACGGCATTGGTATTGCCGTCCGGGGCATTGACGACTTTGATTTTTCGTTTTTTTGCGGCCGCTGCGTCGATGTTGTCGAGGCCGCTGCCGACTCTCCCTATGACCTTCAGATTTTTGCCGGCCTCGATCACTTCCTTGACAACCTTGGTTCTGCTTCTGACGATCAATCCTTGATAGCCAGGGACGATCTTTAACAGCTCCTCGGGGGTGACCTCGGGTTGGTAGTCAAAGGAGATCGACTTGGGAAAGGCGGCGAGACCTTTTTGGTCGACTTTATCGCAAATTAGGACCCGGTTCATAGTTCCTTTAAGGACTTTTTAAAAGCGCGAATTACTTGATCGAGGTCGTCTTTGCTGACATAACCCATATGGGCGACGCGGACGATTTTGCCTTTGAGCCCCCCCTCGCCGCCGGCAATGACGGTCTTATACTTTTCCCTCAGTAACTTTCTCCAAGCCGCCTCGTCCACTCCTTCGGGCGGCCACATAGAAGTCACCGTCGGTGAGGCCTCCTTGTCGCCAACAACGAGCCTTAACCCGAGCTTCTTTACCTGCCGGCGGAAATAGTCTTTAAGCTTAAGGTGTTTTTTAAATACTCTTTCTCTTCCTTGTTTTTTGGTGGCGTCGAGGCTCGTCTTTAGGCTGTACAAAACCGAAACCGCCGGGGTGGCCGGCGTTTGGTTTTTTTGGTCGAACTTTTCGTACTTGGAAAGGTCAAAGTAATACTTTGGCATTTTTGACGACTGGTGACGCTCGCGAGCCTTTGGCGATACGGCGACCATGGCGAGTCCGGGCGAGGCGGCCCAGGCTTTTTGCGAAGCGCTAATTAAAACATCTATTTTTAGTTTATCCATCGGCAGGTCGACCGCACCGAGGGCGCTGACAGAGTCAACCAGAAGCAAAGGACGATTTGGGTGACTTTTGACAATTGGCGCAATGGCAAAAAGATCGTTTAAGACGCCGGTCCCGGTTTCGTTGTGGGTGATAAAAACACCCTTGAGGTTTTTAAATTTTTTTAGAGTTTTTTTTACAACCTCTTTTGTCACCGCCGTTCCCTCGGGAAAACTCACCTGGTTGACTCTCAGCCCGTACCTTCTGCATATTTCGGCCCAGCGGTCGCCGAACTCTCCACAGGTAAAGTTGACGACGGTATCGCCGGGCGAAAAAAAATTGACGACGGCAAACTCTAATCCCCCGGTTCCGGAGGCGGTCAAAAGATAGATTGGGTTTTCGGTTTGGAAAAAATACTTCAGGTTCTCAACGACGTTTTTTTGGAGCCTCTCGTAGTCTTTGCCGCGGTGGCTGATCATTTGCGCGTTTAAGGAAGATCGGACTCTTTGGGAAAGCGGTGTCGGCCCGGGTATCCTCAGGTTCGACATATGGTGAGGCAATATTACTTGTTAGTAATAGATTTGTCAATATTTGCTAAAATTATCCACATGGAGATCATCGCCGACCTTCAACTCCATTCTAAATACTCTCGCGCCGTCTCTCCGAACATGACCCTGTCGGAAATCTCCCGCTGGGCGGGCCTTAAAGGAATAGGATTGGTCGCCACCGGAGACTGGACCCATCCTATCTGGTTCCGTTTCATCAAAGACCAATTAAAAGAAACGAGCCAGGGGATTTTTACCCTAAAAGAGCGCCCGGGCGAAGCCAAGTTCTTGCTCTCGACCGAGATCTCGAGTATTTATTCACAAGGCGGGCAGACCCGACGCGTCCACAATTTGATTTTTTCTCCCTCGATTGAAACGTGCGAGAAAATCATCAAGGAGTTAAACGGCCGGGGCGCCAATCTCCTCGCCGACGGGCGCCCGATCGTCGGCGTCTCCTCGGTTGACCTTTTGAAATTGGCTTTGAATATAGACGATAAAATTTTGTTTGTGCCAGCTCATATTTGGACCCCCTGGTTTTCAGTATTTGGATCAAAATCGGGCTTTAATTCGCTCTACGAGTGCTTTGGCGATTACGATAAATACATTTATGCTATTGAAACAGGATTGAGCTCCGACGCACTAATGAACTGGCAGATAAAGGAACTCAAAAACAGGTCGATTGTATCGTTTTCCGACGCCCATTCCGGTCCGAAACTAGGGCGCGAGGCAACGGTATTTATAGGAGAAGAATCGAACTACACCTACGGCGATATTACCGATGCCATCAAACAAAAGCCCGATGCCAAATTAAAGATTGGCTATACAATTGAGTTTTTTCCCGAGGAAGGCAAATACCACTGGACCGGCCACCGGGCCTGCAATATTCGCTACTCCGCCGCCGAGACAAAAGAAAAAGGAACTACCTGCCCGGCTTGCGGAAGACCCTTGACCGTCGGCGTCGAGAACCGCGTTTTAGAACTCTCGGAAAGGTTATTGACGGAAAAAGATCTATTATACGAACAGAATGAGGTTGGATTGACCTTTGTTGTCGACCGCGACAAAAAAAGAAAGCCCTTTATTTCCATGATCCCACTTCTCGAGGTCCTGGTAGAGGTAACCGGCCACTCGCAGGCGAAAGCCCAGCGGGAATACGATCGGTTAACCGCCGAGGCAACCGAGTTTGACATCCTTTTGAAAAAAACATATGAAGAAATAGAAAAGTTGGGAGGTGCTAAATTGAAAGAAGCGATTAAGATAGTTCGGGAAAGGAAGGCATACGTTGACCCGGGTTACGACGGCGTGTTTGGAAAAGTACAAATTTTTAAAGGCGAAGATGAAAAAGCCAAAGACCAAAAAAACCAACAAAGTCTATTTTAAAATCGAGCCGCTGCTGTTTTTTTTGCTGATTTTACTCCTACCCACTCAACTGGGAAAACATTTTTTCTTTCCCTTCTCTTATTTATCCGGCGTCAGGGTCGATTACCTCTCGCCGACCCTTTACCTGATTGATTTGGTCGTTCTTTTACTCGCCGTTTTGAATATAAGAGAAGTAGTAGGATTCTTTTTCGAAAAAATAGGAAGGTTTTTTGTTGCCTTAATGGCCCTCAATGTTATTTTCGCCGCCTCCCCGCCCTTGGCCCTCTACGGGTTGGTCAGAATGACAGAGTTTTTAGTGATCGTTGCCCTCGGCAAGAAAATCATCAACTATTTAAATGGAAAGCTGCTTTTGATCGGCTTTTTGTCCGGCGCCTTCATCGAGTTATTTTTGTCCATTCTTCAATTTGCTTACAAACACTCCCTTCAAGGCCCTTTCTATTACCTGGGCGAGCGCCTGTTTAGCTTGGCCACACCCGGGATCGCCAAAACAAGCCTATTGGGAATAGAGTTCCTGCGCCCGTACGGCTCTTTTTCTCACCCAAATTCGCTGGCCGGCTTCTACCTCTTGGTTTATTTCTTTGTCTTGACGAGAAAAAGCTTTGAGAAATTCATTTGGCTAAAATATTTGCTTCTTCTTGTCTCGGCCTGCCTGATTTTTATCTCTTTTTCCAAGATAGCGATTGTGACCTTTTTGTTTTTGAACGTTTTGTATCTGTTTTCATCGGGCAAGAAAAATTTTTGCCGGATTTGTGTCGTGGCGCGCCTCCTCATCCTGTTTTCGGTTTCATCGATCTTTCTTTTTGCCCAGGGCGACCCCTTGACGGCGCCGAAACGCCTCGAACTCATTGGCAACGCCTGGGAAATAATCAAAAAATATCCCCTGTTTGGCGTCGGACTCGGCAACTACCTTCTGGCGCAGGCGGGCTTTACCTCTAAATTTCCGCTTTTTTTCAACCAGCCGGTCCACAACATTTTTCTCCTTTTAGCGAGCGAGGTGGGAATAATGGCGACCGCCTTGGTTATATATTTTATGCGCCGTCTTCCCGTATTAATGCTTTTGGCGGTAGTTATTACGGGCTTGTTTGACCACTATTGGTTGACCCTGATTCAGAATTTCTTACTTTTGGCAGTAGTTTTTTCTACAATCCTTCAAGATCGCGGCGGGCCTTTTCGTTTAGGACGTTGACCTGGTTCAACTCAACGCTAGCGCCGGCGGGGAGAATCTTCAAGAGCTCGGCGATGACTTCTTTGTGCTTGGCGTTTGAAAGCTTGAGGGTTTCGACGAAGCTCGAAGGAGACGAGTTACCCTGCTTCTTGGCGTCTTTGAGAATGGGGGGGATTTTCAAGAAATATTTTTCCGCCTTGGAGGCGGCGTCGACTGCCTGGCGGGTTTTGCCCTTGTGCGCCAAAGAGATTGCCATGGCAATCCTTTTATCCGAATACAATAGATAGAGCTGGGCTTTTTTCAGGGCTTCGCGGGTAAGAAATTCGGTGATTCTGTCGCGAACGATCTTGACCAAATATAGAGGATTGTCGCTCAAAATTCCCGGATAGGGCAGGTTGTAAACGACCCTCTCGTCCTGGGTGTCGACGGTCTGGCCCGAGGATTCCATGACAAAGTAGCCAACGGCCGGGAGCATTACAATGATAAAAAGGACAATAATAAACCGACTCAGATTCTTCATGTATTAAACCAAGTATACAGAACGTGGCGCAAAAAAACAATCCCGCACCTTATTGGTGCGGGATAAAACCACAATTTTGAGGTTTTGACTTTTCTTATTTAACCAATCTCTTCAAAGATTTACCAGCGGTAAATCCTGGAGTCTTGGTGGCTGGGATTTGGATTTCTGCCCCAGTTTGAGGATTGCGTCCTTTTCTGGCGGCTCTTTTTCGAACCATGAAGGTTCCAAATCCGGTAACGACAACCTTTTCTCCCCTTTTTAGAGCATCGGACATCGTAGAAAAGATTGTTGAGACGGCGTCTTTAGCTGCCTTTGCGGTGAGATTGGCTTTCTTGGCAACTTGAGCGACTAGATCTGCTTTTGTCATTTGTATTGTCACCTCCTTTCAGCAAAAAAAGAATAGTATTTTTTTGGCTTCCTGTCAATCCATATTAAAAACATCTTATTATAACAATCTATATCAATTTCGAGGCTTCAGGACAATGAGTTTGTCACTTGAAATGGTCGAAGCCCTTATTTTTTAGAGGGGTTTTGTCGAGATATATCCCGTTCCCTTTTTCGACCGTGCCGATTTTTTGGAAAGGAGAAGAGTCGGATTGTTGGGTAAACAAAACCCGATAGTCTTCGCCGCCAATCAAGGCGTATTTTACCGGGTCGTATCGGTACTTTTTACAGAACGCCAGGAGCTCTTTTGAGAGAGGAATTTTTTTCTCCTCGATTTTAATTTTGATTGAACTGGCGCCTTTGAGTTGGTAAAGATCGCCGACCAACCCGTCGCTTAAGTCGAGCGAGGAGGCGGCATGCGTGCCGACGTACTCTCCTATTTTCAAATCGACCTTTGGTACAAGGTGCCGCTCTACTAATATTTTTTCGAAGCCTTCCAGTCTTGATTTTTTCTTGCTTAAAAGTTCAAGACCGGCTCGGGAATCGCCGACCGGTCCGGTGACAAAAATAAACTGTCCGGGCGTGGGCGCCGCTCTCCCGACAAATTTTTTTGTCTGCCCGATCATGAAAACGTCAATGCCGATTTTTTCGGACCTGGTGATGTTGCCGCCTATAATTTGGCAGCGATAATGCCTGCAGGCAGCGAGCAATCCTTTATAGAGCCGGTCGACATAGGCGACTTCTAAGTTCGGAAGCATTAAAGAGACCAAGACAAACTTGGGCTGTCCGCCCGAGGCGACGATGTCGGATACGTTTATTGAAATTGCCTTAAATCCGACTGCCTCCGGGGGATATTTTCTTAGAAAGTGTCTGCCCTCAAGAAGAATGTCGCACGTGGCGAGGTAGGTCGTGTTGCCAAGAGCAATAGGCGCCGTATCCGAGCCAATAATGTTGCCCCCGACGGCTCGTTTAATCCGTTCAATCAATTGAAACTCTCCGAGCTTTGAAACTTTCATCAAATTTTTGTGGTGGCTTCGGCGCGCGATTCCCTGATGATCGTGACCTTGATCTGTCCGGGGAAAACGTCGAACTTTTCCTCGAGTTCTTCTTTGATTTTTTCCGCCATGACGGTGGCCTCGTCGTCGGTAACTTCGTCCGGTCTGACGACGACCCTGAGTTCGCGGCCGGCCTGAAGGGCATAAGCTTCCCGCACTCCTTTTTTGCTCTTGGCGGCGTCCTCTATCGTCTTGATGCGCTTTAGGTATTCTTCAAAGTCCTCGTGTCTGGCGCCCGGCCTGCCACCCGATACGGCGTCGGAGATATAGACAATAATTGACTCGATTGAAGGGAACGGAATGTCTTCGTGGTGGGCGGCGACGCAGTCGACGACCGCTTGCGGGAAGCGGTGCTTTTTTAGAAGCTCGACTCCGAGGTCGACGTGGCTTCCTTCGCGGTCTGTAACGACTTTACCGATATCGTGAAGCAAACACCCGAGCTTGACGACGTTGACGTCGGTGCCCAGTTCGTGGGCGAGGGCGATGCCAATTTTCGTTTCCTCCAGGGTGTGGGCGATCATGTTTTGCCCGTAGGAATAGCGGTATTTGAATCGACCCAAAGCTTGGGTAACCTCGGTCGGCAGGTTAAAAACACCGACGCGGTGGGCGAGGTCTTCTCCGGCTTTATAAATCGTCTTTTCGACGTCCTCCCTCGTTTTCTTCACGATTTCTTCTATCCTTTGCGGCTGGATGCGACCGTCTTTGATCAAGGTCTCAAGAGACAGGCGGGCGATCTCGCGCCGAGTGGCGTCGAAGGAAGACAATCTGATGACTCCCTCTTCCTCGAGGTCGACGTCTACCCCGGTTGCCAGCTCAAAGGCTCTTATGTTTCGCCCGTCCTTGCCGATGATCCTGCCCTTGAAGTCCTCGTTGGGCAGATTGATAACGGAAAGGGTATATTCGGCGACGTAGTCAATCGCGCCGTATCTCATGGCGTCGACCAAGATGGATTTTGCCTTGTCGTCGACATTTTTTTTAATTTCCTCTTCCGCCGCCTTTATTTTCTTGGCGACTTCGCCGTTTAGCTTGTCTTCCCAACCGGAGAGGAGCAAATTTTTTGCTTCCTCTTTGGTGAGCCCGGCGATTTTTTCCAGTTTTTGGAGCATTTGTTCTTTTTTTTGTTCGAGGTCGGCCTTTATTTTCTCCGAGTAGTTTCGGCTATCGATAAGGGACTGGCGTTCGCGATTCAATTGCGCCTCCCGGTCCTCGATCGCCTCCTCTTTTTTTGCCAGCCTTTTTTCGACCTCTAAAGCGTCGCTGGCGACTTTTTGCGCCTGACTCTTGGCCTGGAGGACGATATTTTCCGCCTCCATTTTGGCCCTCTTTAACAGTTCCTCCCGATCCTTTCCGATAGAAGTAAATTTTTTGAAAAATTTAACCAACATATGATTTATATGGAGCTTTGAAAGGTTAAGTAGTTACGGTTGTTGACCCACGCTCGGGGGATATTGAATCAGAATATATTTTTATTTGGTGAGTCAACATGTAATCGATTAATCTTTATTAACCTTCAAAAGCAATTTCTAATAATTGTATTTTACTCTAACTTTTCCCGATCTTCAATGGTTTTTTTGGTCAGGTCAAAGGAGAAGCCGCGGCTCATCAAAAATCTGGCGGCTTTTTCGAAGCGCTTTCTCTTGGAAAGACCGATGAGGCGCGGCCAGCGTTTTTCCAAAATCTGGCGGGCGAGGCCCTCCTCGTTTAAGGAGTTTTTGGAAAAATATCTATCGACCAACTCGTCTTCAATACCCTTCTGCCGAAGCTCTCGCCTCAATACCCGCTCGCCTTTTGGCTTTAACGCCAGGCGCTGCCTGATAAACCAATCGACAAATTTTGCGTCGTCGATTAACCCCCGGCCTTTTAAGTTTTCGATAATTTTTTCGGCGTCCTCCCTGGACCAATGCTTGTTGGCGATTTTTTTGTAGAGATAGTCACGGACTTCCTTTTCGCTTCGGGGGCGAAACTTGAGAAAGAAATACGCCTTGTCTAGAAGCGGGATTAGGTCTTCGTTCATTTCTTGCTAAGGATCTGTTTCAGCAATTGGTCTTTTAGTTTGGTGTTTTTGGCGATCACTTCCTTGACCTCTTCTTTCCCTTGGCCGAGCATTTTGTCGCCGATCTTGAAAAACGATCCGCTTTTTGTAATCAGTCCGGCATTGAGGGCGGCGTCTACCAAGCTCTCTTCCTGATCGACTCCGGCCGGGGTGATGACAAATTCAGCCTCTTTGAAAGGAGCGGCGATTTTGTTTTTGATCACCTTGACGCGGACGCGAGATCCGTAGACCTGGTTGTTCTTTTTCAGGGTTTCGATCTTGCGGACGTCCATCCGGACCGAGGTATAGAACTTTAAGGCGAGGCCTCCCGGCGTGGTTTCCGGGTTGCCGAAAAAGACGCCTATTTTCAGCCTCAACTGGTTGGTAAAGATGACGCTGGTTTTTGACTTGGAGACGATCCCGGTCAACTTTCTTAAGGCCTGGGACATGAGGCGGGCCTGGAGCCCCATCTGGCTCTCTCCCATTTCGCCCTCGATTTCGCTTTTGGGAACGAGTGCGGCGACCGAGTCGATGACAACGAGGTCGACCCCGCCCGACCTAATTAGAGTTTCGGTGATTTCCAAGGCCTGCTCTCCGGTGTCGGGTTGGGAAATCAACAGGTCGTCCAGTTTCACTCCCAGGGTTTTGGCCCAAGCCGGGTCGAGGGCGTGTTCGGCGTCGATGAAGGCGGCGACTCCTCCGGCTTTTTGCGCTTCGGCAATTATCGACAAGCAGATGGTGGTTTTACCCGAGGCCTCGGGCCCGAAGATTTCAATAATCCTCCCCCTCGGCACGCCTCCGACCCCCAAGGCGATATCCAAAGGCAGAATTCCGGAGGAAATGACTTCAACCGGGACGACGGGTCCCTGTCCAAACCTCATGATCGATCCCCGGCCAAACTGTTTTTGAATTTGCTCGAGGGCGACGTTGACGGCCTGCTTTTTGTGAGAGTCTGATGTTTTCATATGATATTAATTTATTAACTAGGGAACGATTGTTTACCCTAAAAAAATTCTAGCAGAATATAATTTTTTGTCAATGGACTATATGCTACAAGACGTAAATCAGCAAGACAAGAATAATCCCCCAAATGGCAATCGTCGCCACGAGCGGCCTGTCGCTCGTAATCAGTTTCTCCGGCCTCTCGCCCTCGTATCTTTCGTACAAGAGCTGGGCGTAACGGGTAATGCCGTAGACGGCCAAAGGAATCGTAATCATCATCAACTTTCTCGCCTCTAAGCCCGGGAAGTTGGCGGAGAAATATTCGCCGAAAAGAGTCTGGATCGGCGGCAATTTTTCAAAATAGGTATAGAAGGAATACGACATGATCGCCGAAGTCGCCGAGGAATAGGTCAAAAAATCCAAGAAGTGTTCGTTATACCTATAAAGGGAAAACCGCGACTCTTTTCCCTGGGCGACGAGCTCGGCGTGGCGCTTAACGGTGGCCATAAAGAGAGAAATAAAAAAGATCGTCAACATCATCCAAATCGGCAAATGAAAACCGGTCGCCACTACCCCGGCAAAGGCGCGGATGACAAACGACAAGGAAATCGTGAAGATGTCAATCACCGGATATTTTTTCAAAAACAAAGAGTAAAAGAAATGGATAAGGATGAATATCAGACTCAAGAAGAAAAACTCGATCGAGAAAAATAACGCCAAAAGCAAAGATACCAGCGTCAGAGTAAAGACAACGAAAGTCGCTTCCGGCATGGAAATGTCTCCCGCGGCAATCGGCCGGTAGCGCTTAAAAGCGTGCTTCCGGTCTAAGGGGTAGTCGATGATATCGTTTAAAACGTAGGAAGTTGAAGAGAGGAGGCAGAAGATAAAAAACGCCTCGGTCGTTTTGACAAACAGGTCTGCGTTGAAAAGCTGGCCGGAGAAAATGATCGAGACGTATATAATCAGGTTCTTCATCCATTGATTGACGCGGAGGGCCCGGAGATAAATGAAGAATTTCTTTTTCATTTAGACAAATTATACTAAATCCAACACCGTTTCATTATATTATACTTAAATACTGTAATGTTAAATACAAAAAGACCGTATCTTATTATCCCCAAGTTAATCGAGCAACCAACTTGGGGGGGCGATTACATTCTTCAAATAAAAAACTGGTCTGAGAAAGACAACTTTATAAACAAAAAGATTGGCCAAAGTTATGAACTATTCAGCGGATCTAAATTGTTGTTGAATATTAAAGATTCTCAAGAAAATAGTTTTGTGGGCGAACTGGGTTCTCCCGATGAGGCAACTATTTTTAATAATACGGGCTATCAAAAGAGCAAAGACTACGTCGAATTACAGGAAGCAACGTCTTTCTATGAAAGGATACCTTTAATAAAAATTAATCAATCTAACGGTAATTCTTTTCAGATCCATATAAAAAAATCAGACGGTCGATGGATACCAAAGATGGAGTCTTGTTATTATCTCGAAGACGGCGTTGTAACCTTTGGAATTAAAAAAGGCATAAATCTCTCCGATTATAAAAATGCGTGTTTGACAATTGATAAAAAAATGAGTGAATTGAGTTTAAAAACGAAAGATCAAAATATGTCTATAGAAGAAGCGAGAAAGATAGCCGACTCTCTTATAAAAGAGATAAATCCATGGCAATACATAAACATCCACGTTGTTAAAAAACACACGATTGGCCCAGGAGTATTAGGCGTTCAGCATTCTTGGGAAGAAGATTCCAGATTTCCACAGGGGTTGGTCAATTATGAAATTCAGCAAGACGTGATGGATCCTGCTTCAACAATAAGAAGTTTCGACAAGGGAAAAATAAAAGACGACGGAACGATAAGAAAAATTCATATAGAAGACTACTTTAAATACTTAGATACCGACCCCAACCACAACGATTTGGAGAAAATGACCCCGATAAGACAAGGCAACCGGTTATTAACAACGGAATATTATTCTCTCGATATTTTAGAAGTCAAAAATGAAATGACAGATAAAACAAATAATTCTTTTTCTCACCTTTTTGTTAGGAATGGAAAAGTATCCATCGAAGCAGAGGAAGGAATACTGACCTTGAGCAAAGGACACTCTTGTTTTATCCCAGAAATAGTTTCCGGCTATAGAATAAAACCCCTAGAGAGGGAGTCAGTTGTTTTGAAAACATTTATTGAAAGTTAATTATAAATTTTTATGATTTTATAACCATGAACATCGATTTCAGCTTAGTTCCCCAGCATTATGCTTCCCGAAGCCATAAAAAAATGAAAGAAGTACTGATGGATCCGGAAGGAACTGGCCCCGCAATCCATTATTACATGATCAGGGGCGGAAAACAGCAAAAAAACATTACCGTCTGTGAACCCGGAACGATTTCCGGAGAATACATAAAAACCTACGGCCATTATCACATAGGAGCCTTAGACGAAACCTACTGGATTATCTACGGCGAAGGAGTCGCCCTGTTGCAAAAGCTGACGGTCAATGAAAAAGGACAAATGGTTGACGACGTCGTTGAAGAGTTCAAGGCGGTTGTTGTCAAGTCGGGTATGAGCGTCTATATGCCTTCGGGCTATGGTCATTTGGTTGTCAACACGGGTGAGACCTATTTTGTCACCGCCGACGACAGCCCGGTATCGTTTGGAGACAAAAAAGACGAAGCGTCAATGCCAGGCCACGCCGACTACGAACCGGTCAAGCGAATGAGGGGTTTTGCCTATTATGTAGTCGAATCCAATGGCAAGCCGGCATTGAAGAGAAACCCCAAATACAAAGAAATCAAGAAAGAAGATTTGGCAGAGCTTCCGGTCATCGGATAAATCTTGAGACCTCTTTTCCCAATTTTACCGCGTAGTTGGTTCCGCGATCGTATGGATAGGTCATGTCGAGGTTGGCGATATAGAAGTTTTTTACCGGAGTCACAAAATCGGGTTTGTTTTTGACAAAATCCTTGTCAAATATGGGTTGGGCAAATCCCCCCTTAAACAGATACCCCTCGATTATCCTGAGTTTTTTGCCGGTAATCTTTTCGACCTCGGGTTTCACAAAGGCGATCATTTGTTTTTTGTCCATTTTGAGCATAGGGCTGTCGCCTTTGACGTACCAGCCGACGTAGGCGAGGTGGTGCCCGGCGTAATTAGCCTTTTCGACTAGATTGGTGTGCTGGGCCAAGATCATCAAAGGAATTCTTTCCACGCAAATATTGAGCCAATAGACCTTGTCTAAAATGGGCTTTTTCGTTTCGATGATGAAGGTGACGGCGTGGAGGTACTTCAGGCTCCTGAATTTGGAAAGATACGACTTCGAAAAGACCTTGGCTGTAAGACGCGCCATGACCGGCGTCGGGAGGGTGGAAACGACGGTATCGTACAGCTTTGTATTCACAACAAACCTCCCTCCCCGTCTTTTGACCTCTTTTATTTCTTCCCCCGCCAAGACCGTCACCCCCAAACCCTTTAATTGAATATATATATAGTCGATGAGTTCCTGAAACCCCCCTTTGATGTAACCCAAGGCCCGGGTTCTTTTCTTGATCCTCGCCCAGATAAAGGTGGCTAAAATAATTCCCGCATAATCCCCGAACTTTCCCCGAAAGAGCCGTTGCCACAGCCTATTCCAGACAGTTTTACCCATGGTTTTTTTGAGGAATGCTTCGGAGGTCACCGCCTCGTATATAGGCAAAAAGGGCGAAACCTTCAAAAAGACGAGGACGAGGCCGGCGCGCAGCTTGTCAAAAATTCCCAAGTAGGGAAACCTCAACAGGTCGATTGGGTTGTCCAATTGGTGGACAGTGAGGCGCGAATTTTCGTAGAGCGAGGCGGTTACCGGGGTCCGAAAAAAGATTTTCTTGAAGCCAATTTCCCGGGCAAAGTTCAAAATATCCGAGTCGTTCGCAAACAGGTGGTGATAGGCTCGTTCGATGTACCACTTCCAGCCCTTTCCTTTTATCCCGACCGCAAGTCCTCCCAGGACTTTTTCCTTTTCAATCAGGGTTACTCTGTGGCCCTTTTTGGCTAAATAGTAAGAGGAGACCAATCCAGTAATGCCCCCTCCCAAAACGGCGATTTTCATATTAGCGAGACAGTCTCTGCCACTCGACGATGACGGTTTCCAAAAGGAGAGTGGTCGGCACCGCCAAAATCACGCCCAGGACGCCGGCGAGTTTTCCGCCAATCACCAAGGCAATTAATATGGTAATCGGGTGGAGTCCGGTGACCTTTTTCATGATGAGAGGGACGAAAAGGTTGTTTTCTACCTGCTGGACGATAAAATACAGGGCGACCATCGACAGTCCCAATACGGGTGACTGCGATACTCCGATTATCACCGCGGGAATGGCCGAGACGATCGGCCCCAAGGTCGGCACGACCTCGAGTAACCCGGCCAAAACGGCCAGGGCAAAGGCATACTTTATCCCAAAGATCGAGAGTCCGATATAGGTCAGGACCCCGACAATAAACATCAGGGAGACCTCGCCCCAAAACCAGGAGCTCATCCTTTTTTGGGCGCGCTCGGAAATATGGGCAATCTTTTTCACCTCGAGGTCCTCGAACATGTCGCCCAAGAGTTTTTCTTCCAGATTTTTTTCCAAGACAAAGTAAAATCCAAAAAACAACGTTGAAGTAATGAAGACGGCGTTGCCGAAAAGCCCCTTGATGAATTCTATGGTTTGGTTTGTCAGACCGGGAAGATTTTGCGAAAGGAAATTAAAATTCACATACGAGGAGATCGACGGCAGGCCGACGGTGGCGATTTGGGGGAGGGTTTTAAACAGGGTCGTTAACTCACCGGTTAGAGGAGGGACTATTAATGTAAATATATAGAAGAAGGCAAAAAGAAATAGAAAATAGACGACAATTGAAGCAATCAAACGGGGAACCTTGACGTTTTCGAGCGTGGCCACGGCCGGTTTTAAAGCCCCGGCGATAATAAAGGCGATCAAAAGAGAAAAAATCAGATCCTTGATTTGCCAGAGCAAACCAAGGGTCAAGAGAAAAAAAACGGTAAAGATAATCGTCCTTGAGGAAATCTCGATCCGCTGAGTATTCATATTCGACTTATTATATCATGACGGCTCCCTGGGCCAAACTCAAAACGTAGACCTTGGCGGCGCCACCCTTTTTGAGGACCCGGGCCGCCTCCTTCACCGTTGCCCCCGAGGTGATGACGTCATCTACTAGAACAATCTTTTTATTTTTCACCTTTGCCCCCGGCCTTATTTTAAAAGAATCCCTAATGTTCCTGTGCCTTTGTAGGGAAGAGGCGAGGTTCGCCTGGGGCAAAACCTCCTTAACCCTGACTAAATAATTGCCGATCTCAAGCCCCAAAATGCGATTAAAAAACTTTGCCACCATGTCGGCTTGGTTAAAGCCGCGCGATTTCAGCTTCGATTTTGTCAGAGGGGTAGATTGAATTGTAGCTCCAAGGAACAATTTCTTGGCGGCAAATAATTTGTCGAGATACTCCGGCCCGATGCCGTTCAATAACTCTTCAAAAACGGCCGTCGCGAGTCGGTACTTGACATTCTTGATAATCTTTATCATCAAGCCGTAATACGAGAATAAAGAGAGGGCACCGTCGACGTACAACTTTTGTAAACAGCCCGGGTGAGTTAGGCCCAAGTAACTTTGTTTTTTGCAATATAGGCAGTAAGTTTTTTTGGGCGTTTTTAATTTCTTGAAACACCGCCGACAAATATAGGCTCCGGGCCTGGAGCAACCGAGGCAAAAACGGGGAAACAAGAAGTCGATTAAACCCATGTATATGTACACTATAACAGCATTTATTTCATGTTTCTGTTCACATTATTTTAATGATTATCCGCGGCACTTCTCTCTTAAAAACAACTGTAAAACCGTTGAGGCTAAAAAATGTCCTATAGAAAAATGACCTAGTTTTGATATATTTTGACATCTTGTAATGCTACGAGTTGTGTTATAAAGTTTTTAAGCACACTAGATAAAGAATTAATAAATCATGCATTGCGTTTTCTGTTCGGGTAAAGACACCGAAGTAATTGAAACAAGAATCTCGGACGATGGCAAGGTAGTCCGACGCCGGAGAGTTTGCGCCAAGTGTGACAAGAGATTCACCACCTATGAGCGGGTGGAAGAATTTCCCATCCTGGTTATCAAAAGGGATGGGCGGCGAGAGCGCTTTGACCGGGAAAAGTTGAGGAGGGGCCTTTTAAAGTGCACCGAGAAAACGGTAGTGACGGCCGCCCAGGTCGAAGACATTATTGCCCAGGTCGAAGCAGAGTTAAAACAGAAAGATACGACCGAGGTGGAGAGTAGTATAATAGGAAACTTGGCCGCCAAACACTTGAAGAAGCTTGATAAGGTAGCCTACATAAGATTCGCGAGCGTGTTTAGAAGATTCGTCGACCTAGAAGATTTTGAGAAAGAGCTCAAGAAAATATCATAAATTTATTTAGACAATCTTATGAAACTGACCGGGATCGCTGAGAAGGTTTTTCTCGACAGGTATTCCTTAAAAGATAAAAAGGGCGACGCTCTGGAAAAAAAACCGGAAGAGATGTGGACACGGATCGCCAAGGCGGTTTCGGCCATGGAGAAAACGCCGAAGCGAAAAAGATGGCAAAGGGAATTCTACTCGATCTTGAAAGACTTCAAATACGTGCCCGGGGGACGCATCCTTTCCGGGGCGGGAACCGGATACGCCGTCTCTTTTTATAACTGTTTTGTCATTCCCTCACCCAAAGACTCGCGGGGAGGAATCTTGGAGACGCTCAGCCAGATGATCGAAATCATGGCGAGGGGGGGTGGAGTAGGAATCAATCTTTCCTCGCTTCGACCCCGCGGAGAAAGGGTCAAAAAAGTCAACGGATTTTCGTCGGGCCCCTGCAATTGGGCCGAGCTATTTTCGGTTGCGACCAAGGACATTATTCAGCAGGGTGGGACGCGCCGGGGCGCTCTCATGCTCATGCTTTGGGACTGGCACCCGGACATCGAAGAATTCATCACCGTGAAACAAGACCTCCATAGAATAAACGGCGCCAACCTGTCGCTTTGCGTCTCCGACTCTTTCATGGAGGCGGTCGACAAAGACGCCGACTGGCCTTTAGTCTTCCCAGACATTAAAGACCCCGAATACGACGAAAAATGGAACGGTGACCTTGAAGCTTGGAAGAAAATGGGCAAGAAGATAATCGTCCGCAAAATCGTCAAAGCACGAAAGATTTGGGACCTGATCGCCGAGGCGGCCTGGAAGTCGGCCGAACCCGGAGTAGTATTCATGGAGCGATATAACAAGCTATATAACAACTACTACTGGAACAAAGTTATCTGTGTTAATCCGTGTGTCACTGGCGACACACAAGTCGTGACCACAAATGGAATATTTTCGATGAAAGATTTATACGACAAAAAGCTACCCTTCCAAGTGGTGGTCAACGGTAAAAACTATTTGTCGTCAGCGGTAAAGCTTACGGGAATTAAACCGGTCTTCAAATTAACGACCAAAGAGGGTTATACATTGAGGTTGACTAAAGATCATAAAGTCTTTACCGATAAAGGCTTGAAGGAGGCAGGAAAATTGACAACGGGAGATAAAATACGCCTTTCAACCGGCGGCTACTATGGAGTTAGAGGGTCAAAAGAAGAAGGGTTGGTGCTGGGTTGGTTGGTTGGCGACGGAGCCATGAAAAAAGACGTCGCCACTCTTTATTTCTACCACGATGAAAAAAAAGAACTAGCCCCGCAGTTTGGATACATGGTCGCCAAAATGATTGACGGGGAACAAATTGTCAATAGGTCTTATCCAATAGTTCCCCAGTATATTGAAAAAGAAAATAAGGCGGTGATCGAATCAACAAGATTATGGAGAATCGCCGCTCGTTTTGGCCTAAGCCATGAAAATAAATATCGAGTGCCGAAAGCCATCTTTGAAGGAAGCGAGGAATTACAACGAGGATTTTTACAGGGGCTTTTTTCAAGCGACGGCAGCGTCCAGGGCAACTTAGATAAAGGAGTCAGCGTTAGATTGACTTCGGTAAGCGAATCGCTTTTAGTTCAAGTCCAAAGGCTCCTTCTTAACCTGGGAATTTACAGCAAAATCTATAAAAATAGACGCGACGAGGGAGAAAAATTAATGCCGGATGGCCACGGTGGAGAAAAAATGTATCATTATCAGGCCTACCATGACTTGGTAATTTCAAAAACCAGCCTGATCAGATTTTCTGCTCTGATAGGATTCTTACAGGAAAGGAAACAAAATAAACTCCAATCTTTGCTTTCTTTATACGAGCGCGGCCCTTACCAAGAATCTTTTTTGGCAACGTTTGATAGATTGGAAAAGGATGGAATAGAGGAAGTCTTTGATATTACCGTTTCCGATATTCATAAATTTTCTGCCAACGGTTTGATCGTGTCCAACTGCGGAGAGGAAGGCCTGCCGGCTTGGGGGGTCTGCAATCTCGGGTCAATCAATCTCTCGGCCTTAACAAAAGGCAACAACATCGACAAAAAAGGCAGCTTTGACTTTGCCGCCCTAAAAAAAATCGTCCGGGTTGCCGTCCGCTTCCAAGACAACATCGTCGACATGGATCCTTACGTTTTTCCAGGGATTAAAAAGACCCAGCTCGAAGGTGAGCGGAGAATCGGCCTCGGGACGATGGGTTTGGGCGACACCTTAATCAAGCTTCACCTCAGGTACGGTTCGCCGGAGTCTTTGGAATTTATCGACAAAGTTTACAAGACAATCCGCGACGAAGCCTACCGGGCCTCCTCGGAATTTGCCCGTGAGAAGGGAAGCTTTGTCAAATTCGACCGCAAGCTTTACTTGGCCGGACAATTTGTCAGCCAAGTCGACAGTGGCGTGAGAAAGTCAATCGCCAAGCAAGGCATTCGAAATTCTCTTTTACTGATGCAGGCGCCGACCGGGTCGACGTCGCTTATGGCCGGGACAACGTCGGGAATAGAACCCGTCTACGAATTTGAATTTGCCCGCCACGACAGGCTAGGAGACCATGTTCTCCGCCACCATTTATACGACGCCTGGCACAAAAAACACGAAAAAGAAATTAAAGAGGGAAAAGTCACCAGGCCCGAATGGTTCGTTTCCGCCAACGACCTGACTCCCGAGGACCACGTCACGGTTCAGGCCATCATTCAAAAATACGTCGACGCCTCGATTTCAAAGACGGTCAACGCTCCCAGTACTCATTCTGTAGAAGACGTCAAAAAACTATATACCTTGGCCTACAAACTGGGGTGCAAAGGGATTGCCTACATGAGAGACGGCTCCCGACCGGGAGTCTTGGAGAGAAAATCAGACGAAAAAGAAGTTGCCAAAGAAACCATGGTCGCGCCGGCCGCCTATACGGTAAAGCCGCGCCCGATGGTGGTTCGCGGCGCGACCTACAAAATCCAAACGCCGGTCGGAATCGCGTTTATAACCTTAAACACCAACGGCGGCAATCCGCCGGAACCGTTGGAGATGTTTATTACCGTCGGCAAAGCCGGGTCGGACGTTTACGCCATGGCCGAAGGCTTGGGAAGAATGATTTCCGTCGCCTTGCGTTTTTCCTCCCACCTGCCGGTGACGACTCGAGTGCGCGAAATCATAGAACAGATGCAAGGGATAGGCGGGGCCAGGAGCAGCGGCTTTGGAAAAGACAAGATTAGAAGCTTGCCCGACGCCGTCGCCAAAGTACTCTCGATGCATTACGGCTTAAACGGAGACGCGGCGATCCACCTGAACGGCAACGGCACCTCCCACGTCGTCGAAAAAACCGAGAAGCCGAGCCTGGTCGAGACGACGGTTCAACCGACGCTAATCCAACCACAAGCCGCCGTACCAAAATCGACTTCTTTTGACATCTGTCCTTCGTGCGGAGAGGTAAGCTTGGTGCACGAGGAAGGGTGCAAGAAATGCTACGGTTGCGGGTACTCGGAGTGTTAATATGCCAATCTATACTAAAACCGGGGATAAGGGACTAACCTCCCTTTATGGCGGAATCAGGGTTTCCAAATCAGACCCGAGGGTAGAGGCGTATGGCGTGGTCGATGAACTCACCAGTTTTATCGGGCTAACGGCGTCAAAAACAAAAAACAAAAACCACCGGGCGCTTTTCATTAACATCCAAAAGGACCTCTACCAAATCATGGCGGTCCTCTCCGGGTCAAAATTAGACCTGAATTATTTGGAAGAGAAAATAAAAGGGTTTGAAAAGGAAATAGACGCCATGGATAAAAAACTGCCTTTATTGAGGAGGTTTATTATCCCCGGGGGGGCCGAGCTATCCTCGTGGTTTCATATTCTGCGCGTTCAAACCCGTCGGGCCGAAAGAAGGGTTGTCGGCCAAAATCCAATGGTGGTAAAATACCTAAACAGACTGTCCGATTTATTTTTTACCCTGGCACGCATCTATGGCAAAGACAAAGAGATCGTTTTATAACAAATTAGAAACAGCAATCCCTTACGCGGCCATTATTTTATTGGCCGTGACGGCTAGAATTATTCCCCACCCGCCAAACTTTGCCCCGATTGGCGGTTTGGCCCTTTTTTCCGGGAGCCATTTTAAAAAGAAAGTCGCCCTTCTTCTGCCAATATTGGCGATGGTCTTTTCCGATGTCTTTCTCGGTTGGCACGCGACTCTGATTTACGTCTACGCTTCCTTTATCGCCATAACGTTAATTGGCTCTATGGTAGGCCAAAAACCCAATTTCAAATCACTAGTTCTGGCGAGCCTTTCCTCTTCCATGATATTTTTCTTCCTGACTAATTTTGGCGTTTGGGCTACGACAAATTTTTACCCCCACTCGCTCGACGGGTTATACCAGAGTTACATCATGGCCCTGCCGTTTTTTAGGAACACCGTCCTGTCCGACCTGTTTTATACCTTCTCCTTTTTTTACGGCTTTGAATATATAATGATTTTATGGCGAAAAATTTTACTTCGATCCACGACCTAATCAAAAAACACCGGACCTCTGCCAGTTCTGTTTCCTATTCCAAAGAAGCCGAGCCGGCCGCTGACTTTGGCCAGATCAAGGAGGTGGTCGAACACGAGCCGGAAGAAGAAGTAGAAAAGTTTGTCAGCCCGAGAGCCGAGACGATCAAACTCCCGCCCGAGTTAAAAAAACTCGGGCTGCAGGAAGTGGCGACGACGAAATTTCCCTCCTACCAAAACATCAAGCTGCCCATAAGCGACGAGAAGGTGATCGTCGGGACACACGCCCCGATCACTTCCTCGCTCCGCTGGCTCGCTACCTTTGCCCAATATCTTCTGGCCCGGGCCCACCTGGGGTTAAAAGTAATTCACGGGAAAGTAGTGAGGATTTTGAAGGCTTAACCGGTGACTTTTTTTATTTCCGCCAAGAAAGCTTCTTTCGGCATCGCCCCCAAGAATTGATTGGCGACCGCGCCCTGATTGAAGATGACGAAGTTCGGAATGGAAAAAACCTGGTACATGGCGGCGACTTCGGAGTTTTGGTCGACGTTGATTTGGACGAACTTCATGTCTTTGATTTCGTTTGAGAGTTCATCGACGATCGGGGAAGTAACCTTGCACGGCCCGCACCAGTCGGCATAAAAGTCCACGAACACCGGTCCCTTTTGGTCGAGGACTTCCTGCTTGAAGTTGTCTTTGGTGACGGTTAAAACTGCCATGGCAGTGTAATATTAAAACAATTTTTTTTCAATTTCAAGGCGAATTATATCAATGACAATTAGACTATCTCGGCAATCTAAACAATAAGTTTTTCCCTTTATCATCGCGTCTCTCAAAACAATTTAAATCTCAAAAATAACCGACAAACCTACCGGCAACGATAAAA
Organism: uncultured Gammaproteobacteria bacterium; assembly: GCA_964371165.1. GTDB lineage: Bacteria > Patescibacteriota > Microgenomatia > UBA1406 > GWC2-37-13 > GWC2-37-13. Next base: position 43,391 of record CAYJKR010000004.1, read on the forward strand.
TCGAAGACGATCGTGTCGCCGTCCTTGGCAATTTAGGGCAATAGATTGATATTGACAAGGCCTTTTAAATTAATTATGATTATTTCCATATGTTAAATCTATTTACAGTAATGGCCCAAGACATCAGTTATGCCCCGGTTAAACTGGGTTTTGCCGTTCCGTCATTTGACGCCGTTTTGACCTTTATCATCAGACTATTCTTTATCGTCGCTGGACTCATCGCCCTTTTCTATCTTCTCATGGGTGCTTTGTCTTGGATTACCTCGGGCGGCAACAAAGAAAACGTCGACAAGGCTAGGGAAAAGATCCAAGCCGCCCTGATTGGGGTAATCTTGGTTTTTATCGTCCTCGCCATAGTCGGAGTCATTGAAAACATCCTAAGTCTAGGCTTGGGTATAACAAGACCAATTGTATTTCCCAAACTAATTCAATAACCACCCCTCATGATTAAAGACTGGGGAACGTGCGTAGTCGACGGAGTCCCAACCCTCAAGTGTTTGGAAGTTGTTTTCGGCAACATCCTTTTTATGGCCTCGGCCTTTATCGTTTTGACGCTGTTTATCATGTTCATCGTCGGCGCCTTTAACTATTTGACTTCGTTTGGGAATGCGGAAAGAATCAAGAAAGCCCAGGGCACCCTGAGGATGGCACTCATGGGTTTTATGATTTTCATCGGCGCCTACCTCATATTGAATATCATTCAACTGCTCTTTCTCGGCAGCCCTGACCAGGGTGCGCCGAGCCTCTTTAAATTCGAGATCGGCCAGTAGGGATCAATTAGCCCCGGGCGTGACGAAGATTACCTTGACTCCTTCTTCCTCGGGAATGGGAGAGGCAATTTTGTTTTTTTCGCGGACAAAGTTATAGCCGACAAAAACGAGAAGGGCGAGGCCAACAGCAATGAGAATCAGGCCGACATTTTTCATAGATTCACCCTTTCCTTAATTAGATACCGGGGTCTTTTTTGGACCTCGGTGTATATCTTTCCGACGTATTCTCCGATGATACCGATTGTTATCAGTTGGACGCCCCCCAAAAACATGACCGCGGTAAAAATACCCGCCCAGCCGATGACAAACGACTCGGGAGAAACGAGCTTTCTGATAATCTCGTAAATCATTCCGACAAATCCAAGTAAACCCGCCGCCACACCCAAATAGGTCGCGATCCTGAGCGGCCTGACCGAGAATGAGGTAATGCCGTCCAAGGCAAAGTTGATCATTTTCAAGATTCCGTAGTGGGTTTTTCCGGCAAACCTTTTTTCGCGTTCAAAATAAACGTAGTCGGCCGGGTAAGACCCCCAAGAAACAAGCCCCCTGAGAAATCTCGACTGCTCGGGCAACCGGTTTAGAAAGTCAACGACCTCGCGATCCAGCAAGCGGAAGTCTCCGACGTCGGTCGGGATCTCCGTGTCGGAGAGGAAGTTGATGAATCGATAAAAAAACTGGGCGGTGATCTTTTTAAAGAATCCGTCTACCTCGCGTCGGCTTCGCCTGGCGTAAACGACCTTTGCCCCGGACCTCCATTTTTCAATCATTTTTGGCAATATCTCGGGCGGGTCTTGAAGGTCGGCGTCGAGTGATACAATGGCGTCACCCCGGACGATTTCGTATCCCGCAGACAAAGCCATCTGGTGGCCAAAGTTGCGGTAAAAACTAATGAACTTGACGTTTTTATTCTTATTGGCCTGCTTTCTTATCAGTTCAGCAGTCTTGTCTTTCGACCCGTCGTCGACAAAAATTACCTCGTATTGGTATTTTTTGAGGGAGGGAATGAGGCGGGCCAAAAGCGGCTTTATATTGTCTTGTTCGTTGTAAACCGGGACAATGACGGAGAGGAGAAAGTTATTATCCATGAAGTTTATTATATCATTTAGTTGGTTACGGGGCCGGGAGTCGAACCACGGTCTAGGAGATTATGCCACTGTAATCTCCGATTACTCGGAGTGTCGGACTGTGTCTTCACCCCGCCTTGGGCGCGGGGGTTGGCGTTCAGTCTCTACAGGCTCCCTTTCGGGATTCCCGCGGCGTAATCCCTATGGGAGTTCGCCGTTATAAGCCAATTATCATAAGAAATTACTTTCATATGAGCCCATTTTGTTAAGCCTCCTGTGCAACCGTACACTACCCCGTAATATAAAAGAACACGTTAATTATACCACTTAAAACCCCTATTTTATAAACAGATCCAGCCACTGTCTCCAGTTGGCCCCCGGAGTCGGCGTGATTGAGACGGGGCGCGGGGTGGGCGAAGGAATGATGACGGCGATTTCATCGGGTTTTAAAAGATTCAAGTCGTTTCTGATGGTTTTTTCCACTTCGGTCGTGCTTTTTTTCTTGACGATTTCGGTCTTCAGCTCGATATTTTTCTTTTTTTCCTCCTCAAAGCTTTGTTTGTAATTTTCATAAAACTTGATCTTGTCCTTGTAGTTGAAGATGTTTTTCAAGAGCGAAAACAAGAGAAAAACCACCAAGAAAATGCCGAGGATATTTTTTAGAGCCTTCATGCTATGAGTATAGCAGCTTAAATCTTGAGGCGTGCCTTTAGGGCCGGCATGATGCGCGAAGGATCGGCTTTGGATTTTAGGCGGCCCATGACGATTCCTATGGCCGCCTTGGGATTTTGTTCGACCACGGCCTTGTTTTCCGCCAATATTTTCTCGATTTCGGCGACCAATTCCTCGTCGCTGATTTCTGCGGGAAGGTAGGAAGAGACTATCTCCAGTTGCTTTTTATTGTCCTCGACGAGTTCACTTCTTCCGCCTTTTTCAAAGGCAACGATGGATTCTTTTAACTCGCGGGCCACCTTTTTCAAAACGGCGACCGTTTCCTCATCGGTGAGCTCTCCCTTTTTCTCGATTTCCTTATTCTGGACTTGCGCTATAATGAAACGGAGGAGAGAAAGCCTATCCTTGTCGCCGTTCTTGAGGGCGGTGAGCTGGTCGTCTTGTAATTTTTTCCTCAACATACCATAATTATATCCTAAAACCTATGAGAAAAAGATCCAAAAGAGATATCCTGGAGCTGGTGGGTACCTTCCAGTCCCAGATAAAAAACAAGCCCTCCCTCCCCCAGATGTCGACCGAACTGCAAATGATGAAGTTCAAGGTCAGGCCGATTCAGGGGGACTTTTCCGCCGTCGACCTCAAGGACGAGGACTTTATCAAAGCCCTCTGGAGCCTCGGCAAACTCGACGAGTTTTTCCAGAAGGAAATTGTCCGCCTTACTAAAAGAGAACGCCAGATATTTATGAAGATTTTTGACGACCTCTACCACCAGTACCAACAGGAGCTAAACCGCATCAATATCTATAAAGGGCGACCGCAGAGCGGGGACAACAAGATTCTTGAAATGGAGATTTTCAAAGAAGGCACCGGCCGGAAAATAAACTAATATGCAGAAATTCCCCGTCGTTTTTGACCTCGAAACCAAATACAGTTTCCGGCAGTTCGACGACCCGAAAAAATTAGAAGTCAGCGTTGCCGCCCTTTACGACTACCGGGATCAACAAAACAAAATCTTCGAGGAAAAGGAATTAAACAAGCTTTTCCCCATCCTCGAGTCCGCCTCCTACATTGTCGGCTACAACGTCGCCAATTTTGACGTCGCCGTGCTTCAAGCCTATTACCCCGGAAAGGTCAGCGTCTTTAAAACCTTCGATATCCTCGACGAAATCAAGCAAAAAATCGGTCGACGGATATCGTTGAACGAAGTCGTGAACGCTACCTTGGGAAAGAAAAAATCCGGCCACGGTCTCCAGGCGATTAACCTATACAAGGAGGGCAAAATCGAGGAATTGAAGCAATATTGCCTCGACGACGTCGTCCTCACCAAGGAGCTCTTTGAGTACGGGATGGAAAACGGAGAAATATTTTATCCGGCGATCCAGGGGAAAATATCGATCAAGGTCGATTGGAAAAGATATCTCGAAGAGGAGGGCGGCAACGACGTCCCCTTGACCCTGCCGTTTTAATTTAAATGAGCTTCTTTATCAATATTTTGTCTACTCGATTATTATCCATGTCGACCACCTCAAACCGGTAGCCCATTTTTTCGAAATAGTCACCGGTTTTTGGAATCTTGTCAAGATGAGCGATTACCAATCCGGCCACGGTTTGGTAAATGTCGAGATCCCTATTAGTCAGTCCTTGCCAGCGAAGTTTTTTTTGCAATTCGTATATAGAGACCGTCCCATCGACCAAAAGCGATCCATCCTTTCGAACGACAATAAGAGAGTCGTGGATAATCTGCGTTTTTATTTCTCCGACCAACGCTTCGAGGATATCATTCAAAGTGACCATTCCCTGAATCGTACCAAACTCGTCGAGAACGAGGGCGATATGGACGGGAGACCGTCGAAACATTTCAAGAACCTTTATTGCCTTCATCGATTCGGGAACCAAGTGGGGCTTAACAATTATATTTTGTAATTTGTCAGTTTCGATTTTTGTGTTTTCTAAAAACAAGGAAAGAAGATCTTTAGTATGGATAACTCCGAATATTTTTTCTTTTTTACCCTCGGTAAATATGATCCGCGAATGACGGTATCCGGCAAGATGTTGGCGTGGTTGCTTGAGGAATTTTTGTATGTTGAAGACCGACATTTTGTGCTTAGGCGTCATCAGTAATCCGACCCTCAAGTCGTCCAGCCTAAGGGCTCGCTCGATCAGTTTCTTTTCCGTCTTGCTAAAAATTCCCATATCCGTTCCCTCGCGGATAAGAATACGAACTTCCTCTTCGGTAATTTTGGGCGATATAGCCGGTTTAAGGCCTAAAATTTTAAAGACAAATTCTGTCGATACGCTTAGTATCCGTATCACGGGCGCGGTCAGCCGTGAGATCGCCGCCATGAAAGGCGCAGAAAATGAGGCAATCTTTTCCGGATTACTCAAAGCAATTCTTTTGGGGACGAGCTCTCCGATTACAATTGATAAATAGGTAATAAGGGACATCACCAAGATAAAAGCGAGTTGTTCATGGAAAACACCTATCAAAGGAAGGGGTTGTATAAACAACGACAGTTTTGATACGATCCTTCCGTCTCCGACCGCTCCGGCCAAAACGGTTACCAAGGTGATTCCGATTTGGACGCTGGAGAGAAAAATATTTGGTTTCTCCGCTAGGTTGAGGGCAATCTGGCTTTTTTGATTTCCGCTCGCCGCCATATTTTTCAGGTTGCTTTTTCTCGAGGAGATGATAGCGATCTCGACCATGGCAAAAAAGCCGTTGAAGAGAATAAGAACCAATATGATTAAAAAGTCCATTTGATGTTTTTATTATAAAAGATAGCTTTATCAAATTCTGCCCGAGCCGCTTCAGGATTACCCTGTTTTTCGTATATTTGTCCGCGGAGAATATACAATTCAGAGAAAGCCCGGTTGTAGTTGTTTAGGATCTTATCGGTCAGGGCAAAGACCCGCTCGTAATCCGCGAGGGCAAAGTAGGCTTCGATAGGCTCTATCTGATACCATAGCGTCCTGAAAGGAAGCAAATTCTCGATCTTTTCAAATTCGTCAACACTTCCTCGGTAGTTGCCGACGTTATAGAGGGCAACCGACAGGTTGAACCGGGCATAGATATCATTTGGATTATTTTCCAACTGTGTCCTCGCCCTCCCAACCGCCTTTCCCCAGGCGGTTTTTTCGTCGACGTCTTCTCCCAAAATCGCCTCGGCGATCTTTTGCTTTTCTTTCGGGACCAGGACGAGATATTCGTAGTTGAACTGCTTCCACAAAGCGTCAAAGTCAAAGTAGGAATATCTCAAATCGCGCCCCTGTAAAGAGTCGTCCTGGATGAATTTCTCGGTGGCGTCGTCGTACCCTTTGACCACCCGATAGTGGCCGATGTCCTGGTCAAGGTAAAGAAGAGTCCGGGCGATGACGGGAATGTCGTAGGCGATAAAACCCTTTATCAGATCACTCCCTCCACCCGGCCGGTGGTAGGGAATGAAACCGTAGTCTTTTGATTTCTCCGCCAGTTCCTCCAAGGTGACCGACTTGTCGTCGTTGTCACCCTGCTGGTTTTGAAAAGGGCGAAGTTCCTGACCCAATGCCTCCTGGCTTTCGCTTATGCCGTAGTAGGAAAGTGCCATCGATAAGGCAGCCGGTCCACAGTTGTTGAATGTCTGGTAGCTATGCGAGCCGTTGGGCAACACTTTTTGCGAAGACGCCTCGATTAACGGGTAAGGCGTCGGAGACGGAGTTATCGTCGGCGCCACGGTGGGGATACTCAATCCGATAGGGTTATTGATGGCTATATCTCCTGTTTTTGGCCACAGCACAACCGCGGCGGCTAGAGCAATAATTGATATCGGCAGCACTTTTTTAAACATCGTCCTCCAATTTTATCAAACTAAAGTAAATTGCCGATTTGATATAATACCTTGACCCCATGAAGATCATTCTTTCTATTTTTCTCATACTGGCAATACTAATAGGGGGCGGCGTTTACTTCTTGCTCCAGCCGAAAAATCTCGGCATTACTTACGCCGATAAGGATTTAAAATCGATAAGAGCAAAATTAGAAGTAACCTACGAATCGCTTCCAAAAGGAGATCCAAGCGGCAAGACTCTGATTGCCTCCGGCGCCCACCCGGTCGACTCGACCTTTTCAAGCAGCGAGCTGACGGCGGCCGTCGACAATCGTTACAAACAATACGCCTATTTCCCTTTCCGGAACGTCCAGATTAGGGTGAACGGTGATAGAACAATTGAGGGCTCGGCCAAAGTCGGTTTCAACGACGCCGTCAACTATCTGACGACTCTTGGCGTCGCTTATGAGGACATCATGTCGGCGGCCAAGAAGTTCAATATCCCGAACGCGAGCCTTCCGGTTTACCTCAAGGTTTCGGGTGCGGTTGAGAATAACCAGAGCAATATCAAAGTCGAGGCGGCGGAAATTTCAAGGATTCCCATACCCCAAAATCTTGTCAACCAATACGGCCCGGCGATAAACGACCTGGTCGAAATGGTTCTTGAGGAAAGGAGCCCGAGTTACAGTATTGAACAACTCGAAGTTGTCGACGGCAAAGTTCACTTCAAAGGCACCTCTCCCGACAAAGAAACCGCGGTGACAAATCTTTAACATGAAAACGACGAAAGAATGAGTTTTTGAGGCGAGGAAGCCGCGACCAAACTATCCAGTTATTGATGAAATAAAAGAACGCTTCAGCCCGAGGCATTTTTCCTCGGAACCTATCCCGCAAAGTCACCTCAATTCCATCTTCGAGGCCGCCCGTTGGGCGCCTTCCGGATATAACTTCGAACCCTGGTATTTTTATTGGACAAAAAAAGGAGATGAGTCTTTTGACAAAATAGTCTCGACCTTGGCCAGATACAACCGCTACGCCGCCAAAGCATCTGTTTTGATTATCGGCTGTTTTATCAAAAAATGGGACGGTAAAAAAGCCTATTACCGCCACGATTTGGGAGCGGCGGTGATGTCTTTAGTCCTCCAAGCCCAGCGCTTGGGCTATTACACCAGACAGATGGGAGAGTTCCGGGAGGCGAAATTAAAAAAATTACTAGGCATTCATAAATCCCACCGCCCGTTTGTCGTCATTGCCTTGGGCAAACTCGGAGACTATGATAAAATTGACGAGGCGCTCTTAAAAAGAGAGCTAGACCCGCGTCCGAGAAAAAAAGATTTTGTCAGAAAGATATAAAAACCATGGACAAACTAACCGAAAAAAAATGCGTGCCTTGCGAGGGTTGGATGAAGCCTTTAACGAGGGCACAGTTTGAAAAATATCTGCCCCAGGTGCCGACTTGGACGGTCGTCGAGGATAAAAGAATAGAGAAAGAGTCCAAATTCAAAGACTTCAAAGAAGCCCTGGCTTTTGTCAACAAGGTAGGGGTAATTGCCGAGTCGGAAAACCACCACCCCGACATCAACCTTCACAACTGGAACAAGGTGAAAATCACCCTATCGACCCACGCCATCAAAGGCCTCTCCGACAACGACTTCATCATGGCGGCAAAGATAGAAACGCTTAACGCGTAGCATAACGAAAACCATAAATTCCTTCGATTGTATCTATTTTCCCGAACAAAACCGCCAATTCGCCGTCGACAACAATGTGGCGCGGATTTCTTTTTAAGAGCATTCTAATCCTGTCTCCTTTTTGAAAGCTATTGTCCGGCTCTATAAATTGCCCGGGAGTAATACAAATAATGTTATCTCCAGACATGGCAAATTCGTGTTTGGTATAAATTGTATCACTGCCATAAAAATATACTTTGCCGTGAACTGGATGATATCCTTTTGGCAAGTTCAACTTGTGAATTACACCACACAATCCCATCTCTGAAAGAAAGAATCTCTCTGGATTCAAACTCGCATCAGTAGGAGCTTCAAGGAGGGCTAGTTTCAACTGATTTGACAGCATAGCGGTAAGCACAGGCGACGATTGGGCTACCCAGCTTACTACCGGATGGGGTTTCCGTAAGGCTTCAAATACCATATTAAGGAATTATAATGGACGACGTCTTTATTGTAAAATAAGCCCCGCTTTCTGGTAAAATATCATTGCACTTTTATAACATATCCCCTGTAGCTCAATTGGTAGAGCAGGTCGCTGTGGAACTTAGTAGGATTCTTTTATAAACTTAATGTATGAGTTATAAGAGAACCTACGCCGACCGTCGGGAATATCTAATAAAAGCAGTTGCCAAACGCAGGAAAGCTATAAAAGAGAAAGCCATAGCTTACTTAGGAGGCAAATGTTTATTTTGCGGATATAACCGGAGTCATGCGGCTCTAGACTTTCATCATGTTGATGAAAAGTCTAAAAGCTTTGGTTTATCTCAGGACGGTTTAACCAGATCCTGGGAAAAGACCAAGCAAGAGCTGGGAAAATGTATTTTAGTTTGTGCTAATTGTCACAGAGAAATACACGTCGGTTTACTGCAGCTTTCAGCAGAAATGCTGAAAAGAAAATCGGGTGAATTCAGGGAAGTCCCGCACAAACGGGATAATCCTGAGCCACTCCCTAAAATAAATTAGGGAAGGTGCAGAGACTAGGTGATTACACCCTAGAGCGTCCGACACCTAAAGGAACAAATAATTCCTAAGGTGATGATATAGTCCATTCCTTAAGGTAACTTAAGGCTCAATGTAACGACAAGGTTTGGAGTTCGAGTCTCCACGGGGGAGC
>CAYJKR010000005.1:0-45895 GCA_964371165.1 uncultured Gammaproteobacteria bacterium
CGCTTCGACCTTTTCCGGTGTCGAAACATCTGGGGCGACTTCTTCAACCGGTACGCTTTCCATAGTCGGCCGCGGCTCGGGTTGCAAATCAACGGGATTTTCTTTATTATCTTCCATAGTATAAATATAGCAAAAATGAAGTCAAAAATACTCCTCCTCTTGATTATCTTGGCCGCCTCCGGTCTCGCTAAAGTTTTTGCAGATTTTTCTTTTTTTCGGGCGAAATATAGAAACAAAGTCTATCCCGGTGTCGTAATCGACGGCATAGACTTTGGGGGCAAAAGCCGGCAGGACGTGAAAAATTTCTTCGACAATAAATCCAAGGAACTAAAATCTTTTAACTTGACGGTAATTTTTGAAAAAGAACCGGTGGCGACTTTTTCGGCTTCCGACCTAGCCTTGAAACTTGACGGGGAAACCGTCGCCGAACAGGCATACATGATCGGCCGGTCTAAATACCTCCTCTCCCGATATTTCCAAATCCTGTCGAGCTTTTTTAGGCGTTCATCGTTTCGCCTCGAGAGCGTCGTTTCTTACAACGACGAAAAGGTCAAGGATTTTTTGGAAAGGATCGAGGACGATTTAAACTTTCCGGCACAAAATGCCCTGTTTAAATTCGAGAACGGCCGCGTCGTCAGCTTTAAGAAAGAAAAAAACGGCCGCGAAATAGAAAAGGAAAAATTCAAACAACAATTCAGCGACGTAGTCAAAGGCCTGAAAAAAAACTTCCGCCCGAAAAGCCTTACCCTGACCGCCAAAACAATTGCGCCCGAGGTCGCGCTTTCCCAAGTCAACGATTTCGGAATCGAGGAGGAGATTGCCGTAGGCAAATCGGATTATTCCCATTCCATCGCCACCCGAATTCATAACGTGATTCTGGCGGCGTCAAAGTTCGACGGCATTTTGATCCCGCCTGGCGAAACCTTCTCTTTCAACAAGCAAATCGGGGACATCTCGGCCTTAACCGGATATCAGCCGGCCTATATCATCAAGGAGGGAAAAACGGTTTTGGGAGACGGCGGAGGGGTGTGTCAGGTTTCAACGACGCTCTTTCGCGCGGCGATAAATGCCGGACTCCCCGTCGTCGATCGGACCGCCCACGCCTATCGGGTGTCGTACTACGAAAACGATATGAAGCCCGGGTTTGACGCCACGGTCTTTTCCCCGTCGGTTGATCTGAAGATTAAAAACGACACGCCCGCCTATATTCTCATCGACACCGAGGTCGACGAAGACAACAACCTGCTTTACTTTCGATTCTATGGCAAAAAAGACGGCAGAAAAATTGAAATCGGCGAGCCCGCCCTCTGGGACGTTGTTCCCCCGCCCGAGGCAAAATACCAGGACGACCCGACCCTCAAAAAAGGCGTCACGAAGCAAGTCGATTTTCCAGCCTGGGGAAGCAAAGCGTCATTCACTTACAAAGTATCAAGAGGAGGCAATGTTACCGTTGACGAAAAGTTCTATTCCATTTACAAGCCCTGGGCAGCCGTTTATCTTGTCGGAACGGCAGATTAATTATCTAAACAAGCGGGCTCGTCCCAGTTTATAGTCCAAGGTCTTCAGCTTTCTCTCTCCTATTACCTTGGCCGGAACGCCGCCAACGACGGCATAAGGCGGAACGTCTTTCGTGACAACGCAACCGGCGGCGACAATCGCCCCCTCCCCGATCGTTACTCCGGGCAAAATGATCGACCGCGGGCCGATAAAAACGTAGTTTTTGATAACAACCGGTTGGTCGGTGGGCATAAAATTTTCGTCATTAATATCGTGCTCGGAGTTGTAGATCATCACTTCGCTTGCGATATCGACGTGGTCGCCTATGGTGATTGCGGCTCGTCCGTCAAGAACCGCGTCCTCCCCGATAATTGAGTCTTGGCCAATGGAAATATTTTTCGGGTCATAAAATCTGGCCCCGGTGTGAATGGTTGAACCGCGTCCTATCTTGACACCCGAAAGCCTATAGAAGAAGCGTCTGAAAGAGTGGCTTGGAACAAATCCGACGCAATGAAGAAAATAGACGCCGAGTTCTAAAAGTATATTCTTGATACGATTAATGACTTTGGCAAAGAGCTGCCCGGTCGTAAGAGTTTTCCCGGTTTTGTCTCGAAACATAGAATATATTATATCAAAGCTCAATCATCCAAGAACCTTGATCGGATTGACTCGCCTCTTCTTCCGTGTAAGAAACGGCGACGCGCCCAGGTGACGTAGAGCCTTTCTTTTGCCCGGGTGACGCCGACGTAAAACAACCTTCGCTCTTCCTCCAGTGAATACAAGTCGTCTATCGAGCGCGAGTGCGGGAGAATCCCCTCCTCGACGCCGACGACAAAGACCGCCTTGAATTCCAGTCCCTTGGCCTGATGTAAAGTCATTAGGCGGATGCCGTCTTTTTTGCCGGTTTTCTCACCGGCTGAATATTCCGACTCCACCAAGGCGACCTGCTCCAAAAACTCGGTCAACTTGGGGAATGATACGGCGACCGACTTTAACTCTTTGATATTTTCAATTCTGGAATAGTCTTCTTCTAATTCCGGATCGTAAAGCTTCATGTATCCTGTAGCCGCCAAGGCTTCCTCGATAATTTTACCCGTATCTTTGTTCTCAACTTCGTCTTTGTTTTCCTCGTAGTATTTTTTGAAATCCTGCCACCTTTTTTTGCCGAGTTTCTGAATCCTTTCGGCGGCGACTTTCTCTGTAGGATTGACGATTAAGCGAAGTAGACTCAAGATGTCTTTTATTTCCCGCCTCTCGTAGAACCGTACTCCGCCAATTAGGGTGTAAGGGATGCCGCGGTGCAAAAATACTTCTTCTATTGCCCGCGACTGCGCGTTTGTCCTGTAGAGTACGGCCATTTCTTCCAGGCGATACTTGGAGCGAAAGGAATCAATCATTTCGGCCAGGTAAAACGCTTCCTCCTCCTCGTTTTCCGCCTCAAACATCGTCACCTCTTCTCCTCCCTTGTTTTTCGTAAATAGTTGCAAAACTGGGTGGGTGGTATTTTTGGAAATCACCGAGTAAGCAAAGTCGAGGATTTTTTGCGTCGACCGGTAATTTTGCTCGAGGTTAAATACTTTTGAGTTTGGGAAGTCTTTCTGAAACTTGTCCAAGTTGGTAATCTCGGCCCCGCGCCAGGAATAGATGCTCTGGGAAAAGTCGCCGACCACGGTGACGTTTCCGAACCTCTGTCCGAGAAGACGCGTCAGCTGGTATTGGGCCAGGTTGGTATCCTGGAATTCGTCAACTAAAACATATTTGAATTTAGACTGATATTTTTCCAAAACGGCCTTGTTCTTTTGAAACAGCAAAACTGTCTTCATTATCAAGTCGTCAAAGTCAACGGCGTTATTTTGCTTCAATTCTTTCTCATACCGGGCGTAAATCACCCCGGTGTCGCGGGCGGCATAATCTGAAAATAGTTCCAAATACCGGGTCGGCGTGACGAGAATGTTTTTGGCAGCGGAAATTCTGTTTAAAAGATAAGAGGGTGTATATTTTTTGCCATAGGCTTGCTCTTTTAAAATCGACTTTACTACAGCCAGTTGGTCGTCCGTATCGAAGATAACAAAATTCTTTTTCAACCCGGCCAGTTCGGCGTCTATCCTTAAAAGACGGGCGCAAAAAGAATGGAAGGTCCCGACAAATCCCAATTTGTAGGCGTCCATCCTCGATTTCATCTCTGAAGCCGCCTTATTGGTAAAAGTTATCATTAAAATTGAGGCGGGTGGAACGCTGTGTTTCTTGACGAGTTCTGTCACCTTGACGACCAAGACCCTGGTCTTGCCGCTGCCCGCCCCGGCTAAAATAATGCTCGGCCCACGCCAACTTAAAACCGCCTCTTTTTGCCTTTCGTTTAAATCGGCGAAAGAAATGCTCATGGTGTAATAATGTATAATACTACATAATCACTATGAATAAATTCGTTAAGTGGCTCGTCTTTTTTTTTATAGCCCTCTTGGCTCTTTTCATTATCCTGGCGCGCCCTTACTATGCTTTTGTCACCGACACTCTTAAAATTTCCCCGTTTAAAGCCCTGTTTTCCCGAAACGGCCTCATCACCTACGATAACCAGGTCAATATTCTTTTTTTAGGGATTGCCGGAGCTAATCACGACGGCCCTAATTTGAGCGACACCATTATCGTCGCCAACTACAATTTTAAAACCAATAAAGCCACGACAATTTCTATACCCCGTGACATCTGGAGCCCGACCTTGCGGGATAAAATCAATTCTGCCTACGCCTACGGCGAGGCGAAAAAGGAGGGAGGCGGCTTTACATTGGCCCGCGCCGAAGTCTCGAGAATAGTCGGCCTACCAATTCAGTACGCCGCGGTAAGCGATTTTGATAAATTCAAGGGTCTGATAGATTTCTTGGGGGGAGTCGATGTCTCTGTCGAAAGGTCTTTTACCGACAAAAAATTTCCGATTGCGGGTCGGGAAAACGACGACTGCGGCGGGGACGACCCAGAATATCTTTGCCGCTACGAGACGATTTCTTTCAATAAAGGTGTCGCAAAAATGGACGGAGAAACCGCCCTCAAATTTGTTCGCTCGAGAAACGCCGAAGGCCCGGAAGGGACCGACTTCGCCCGCGAAAGCCGCCAGCAAAAAGTAATCAACGCGGTCGTCGAAATGATGGTAGCGCGGGTTAAAAAACTAGATCTGGCAAGTTATAACAAAATTTACGAGCTCTTAAACAGCTTGATAAAAAGAGACATAAGTAACCAACAGCTGGCTATAATAGCCAAGAATGCGGTTTTAAAAAGAGGTTTTAACTTGAATAAGCTGACTCTGGAAGAAAAACTGTTCGAAAACCCGCCGATTTCAGACAAATACGACTATCGCTGGGTATTGGTTCCCGATGGAGACAACTACGATAAAATCCACTCTTTAATAAAATGCCGGCTAGAGGACGAAGGCGAAGACGATCATCGAAGCTGCAATTAAAAACATTACGACACTACCCTGGATTATTCCCGTCGTCGGTAACTCGGCAATTGTCGTTGGCTCGGCGACGGTCTGCCCCCCTTCAGTAGCCGAGGAAGTCGGAGTCGAAAGCGCGATAATAATTTCGGTCGGGCTCGGGGTCGAAGTCAAAGTAGTGCCCGTCGGGTTGGGGGTAACTTCTGACGTCGGCAGTGGGACAACTGTCGGGCTGACGTTTTCTAAGGCAACGTACTTCAGATACGTTTTATTTTGTGCCTTGGTTACTACCTCTTGGGTCGGCGCTTTAGCGGGCGAACCGGAAAATTTAAAAAAGATAAAAACTACCAGTCCCAAAAGAGCAACGGCGCCGCCGCCTACCAAGATTGTTTTTATTTTTTTGTCCATATTATTCTCCCAGCCACCCGTCTACCGTCGAGTGGAGCTGGGCTTCGGCCTTGATAAAGCTCGATCCACTCGCGATTATATAATCCCGATAATAAAGCCGACGCGACTGGTCAAACTTGACACTTTCGTCCTCGCTTGACCACTTAGACTGATTAATTCTAATTCTTGCCTTATCGATGTTGTCTATTTCCGGAACGTCCAAGGCAATAATTATCGCCGTGCCGGCCGACAAAGTGGCCACTTCTTTCTCCTTCAACTCAATCCATTGATCATCATATATTTTTATTCCCTTCGAGGCAACTAATTTTATCAGCGGCTCCTCATCAACAACGCTTTCGGCCTGGCGATTTTTGGCCAAGATGGCAAACGACAAAAATGCCACCAGGCCAACGGTGACAATGATTAAAATTACCAGTCTCGAGTTTGAGCTGGGATTTTCCTTTACAGCTATATCGGCCAGCTTGGTGTAATTTACCGTTGGGGCAACGGCGGCACTTTCGTTAAAGTCGGGAATGACCGGAGCCTCCTTCGAGTGAGAAGAATCTTTTCTCAAGAGATAAAATTGATAGAGCAAAATGCCCAGGGTGACAACAAACGCCAATAAGCTTAGTTTGTTGATGTAGCCTAAAATGTTAAAAATGTCCATTTATATTCATTTTAACTAAAAATTGCCTTAAAAAACAAGGAGAACTCCGAGTCCGGCGATGACGAATGAGAGGCCAAAAATGGCCGGAAAAATATCGCTCATCCCAGCCACGGGAATCGTCGGGGCTACGGTCGTCGTCACCGCTAACGTCGGCGCCAGAGTTGATGTTGGAGTGATGGTTAATCCCGCCGACCCGGTCGCCTCCCCCAAGACGCGCCCGGCGTTGTCGTTGGCGACAATGGTAAAATTGCGGGTCAAAATTACTTCTTGTCCCTGGGCGTCTTTGCTTTTAACCGTGATCGTGTGGTTTCCCAGTTCCAAGTTCTCGGGTAACAAATAATTCCAGTTTCCGTTGGCGTCGGTAGTTAATGTTGCCGAGAATGTCTTGGTGGAGTTGACGGTAATAAAGACTTGGGATTGGGGCAAAGCCACCCCTTTGATGAGGGGTTTTCTGCCGGGAATGAGGGCTCCTTCAACGGGATAGATGACGTCTACGGTGGCTGACTTTTGCGCCGTGGCCGTTGAGCTCTGGGCCGATAAAACATTTCCGGTATCTAGGTTATAATTCCGTCCGATAATCAAGGTTTGGGTAACCGGCGACAACTGATTCAATCGCGCGGTGACGAGTGAGCTTTTGTCGTCTTCGCTTACAATCTCAATCGTAACCTGGGAGGAGGCGGCGGGCGCCTTATTCTCCAAGGAGGCTGAGTCAAAAAAAGAATTCAATGGGATGAGCCATTCGCCCGAGGTTTTGGTTAAAGTCGACATCGGGTAAAAGCCCTCAACCGACAACAAGACTAGGGCATTCTCCTGCCCCGACAGGCTTTCCTTGAGGACCGTACCGTGGGCGGGAGACAGGGACGAGGAGGTCCCTAGGGACGCAGGAGTCTTGAAACTAAAAGGAGTTCCGTCGGGCGAGACTATGAGCTGGTTATTTGACACCAGCTTAAAAAAATAGGTATGGTCTGCCTCCAGATTTCTTAGAGTGACGTAATGGTTTAGATACTGGTTTTTTTTGGCGGCGAGGTCGCGGTCGTCAAAGGCGGCTTTGTTGACGTTGCCTGGATTGGCGCCGTAAAAAAGAAACCCCTCCTCGATGTTTTCGCTTTGCCAGAATATCGAGGCTTGGACGGGAGACAAATTCGTCACCTCAACCCTTTTGGCATTTTTTTTGGAGGCGCGAAGAGACGCCGGACCCGTCTTCAGAAAAACGTTGCCTAGCAAAAGGGCAATGACAAAAATCAACACTCCGGCCAATGGTATCGGAATTTTCGCTTTGTCTTTAAAATAAAACTGGGAATACAACATGGTTTAATTTTACTCTGGTCGCGTTCTCAATTCTTCTAATGTTTTTTCCTGTACCTGATATTTTTTTAAAATCGGCAACTCAACTTTCGTCTTGATTTTCTCCTCGGTGGCGGCGTGGTAGACGTCGGCGATAAGCCAAGCGACTACCGTCAAAAAAACGCCAATCGACAGCAGTAAAATTTCTCTTTTGTTCATAGGTAAAACCCGTCAACGGTCAAGGTGACTCTGATAGTCCCCGAGGTCGTCGACTCGAGGTCGCGGGTGATGACGACTTTTTCCAGCGTCTTTAGCCTTCTTTGATTCGTCAATTCCTCAATCATCTTTTTAAGGTCCTCAAAATTTGTCGTCCCCTCGAGGATCATTTTGACGCTGTTAATTTTTTTGCTCGTCTTGGTGAGGTCGACGTCGGCGATGTTGGCCTTGGTGATAAAGAAATTGTTATTGTCGGCGCTGATTTTGACGTCCTCGACCATTTTATTCACCTCGGGCGCCCGGGAAACCGCTTGGTCGAACAAAAATAGTTCGTCGCGGGAGGCCTCGACCTGGCCTTGGATATCGGCGACGTCCATAATTTTGTTTTCGTAAAGGCTGTCTATCCTTTCCAGATCTATCCTCTCTTTGTTGACGGAAAACGCCGTGGTCAAAGAAGGCCTGATGGCAAAGACGATAAAGCCGGAAAAGATCAACAAAAATAATACCGCGATGGTATAGTCCCGCGCTTTACTGGAAAACAATTCTTTTGGTATTACTATTTTTTCCATTCTTCTAAATTCAAGACAAAATTGTATCCGACGTCGGTTTTGTTGATGGTTTGGAAAGCGACCGTTTTGAAATTACCGTCCCGGCGCAAAAGCTCGAAAAACGCTTGCAGGTGGCCGGAGTTTAGGGCGTTGCCGGTTACCTTCATTGAACCAGCTCCTACCTCCAGGTTGGTCAACGTGATCGTTTCCGGAAAAAGAGACAGGAAATAGTTGAACATCGCCCTAAATTTGTCCTGCTCCTTTACGATATCGGTTATCTCGCTTTGCTTCTGGTCGATCCGGTTCGCCTCGGTTAAAAGGGGCAGAACGATTTCGATGATTTCTTTTTTTTGACCGACGGCTTCTTTCAGGTCGACCACTCTTTGGTCGACCTGAAACCGGTAGAAAAAAACGCCAATCACCACGAGTTGGGTGATGACGATTATATATCTCAAATAATGCGAGGCAAAGTAAAGAAAACGCTCGCCGAGCGTTTTTTCTTTTTTAGGGATCAGGTTTATCTTATACTTCATTTCTTCCTATTCAATTTGGCAACTCCTGCCTTGAGCCGGCTGGCTTTGTTTTTGTGAATTACCTTGGTTTTTACGGCTCGGTCAACTTGGGAATAGAATTTGCTCACAAGAGCAGCGATACCCGTTCCTCCCTTTCTAATCTTTTTCAATGTCGCACGATAGGCATTGACGGCTTTAATATTTTTCGCCGTCCTTTTTTTATCTTTTCTAACCTTTTTTATAGCTGATTTTATTATTGGCATAAATTAAAACACCTCCTCTCAAAGAGAAAACTCCTTTTCAAATAATCTTTCACCATAATCGCCGTTGAATTTTAGTGTCACCTTTATCTTGCCCACTACCTGGTGATAAACACAGGCGCCGGAAGAACAGGTGCCGAGGGTGAGAGTTTTTTCAAAACCGCGCCCTTCAATTGAAGCGATTGTTCCTATGACTCCTTGCAGCCCTTGGGAGGCCGTTTGGTAAGCCAACTCGTAGTCGACCGAGGTGGTCCCGGCGGGAATACTAGAGGCACTCAAAATTACTTCTCGATTGGCATTGTCGGTCGCCTCG
The DNA here is from genome assembly GCA_964371165.1 of uncultured Gammaproteobacteria bacterium. Taxonomy (GTDB): domain Bacteria; phylum Patescibacteriota; class Microgenomatia; order UBA1406; family GWC2-37-13; genus GWC2-37-13. Next base: position 9,112 of record CAYJKR010000005.1, read on the forward strand.
AGTGTTACCTTGACAGAAGCGTCGACGGTCGGGATTGCGTCCTCGACTTGGATTTCCTCGGAAACATCGTTTTGGCTACCCCGTCCCCGAAGAAGGAAAAATCCGACAACTAATAACAAAGCCAAAACCGCGCCTACAATCATCATTTGTTGTTTGCTCAACTTCATAGGTTTTTTAAATTTCTAATTTTTTCTTGACGTAATCTACCAGCTCGTCGACCGCGACCCTTTGCTGGGCCGTCGTGTCGCGGTCTCTCACCGTAACGGTTTTGTCCTCTAAGGTTTGATAGTCTACCGTAATACAAAACGGCGTACCGATCTCGTCCTGGGCAAAATATCTTTTTCCGATGTTGCCGCGGTCGTCCCAGTGGGTGACAAAATTCTTTTTCAAATCCGAGTATATTCCTTTGGCTTTTTTCGTAATCTCTTCCTTATTTCTTACGAGGGGAAAAACCGCTACCTTGACCGGAGCCAAGCGCGGGTGCAGTTTCAAAACGATCCTGTCTTTTTCTTTTTGATAGGCGTCGATTAGGAAAAATAACATTGCCCTATCTACTCCTCCGGAAGTCTCAATTACCCAGGGAGTATATTCCTCCCCCGCCTCATTGTCTCTATACGTCAAGTGGTGATTTTTCAAGTCAAAGTCGCCCCGGTGGTGGACGCCTTCAAATTCGCTCCAACCAAATGGCGCGTTGTATTCTATATCGGTCGCCCGCCTCGCATAGTGGGCTTTTTCGTGTTCTTCGTGGTCCCTAAACCTTAGGTTTTCTTTTTTTATTCCCAAATTCCTGTACCATCCCATCCTTTCTTTTTTCCAGAATTCAAACCATTTTTCTCCTTCTGCGTCTTCCGGCTTGATAAAAAACTCGAGTTCCATCTGTTCAAACTCGCGCGACCTATAGGTAAAGTTTCCCGGGGTGATTTCGTTCCGGAAGGCTTTTCCGATTTGGGCAATGCCGAAGGGAATCTTTATCCGGGTTGAATCAACGACGTTTTTGAAATTGACAAAGACTCCCTGGGTGATTTCTCCGCGAAGGTAAGCTTTTTGCTTGGGTTCAGTTACTCCAAGGAAAACTTCCGTCATTAAATTAAATCTTCTTGGAACAGTCCACTTTTTACTGTTACATACAGAGCATTTTTCATATAGAGAAAGATAATTTTGTACAACTATTCCATAGTAATAATAAGAATCACGAATTTGATTGTGAATAAACTCACCGAAGTTAATCCCCTCCTTTGCCTTTGATATATTTTCTTGAGCTAGGTCTAATATTTTCTTTATAATTTCCTCTAGAGATTTTATTTCTTCAGGATTCTTTTTTTCTACTTTAATTTTATCGAGAACACTTATTTCTTTAAGATGAGTTTCTCCTTTCTTGATTTCTTTCTGAACAACATCAATTATTTCATCTAAATATATTGACCATTTTTTTTGAATAGCTTTCAGCGAGTTTTGATCATTTGTTAAATGATCCACTCTGAAGCGAGAATGACAATTCTTACATTCTACTAAGGGATCATTAAAAGCTCTAACGTGCCCCGACGCTTCCCAAACCTGGGGATTCATGATTATCGCGGCGTCGACTCCGACGACGTTCTCCCGGGAATAGACCATGTAATTCCACCACTCCCGCTTCAGGTTGTTTTTCAGCTCGACTCCCAAAGGACCGTAGTCCCAAAAGCCGGTAATACCCTCATAAATCTCGCTTCCTTGGTAAATAAAGCCGCGTCTTTTGGCCAAAGAAATAATGTCTTCCATAATTTTCATTATATATGAAACTCGGGCAGTTTTTCATTAATTAAGTCCGAGATAATCCCCTCCAACTCGGCCATGTCGTGGTCGGCTTTTGTGTAACCTAGACCCCTGAGAAGTCGATTCAGATACTGTTCTAGTATATTATATTCTGATGTTGATTTATATAATTGTATAAGGAAAGATTTAGTTAGATTATAAATGATATCTTCTTTTTGGTTTTCCGGCAGGAGGCGTTCCAGGATAAAAAAATATTGGTAAAGGGCGGCCAGCTTCTCTTGGTTCTTTTTCAGTTCGGAGAAGCCGGAAAGCAAGGCCGTTCCTTCCAAATAGAGTCTTTCTCCGCTTTGGTGGAGCTCGACCTCGATCAAGTTGAAGGTTTCAAGGTGAGGGGCGCGCCGGCTCGTCAGTTTCTTTACTCCTTTGGCGATGACGGTTATTTTCCCCTCGGCTTGAGAAAACAGGCTGACCAATACGTCTTTATTGAGTAGGCTCCTCTTTCTCAAAACGATCGCTTCGGTTTTGACGGTGCGTGGCATGTTACTATTTTACAAGTCTTGATATAATTTGTTGTATCAACTTATGTCTAAAGTCCTCCTTAAAGGAATTCCGGCAAGTTTGGGAGTCGTCAAGGGTAAGGTTAAAGTCCTCCATGATCCATCAGAATCCTATAAAGTAAAAAAAGGAAATATTTTAGTCGTTGAAATGACCGATCCTCTATATATGTCGGCAATCATGAGATCGGGAGGAATAATTACTAATATTGGAGGAATGTTGAGTCATGCTGCCATTGTTTCTAGAGAGTTTAGAATTCCCTGTGTCGTTGGAACGGAAAAGGCCACCGAGATTTTGAAAGACAATCAGCTAATAGTCCTTGACGCAAACAAAGGAGAAATAAGAGATGAGTAACACCTTACTGCAAAAAATAGGGATCACTAATCAAATTGTTAACAAATGGTTAAAAAAAGGAATAAAGATTAGTTACCCGATGTTACAAAATAAAAAATTCTTTAAATCAGAGGACGGATTTGCTTTTGTCGAAAACGGAGACAAATATGTTATTCCCTTATCTAAAGAAGAAGTGGATGCTTATACTAAATCTCCCTTACTATTTAAGAATAATTTTTTGAAGGATTTAAAATTATATGTGGATTTTGTCGATTGGCTCCACAGGATTCGATCAAAAATTGATTCACTCGACCCCAAAAAAAAATTAACTTCTCTTCTTTTAATCCTCTATTTATTTCAAAGGGGTATGGACTATCACTACTATCATTTTGATAGATATCTTGTTTACCAAAATTATCCGCGCACGCCGGTCGGTTTTTGGTGGAAAAAACTTAAGAGCATCTGTAAAAATAATACCACTCTGCTCCATTTATTGTCTGGCGATAAGGTAGCAAAGAAATTAAAAAAATCATTCGATAAGAAACAACTTAAAGAATTAGATAAGGCTCTTAAAAATATAAAATTATTTGAAAGCGCACAACAAATGGAAATAGAAAAAGTTACCGATTTTAGATCAAAAGAAAACAGGTTATTCCGAACGGCAATGCCTATTTGGACCGAACTAATAAATTTGCTTAAAAAATACCCTAAATTAGTGAAGTCTGAGTATAAAAATAAATTAAATGAAATAATCGAAGGCCATCCTCTTGTATTTACAAGGTTAATTTTGTCCCCTAAAGGACTAAATTATTTTCAACCGGAGATTTTAAAGATGTTCAAAGACGAAATCAAAAGGTGGCTTTAGCTTCAGTCTTATTTAACTTCTTTGTCTTTATCCAAGATTCCGTCGAAGACCTTTTTTCCGCCGAACTTGACCGTCCATTTCTGGTTTGTCACGCCGGGCTGTTTTTGAATCATGAGGGAGTTCGTTGAAACTCCGGACGGCAAGGTGTATTTGATAACAGCGGTCGCCTTGCCCTGGGTCGGGACTTCCAGATAGCCTTCAAAAACGGTTTTGCCCAACTCGTCGTAGGTCTGGACTTTCTTGATTGAGCCATCAAAGCTAACCAGTTTTGAGCCTTTCGGGACATAAAGCCTTATCCAGTTTCGCAACGTCGCATTGAGGCACAAACCGCCCCGCTCCAAATTACAGTCGGAGTGCGGATAGGGGTTCTTAAAGTCGACCGTCACTTCTCGGCTTTGTCCGTTGGTCAGCGACTCTATTTCCTCGCTGACAAAGAGGTTGGATTTGGCGCCGGCAAAATTGACATTATTGATATGGAGATAGTCGTTTTTGTATGTATTGATTCTTCCGGCAAAGTTAATCTGCTCGACCGATTGCTGCAATTCTTTGTCGACGAAATAAAGGAGGATGTGCTTTTCTTCCATGTTCTTGTACATCGTCTGCATCAGCGTCCCCCAGTATTTTGAAGGCGAATATCCGATCGCTTTATAGAACAGGGCATACATCAAGTCCCCCAAAATTCCTTTTCGATTTTCTTTAAAGTACCCCACCGGTCGGTCAACGATGTCAAACAAGGTATAGATCGCCTGTGGACAATCGCACCGCTGGTCTTCCTCGGCCGAAAACCTAACTCCAGAAACCTCGGTGTCGCCAAAGATCGTCAACATATCGACCAGGATTTTTGAGTCCATGGCGATGATGCCGTCATAATTTACTTTAGCCCCGCTCTTTTGATACAAGCTCTCAAACAACTTTACCGACTCGACAAAGTCGGGTGAAAGGTTGCTGTCTCGGATATTAAAAGTACCGACTCCCTTGTGATAGGTAAGAATTTCGGGTGGAGCTTTCGGGTGGTTAGAGATGGTTTCGTCCAACGAATAGATGTCGTTTGAGGAGGCGATGGTGATTTTGCCGCCTTTGACTTTGAATACGGCATAGAATGTTAAAAATCCGCCGGTTGCCCTTCTTTCCTTGTCGTTTTGATAGAGAATCAGGTAGGTCTTTTCCTCTTCGCTCCCCAGAATTTCCGGCAGCCTCTTAATCAATGGTTTGGCATTTACAAAAAGAGAGGCGACTCCGGCAAACTGTTCCTTGACGTTGGCGATATTATCCCTGATAACGGTCTTTCCGAATTTCTTCGGATAGATATTGGGGTTGATGGTGGCAATTTTGGCGTTGGCGGCTTCGATGTCTTTTGCGATCGGATCTATTTTAGTCACCAACTTGTCGAGCGTCAATACGGCGGTCTGCAGCCTGTCCTCGGAAGACTTTTCGACGAACGAGGTCTCGCCCTTTTTAAAGCCGATGAGGTCGGCGTATGGTTCAATCGCCGTCACCGACTCGACGCCCGCCTTGACCATGTAGCTGCCGGCTTCGACCCCGGCCCTGAAGTCGCCGATATAGGGAATAAAGGAGGCCCAGTAAATTCCGCGAGACGTCTTTTCAAAGTCTTGATATTCCTTTGAGAAATTTTCCAGTTTGGTTTTCAGAAGCGCGATGTCGTTTTGGGCAAAGACCGTCTTGAGCTCGCGGGCAGAGGCCATCAAGGTATTGGCCTTGGCCTTAATGGCAAGGATCGGCCTAAAAAGAAAGAGGTATCCCAAGACCAGGAATATTAAAAGTCCAACGAGCCACTTTGGTTTTTTTGTATTTTGCTTGTACCTTATAAAATTTTGCATACCAATTATTATATCAAACTGCCCCCCGACCGGTAATCATTACAATTGGAGTCTTGACTATAATGTAAATGTCGGTCCAAAAAGACATCTTCGAAACGTATTGGGCGTCGATGGCGATTCTTTTGTCAAAATTTATCTCGCTCCTGCCCGTCACCTGCCAGAGTCCGGTAATGCCCGGCTTGACCGATAACACGCTTTTCACAAGAGGCTTGGTATGGGGATATTTCTTCAGCTGGTTGTCCAACTCGTCCGGGTAGTAAGCGCGCGGCCCGACCAGGCTCATGTCTCCCTTTAGGATATTAAAGAGCTGGGGGATTTCGTCGATAGAGTGTTTTCTGATGAACTTCCCTACCCGGGTCACCCGCGGGTCTTTTTTAAGTTTGTAACTACTCTGTTTGTACTCTTTAAATAATTTTTTAAAGCGCGAGTCGGTTCTCAGCAAATAATGGGCGTTGCTAATCATCGACCTGAACTTGTACATTTTAAACTTCCTCCCCCTTTTGCCGATCCTTTCCGGAACGTCGGCCAGCACCGGACCCGATGAATCGAGTTTAATCGCCAATGCCGCGAGCAAGGAAATTGGCAAGAAAATCAGCAACAAAAAAACTGCCGCGACGATATCGATCATCCTTTTAAAGGTTTTTTGATAAAGGTGGCCGGCGAGGATATTCATAAAGCTAGGTGAGAGATTCTTTGTCAGTGCCGGTAAAGCCTTCGACCAATTTTTTAACTTTAGGCATGGAATTTTTCTTGGCAATGAGAATGACGTCTGCCGTATTGACAATTATGTTCTCGTCCAGGTCGACGCCGACTATAAACTTGTTGTCGTCGTAGTTATAGATCAAGGAGTCGCGAACGTGGTCTAGGTAAACACGGCCGCGGGTGACATTTTCATAAGAGTGGCCTTGGAGGGCTTCCTTTAGCGCCTCCCAGCTCCCGACGTCGCTCCACCCAATGTCCGAAACGACCACCCGGGCAGTCGATTTGTCGAGGTTTTCCAAAATGGCGTTGTCGAAACTGATGCTTTCTACTTTCCCGTATTGCCTCTTCAAAACGTCTTCGTAGTCTTTTTTTCCGTAATGGCTCAAAATGCTTTCGGTGTTTTTGTAGATATTCGGCGCGTAGCGCTCGTATGCCTTATAGATAAATTGCGGCGTGGTGACAAAATAGCCGAGGTTCCAGCCGTAAGACCCCTCGGAGACGAACCTTTTGGCCATTTCTATGTCCGGCCGATACTTCATTCCCTTGTATTGGCAGAATTTTATTCCGGATTCGGAGTCGACTACTTTTCCGAAGTGGACGTATCCAAGGTTCACGCTAGGAAAACGGGGCTTGTGGGTAATGAAAACAATTTTGTTTGGGTCTTTCTTTATAATATCCGAGGAGACTTTTATGATTTTACGAAAGAGGCCGACCTGTTTTACCAGATGGTCGCTCCAAAGAATGGCGATCGGTTCATTCGGAAACTCGCGGCTCAAGATTCCCATCGTCAGGGCAATCGCCGGGGCGACGTCCTTCTTGACCGGCTCAAAAAAAAGATTTTTTTTCGGGACCTCCGGGAGCTGTTCGACAATCAGGTCTTTGTAACTTATGTTGCTCGAGATATAAACGTCTTCGTGTTTGAAGTCGGGTAGCAATCTGTCGACGGCGGCTTGAAGGGTGGAGCGGTCGCCGACCAATTTTTCAAACTGCTTCGGTGATTTTTTTCTCGATAGGGGCCATAGCCTGGTTCCCGTTCCTCCGGCAAAGATAATGGCTTTCATAAAATACTTTTTATTTTTTTATTAAATATTTCCTTATCATACTGTTTGACGCTTTCCGGTCCGTATTTTCCTGTTTTCTTTTTTAAATTGTACTTTATTTTTTTAAATCTTTCAATTGCCCCTGCCAAGGCCTTTTCCGACTGTTTGTCAAACAAAATCCCCGTCGTACCGTCTATTATAATTTCCCCTACCCCGCCTTTTCTGTAAGAAATTACCGGCGTCCCAAAAAATATTGACTCCAAGGCAACGTAGCCGAAATCTTCCTCTTGGGGCATGATCAAGGCCTCGGCGTTTTTGTAGAGCGCCCCTAACTCGGCGTCGGTCAAGCGAGACAGAAAAATAATATTTTTTCCTGAAATCTCTTTTAATTTTGGCTCTTCGCTTCCGACTCCGACTATGACCAGCTTTTCTTTTTTTTTGTTAAAAACTTGAGTTACCAGGTCTATCCTTTTATAGGGCTCGAGCCGGGAAACGACTAAAAAATATTTGCCTTCAATTACGGGGTTAAGCGGGCTATTTTTAATTTTCGTCCAGTATTTGATATCAAATGGCGGGTGAATTACTTCGCTCTCCCGGCCGTAGTATTTTTTGCACCTTTTTTTCACGGCCTTTGATATGGAAATGATTTTATCCGGGCGGAAGGCGACCGCCTTGTCCCAAGCTTTTAGATAGTCTACGTATCCGCTAGCCAACAGCCTTGTTAAGGGATTTTTAAAATAGTCTTTTTCGTGACTCCATAAAAATCGGGTCGGCGTCAAAAGATAGCAAACGTGAAGAGTCGAGGGCCCGGTCACGACCGACTTGGCAAAGCTGGACGTCACCGAAATCACCAAATCAAAGTCGCTGAAATTAAAAGATTCGAAGGCAAAAGGATAGAGGGGGGTCGAGGCGACCCTCTCGCCTTTTAAAAACCCCGGAAGCTTTTGCATAAAAGAAGTTTTTATCTTGAGTCTTTTCGCCCAACCGGCAGTTTCGGGATTATAGACCGAGGTAAAAAATGTCGCCCTGGGAAACACCTCGTGCAGGGTCAATAAGACTCTCTCTACTCCACCCCACTTGTCGATCCAATCGTAAACGATGGCGATTTTTTGCATAGATATGAGTTCTTATTTAACGATATTCCTATAAATATTCAATGTTTCCTCTGTCATCTTCTCAAACGAGAATCTTTTAAGAACCTTTGAATAGTCGGGCTTGGTTTTTTTGGCCAGGAATCGCCCGACAGCGCGTGTAATGTCTTCAACCCTATCGGGCTCGAAGGCGGTGTAGCTGTCGCCCAGGAGTTCTTTAAAGACCGGGATATTGGAGGCAATTATCGGGCGTCCAAAATGGGCGGCCTCGATAATGGGCAACCCGAACCCCTCGGACAAGGAAGGATGAACCAGCGCCCTGGCATTTTTATAAAAATAGATGAGGTCTGCGGTCGGAGGATTTTTGACGATATGGATGTTTTTTTCCGCCGATACCTTGGGTTCTAGCCTATCGGTAAAGTAATCGTCGGGTCCAACCAGTATCAACGTCGGCTTTCCTTTCAATTTGGAAAATGCCTCGACCAACCGTTCGACATTCTTGTGGGGATAAAAATTGCCGACGTAGAGGAAAAAGTTTCTATACTTTTTTGAAAGCGATTGATTTTCTTTTGTATCAAATAGCCGATAGTTTATCCCCTCATAAATCTCCTTAATTTTTCTTGAGATTTTGTCGCCGTAGATTTTTGTCAGTTCGCGCTTCACCGACTTGGTCGGGGTAATAATTTTTGCCGCGCGAGCCACCTGCAACCAAAGAGCCAATTTAAAGGCCAAATATTTCAGGCGATAAATGAACTGGTTCTTGGTCGACGCCTTGCCGGTTTTAAATAACAAGGGGGTCGTGTCGTGGACCGTCGCGATAAATTTTCTCCAATAAAAAATCGGGTAACCGAAATAGGTAAAGTGCATCAGGTCGAGATTATCCTTGTAAAGTGCCCAGAGATAGCCCAACTGTTCGGACACGGTGTGCCAACGAAAGTCCGCCTTTCTTTTGACCAGGCTTTTATTTTTGAAATTAACGATATTGAAATCCTTTGCCGTAAGATAGACGTAGAAAGTCAGGCCAGGAAATTTCTGCCTTTCCAAGTAATGGAGGAAGTTTTTGAGATAGGTACCCACCCCGGTTTGCCGCAAAAGCCTGGCGTCGATCCCGATTTTTTTCATGATGAGATTTTTCTTTTTAAATCAATCGCCAAATAAATCAGCCTGTTCAAAACCCAAGGATATTTCTTTTCGTAGTGTTTGCGATAAAAAATCTTCATCGCGTTATAAAAATGGTGGCGAATTTTTGCCCTAAGGCGCGGGTCGGTTTTCTTTTTTAGACCGGAGGCCGATTTCAAATGTAAGACTGACCAGAGGGGGTAATAAAGGATTTTAAATCCGGCTTCCTTTATTCTATAGGCCAACTCGACGTCCTCGCCGTAAGCAAAATAGGCCGTGTCAAAGCCGCCTATTTTTTTAAGGAGGCGCGTCGGCGCCATAAAAAATGCCCCCGTTGGAACGTCAATTTCGTGGACAGAGTCAAGGTCGAGGCCGACCAGGTGATAACCGCCGAAAAATCTATTGAGTATGGGAACGTTCTTAAAAAACTTCTCCAGTCCCAAAAAATATGTAAAAGAGTTCCAAGGAGTCGGAAAACCCCGGTGGGAGGCCGGGTCAATCGCGCCGTTTGACAAAACTACCTTCACCGTGACGGCGCCCAAGTCCGACTCAATAGCAAAGAGGTTAATCAAATCTCTAAAATCGATGTCGGTCACTATGGCGTCCGAATTCAAGTAGAGAGTGTATTTGCCGCGGGCGGCTTTCAATCCTAAATTGTTACCCCGGCCAAAACCCAGATTTTTTTTCGACAGGATCACTCTTAAATTCGGCCAAGATTTTGCTTGCTCTTGGATGACGGCGACGCTCCCGTCGGAAGAACCGTTGTCGACGACGATGACTTCGTGCTTCAAGGGATATCGGTTAAGGTTGGCGTGTAGGCTTTTTAGACAACGTTTCGTAACTACCGCCGTGTTGAAGGAGACGATTATAATTGAAAGATCTGTCATACATTGGTTGATTATCGCTTTGGCGACTGCTTAACTCGTCTGGCTTTGCCTCCGGTACCAACCTTTCTTCGCTCCCTCGCCCTCGCGTCGCGCCTAAGCATTCCCTGGGCTTTCAAAAGAGGCCTGTATTGTACTTTGTCGACGAGGTCTAGCGCGCGGGCTATGCCGTGGACGATGGCTTCCATCTGGCCATTCTTTCCACCACCCGAAACTCTTATCGTGACGACGAATCTCTCTAAATTCTCGGTCACGCTCAGAGGGCTCAAGATGAAGTTTTTTTCCCACGATGAAAATTGCGATGCGGATAGTTCCTTGTCGTTAATGACGCACGCTCCGCCCTTCATGGTTTGGCCATTCACTTCGGCCGTCTTGTTTCGATTGACGAGATACAGGCGAACCCGGGCGACGGCTAACTTTCTTCGCCCAGTCCCTTCAAAATATTTGACGCTTTTGGTTTTCTTGACCATATTATTTTTTTACAAATTTATCACTGTAGGGATGGTCTTTTTCGGCGAATATAAACAGCCTTCTCAATCTATCCGATCGATACTTGTTTTTAGGCAACATTCCGGAAACGGCGTTTTCAATCATTTTTGCCGGATTTCTATCACGCATAGTGGCAACCGAAATAGTTTTCAAACCCCCCGGATAACCCGAATAGCGCGTATAAGTCTTTGACATTTCTTTCCGACCCGTCAAAACAACTTGCTTGGCGTTGACGACGACGACAAAGTCGCCGCAATCGAGGTAAGAAACATAGTTTCTTTTGTGTTTTCCCTGGAGTTTTTTGGTAATCTCCGGCGCCAGGCGTCCCAAGACCTTGCCTTTAGCGTCCAAAAGGTACCAATCCCTTTGGATATCTTTGATTTTTACCGATTTGGTCGTTTGTGTTGGTTTCATTTTTTAGTCTCTTTTTTGGCAACTTTTGATTCTTTCTCTGTTTTTGGCTTCTCCGGGGTCATCTCGGTTTTAGTTTTGGTGGTCAGTATCACCGGGTACGCCCAGCTCAACTCCCCCACCTCTGCCCCATCGGACGCCCTTTTGCCGAGCTTGACGATCCTTGTATAACCGCTCGAGATCGAAGCCAACGCTTGCCTAATGTCTTTGAATCTATCCTCAAGCGCCTTGAGGTCTCCGAATTTATTCAATAAATTATTCCTGTCGGCCTGGCTCATGGCCTTTATTTTCCCCACCAGCCTCTCGACCTCGGGGCGCAAAGCCCTGGCTTTTACCAAGGTCGTTTTGATTTTGCCCGCCATAAGAAAATTGACAATCAATTTTCTCATCAGGGCTCGATCGGCGTCCTTCCCCTGGCCAAATTTTGGTTTTTTAAATCCGTGGCGCATAGTTTTATTCGAGCGTTATTCCCATCTTTTTTAACTCTTCCTCTATAAGCTGAATCGACTTTTTGCCGACTCCCTTCATGTCCATCAACTTCGGGCGGCCCGCTTTAATAAGGTCGGCGACCGTCTCGATTTTTTCCCGGAGTAAGGCGTTGATAACTCGGGAAGGCAAATTCAATTCGTCGATAATAATTTCAAAGAGCTTCTTGTCGATGGCGCCTTTTTCTTCTTGTCCTTCTCCCTCTGCAGACTTGGGAGCCGGGGCGTCTCGCCCGGACAGGATATAGCCAAAGTAGTTGGCCAAAAGTTCGGTCGCCTCCTTGAGAGCCGATTCCGGGCTGGTCGAGCCGTCGGTCCAAACCTCAACCGTTAATTTGTCAAAATTGGCTTTTCTTCCGACCCTGGCTTCCTCGACTTTGACGTTGACTTTTTTAATCGGCGAGAAAAAAGCGTCGACGGGAATAAATCCGTATTCTTTCTTTTCCCGCTCGTCAACGGTCGAGTAGCCGACTCCGACTTCAACGATCGCTTCCAAGCTCAAGCGGCCTTTTTCCTCCGAGAGCTCGGCGATATACAGGTCGCGGTTTACCGGCTTTATTTCTCCCTCGACGTCTTCGGCGGTAACCTTTTTGGCGCCCTTGGCGTTGATTTTTATCTTATACGGCCCACCCGAGCTCAGGTCAAACTTCAATTCTTTGAGATTCAAAACGACGTCGAGAATCGACTCCTTGAGTCCGGCAATGGTGGCAAATAGGTGGTCGGCCCCTTCTATCTTGATATTGGTAATGGCGGCACCCGGGAGGGCGGAAAGCAGGGTGCGACGCAGGGCGTGACCCAGGCTTTGCCCAAAACCTTGGGGCAATGGTTCAAAAACAAACTTACCGTAATTTCCCTCTTCCGTCTTGACGGTCGTAAAATTGGGATTGAGCATATAAAAAATTAAAACTTTTAATTTATCGAGAATAATACTCGATTATTAATCTCAAATTTATCTGTTTGGCGATCTCATCGATATTTGGCTCCCCGGTCAACTTGCCGACGACGGCTTTTTTTTCAAGCCACGAGGGGATCATGATGTCCTTGTTCGCTAAAGTTTTTTCGATGTAAGGAATCTTCATGGTGGCTTCCTTCTTGTAGGAAACTTTGTCCCCCACCCGAACCTGGTAAGATGGAACGGCCATCTTTTTATCATTGACCAAGACGTGTCCGTGAGAAATCAATTGGCGAGAGGCGGCGCGGGTTGGTGCCAGCCCCAAACGGTAAACGATGTTGTCCAACCTCTTCTCGAGATATTGCGATACGTACAAGGCGGTATTGCCTTTTTTGAAGGACGCCTTTTTGAAATAGTTTTTCAGTTGTCTTTCCGTCAAACCAAAAAGATATCTCAATTTTTGTTTTTCTCTAAGTTGGACCGCCCGCTCCGATATCTTCCGACGGCGGGTGTTGCCCCCGTGTTGTCCGGGAGGAACATTCAATTTTTTCAACAGCCGAGCGTGGGACTTTGACCCGGGTGTCTTTAACCCGAGGTCTATCCCTTCACGTCTCGAAATTCTATTTTTTGGACCAAGATATCTCATGTTATACTCTCCTAATTTTCGGCGGCCTCACCCCGTTGTGGGGGACCGGCGTAATATCGATAATGCGATTGATTTCTACATTTGAACTCTTGATAACTCTCAAGGCGGCTTCTCTTCCCGGCCCTATCCCTTTAATGAAAATGTCGGCGAACCTAAAATTATATTGTTCCGTCGCCTTATTCAGGGCCGATTCGGTTGTGACTGTTGCGGCGTGCGGGGTCGACTTTCTCGTCCCGGTAAACCCGTGCATTCCGGTCGAATCGACGACGATCGGGTTGCCCTTTTCGTCGGCTATCGTCACCATGGTGTTGTTAAAGGTGGCGGTGATATAAATTCTTCCTTTTTCCACCGTTCTTTGATTTTTTTGTTTTGCCATATTAGTTTATTTGGCCGGCTTCTCCGCGGCTGCCTCGGGCGCTGCCCCTTCGGAACCGGCCGGTTTACCAGACTCTAATTTTGCCCAAGCTTCCTTGCGTAGTGCGCCAACGGTCTTTCTCTTGCCGCGCTTGGTGCGGGCGTTGCTCTTGGTTCGCTGCCCGCGGACGGGTAAGCCTTTGGCGTGGCGGCCTCCTCGATAGCTGCCGATCTCTCGCAATCTTTTCATGTCTTCTGTCAATTGTTCCCTCAATTCTCCCTCGACCTTGAAATTCTTTTCTATGACTTCTGTAAGTTTCTTAAACTCCTCCTCGGTGACTTCTTTTACCCTCTTTGACGAGTCGACTTTGGACTGGTCTAGGACCTTTTTAACATTGCTCCAGCCGATGCCGTACAAAAGAGTCAAGGCGTAGTCGATTCTTTTGTCGTCCGGTAATGTAATTCCGAGTAATCGTGCCATATTATTTAAGCTTGTTTTTGTTTATGTTTAACGTTTGAGCAAACCACGTACAATCTTCCTTTGCGCTTGACCATCTTGCACTTGGGACAAATCAATTTAACCGACGATCTTATTTTCATAATCTGTAAGTGATTCTTCCCCGATTCAAATCGTAGGGCGTCACTTCGGCCCTGACTCTGTCTCCGGGCAAAATTTTAATATAGTTTTTTCTCATTTTACCGGATAGATAGCACAAGATGACCTTTTCGCTTTGGTCGAGCTTGACTTTAAACAGGGTGTTCGGTAAATTTTCTACTACTTCACCCTCGACCAAGACGACGTTATCTTTCATAAACCTTATATTTTAGCACAAAAACTATAAATATACATAGGAAAATTGCCTTTTTACGTCAATATTAATGTGCCCTTCTTAGTTATTGCCACCGAGTGCTCGAAACAGGCCGTCAAGCTGCGGTCGGCCGAAATGATCGACCAGTCGTTCCCGGGTTCGGGCTTGATCTTCTCCGTCCCCTTCGAATAAATCACCTCGATGGCAATCACCAAACCCGGCTTGATCATGAGCGACTTCTCAATCGCCCCGTCAACGTATCCCGGGACAAACGGATCCTCGTGCAATTCCCTCCCCACGCCGTGACCCGTCAAATCCTTCATAATGAAATAGCCGGCCGTCTCGATTCCTTTTTCTATTGCCGCCGAGATGTGACCAATTCTCTGCCCCGATTTGGCCTCTCCTATAGCCGCCTTCAGCGTTTGTTTCCCCGCCTCCAAGAAAGTTTCTTTTTCTTGGTCGCTTTTCTCTCCGACGACCACTGTGGTCGCAAAGTCGGTGTGAAACCCCTGGTAAAACATACCGATGTCAACCGTCAGGACGTCCCCGTCGGCAAGGCGCCTACTCGAAGGCGGGGTGTGGACCACCTGTTCGTTTATCGTCAAACAGGTGCTCCATTTATATCCCTTGACCTTCTTAAAAGACGATTGCCCACCCTCTTTTATAATCAACTCCTCGGCTCTCTTGTCGATTTCCTCGGTCGTTTGTCCAACTTTGATTTCCGGCAAAAGAGTCGAGACAACTTTTCTCAATCTGGCTCCACCTTCTCTCATAAGAAGTATCTCTTCTTCGCTCTTGTAGTCGATCATCAGGTGTAATAAATGCTTCGGTAAACTTCGTCCAACTTGTCGTGGTAGTCTTCTCGGGAAAAATTATTTTTTACCAAATAATCGGCGTACGCCAAAGTCGGCGCCATATTGATTCCAATCAGTTCGTCGAGGTCTCGATCTTCGCCATAAAGCTTGTTGCGGTGATTTCTGGCAATCGACCGCGACCAACGAAGATTTTTGTCGGCCCAAAGCGCAACCAAATAAATCTTTGTTTTTGGGAGGGCCTTCCTTAAATGAAGGTATTCCTGCCAACTCCTCAATCCGTCTATAACGACAATCATGTTGTCTTTCAAAGCTTTCTTGATTTTTTTCTCGTTCATGACCGCCATCGCCGCCATGCCGTATTTTGCCCGAAGTTCGAGCCTGACTTTTTTGTGGGTCTTTTCGACGTGGGGTAAATTATTCTTGTCGATGTATTCGTTTATAATCTCTCCAAAAGAAATCACCGGCAGATTTTTTTCCTTAAAAAAGTCGGCGGCGTCGGTTTTTCCCACCCCCGGCAACCCAACCAACGCGATGATCTTTTTTTCCTTCACCTTCCAGTTCTCTACTTTATTTTTCACCAATTGCTTACCCAGGCTTTTTAAAATTTCTTGGTTTACTTCTTCGATAGTTTGCGTTCCGTCTATCTCAACCAATTTCTTCTCGCGTCTATAATAACCCAGAACGGGGACGGTAAATTTCTTGAAAGATTCTATTCTCTTTTTGATCGCCGGAATCGTTTCGTCCTCCCGGAGTTGGGTATTGCGGTAAACCAACCTGTAGATGGCGTCTTTGTCGGGAATCTCGAGGTAGATAACGCGATCGACGGAGTTCGAGAATTTTTCCGCTTGGGAGATCGTCCTCGGAAACCCGTCGAGAATATACCCCCTGCGGTACTCGGGGCGCTTGAGGTAAGCGTTGACTATTTCTATCGTTTTTTCATCCGGCACGAGCATCCCGGTGTTGATGACCGTTTTGATGTAAAGGCCCAATTTTGTTTTTTCCTTGGCCAACTGACGGAAAATGTGGCCGGTCGAAAGATATGGAATATCGAGTTGGCGGGACAAAAGATTGCCCTGGGTCGACTTTCCCGAACCCTGGATTCCAATGAGAACTAGTTTCATAAATTAGTCTAATTTTTTACTCTCTTTGTGTGCCGTGTGTTTTTTACAACTTCGGCAATACTTTTTTAGTTTGAGCGCGCCGGTCGTATTGATCTTGTTTTTTTCAACGACATAGTTTTGCCTGCGGCATTCTTCGCAAACCAAACCTATTTGAACGCGTGATCCTTTCTTTGCCATAGTTTATTTTATAAATTTGTCATAACTTTTCATCATCAATTGCGCTTCGACCATTTTGAAGGTCTCCAAAATCACCGAGACGACGATCAAAATTCCCGTCCCTCCTATAACCAAATTCGTGACACCGGTCACCGTGGAGAGGAGCGACGGCAAGATGGCGACCAGCCCCAAAAATATGGCGCCGACCGTCGTAATCCTGTAAACGATTGAGTCGAGATAAAGTTTGGTCGCCTGGCCTGGCCTGATTCCCGGAATGAATCCGCCGTGCTTTTGAATTTCTTCGGCGATTTTTTGCGGGTTGAAAACCACCACCGTGTAAAAGAAAGTAAAACCGATGACCAAAATAAAGTAGAAGAAGTTGTAAAAGAATCCGGCCGGGTTAAACACCGTCGCCAGGAATCTGCCCGTTGAGGCAATTGCCGGTGTCTGTGAATAAACCAAAAAGTTTCCCAATAACTGAGGTACCAAGACAAAAGAAACGGCAAAAATGATCGGGATGACGCCGGCTTGATTGAGCTTTAAAGGAAGAAAGTTTGTCGCTCCGGAATAGAGCCTGTTTCCTTTGATTCTTTTGGCGTAGTAAACCGGAATTTTCCTAACCGCTTCGTTGATAAACACAATCGAGGTGATGACAACGGCCGCCAAAATGACGAAAATGACAATGTTGAATATTGTCTCCGGAGTCAGGGTGGTGGCCGTTTTCGACAAAATCACCGGCAGCCTGCCAACGATGCCGGCGAAAATAATCAAAGATATGCCGTTGCCCAATCCAAACTCGCTCACCAGTTCTCCAAACCATATCAAAATGAATGTACCGGCGACCATGGTCAAGACAAAAGAGAAAAATTCCAAGGGCGAGAGGCTACCGACTATCCCCTGATTTTTAAGAAGGACAAAGATCCCGATTGATTGGACGACCGTCAAAGGAACGGTCAAGAATCGTGTATATTGGTTTATCTTTGCCCGACCGTATTCGCCTTCCTTCGATAGGGCCTCAAGCTGGGGAAACATCGCGGTCAAGAGCTGGATGACGATCGAGGCGTTGATATAGGGGTTGAGGCCGAGGGCCATGACGGAAAAGTTAATGAGCGTTCCCCCCGAAAAAATGTCCAAAAGGGACAAAAATTGATTTTCGGCAAACAAGGCTTTCAACTTGACGATGTCAATTGCCGGAACCGGGAGAAAAGCAAAAAACCTAAAAAATAAGAAGATCCCTAACGTAAAAATCGTCTTTTTTTTAATCGCCGGGTCCTTAAACAGGAGGCTAATTTTTTCGACTATATTTTTAAACATTGTTTAAGATTGAACGGATCCCCCCAATTTAACAATAGCGGCTTTGGCGCCTTTGGATACGGGTAACTTGACCGTCAATTTTTTCTTCAATTCTCCTCCACCGACGACCTTAACTTCAATTTTTGTTTTTCCCTCTTTTACAAACCCGTGTTTTCCTAGAGCTTTTATGTCGACGGTGTCTCCTTCGGTAAAAATATTAAGACGGGACAGGGCAATCGTCAAGGCTTTTTTATTTATCGATTTGTTTTTTCCTTTGCCTCGAAGTAAGGGATACTTTTTTACCATTCTCCCCTGCCCTCCTTCAAAATGCAGAGGGATTGACTCGCGAGCCTTTTGGTGGCGAGTCGTGCCGCGTCCCGACTTTGAACCGCGCCCGCTCCCCAATCCGCGTCCACGCCTTTTTTGTTTTTTGGCCGTTATTTTCGGCAACGTCGATAAAAAATTCATAGGCTTAAAGGTTTTTCAGGCGGCCCAGGGCTTCCATGACCGCATAAGTATTAACTACCTGATTCCTTGATCTTATTATTTTACCCGAGGCGTTTTCAATCCCGGCCAAATCAAATAGAACCCGGGTGACGCTTCCCACTTTCAAACCGGTTCCTTCCGGGGCCGGCTTGAGTAATATATAGGCCGCTTTGAATTTGAGGCGAACTTCGTGGGTAATTGTTTTTCCTTTCATCGGGACTTTTATCATGTGCTTTTTGGCATAACTAATCGCTTTTTGAATCGCCGGAGGCACCTCTTGTCCCCGGCCGATTCCGACTCCTACCTTGCCCTTGCGGTCTCCAACGGCCACCAGCGCCGAAAAAGTGACGTAGTTGCCGCCGGGAATTTTTTTGGACACCCTTTTGATCAAAAGGACTTTTTCTTCAATTCCGTCGATGTTTATTTTCTTTATCTCTCTCATATGACTTTAAATTTTAATGCCTCCCTCTCTCAATCCTTCGCACAAGGCCTTAACTCTCCCTAAATACGAATAAGAGCTCCTGTCAAAAACGGCTTCAATAATTTTCTTTTCTTTTAGTTTTTCCGCCAACTTCAGCCCGACGGCTTTGGCTTGTTCGCTTTTCTTTCCGGCCATTCCCTTCCCCGAGGAAGACGCTAGAGTTTGCCTGGCCCCGTCGTCTATCGCCTGGGCATAGATATAGCGGTTGGATCTGAAAACGACCACTCTCGGCTTTTTGTTTGTGCCGACAATGTTGGCGCTGACTCGTCTTTTTCGCCTCGAAATCCTACTGACGTTGACTGTTTTCATATAATTTTAGGCGGCGGCGCCCGTCGCTCCCGTGGCTCCGGCGGCTTTGGCTTTCTTGCCCGGCTTAATTCTTAACTTCTCCTGATCATATTTGATTCCTTTTCCTTTATAGGCGTCCGGCTTTTTTATTATTTTTATCTGGTAGGCGACCTGGCCGACCAGTTGCCTATCGGCTCCGAAAACCACTACTTTATTGTTTCCTTCCACTTTATATTTTATCCCGGGAACGGCTTTAAAAACTACCGGGTGCGAATAGCCTAGTTTGAAAACCAGGTCTTCCCCTTGCGGCTTCACATTGTACCCGGTGCCGACGACTTCCAGCCTTTTCTCCCAAGGTTTCTCGACTCCAACGACGGCGTTGTATAGAAGCTGCCGGTATAGGCCGTGGACCGATTTGTTTTTTTTGTCGTCGCCCGCTCTTTTGACGGAAAGCGTTTCTTTGTCTCTTTCAACAGAAAGGTTGTGGGGCAATTCGACAACAACCGAGCCCGCACTCCCCTTAACCGTAATTAGATTGCCGGCTATTTCCAGGTTGACCGTTTGCGGAACGACGATTTGTTTTTGACCAATTTTTGACATATTATTTTCTGTTACCAAATATTAAACAATAACTCTCCTCCGATTTTTTTTGTCCTCGCTTCGCGGTTGGTCAGGATGCCAACCGGGGTGGAAAGAATTGAGTACCCGTATCCCGACATGACCGGCTTCAGGTCCTTGTAAGAAACATAAAAACGCCTACCCGGCTTGGAAAAAATCTGAACGTCGGTAAACTTCGATTCATTTTTTTCATAGGCGAGAGTCACCTCAAGTGCCTTGAATTTTTTGCCCGTCTCCGAGTATCCGGCAATAAACTTCAATTCTTTTAATTTCTTCAATACTTCAACTCCATATTTTGAATGAAGAACGGTGATGGTCTCCTTCTGGGCCATATATCCGTTTTTTATTCTAATAATCAAGTCGTTGATAGAATTTTCCATAGATTAGGTTGCCTCCAATACTTTCTTGGTCACCTTGCCGTGACTTCTAAAGGTGCGGGTGGGAGAAAATTCTCCCAACCGGTGACCGACCATGTTCTCGGTTATCAAAACTTCGACAAACTTCCTGCCGTTGTGGATGGCAAACTTGTGCCCGACAAACTCCGGGGCAATCTGGGAGGCGCGCGCCCATGTTTTTATCGGCTCGCCTATTTTTCTTTCGACTTTTTTCAAGAGTTTTTCGTCAATGTATGGACCTTTTTTTGTTGATCGTGACATATTTTTTTACCAGGAAACTTTTCTAACTCCGGGTATCTCTCCGTTTAATGCCCTCTCCCGAAAACAAATGCGGCACATTCCAAACCTTCTCATATATGCCCGCGCCCTGCCACAAAGCGGGCAGCGGTTTCTTTGCCTGACTTGATATTTTTGTTTTCTTTTAAATTTAACTTCGTCTGATGTTTTTGCCATATTATTTCTTAAATGGTATTCCCAATGCTTCAAATAACTTTCTTCCTTCTTCGTGGGATCTCGCCGTGGTAACGACCGTCACCTCGAGGCCTCTTATTTTATCAATTTTGTCGAACTCTATCTCAGGAAATATTGTCTGCTCGGAAAAACCCAAATTTAGATTGCCGTGGCCGTCGACGTTCTTGTCGTTGATGCCCCTAAAATCGCGAAGACGCGGGATGACAATCTTTGTCAGTTTTTCCAAGAATTCCCACATCGCCTTGCCTCGAATGGTCACTTTAACGCCAATCGGCAATCCTTTTCTTATCTTGAAGGCGGAAATAGACATCCTGGCTTTGGTTATCACCGGTTTTTGTCCGGAGATGGTGGCCAGTTGTTCTTGCACTTTTTCCAAGACTCCCTTGCTCGAAACCGCCTCCCCCGCGCCGACGTTGAGGACAACCTTCAAGGGCTTTGGAGCCTCCATGGTGTTTTTCAACTTCAGCTCGGCTAAAAGCTTTTTTTTGATTTCCTGATTGTATGTGTCTTTAAATGTCATATTACGCTTTGGCACTTTTTACAAACTCTAACTTTTTTATTTTTTTCCATCTTGTAACCCACGCGGGTCGTCTTGCCACACTTCGGACAGACCAACATCAACTTGGCAATCGAAATCGGCCTAGGAACGTCGACGATTCCTCCCTGGGGTAACTTGTCGCTCTTCTTGACGTGTCTTTTGTACTGGTTTATCCCCTCGATTAGGACCAGGCCGGCTTTGACGTAAAGGCGCTCCACCTTGCCTTCGCGGCCTCTGTCTTTCCCCGCGACGACCTTAATTTTGTCTCCTTTTTTTATTTTCATATTAATATATCTCCTCGGCTAAACTGGCAATTTTGGCAAAGCCTTTGTCTTTTACTTCCTTGGCAATCGCGCCAAAGATTCTCGTCCCCTTGGGGTCCTTGACGTCTGGTCCCATCAAAATTACACAAGCGTTGTCGTCAAACCTGATGTAGCTGCCGTCCGGTCGCCTTTTTTCCTTGCGCGTTCTCACGATGACGGCCGGCACGACTTCGCCTTTTTTAACCGACCCGTAAGGCAGGGCGTCTTTGACGGCCACGTTTATTATTTCGCCAACATAGGCAAAACTTCGATTGCCCTTTTTTGGCATCCCGATCATCGACACTTTTTTGGCGCCGGTGTTGTCGGCGACATTCAACATGCTTCTTTGCTGTAACATTTTTTTGTTATAACTTCTTAACTACTCTAAAGTGTTTGTTTTTGGAAATCGGCCTCACCGATTCGATTTCGACCTTGTCCCCCTCTTTTAATTCCATGTCTTCATTGTGCGCCTTGTATTTCTTGTGGCGGACGATGACTTTCTGGTACAGCCCATGCCTCAATTTTCTTTCCACCTCGACCGTGACGGTTTTTGCCATCTTGGTCGATACCACGACTCCGGTTAAAAGTTTTTTCATTACTGGCTCTTTTTTTCAGCCTTGGGCTGATCGGCTTTCGCCGAAATTTTTTCTAACTGATTTTTTTCGGTCTCGATTGTCAACATTCTCGCCAATTGCTTTTTCTTTTTGGCAAGGGCGTTCGTGTCCTTGGCCGGATTGGACTTTTGACCCAGACTCAATTTTGCCAATTCGACTCTTTGCCTTTTTATCTCCTCTGACAATTCCTTGGCCGTCTTGTTTTTTAACTCTTTGATGTTTTTTTTCATATAGCTTTTTCAACAACTTTGGTTTTAACCGATAGCTTCGAGGCGACTCCCTTCAAGACCAAACGGCTTTCGGCGGGCGTTAGTCCGTCGACTTCAAAAAGGACCCTACCCGGAACGACCGAGGCGACAAAGTAAGCGACGTCTCCCTTGCCCGCTCCCATGGTAACTTCGGGCGGTTTTTTCGTAAACGGCTTGTCGGGAAATATTCTAAACCAGAACTTGCCCGCTTTGCGGGTGGCCCTGGCAAAAATAACCCGGACGGCCTCGAGTTCGCGGTCTTTGATCCAGCCCTTGCTCATCGACTTTAAACCAAAGCTGCCAAAGTTCAGCCGGTCGCCTTTGACGGCCATCTTGCGCCATATCCCTCTAAATGTTTTCCTATATTTTTGTCTTTTTGGTGCCAACATATTTTATCTACACAACCAAACTTTTATTCCGACGTAGCCGCTTCTGGTTAAGGCCGGGTACCTGGCAAAATCGACGTCTTCTCTTATCGTTGAGGTTGGAATCGTCCCTTGAAAATACTTTTCGCGCCTCGAAATCTCTGCCCCGGCAATTCTGCCGCCGAGTTGGATCTTCACTCCGCGCCCACCCGCTTCGATCACCCGGTTCATCGTGTTGTGGACGACCGATCGGTGAGGAAATCCTCTGATGATTTTTTCGGCGACCGACTGGGCGACGTAATAGGCCGAAAGATACGGTTTCTTGACGGGTTCGATCTTGATATCCAGTTTAAATTCTTTGCTTTTGCCGTCGGCTTTTAAATGACGGGCAATATACTTTTTCACGTCCTCCAAACCCTGGCCGCCGCGGCCGATAATCATACCCGGTTTGACAGAATAGATTATCAATGTCATCTTATTTATTGCCCGCTCGATGTCGACCTGCGTGATTGAGGCAAAGCTCAACTTTTTCATCAACGTATCCCTGATGGCAACGTCGCTCGTCAGGGCTTCGCGATAGGCTTTCTTATTGGAAAAAAACCAGCGCGAATTCCAGTTGTATATGATCCCTAGCCTCAGGCCTCGTGGGTTAACTTTTTGTCCCATTATTTCTTCTTACTCAAAACTTCTAATTTTTTGGTTTCTTCTTTTTTTTCCTCTTTCACTTTTACTTCCGGCTTTTTAACTTCCTTGGCCTCAAGGACAATTTTGACGTGGCTCATTCTTTTTTTGATGGGCCGGACATTGCCCCGGGCTCCCGGTTTAAAGCGCTTCATAACGAGGCCTTCCTCGATTGTCAAAACTTTAAAGTTTAACAAAGAAGCGTCTGTTTTTAAAGTCCGCGTTGCATTCGCCACCGCCGACTCGATCGCTTTATAGAGAATCTTCGTTCCCCTTTGTCCTCCGTAGAATAAGAACTTCAAAGATTCGCTCGGCGTCATTTTCTTGATTTCCTGCAAATAAAATCTTATCTTTTTTGGCGGGATCTTCAGATTTTTGATATAGGTGGTTGATTCCATATTAGCTCCTCCGCGTCATTATAAACTTGTTACTCCATTTTTTCTTATTTCTCGTTCTCTTGCCCCGGGCCGGCTTACCCCAGGGTGTTTTGGAATGCATTCCCTCGCCGCTTTTTCCCTCTCCCCCTCCGTGGGGGTGGCTCCTCGGGTCCTGGGCAACACCGCGGACGGTCGGCCTGATTCCCATCAATCTTTTTCGGCCGGCGTTCCCGAAAATTTCGTCTTTGTGTTCAATGTTGCCGACGCGGCCCACCGTCCCGTAGCAGTCGGGCGAGAACTTTCTTACTTCGCCCGATGCCATCTTGATATGAACCGTTCCGCCCTCTTTGGCAATCACCGTCACTCCGGTCCCCGCGCCTCTAGCAATCTGTCCTCCGCGGCCGGGATAGAGCTCGACGTTGTGAATCATAACCCCCAAGGGAATATTCTTCAAAGGCATGGCGTTGCCGGTTTTTATCTCGGCGGTATCCCCAGCAATAACTTTGTCTCCTAGAGCCAATCCTTCCGGGTGGATGATGTAGCGGTGTTCGTCGTCTTTGTACTTAATGAGCGCCAAATTGGCGTTTCTGTTTGGATCCCTTTCTAGGCTGATTACTTCCCCCTCGATCCCTCTTTTGTCGCGTTTGAAGTCGACAATCCGATAATACCTTTTTTGGCGGCCTCCCTGGTGGCGGACCGAAATCTGGCCAGAGGAGTCGCGACCCGAATGCTTTTTGAGAATTCTTGTCAGCCTCTTCATCGGTTTTGCCCGGTAGTTTATAGTTTTGTTTTTCATATTAAGTTTGTGGGAATAAATCCAACTTCCCCTCTTTAAGGCGAACAAAGGCGACTTTTTGGTCGGACAATTTTTTGGCAGTCATCTTTCGACCCCGCCTGACCTCTTTTCCCTTTTTAGTCATCGTTCGAACCGACTTGACTTTAACATTGTAAAGACCTTCCAAAGCCTCGCTTATCTGGGCTTTGCCGGCTTTCGGCGACACCGAAAACATATAGACCTGGTCTTTTACCAGTTTGGTGGCTTTTTCAGTCAAGACCGGAGCGATAATGATTTCGTTTATTTTCATGATTTAAAAAAGTGTTCTTTCAACTTGGCGACGGCGCTTTCCAAGAAAATCAGCCGGCCTCCGCTTAACGCCTGGTAGGTATTAAGAGAGACGGCGTCGACTAAATCCAACCTCTCTATATTCCTCGCCGCCCTGGCAAAGGTCTTGAAAGCCGTACTCGGCAAAACGAAAGTGGTTTTCTTGCCTTCCAGCTTGAGGCCCTTGAGAAAATTGTAAACCACCTTGGTTTTGGCGACTTTGTCCAGACCCGCCTCGGCAATGGCGATGATTTCCTTGTCCTTGGCGCGTGTCGATAGGGCGCCGAAAAGTGCCTTTTGTCTTTGACTTTTAGGGAGGGAGAGAGAGTAATCTCGGGGAGTGACTCCGTGGGCAATGCCTCCGCCGACAAAAATCGGGGCTTTGATCGCTCCGTGCCTGGCGCGGCCGGTTCCCTTTTGGCGGTAGATTTTGCGGGTAGAGCCAGTCACTTGGCCACGAGTCTTAGTCTTGGCCGTTCCCTGCCTTTGGTTGGCCCGGTAAACACGAATCGCCTGGGCTATTAGGGCCGGCTTGACCTCAACGGCAAAAATCTCCTTTGGTAAAGTCAATGTTCCCTTTTCTTTGCCTTCGATGTCATAGAGGGGCGCCGACAAACCGGTTGTCTTTTTAACGACTGGTTTTGTTTCTGGTTTTTTGGTTGATTTAGTGGTGGCCATTTTAGATATTGTAAATTTCCAAGAGCCCGCCTTTTACACCCGGGACGACTCCTGAAACTAATAGTCCATCGTCTTTGACGTCGACGACCTTAAGACCTTTTACCGTCACTCTATTGTTGCCCATTCTTCCCGCCATTCTCTTGCCGCGAAATACGCGGCCCGGCGTGGTCGTCATTCCGATTGATCCGGGGGCGCGTTCTCCGTGGGATTGACCGTGGGTCCTCGGGCCTCCTTTAAAGTGGTGTCTTTTGACGACTCCCTGAAAACCTTTTCCTTTGGAGATCCCCGAAACCGTCACCGAGTCACCTTTTTTAAAAAAAATCGCCGGCGTGACAGTGTCGCCGACGAATAGCTTGCTTCCGTTAACCTCGACGCCCTTCTTTTTATTTTCCTCAATTATCTTGACGGCGTCGGTCAACCTGATTTCCCTTAAAAAACGAAGCGGGGTTTTTATCCCCGCCTTGTTTAATTCTCCTTGGACCGGCTTCTTAATATTTTTGGTTAGACCGAGTCCGAGCTTGATGGCATTGTAGCCGTGTTTTTCTTGCCACTTCACTCCAACCATCTGACACCCAAGGGTGGCAATAAAAGTGGTCGGGATACGAATGCCCGACTCGGTAAAGAGTTGTGATTGAAGTGATTTTGTGCCGATGATGACGCCTGCCATAACCAAAAAAAATAGCCCCAGATTGGGGCTAACGACCAATCCGGAAATTATTAATCCTTAGTTCCCGAACAAAGGATAATTAACATCAAGTTAGATTATATATTATCGACTCCCCGAGGTCAAATGAATTTATATTATTTCTTTGATTTATTGAGTAAGCGAAAAACAAGCACCCATAGCGCTATGGCAATTAAGAGTAACGCGCCTCCAAATAAGGCGGAATTAGTTATCTGATCGTAGAGCTTAGTTAGATTCATAGTTCTTAATAATAACTGCTAATGAAAAATAAACGATTCCATTAATAATATTTAAAAGTATAGCATAAAGGCTTCCCTTGAAAATTGGGCTAAAAACCACCAATCCAAACCAACCGGCCGATAAATTGATCAATAAATCTGCCAGACCAGTTAACACTAAGTTTGCTCTCACAAAATACTTATAAATCTTAAAAACTTTTTTGTCTATGGACTATATGCTACAAAAGTAGTAGTTCGGAGCTTAATAGCAATGAATAAGTTTCGATATATTACATCTTGACTTCGACCTCAACGCCTGCCGCGAGTTCGAGATGCATTAAAGTATCGATCGTTTGATTGGTAGGATTGACGATGTCGATGAGCCGTTTGTGGATGTTCATGCCGAAGTGCTCCCGGGCGTCCTTGTCAATAAATGGAGATTTGTTGACGACGTAAACTTCGCTCTTGGTCGGGAGAGGAATCGGACCAACAATCGAGGCACCCGTTCGGATAGCCGCGTCGACTATCTTCTGACAGGTCTCGTCGATCAATCGATGATCGTATGACTTCAGTCTGATCCTGATTCTTCCTTTCGGCATAATTTAAACGTGCTTTGTGTAACGGCTTTACTTAACTATTTTCGTTACCACTCCGGCACCAACGGTGTGACCGCCTTCACGGATGGCGAACTTCAAGCCTTCTTCCATCGCCACCGGATAGATCAATTTGCAGGAAACTTTGACGTTGTCTCCCGGCATGACCATTTCGACTCCGGCGGGGAGCGTTACTTCACCCGTGATGTCGGTGGTCTTGACGTAGAATTGTGGTCGATAACCCTTGAAGAACGGCGTGTGTCGCCCACCTTCCTCTTTGGTCAAAACGTAAACTTCGGCCTCAAATTCGGTGTGAGGTGTGATCGAGCCCGGTTTGGCAACGACCTGACCCCTCATGACGTCTTCCTTTTCAATGCCTCTTATCAAAAGTCCGACGTTGTCTCCGGCGCGAGCCTCGTCCAGGGTCTTCCTAAACATCTCGACTCCGGTAATGACGGTCTTTTTGGTTTCTTTGATTCCGACCAGTTCTACCTCTTCGTTGACTTTGGCAACGCCTCGCTCAACGCGTCCGGTAACGACGGTTCCCCGGCCCGAGATAGTAAAGACGTCCTCGATTGGCATCAAGAACGGCTTGTCTATTGGTCTGACTGGATCTGGAACGTATTCGTCGACCTTGGCCATCAAGTCTTCAATCGCCTTTAGGGATGCCGGATCATCGGACAAGGCCTTGAGCGCCGATCCTCTTATGACCGGAACTTTGTCTCCCGGGAACTTGTACTTGGTGAGAAGGTCTCGAACCTCCATCTCGACCAAGTCAAGAATTTCCTTGTCGGCGACCATGTCGACCTTGTTCAAGAAAACGACGATGGCCGGGACGTTGACCTGGCGAGCCAATAAGATGTGTTCTCGAGTTTGAGGCATCGGCCCGTCTGGAGCAGAAACGACCAAAATCGCTCCGTCCATCTGCGCCGCTCCGGTAATCATGTTCTTGATGTAATCGGCGTGGCCTGGAGCATCAATATGCGCATAGTGTCTCTTGGCCGTTTCGTATTCAGAATGGTGTAAATTAATAGTGACTCCGCGCGCTCTTTCTTCCGGAGCCTTGTCGATGTCTTCGTATTTTAAGAACTTTGCTTGACCTTTTTTGGACAAGACGTAGTGAATTGCTGACGTGAGAGTGGTTTTACCATGGTCAACGTGACCAATGGTGCCGATATTCAAGTGTGGCTTGTTCCTTTGAAATGTTCCTTCTGCCATATTAAAAAATATTAATTAGTAATAACAAATAAAAGAAAGCCTCATCTTAATGAAGCCTACTATCTTTTACTTAATTGTTTTTATGATAAAGGCCAGGCTGCAAAAAGTCAAGACCTTTTTGTTCTATCAGAAAAATATTGACTTTCTATGTTTGGGGTAGCTGGCTAGGTATAGCAAGGGGGCAGCCAGTCCAACAGCGATGTCTCCAACCATCTCGGGATTTTTGACTCCTCCCAACGAATAAGGCACCGTTTCCCAGGCAATATATAGCATGGCAACGCTCGTGAATGCCAAAATATTTTTCAATTTATTGGTGTATTCTTCGCCCTTCCTTTTTTCCATTTTTTTAAAAAGACCCATATTATCAAGAACTTTATTTCTTACGAAAGACGTTAAAATCGCGGACATTCCAAAGTTTCCAATATGATTTTCAAGGAATGTATCTCTTCCCAAAACATCGGGTGGCAATATATGATAAACGTTACTTAATTTATGGGCAGCGTCAAGAATAAATCCTGCTGCCAATAATGGTCTATATGTTTTAGGCTCTAATAATGGTCTTAATATTCTAGAATTAGCTTCTTGTGACGGCATATTTGTTCGAAGATTATACCACAAAATTATTTCTGATAAAATGTGCTCATGTTGAATGCCGAACAGAAAAAAGCCGTTCAATATAACAGAGGGCCTCTTCTCATTGTCGCCGGCGCCGGGACCGGAAAAACCACCGTCATCGTCGAAAAAATAAAATACTTGATAAAGAAAAAGTTAGCGAAGCCCGAG
The DNA here is from genome assembly GCA_964371165.1 of uncultured Gammaproteobacteria bacterium. GTDB lineage: Bacteria > Patescibacteriota > Microgenomatia > UBA1406 > GWC2-37-13 > GWC2-37-13. Next base: position 37,903 of record CAYJKR010000005.1, read on the forward strand.
CAAATTCTCGCCCTCACCTTCACCGAAAAAGCCGCCTTTGAAATGGAAGAGCGGGTCGACCGCGCGATGCCTTACGGATATTTCCAGATGTGGATTTCCACTTTTCACTCCTTCGCCGACCAAATCTTGAAAGAGGAAGCCAACAATATCGGCGTCTCCCAGGGGTATCGTCTGATGACGGAGGCGGAAACGATTATCTTTCTCAGGAACAACCTTTTTCTCTTTGACCTGAAATATTTTAGACCTTTGGGCAACCCGAATAAATTCCTGCAAGGGTTATTGACTCATTTCTCACGCTTAAAAGACGAGGACGTAACGCCCGACGACTACTTGAAGTGGGCAAAAAAGATAAAGACGGATCAAACCGAAAAAGCCAAATACTTGGAATTGGCCAAAGCGTATAAAACTTATCAAACTCTAAAGACAAAAGAAAATGTTTTTGACTTTGCCGACCTAATTTATTATCTACTCAAACTTTTTCGAGAAAGAAAAAATATTTTGAAGAGTTATCAAAAAAAATTCAAATATATTTTGGTCGACGAATTCCAGGACACCAACATCGCCCAATACAATTTGATAAAACTTTTATGTCCTCCTGCCACGACCCCCCGTCTCTCGGTCGTCGGCGACGACTCCCAGGCGATCTATAAATTCAGGGGGGCCTCGGTCTCTAACATCATGAACTTCAAGAAGGATTACAAAAAAACCAGACAGGTCAGTTTATTGAAAAACTATCGTTCCAACCAGGTCATTCTCGATACTGCCTATAGATTAATCAAACACAACGACCCCGACACCCTGGAAGCCAGACTCGGCATTTCCAAAAAGCTCGTCGCCGCCAAAACCCCGACCAGAGTAAATCCGGTCAACCTGTCAATCACCAACTCCGTCACCGAGGAAGCCGATTATGTTGCCCGCGAGATTGATAAATTAAAGAAGGATTATAAATTCTCCGACTTTGCCATTCTCGTTCGCGCCAATAACCACGCCGACGCCTTTATCCAGGCGCTTGGAAGATTTGATATTCCTTATCAGTTCCTTGGGCCGGCGACTCTTTACAAGCAACCCGAGGTAAAAGACCTGATCGCCTATTTAAAACTTTTGAATAACCCGACCGACTCGGTCTCCTTATATCGAGTCTTGACGATGGAGATTTTTGACGTGGCCATAAAGGACCTGATATTTTTAAACTCGTTTGCCAAAAAAACCAACCTCTCCTTATTCCAAGCCATCGAGGCCTTGCTAGGAGAGCAGGGCTACGAGAATTACAAAAAGTTCTTGCCGGTTGTTACAAAAGACACCAAAGAAAAAATTAAAAAAGTTTTGTCTTTGATAAAAAAACATTTGAAGAGGGTTCGGTTTGAGTCGGCCGGAGAAATTCTCTTTCGATTTCTTGAAGAAACCGGAATACTCGCAAAGTTGACGAGTTATAAAACTGAGAAGGAAGAAAGAGTTGTCCTCAACATCGCCAAATTTTTCCAAAGATTGAAGGATTACGAAAGCGACCACGAAGACACTTCGGTTGCCGCCGTCGTTGAGGATATAAATATGAAATTGGAACTCGGCGAGTCCCCGATTGCCTCGCAAACCGACATTTCTTTTTTAAACGCCGTCAACATCGCGACCACCCACTCGGCCAAGGGGCTCGAGTTTAAGATTGTCTTTCTCGTTAACCTGACGCGCGGCCGGTTCCCGACCTATGCCCGGCGCGAACCGATTCCCATTCCGGATGCCCTGGTCAAAGAAACCCTGCCAGTTGGCGACTACCACCTCGAGGAAGAACGCCGTTTGTTTTACGTGGGGGTGACCCGGGCAATCGACCGGGTATATTTCACCGCCTCCCGCTTTTACGGCGAGGAAAAACGGGAACAAAAAATCTCGCCTTTTCTTATTGAGTCTTTTGGTGAAGAACCAATAACAAAAGCCTTGAATATCCAAAAAGAAGCCAAGGAGCAGTTGTCTATTTTCGAATTCAAGAAAAAGAAGTCCGTCGCGCCCGTCAAGTCGCCGGTCGTCCACCAGACCAACTTCTCATATACCCAGCTCGAAACTTTCCTCCGTTGTCCTTTGCGTTATAAATATGAATATATATTAAAGTTGCCCAGCCCCTCCTCGCCGGCCTCCTCGTTTGGCGACTCTATCCACAAAACGCTCCAGTCGTTTTACGAGGAGTTTTTGAAAGACAGGTCGGTTCGCCTTGACAGGCTTTTGGAAGGATATAAAAAATCTTGGGTCCCGGTTGGCTACGCCAGCGGCAGCCAGGAAAGTTACTACAAACGAGCTGGGGAAAGGTTGCTAAAAAGATTCTTCAAAAAATACCACCGCAAAGACCTCGACATCGCGGCCCTCGAGCGCCCGTTCAAAATCAAAATCGCGCCGACAGTTAACGTCGTCGGCAAGATCGACCGGGTCGATAAACTGCCGGGCGATATGATAGAAATCATAGACTACAAGACCGGCAAAAAGCCCGAGCAAAAGGAGCTCCTGAAAAATCTCCAGCTCCCGATCTATACCCTGGCGGCGACTCAACCCGGCACTTTCAACAAAACCATCGACAAGGTAACGCTTGCTCTATACTTCCTCCAAGGACCGGAAAAAGTCGAATTAAAGAAGACCGAGGAAGAGATCAGGGAGACCAAGGAAAAAATCCTCGAAATCGTGGGGAAAATCAGGACTTCTGATTTTTCAACATCTCCCGGGCACCATTGTATCCTCTGTCCGCCCCAAATGGCTCGTGTATAATACTCTTTATGACAGAGAGAATTGTCACCTCAAAATTTTTTCACCGGGCGCTCGACATGCTAATCCCGGCCCTGTCGTGGTTTCTGATCACTTTGCCTTTGTGGCTTTCGCCATTCCACCCGGCCGTCGTTGCCTATTTCATCATCGCCTTTGACCTTTACTTCTTTTACAAGGCCGCCGTCACTACTTACCGGGCCGCCCTAAGCTACAAAGAGATTCTCTTCCACAATAAAATTCCATACCATTCGCGCCTTAAAAAAATCACCGGCGCCTCGGCCATAAATCACTTTGTCGTCATCCCGAATTATAAAGAGCCCATTCACAAACTCGAGGCAACCATTTCCGTGATGAGTAAGACCGACTACCCTTACAAGAATATCTATTTGGTCCTGGCTTTTGAAGACAGGGAAAAAGAAGCTCGGGAGAAGGCGGAAAAATTGACGAAAAAATACCGGTCTTTTTTTAAGGGCATTTTTTCCTACTACCACCCTTTGGTGCCGGGCGAGGAGGAAGGCAAGGCGAGCAACCAGACCTACGCTTGCCGTCAGGTTGAAAAATTTGTCGAGAAAAACAATCTCGACGACAAGAAAATTTTGCTCACCATCTGCGACGCCGACAGCTTCCTGCCGGAGAATTATTTTTCTTACCTCGCGTTTGAATTCTTGCGCGACCGGGAACGCCTCTATCATTTTTACTGGGCCCCCGTTCTTCTTTACAACAATTTCTGGCAGGTACCCCTTTTTGTCCGGCTCCAAGCCACCCTGTCTTCTATTTTGAGGTTGGCCTTCCTTTCCCAGAAGGAAAACCTAATCCAGTGCTCGACCTATTCGACCAATTTCTGGTTACTCCGGCAAATAAATTTTTGGGACGTCGACATCATTCCCGAGGACTGGCACATTTACTTTCAGGCCTTTTTTGCCTTCGGCGATAAGGTCCGAACTCTCCCCCTCTTTACCATTGTGAACGGCGACGCCGTTTACTCGGGCGGACTTTTCAAGACTTTGACCAACCGGTACGAGCAGGAAAAACGCTGGGCGTGGGGGGTGTCGGACGTCGGATACGTGTTGAAAAGATTTTTCGTGACGCCGGATATAAACTTCAGGGCCAAGCTAAGAAAGGCCTTGTTTATTAGCGAGACTCATCTTTTGTGGCCGGTGTCGTTTTTCATCCTGACCATATCGGCCTCGATCCCGCCTCTGGTCAATCCCATTTTCAAGCGTACTGTGATGGGATTTATTCTTCCCCAACTCTCGGCCTTGATTCTCACTTTGTCCTCGGCGATGTTGATTATCTACATCTACCTCGACATCAAGTTGAGGGGGAAGGTGAATCAAAAGAATAATCCTTTTTACCTGCCCGTATTAATTGTCCAGTGGTATCTTTTGCCTTTGGTGTCATTCTTCTTTTCCTCGCTCCCGGCCTTGGACGCCCACACTAGAATTCTTTTAGGAAAAAAGCTAAAATATAAGGTGACGGAGAAAGTATGATAGACTAATCATATGTTCAACTTCCTCTTTACAAAAACTCCCTTGATGTTTCTCGTTCAGTCCTTTTGGCGCGACGAAGCTTTCTCATATTTGCTCGCCAAGCGCAGCCTTTTGGATATCGTCACTCTGACGGTCAAGGACTTCAGCCCGCCCCTCTATTATTTCTTCCTTCACTTTTGGATTAACGTGTTTGGCAAGAGTGAAGTGGCGCTCCGGAGTCTTTCCATGGTCTTTTACTGGGCGACTTTTTACGTCGTCTTTTTGATTTTGACCGAAGTCTTTAAAATGAAGTTAAAGAAAGCCTTTCTCTATTTGCTCTTCTTTTTACTCAATCCCCTCCTCGTCTATTTTGCTTTTGAAGTCAGGATGTACTCGATGCTGGCTTTTTTTGGAACCTTGTCTTTTTACGCGCTTTTCAAGAAAAATTCCCGGCTTTATCTTCTCGCGACCATCGCCGGGCTCTACACCCACTATTTCATGGTCTTTGTCCTTATCGCCCAGTACTTTACCAGAAGGTATAAACAGAAAACGGCGATTTTGGCCTTCCTTCCTTGGATGGTCTTTGCCTTTATCAACCGCATAACTTCATCTTCTTCCTTCTGGATTGGAGAGATCTCAATAAAAAAAATGTTGACGTTTTTGGGAGAGCTATACACCGGATATGAGGGCGGCCTGAATTATTTTTCAAAGCCGATTGTTTGGTTGTCTTTGGCAATAATCGCCGTCGTAATTTTTGCCTGGTGGAAAAACAAAAGCGCCAAAAAAACCGACAAGGATATTTTTTCCCTCCTTTTTGCCTGGGGTGTATTGATTCCCCTCGCCGTCCTATTAATATCATTTATTAAGTCAATCTTCCTCCCTCGTTATCTGATTTTTTCCTCGGTCGGATTGACCTTGCTCTTGATTTTTGCCTTTGAGAAAATGCCCGTTTATGTCAAGGCGGCGGTGATTGCTTTTTTTGTCGCCTTTTCTTTCAACTACCAGCGTCTCCAGGTCCAAAACAGAAGGAAGGACAATATCAGAAAAACGGTGGCCGAGATAAGTGCCCTTATGGAAAAAGACGACAAGCTATTCGTTGCCTCCGAGCTCGACTACTTTACCGCCCAGTACTACCTCGACGAAAACCGAGTATATATCTTCGGCAAAACCTATGGAGAGATCCCCGACTTTACCGGCAAGGTCTTGATACCGGAAAGCCGGGTTGTCACCACGCTTCCCGTTTATCCCAATAAGGCATATGTTTTAGGGAGAGACGGCAAATATATCATTCAAGCGCTCTACTGATTTTTTTGAGGGGGGACTCCTCCCCTGGGCTGGGTATACAAATACATGTAGAAACCGGTAATGACGTTTATCAAAAGAACGACGACGAAATAAGGGCTCAAAAGGTTGTGCAGGGAGCGGGCAAACAAAGGGTTAAGCCAAAACCAGCCGTACTTCATATTCAGCCCCGTCACCATCATGGTTAGAGACATAACAACAATGATTATCACCATGAAGCGGTGGATTTTGCGGGCCAGGATATACAGCTGGGGAGTCATAAAATTATTATACCATCCGCTATTTTCTCTTACCCATTTCTTACCCAATTTTCACAAATCTTTCATCTCGTTTATCTATTCTTAACGTGTTAAAAGTATTATCAGTTCACACCTAATAATATGATGATCACACCGAATATGATTTTGGCAATGCTCAATCTCCTTATCGCTTTTGCCGAGGCCGCCATAGGACTGCGGGTTCTTTTGAAACTGATGGGCGCCTCAACCGCGGCCCCCTTTGTCCGTTGGGTTTACGATACGAGCGCCCCTTTATTGGCTCCCTTCCAGGGGATGTTTCCGAGCCCGGTCTTGAGCGGGCCGTTTGTGATCGAGTTCTCGGCGGTCTTTGCCCTTTTCTCCTATATGTTCCTGGGTTACGTTCTGCAGGCGCTGATTAATTTTATCAACCAGGGGGGAATAAAAAAGATTTCAGAGGAACAAAAACCCAAGAAGATTCGCCGACGCGTAGAGGAAGAAGAAGTATAATTTATAAAGATGAAAAAATTGATATTGATGGTAATTATTCTTTTAGCCGGAGGCTTGGTCTATTCTTATGTTTTCCTGGGTAAGACTCCCCCGCCAACTTCCCAGCAAAAGTCCAATCAGGAAACAGAGACAACTCCCACCAGCGAAGACATTCCTTTGACTTCGGTCGTGTTGCAAAACCTGGACACGCCCTGGTCGATTGTTTTCCTGCCGTCTGGTCAAATGCTTGTAACAGAGCGGAAAGGAACAGTGAGATTGAATAACGAGGTGATCGCCACCTTTCCCCAGGTCAAGGAAATCGGCGAAGGTGGACTAATGGGAATGGTCCTCCACCCCGAGTTTGAATCAAACCACTTCATTTACTTTTACTACACCTATCAAGGCAACGACAGCCAGACGTTAAACCGCGTCGTCAGGATGAAGTTTGAGGATAACAAATTCTCTGACGAAAAAATCATCGTCGACGGCATCGCCGGCGCCAGTAACCACAACGGCGGCCGGATCAAGTTCGGGCCCGACAAAAACCTTTACATCACAACCGGCGACGCCCAAAATCCCTCTCGGGCACAGGACACAAATTCCCTCTCGGGAAAGATCTTGAGAGTTATAAACGACGGAAAAGCATCGGTTTATTCCTACGGTCACCGCAATCCGCAAGGGTTGGCGTGGGACGAAACAGGCCAGCTTTACGCTACCGAACACGGTAGGAGCGGAATCCAGTCGGGGCTCGATGAATTCAATAGAATTACTGAGGGAAAAAATTATGGTTGGCCCGATATCGAAGGCACCGCCACAAGAAGCGGTATGGAAACTCCCGTCCTGAACTCCGGTCCGACAACCACCTGGGCTCCGGCTGGAATGGCATTCTACAACGGTTCTTTTTATTTCGGGGGCTTACGGGGCGAGGCGGTTTATAAGGTGACTTTGGTCGATGGTCAACCGGAACTAAAAGAATATTTTAAAGGAGAGTTAGGGAGAATCAGAGACGTTGTCCTCGGTCCCGACAATATGCTTTACATTTCAACCAGCAATCAAGACGGCCGAGGCGTTACTCGCTCCAACGACGACAAAATCATCCGCGTCAATCCGAATAAATTGTAATATAAAGAAGTTTTTATCCTTTCATAACGGCCTATTTATCCTATTTTGTAGCATATAGTCCATAGACAAAAAAACAAAGAGTCTTTAAACTTCTTAATAAATGGAAAAGATATCTAGACGAGAGAAGAAAGCGCTTTCCGATTTTCTAATCAATGTAGCAGTCGCTTGGTTTACGGCCGGAGTCATAAGCGTCTTTATATCAAAATATACTGTTTTTGAAATTTTGGTTTCGATAACGTGGGGAATGGTTATGAGTTTAATTTCTTTATTGGGTGGTATGAAAATGGTAAAATAAACTATGAATTTTGATAATATTGTTATTACATTTACCGCGGGAACATTTGCTACAGCAATACTGTTTCTTGTTATTTATTTTTTGATCATTAAAAAACGGTGATATATTTTTGGGCAGTTCTATCTTTAGTTTTCTTTTTTGTAGTTGCCTACTTTTTTCTGAAAGAGATTTCCAAAAAGAAATAATATGAACTTGGACGAATATAAAAAAGTCGCTCTTTTGGCTGCAGAAAAATCTTCGGAGCGGATAATGCATTACTTCACAAATCTCCCAAAGATAGAAACGAAAATTGATAGGACGCCTTTTACTAAGGCCGACAAGGAGGCGGAAGAAATAATCGT
>CAYJKR010000006.1:0-42573 GCA_964371165.1 uncultured Gammaproteobacteria bacterium
GCACCTGTGCTATCATCCTTGCGGATTTCCCACTATTTCTAGCAGAATGTACGATAGCATGTCAAACCCTGGTGAGGTTTTTCGTTTTGTTTCGAATTGAACCACATGTTCCACTGGTTGTGTGCCTCCCCGCCAATTCCTTTGAGTTTCAACCTTGCGGCCGTACTCCCCAGGTGGCTTGCTTAACGGGTTACCTACGCTACACCTTGTGACCCGAAGGTCAAAAAATGCGGCTAGCAAGCATGCGTTTACAGCTAGGACTACGCAGGTCTCTAATCTGCTTCGCTCCCCTAGCTTTCGTGTCTCAGTGTCAGTTATCTTCCAGAGATTCGCTTTCGCCACTGGTGTTCCCCAGGGTATCAACGCATTTCACTACTCCTCCCTGAGTTCCAGTTTCTCTAAAGCAAACTCTATCTTAATAGTATCCTGCCCTTTTCTATGGTTGAGCCACAGTATTTAAAACAAGACTTATTAAGACACCTACACTACTTTTTACACCCAGTAAAACCGGATAATGTTTGGGGCCCACGTATTACCGACGCTTCTGGCACGCAGTTAGCGGCCCCTTTCTAGTAAGGTACCGTCAAATACACCAAAGGTGTATCTTCTTCCCTTACCACAGTAGTTTACGCTCGTTAGAGCTTATTCCTACACGCGGCGTCGCGCGGTCAGGCTTGCGCCCATTGCCGACTATTCCTGATTGCTGCCTCCCGTAGGAGTGGGGGCCGTGTCTCAGTCCCCCTCTGGCTGACCATCCTCTAAGACCAGCTACTCGTTATAGGCTTGGTAGGCCGTTACCCCACCAACTACCGTGATAAGCCGCAGGCTCATCCCAAAACGTACAGTTAAGTACTTTACCCGGCTAGGCCGGGATTATAATGGATTACCCCGTCTTTCGACGAGCTATCCTTTATTTTGGGGTAGATTCCTACGTGTTACTCAGCCGTCCGCCACTCCAGTCTTGCGACTGGACGTTCGACTTGCATATCTCAGGCACGCCGCCAACATTCATCCTGAGCCAGGATCAAACTCTTAAAAAAGTTTGTTGTCCGACATAAGTCGGACTCCTAACCCGATTAATAAGACTAAAAAAAATGAAATTAAATTGGCTTGGAATTAAAAAACTGTCCTAATTGTCAAAGTACTCCCCAAAATTTGGGGGAATTCCATTCTATATGACAGAAGATTAAAAATCAAGCTAGGATTTTAAAGAATTATTAGCTTTGAGAGTTCTTCCTCGCGGCTGGCCAGTTTCATCAACCCGGAAATGGTGGCGTACTCTAAGTTGCCCCCGGCCACGACGTCGATCTTGATTTCTTGGGAAATAAACCTGTCAATCCCCCGTATCGTCGATAAGCCACCCGTTAGAACGATACCCCGATTGATGACCTCGTCGACAATTTCCGGCGCCGAGGACTCTATCAATTCCTTGATGGTATCGACGATCTGGTTAAAAGAAGTAAGGAGGGCTTCCTTGATGTCTGAAGTCTTGATCCTCACGGTTTTTGGCAAGCCGGTCTCGAGAGACTTACCCCTTATGGTGGCAATTTTTTCCTCGTCGTCGAAATTTAAAAGCTTGATTTTTAAATCTTCGCAGGTGGCCTCGCCCAAGATAATTCCGTATTTCAAGTAGATGTAGTTATATATCACCTTATTCATGTGGTCGCCGGCATTCTTTAGAGTCCTTTGGGCAATTATTCCTCCCGAGCCGACAATCGAGAGCTCGATCAATCCCCCACCGAGGTCGGCCACGAGGGCGGGCTTGTGGGAAAAGATATTGATTCCAGCCCCGGTTGCCGTCGCCAGTGATTTTTCAAGAATATAGACTTGGGAGAGGCCGGCTTTAAAGAGCGACTCCTGGGCGGCCTTCTGCTCGATTTCGGTGGCCACGCCGGGGGTAACGGCGAAGCCGCGAAGGGCGGGCTTGATTATGGAATTGGAAAAATAAAGGTAGGCGGAGCGTTCTAAAAATTTTCCGATCAAGGCGACTTCGGCGTCGAAGTCCGAAATGACGCCGTTGACGACGGGGCGAATTATCTTAATGAATTCGGGCGTTTTTCCGATGATCGACTTGGCTTCGTCGCCAAAAAAAAGATAGTCGCGAGTTCTCTGATTATAGGCCAGGGCGGTCGCCTCCTTGAGAATGATGCCCTTATCTTGAATGGCAATTTTGCTGACGCTTGTGCCCAAATCGAAATAAATTTCAAAATTGGCAAAAATTGGCAGCTTGATTTTCCGCAGCTTATCGATTAGATTTAACATAATGATCGACAGAATTATTCGCCTTCTTTATTATATTTTGTTTTTGGTAACCCCGATTGTCATGTACCCGGGCACCTCGGAAATCTTTGAATTCAATAAAATGCTTTTCATCTACCTGATGACCGGACTCGTCTCTTTTTTCTGGGTAACAAAGATGATTATTAATAGGAAGATTATACTGAAAAAAACCTTCCTTGACATTCCGATTATTTTATTTTTACTCTCGCAGATTGCCTCGACGATTTTTTCAATCGACCGCCATACTTCTTTATTTGGCTATTACGGCCGTTTCAACGGCGGCTTGTTTTCGACCCTTTCCTACTTGCTTTTATATTACGGTTTTATCTCAAACGCGATAGACTTCAAGAAAGCGATTAAATTTATTCTTATAAGTTCCCTCGTCGTTATTCTCTGGGGCCTCCCCGGCCATTTCGGCCGCGACTTATCCTGCCCGGCTTTCAATACCGTCCTTTCGGCTCAATCGGGTCAACTGAATTTTCAACGGCTAGGGGAGTTTTGGACCAAGAACTTTAATAATAATTGTTGGAGTCGAGAGACCAACGTCTTTGACCCGGCCTCCCGCCTCTTTTCGACCTTGGGCCAACCGAACTGGCTCGGCGCCTATCTCGCCGTAAATTTCTTTATCGGTTTGTACTTTTTGATAAAAAATAAAGACAATTTGAAGATCTTAATGCTTTCGAGCGGCTACTTGTTTCTCAATTTTTCAACAATCCTGTTTAGTCGATCGCGCTCCTCGATGCTCGCCCTCGGACTCGGGTTGGTACTGTTTTTTATCTACTACCTTAAGGCGCCAAAAACAGATATAAAAAAAATAGCCCTCGCGCTGTTTTTAATTGTTTTCATTCCGGTTGTCCTTTTTAAAACCGGCATCGAAAAAATAGACAGGTTTTTGTGGTTGCCGAGTAAGCCGGCGGTCACCAATTCCTCAACCAGCCAAAAAAATATCCAACCTGAAAATATACCTTCGGAAATTACCGAGTCTCTCGATATCCGCAAAATCGTCTGGAAGGGAGCGATTGACTTGGGATTGAGATTTCCCGTCGCAGGAAGCGGCGTTGAGACCTTCGCCTACAGCTACTTTTTCACCCGCCCGGCGTCCCACAACATGACCACCGAATGGGACTTTCTCTACAACAAGGCCCACAACGAATACTTGAACTTTCTTGCCACGTCTGGCTTTACTGGATTAATAACCTATCTGGTATTTATTGCTTTGTTTATATATCAAGCCTTAAAGACGAGCTCAAAACCAAAAAAGGACAGTCTGTTAATAATGAGTTTATTTGCCGGATGGATGACAATTTTAGTGACCAATTTCTTTGGTTTTTCGACAACGACGATCAACCTTTTCTTTTATCTTATCCCGGCAATCATTTATTCCTTAAGCCTGGACGAAAAGCAAGAAATTGTGAAAAATAAAGCCGTAAATAATTACCAAAAGTTCTCGATATTGGTTTTGTCGGGAGTAATGGTGTATATAATAATCTCCCTCTTTAATTACTTTTCCGCCGACGTCGACTACGGGCGCGGCCTTTACTATTCCAACCCAAACATCAACGACTATCAAAAGGCCGCCTTTTATTTCGACCGGGCTCTAAAAAAACGCTACGAACACGTCTACGAAGACAAGCTGTCTTATGCGCTTGCCTATTTGTCGGGCATCGCCGCCTACCAGAAAGACAACCAATTGGCCCAACAACTCATGCAGGGGGCAGAGTTCTATAACGTAAAAAGCTTGAAGGCGTCTCCAAAGAATGTTTTGTACTGGAAAACCCGGGCCAAAAATAAATATCTTTTTTATTTAGTCGGTACCAACAAGGAAGAACTCACCGAAGGCGTCAATACCCTAAACGAAGCCGCCAAGCTCGCGCCGACTGACCCGAAGATCCCCTACAGCTTGAGCGTTTTCTATTCGCTTTTGGCCGATGTGGAAACCGACTCGAATGCGAAAAGTGAGCTACAAAAGAAGTCTTTTGCCGCGGTTAAAAATGCCCTTGAGTTGAAAAAAGATTTTACCGACGGATTACTGCTTCAAGAAGAACTCCAAAACAAATACAGCCTTTAAGGAGAAGTGTTGCTACTAGCAACACCCCAAATGCAGGAAACGCCATTGCCGGATTGGTTTTTGCAATTGTGGCTGCAAGTAAAGGTTGAGGGGCTTGACTCGTACGGCAAAATCTGTTGGTCGTTTTCGAGGCAGGCATAGAGTCTGTAATAGGTGCGGTCGGTGTCGGTTTCGTAACCGTAGGTAGCACCCTGCGGGTCGACCGGTACTTTTTTCATATAAACCCTCTCCGGAGTTTCCGGGTCGGTCAGCGCCCCGCCGGCGACATAAATCGCCTGCGGATAGGTCCGGTTATCCTCGTAATGGAGCTCGAGCGCCCGCTGTAACTGTTCAAGATCGGCCTTGCGCCTGGCGTCTCGGCCTTTCTTGAGCGAGGTAAAAAAATTACCGGAGATAAGGGCGGCCAATATACCCAAAATCATAATGACAACAAGAAGTTCGATAAGGGTGAAGCCCTGAAGAGTTCTTTTGCTCATCAGTTTATTTTACGCACCAATAGCAGTTGTCTGCCGGGTCGTTGGTCGGACAAGTGCCATTCGGGGTAACCCCGGCGTTGGTGTATTTAGTATTGGCGTCGCTGGCAAACGATTTGGCGGTTGGCGCATAACAAACTGCTACTGTGGCGTCTGCGTTTACTCCTGTGACAAAGATCTTGCCCAGCGTTCCGGTGCCCGCTAGTTCGGCAAAGTCGCTTTTTAACTCTCCCGTACTGGTGATGGCGGTAATCATTGTCGTGCCCCCGGCGGCGTCCATTTGAAGAGCCAATGGGTCAGAGCAGGTATCGGCATCGGTACACCAAGGCATATAGTTTTTTATCCCGTAATAGCGAATAATGGCTCCGTGTATTTCCGAAACCGTATTTCTCACTCCGGTGTCGGTACCTTTCTTGAGCTGTTCGAACGGATCAAGGGCAGCCAAAAGACCAACGGCGAGAGCGCCAAGAAGAGCAATAACAATCAAAAGCTCAATCAGTGTAAAACCCTTTTTAAAATACCTCATATAGATTAAATATAGCCGATTGGTTTTATGGTTGTCAAGGGGATTGAACAACGACCCAATAAGTATTAGTATTAATGATTCTATTGTTAATAGAAAAAAGATTTGTTAAAATAACGCCATGGCCCCATTACCAAAAAGAAAACATTCGACAAGGCGAACCGGCAAAAGAAAAACTTCAAAGGCAAGAATGTTACCGAACCTGGTCAAGTGTAAAAATTGCGGCAAGACCAAACTCGCCCACAGGGTTTGCAAATATTGCGGCAAGTAATATATGGACCCTCGCCATAGCAAGCGCCTAGAGACAATTCAGGAGCTCTACGGCACGAGCTTCGTCAAACAATCGCGCCTTGCGGAAAAGACCAAAAAAATCATCAAGAGAACGGCCTATTTAAACAAAATAATACAGCGTTTTGCGCCGAAATTTCCCATCGACAAGATTGCCAAGGTCGATTTAGCTATACTCAAACTAGCGGCTTATGAGCTCATGGTCGAGAAGAAAGAACCGCCGAAAGTAATCATAAACGAAGCCGTCGAATTGGCCCGGGAGCTCGGGAGCAATAAAAGTTATTCATTCGTGAACGCCGTCTTGGGAAAAATCTATGAATCAATATCAAAATCTTGAGAAAACAATTGGAATAAATTTTAAAAACCGGGATTTGCTGACCAACGTCTTTATCCACCGGTCGTATCTTAACGAACACAAAAAGTTTTCCCTTCCCTCAAACGAACGCCTGGAATTTTTGGGCGACAGCGTTTTATCCTTAATCACTTCGGTCTATCTTTTCAAAAACTACAGTTCACTTGAGGAAGGAGACTATACCGAAATAAAGTCGGCCATGGTCAAAACCGAAAGCCTCTTTGAGGCGGCAAAAAATCTCGGCTTGAGCCAATACCTGATGCTTTCCCGGGGCGAAGAAAAAGGCAAGGGCCGGCAGAACAAAAATATACTGGCAGACTGCTTCGAGGCTCTAATCGGGGCGATATTTTTAGATCATAGCTTCGAAGCCAGCTATAAGTTTGTCTCCAAGTTCTTGTTCGAAAATAAGTTGGACTACCTGGTAAAAAACGAGCTCTACTCGTCTTTCAAGAGCCGCCTTCAGGAAATTATTCAGGGTAAGTACAAGACGACGCCCCTTTATAAAGTCGTCGAGGAAAAGGGCCCGGAACACAAGAGAATATTTAAGATCGCCGTTTATTTTAAGAGCAAGCGGCTCGGGATAGGGGTCGCCGGGAGCAAAAAAGAAGCCGAAGAAAAAGCGGCCCAAAATGCTTTTGATAATACCAAGGGTCTGTGATATATTTGTAACCTATGGCAGTGACTTTGCGCTTATACAGAACGGGAAAAAAAGGACACGCGAGTTATAAAATCGTCGCCGTCAACCGCCGCTACAAAGCCAACGGCAGCTATATCGAGTCGGTCGGTTTCTATAACCCCCACAATGACAAGGACTTAAAAATAAAAAAAGACAGGATCGATTACTGGATAAGCCGCGGCGCAATAATTTCAGAGGGATTGAGAAAACTTCTTAAAAAGGGTTAGATTTCTTCGGGTACGAGAAATCCGGCGCTTCCTCCTCTTCCTTAAGAGATATGCCGACCTTAGGAATCAAGGCGGCGACTTCGGAAATAGTTTTTTCGTTTATCTCCAAGTCTTGGGCTAAGTCCTGAACAACCTTTTTATTATAGAAAGTCAGGTTAATTTTTATCGCCGCATCGACCTGCGGGTTCAGCTCGATTTTATCGGAGGTGATCAACCTGCCCCCGCCAAAGTTATAATTTTCCAAAAATCTCAGGAATGAAGTCGTATCCCCTACTCCCGTAACGGACAATTTAAATCTGTCCTTTAGGTTGGATTTAACTCCGACATTATATGAAGTAATTATAAAACCGGTTTTTTGAGACAGGAGTTCGAGCGACCGTATTATAGAAAAATAGTTTTCGGCGTTTGGAATAAGCCCGTTTAGTAATTTAATGTATTGATCGAGTTCTACCGTGTCGGGAACGACCGAGTTTAAAAGGTTGAACTTCGTTTGCAACTCTTTTACCTCGCGCGTTAAAATTTCATCTTCCCGGTTGGCGCGCCCGACCCGGTCGAAGCCGGCCTTGACAACGGCAACGGTAAGAACAAGCAATAAGATTAGGGCCGCTATATAGGCGGCATTCTGTTTTATCAGCCCAAGGACGTATGGTTTAATTTTTGGCATTTTTGAATCTTCCGGCAAAACTTATCTCGTAGTTTTCCGTCGCCTCCTCTTGCGCACCGACGACAGAGAAACTTTTTAGAGTGACGGCCTCGAAGTTTTTTAGAAAAACATCAGACTCGATAAACTTAAAAAAACTGTTCAGTTCCGAAAAATTGGCAAAGCCAATGGTGAACGAGGCGTCGCGGCTTTTGTCGATGGAAAAAGACTTGATCATCGAGGACTCGGAACTTTCTTTCAAGGCATTCGCCAAAACCGTGTAATAAGGTAGGCTGGCAGAATCGTCTTTGAGAAACGCCTTTATGTCATTATATTTTTTTTGAATGTAAAACAATTTAGCCTCGTCGCCTTGCTTGTCTTTAAGGGCAAGTAAGAGAGATTGTTTTTGTTGTTGCAAGGCGTCGTGAGCGCTATTTTTATTTTGTAAGACGATAAAAAAGCCCAAAAAAATCACGAAGAAAATACCAGCCAATATAAAAACTGCGAACCTCAACCAATTAAAATATTGCTCGTATTTTTGATAATCTTCCCGGCTGATCGCTAGATTAATTTTTGACCGTCTCATCTAAAGTTGCCTCCGAGTGAGGTGACATAAATTGACATTTCCTGTTTTAGAGATTCAACCATAGGCGTTTTTAAAGATATGGAATACGGATTCAATTCCACCGCCTTGACTCCTAATGGCTCCGAAATCATCGAAGTGAGGCCGGGAAAAAGCGAGACATTGTTAAAAAGATAAAGGCCGGAAACCTTTTTGCCGGCGGTAAATCTTTTTATTTCGGAAATAAATTCGTTGACGAGGGGGCGGGTTATGGTATCGACGGGCAAGCTCGATTTATTTTTCGGGTCATATGTCCGCAGCACCTCTTGAGTCCTCTTTCGGTCTAGCTCGGAATTGATTTGAATTTCTTTTAAGAAAAGCTGATAACCGATTGAGAAGGTATGGCTTTCTTTGATGTTAAAAGTTTTTGGTTCAAAAAAGCTAAGATTGGTCGAATTGACGCCAAAATTGAGGCCAATCAAACCTCCCTCGATGGCGGGATTTAAAATCGGGGCAAATAAAGATATGAGACGGGAGGACGCGGAAAGTTCGCTCTCGATTATTTCCGGAATTAGGCCGGCTGCCTCGACGGTGTTTTGCACTTTTTCTATGAGCCGCTTTGGCGCGGCGACGATTAAAATAAGAATTTGTTTGTTTGCCGGAAGTTCGGCAATGACCTCGAGGTCGATGTTGGTTTCCTCAACCGGCATCGGTATGAACTGGTCGGCTTGATATTTTATCGCCGAGATCAATTCTTTTTCATTCAGGGAAGGCATGGTCAGAATTTGGCTATATGTCATGCTGCCGGGGATGACGACGTTGACATTTTTTTTGGTTATTTTTAGCGATTGGTACAACGAGGAAATCACCCGAGTTTGATTTTCCAGACTCTTCTCCGCCTCGGTTGAAAAAAAATACTCGTCGGTTTCGATTTTGCCGAGGTGGCTGATTTCTATAGTATTGCCCTTTTTTACCGCGTCGGCGATCTTGGTGTATTTTTCTCCAATATCGAGACAAAAAAAATTATCTGCCATAAAGTAAATATATCAAAAATTGCGTAGTTTTATTTTTGTTTGATAGTGAAGAGTGGCGGTTTCCTCGACTCGAGTGCTAACACAACTTCCTGGTGAGGCGGCGTAACAAATGTCAAAAGACAAGGAGACGATGGGCGGCGAGTAGGCGACGGAGCGGGCGCAGCCGATAGAAAAACCGGAAATCACCGTCCTGTCGGAGTTCAGGTTCAACGTCGAGTCGGTTCCGGAAGAATAGGAAGCAATCTTATCGGTTGACAAAAGTACTTTAAACCAATCTCCGGCGTTGTCTTCAAAAGTCAAGGCGCTACCCGACGTATAGTCTTCAATAACCCGGCATTTTTCATTTTCTTCCGTCGGCGGGCCGTCGGAATGGATTGCCAAGGCATTATTTTTTATCGTGCCTTTGACTACGTTGAGGATATAGTCGCCTTCTTTTTTAATGGTCGAGAGGCGCATTAGCTTAGTTTGCTCCCTCAAAATTCCAAAGACGATGGCGAATACGGCGGGGACAACCAACGCGATAATGGA
Source organism: uncultured Gammaproteobacteria bacterium (assembly GCA_964371165.1). Taxonomy (GTDB): domain Bacteria; phylum Patescibacteriota; class Microgenomatia; order UBA1406; family GWC2-37-13; genus GWC2-37-13. The sequence goes on from CAYJKR010000006.1 coordinate 9,652, forward strand.
AATGACGACGACAATTTCGATGAGCGTAAATCCGGTTTTTTTCATTCGAGCCTTTTTAAAATGGTGCTACTGGAAACGCTAAAGTCAGCTGTTCCTTCAAGCCAATAGACGTTGACGGTGGCATTGACCTGGTCGGGACTCGAGGAGTCGGGCACGTTTTCAAGCAAAAGTTCCCTTTTAAACATGGCGGGCGATCCCAAAGTATAATATGTGCCGCATTCTACAGCGCTGACAAAATCCAGGCCATTGATGCAATAAATGGCCGCGCCGGGAATGGCGTCGTGGCCGGTAAATTCTACCCAATCGTCCTCCTTTTGCCCCTTGACCCACTCCATCGCCTCTTCGGCATAATGCGAAGCCAAGATCCTGTGTTCGCTGGCCTTCATCGACCTCAAAGAAAAAGTGACAATCGAGATCGCCGCGACAAAAAAAACGACCAGGACGGTGACAAAAACCAAAACTTCGATTAAAGAAAACCCTTTTTTCATAGTCAGCAGCCGAAAAAAGACTCCCCTACCGTTATAATTCCCAAAGGCGTGATAGAAATATCCAGACACTCGTTGATGTAAGAGTCTTTTAAACGGATAGTGCCTTGGCTGATGTTGATGCCGAATCCCGCCCGGGGAAAATCAAAATTGCCCGTGCCGGTTATTACCGAAGTATTGGAAGCAAGGTCGTATTGTTGGATCGCCTCGTATGTCCCGCCGCAGCCAAAATTCAAAGAATAAGAATTGCTGGCAATAGTTATCCGATAACCCCTGAAGTCTGAGCAAGCTGGGTTGTAGAGTTCGCTCACGCCAGCCTTTTTTTTCGCCAGCTCCAAAGTTTCCGCCAATTCTGTTGTTTGTTGTTTTAATTTATTTTGCTGGCTATATTTATAGTATCTTGGAATCGTCAGCACGGAGAAGAGAAGAATAATGGCAATTGTAACAATGATTTCGATAAGGCTGAAGGCTTTCATTTCTCGCCGTAAGGGCCCAAACAATAATTACAAATCGCGCTTCCGCAGGATCCGCAACTCCCCGACCCTCCGGCTTCGAGGTAAGCTCCGAGGGTATAGTCGTAACTGGAATTGGTGTAATAGTAGACGTTGGGTGTCTTGGGGTCGTTCGGGACGTTTTCCATATAAGTCGCGGTCGCGCAGCCGGCCGGGTCGCACAAGTCTCCTCCAAAAGTGAGCGACGGATAGACGCCTTCGCTGCTGCGGTATATTTCGAGGGCGGCGCGGATGGATTGAAGATCCGATTGACGGCGCGCGTCTCTTGACTGTTTGGCAAACTGTGAATAGGCTACCGTAGCCGACGCGGTCAAAAGACCAATGATGGTAGCGACGACCAATATTTCTATAAGGGTAAAACTTTTTTTCACGGTTATTGTTGTTCGGAAATGCTAAAAGTACTGCCGTCTTCGAGCGTTATGTCGACAGAATAAGTCGTCGTTGTCGAGCTTACGGTGTAGGTTTTTGTCGAAGGGTCGGTTATCGTCAAATCGGGGCCCGTTGCCGCAGTGCAGTCTTCGGCAATAGACGTCGTGCCGCTACCGGTTATGGTCGGATAGGCGAAGGAATTGACGGCGTAACATTGTTCCATAGCGCTTTGAAAAGTTCTTAGATCGCTTTTTCTTTTGGCGTCTCGGGCTTTCTTTTGGGCGGTCGAATAAGAACTGGTGCCGATGGAAACCAAAATGGCGATAATACCGACGACGACCAACATCTCCAACAAAGTGAAAGCTTTTTTCATATTTTTACGGCTGATTAACTATATAACAGGGACCATTTTGACAGGCGCTACAAACGGGACAAGCCCCGACACCAGTTACGGCATCAGGGTCGGCTTCGTTTTCCAAACAGGCGCACAAAGCATAAGTCAGGGCATCGTTGTCTGTGCTCAAATAATATTGTTGTGACGCTGTCGGGTCAGCCGGAAATTTGTTCATATAAATATTGCCAGTGCAATTAACTCCACTCGACCAGCAAGCGCCCGCGGTTGGGAGCGACGTCGGGAAAGCCGGAATAGCTTGATCTTGCTTATATAGCTCGAAGGCTTTCTGGACTTGCTTTAAATCGGATTTTCGTTGGACGTCCCTCGCCCTCTCACGCGCCCCCATGAAGTTGGGTAACAAGAGTGCCGAAAGAGACCCGATAATGGCAATGACGACCAAAAGTTCAATCAGTGTAAAACCTCGCCTCATGCTTTCATGTTATATATTTTGGCGATGAAAATCAATACGTGGTCTATCGTCAGTTGGGGTGTCAGATTATTGTTTTGAACTAGCGACTTTTGACGGATAACCTCCTTGAGAACGACAGTTGATTTGCCGTCGGTTGTCAGTCTGTCTCTAAAAAAAAGAACGGTCTGTTCGAGTAGCTCGACCGCCTCCTCCTTGTCTTTAACCGTAAACGAATTGAGGCCTATCAGGTCGAGGTTTTTTTTCGTCAACAAATTCTCCAGTTGATTTTGGACTTTGGGCTCGATTTTAAAAACGGCTTTTTTTGACAGGTTGACAATTTTCATCCTCGAGACAACCGTCGGCAAGAGTTTACTCGGAGAATCGGTTGTCAGGATGTAAAGAATATTGCCGGGAGTTTCCTCCAACGCCTTTAAAAAGGCATTTTGCGCTTCGATGGTGGAAACGTGAAAATCGGGAAAAAAATAAATTCTCCTTTTTGGGTTGAAAATGAAGGTTTGTCTCACGACTTCTTTTATCTGGGACAGGAGGTATTTGGTGCCCTCGGGGGCGAGCTCAAAAAACAGACAGTCTCCTTTGGGGTAGTTAGTAGCCAAGTATTTGGCAACGGTTTTTTTATCGCGTGCGACAAGAAGAACGGGAAGCATATATGTTATTGAATTTTATCACAACTCTCCTTATATTTAAATTATGGACCTAAATCAAAAGGCCCTACTTAATGAATTGGTGAAAAACGGTGACATCGTCAAAGATGAAGCCGAACGGATAGAAGTAGAAAGCCTGAAGAAAAACCTAAGCATCGAAGACTATCTGTTTGAATACGGCCAGATTCCCCGCCAAAGAATTATCAAGTCCGAGGCGACCCTTATGGGTGTTCCTTATATCGACCTCGAGAATTCGCCGATAGACTCTCAAGCGGTCGGCCTCATTTCCGAGTCGGTCGCGCGAAGCTATGGAATCGTTCCGTATAAATACGACGCCAAGGAAAATTCGATTTACCTTGGAACGGCCAATCCGCAAAAGAGCGACGTGGTTGATTTTCTCGAGAAAAAGACCGGCAAGAAAGTCCACCTGGCCTTAGCCGACAAACAACAAATTACTAAAATAACCGACCTAGCATATTCCCAGGGCCTCTCCCCCGAGGTAAGAGACGCTCTGAAGGAGTATAACCCGAGTGAAGCGATTAAGAAAATAGAGCTCAGCGCCGGCTCAATAAGCGAGGCACCGATAGCAAAAATTGTTTCGACGGTTTTGGAGTTTGCCATAAAAAGTCGGGCGTCGGACATCCACATCGAACCCGAGGAAACCAGGACAAAGGTCAGGTACAGAATCGACGGGATACTCCACGAAAAGCTGTCATTACCCAAATCCATCCACGAGGCGCTGGTGTCGAGAATAAAGATTTTGTCGGAGATGAAGATAGACGAAAAACGCATTCCCCAAGACGGCCGGTTCGGATTTAAGGTCCACGCCGAGGAAGTCGACCTCAGGGTTTCCACCCTGCCGACGGTCAACGGCGAGAAGGTCGTGATGAGGCTTTTGAAAAAGACGGGCGGCATACCGTCTCTTATGGACCTTGGGATGCGAGGCCCCCAACTCAAGGACGTCGAAGAAGCCATCACCAAGTCTTACGGCATCATTTTGATCACCGGCCCGACCGGGAGCGGAAAAACGACCACTCTCTATTCGATTTTGTCCCGACTAAACAAGCCGATGGTCAATATTTTGACTCTCGAGGACCCGGTCGAGTACGAGATTCCCGGCATCAACCAGGTCCAGATCAACCCCCAGGCCGGCCTCACCTTTGCCACCGGCCTCAGGTCATTTCTCCGCCAGGACCCGAATATAATTCTGGTCGGAGAAATCCGCGACCACGAGACTACCCAGCTGGCGATCCAAGCCGCCCTGACGGGACACTTGGTTTTTTCCACCCTCCACACCAACGACTCCTCGACCGCCATCCCCCGTCTTATCGATTTGGGCGCGGAAACGTTCCTAATTGCCTCGGTCTTAAACGCGATAATTGCCCAAAGAATTTGTCGCCGCGTCTGCCCCAACTGCAAGACTTTTTACGAACCGGTTCCCCAAGTGGTCGAAAACATCAAAGCAGTTTTGGGACCGCTAATGCCTAAAAAATACGAGACTAGCCCGATCAAACTGGCAAAAGGCGAGGGTTGTACGGAATGCAACGGCACGGGATATATCGGGCGGATTGCCATTTTTGAGGTCTTGAAAGTAACGGGAACGATTAACAGGCTGATCTTGAGCTCGGCTTCGGCCAAAGACATCGAGGAAGCCGCCAAAAAGGAAGACCTGATTATGATTAAGCAAGACGGCTACCTCAAGGCCATGGAAGGAATAACGACGATTGAAGAAGTTTTAAGAGTCGCCGAAGTCTAACAATATGGAACTATCTAATTTACTCGAACTGGTCATTAACAAAAAAGCCTCGGACTTACACATTTTGCCCGGGTATCATCCGACCATCAGAGTTTCGGGCGAACTCTATCAACTAACGACCCAGCCGGTTATCACAAAAGAGGATGCCGAAAAAATGTTGTTTTCCATTTTAAATGCCGAACAAAAGGAAAATCTTGTCGCCAACCGGGAAATTGATTTGGCGTACGGCTTTGAAAATTATCGCTTCAGGATCAATATGTACTATGCCCAAGGAGTCATTTGCGGAAGCTTCCGTTTGATTCCAAATAGAATAAAAACGATTGAAGAATTGCTCTTGCCGAGCTATCTAAAGATATGCGTCGATTATCGACAGGGGCTGGTTCTTTTAACCGGACCGACCGGCGAAGGCAAATCGACCACCCTCGCCGCCATTATGAATGAAATCAACGGCAAATACGCCCGCCACATCATCACCATCGAGGACCCGGTCGAGTATATTTACCCCAAGTCAAAATCCATCATATCGCAGCGCGAGCTCCATCAAGACACCCACTCTTGGACGATGTCTTTAAGGAGTGCTTTGAGGGAAGATCCGGATGTACTTCTAATTGGAGAAATGAGAGATTTTGACACGATGCAGTTGGCGATGACGGCGGCCGAAACCGGGCACTTGGTTTTCTCGACCCTCCACACCAACTCGGCTCCGGAGTCGATAGACCGCATCATTGATAGTTTTCCGCCCCACCAGCAGACCCAAGTAAAAAATCAATTGGCTTCGGTTTTAAAAATAATTGTTACCCAACGACTTTTGCCAAAGCAACAGTCTATCGAAAGGGTACCAGCGGTTGAGATATTGATAAACAACCCGGCGATTGCCACAACGATCAGGGAGGGAAAAACCTATCTAATCAATAACATTCTCGAAACCTCCGAAGGCGAGGGGCTCCTGCTTTTTGAAAAACACTTGCTGAATCTTTATCGAGGAGGCCTCATTAGCAAAGAAACGGCATTTTCGTACGCGATCCGTCCGAAAGAACTCGAGAAGTTTATTAAGGTCGACCGCGTCTAACTCCTATGTATTTCAAATACAAGGCAATCAAAAACGGGGTGACTATAGAGCGTGAAATAGAGGCGGCGACGGCCGCCGCGGCAATAGACTACCTGAAGAAAAACGGCTACTTTCCGATTAAAGTCGAAGAGGCAAAAAAACAGGAAGCGACCATATTTTCTTCTCTTTTCGACAAGATTAGTTTTAACGACATCGTCGATTTTACCAGACAAATAGCCATCATGTTAAACGCCGGACTCACATTAATTGACTCTCTCGAGATCCTGAAAAAACAAATCGTGAAACAGTCGATGCGCAAAATGATCGACGACATCGACCGGCAAGTAAAATCGGGTGAGCCGTTTTCCGTCGCCTTAAAAAAATATCCGGGCAGTTTTCCCAACCTCTATATTTCCCTGGTCAAGTCCGGCGAAGCGTCGGGCAAGCTTGGAGAAATTCTTTTACGGCTCGCCGACAATTTAGAAAAAGAAAGGGAGTTAAAAGGTCGATTGAAGGGCGCCTTAATTTACCCTTTGATCGTCGTATCGGCGATGATTGTCGTGATGTTTATCATGGTCACGTTTGTCATTCCAAAATTACTCGGGCTCTATAAAGATTTCAACGTCGAGCTACCTTGGACGACCCAAATTCTTATCACCATTTCGGAATTCTCTACCCGATTTTGGCCGGTTATAATTTTGGCCGTTGTCGGCGGAATCTATTTTCTCCGGAATTACCTTAGAACTTCAATCGGCAAAGCGTCGTTTGACGCCGTTGCCCTCCGCCTCCCGGTATTTGGGCAAATCATCAAGATTTCTTCCCTCGTCGACACGACGAGGACGTTGGCAATTTTAATCGGCGCCGGCGTTTCAATACTGGATGCCTTGAATATTATCATCGAAACCACCGGTAATTCGATTTTTCAAAAGGCCTTTCTTAATATTAGGTCCAAGGTCGAAAAGGGACAATCGCTGGGTGCGGCACTAGACCAGGAAGGAATATTTCCTCCCATATTGGTGCAAATGACGCAAGTCGGCGAGCAAACGGGAAATTTGGATGACACCCTCCTTAGGCTTTCCAAATATTTTGAAACCGAGTCGGAAATCGCCATCAAGTCGATGACGACGTTGATCGAGCCGTTGATTCTGGTCGTCCTTGGGGCCGGAGTCGGTTTTTTGGTGATATCGGTAATTACTCCTATATACAACCTGACCAGCTCGTTCCAGTAATTTAATCCCGGCTGACTCCCCGGAAATTTTTGTTTTCGATCCTTTTTAGAAGAGCCGGGTAATCTTTGATTTTGTAGTCGGCCATAAACGATAGGGCGGCGTCGCGGGTCGCCTCAATTTGTGCAAAGTCGCTCATCGAGGCAATTTTAAGGTCGACCAAACCGTGTTGTTCCAGTCCGTAAATGTTTCCGGCGCCGCGATTTTTCAAATCCATTTCCGCCAAGGTGTTCCCCCCTCTGGTTTTGGCGAAAAATTTAAGCCGGGAGGCAACGGCCGGATTTTCTATTTCGGAAAAAACAAAACAATAGGACTGTTTGTCTCCCCGACCGACGCGCCCGCGCATTTGGTGCAGCGATGCCAAACCAAACCTTTCCGCCGCCTCAATCAGCATGATGGTGGCATCCGGGATGTCGATTCCGACCTCAACCACCGGGGTGGCGACCAATATGTCAAACGCTTTGTTTTTGAAGTCGGTCATGATCTTTTCTTTTTCCTGAGATTTTAATTTGCCGTGTAGTAAGCCGAGGCGGTGCTTTGTAAAAACTTTCGTCTTTAAATATTCGAATTCGCTTTTTGCCGCCTTGACGGACTTCATCGTTTCCTTAGTCGAGTCCTCGATTAACGGGCAGACGATAAAAACCTGGGCTTGCTGGGAATCGATCTGTTTTTTTATCCATTCGTAGCACGAACTCCGTTTACTACTTGGAACGTAATAGGTTTTAACGGGAATCCGGTTTACCGGCATCTCGTCCAAATACGACAGGTCGAGTTCGTTATACAGAGTCAAGGCGACTGTCCTCGGAATTGGAGTCGCCGTCATCGTCAACAGGTGCGGGTTTAACCCTTTTTCCTTGAGCGCTTGGCGCTGCGCCACTCCGAAACGGTGTTGCTCGTCAATAATAACGAGGCCGACGCGATCGAACCGGACTTTTTTTGAAATCAAGGCATGGGTGCCAATGACGAGGTCATAATCGTCAGCTTTTAATTTTTTAGTTTTGTTCGCGCCAGCGAGAAGAGCAATTTTTAAATCGTATTTCTTAAACAAGTCGTTGATTGTTTTGTAATGCTGCTGGGCGAGAATTTCCGTCGGCGCCATGAGTATGGTTTTATATCCATTAAGATATGCCAGGTAGGCCGCTATGGCGGCAACGACGGTTTTCCCACTGCCGACCTCTCCCTGCAAAAACCGGTTCATCGGTTGCTTTTTGAGCAAATCCATTTTTATTTCTTCCCAGACTTTTACCTGTCCTCGGGTCAATGTAAACGGCAAGTCTTTAATGAAATCCTTGAGTTTTCCTTCGATGTTTTTATTCAAGACCAACTGCGCCCCGACGGCTTCTTTTTTCCAGGCTTCGCGAACCATCAGGGAAGACAACTGAATGGTAAAGAGTTCGTCAAAAGCCAATCTATTTCGGGCCCGATTTCTCGCTTCTATTGAGTCGGGAAAGTGGACTTGCGTCAAAGCCGATTGTTCCGGAAGCAGTTGGTTTTTTTTGATAAGGGGCTCCGGCAAGAATTCCAATTCCGCCTCGGGCTCGACACCCGACAAAACGTAAGAAATTTTTTCTCTTATCAATCGGGAGGAAAGTCCATGCGAGAGCGGATAAATCGGGATAATTCTGCCGGTGTGTTTTTGACCTCCGTTGACTATCTCGTACTCCTTGGGCTCGATTGTTACTTTGCCGCCAAATTCGGCGACCGTCCCGGCGACGCTGAGCTTCATTCCCGGCTTAATCAACCTCAAAAGATAGGGCTGGTTAAAAAATGTAACCGTTAGGGTACCGGTTTCATCCTCGATTTTAAAGACTTGGAGCCGAAGGCCTCGCCTCGTGATTTGGAATTTTCCTTGGGTGACGGTACCCGTCACGGTGACGACCTCGCCCAATTGCAAAGCTCCGATTTTCGAGTGGAGAGAATAGTTTTCGTAGCGCCTCGGAAAATAGTTTAAGAGGTCAAAGTAAGTATTTAATCCGAGAGCCTTGAGCCTTCGGAGGGTTATGGCGCTGGTATTGGGCAATGACTCAATTTTGGTGTCTAGGAACATTGGTTTACCTTAAAAACATTGGTGCCAGGGACGACGCGATTAGCAAAAGGGAAGAGACGACAACGATAATCTTCCAGATGGCGTCTCGTTTTACTTTGAGGCCTATTATTTTCATGTGTATATTATACTTAAATTCATGTACGTTTCTCGTCGTTTGAGATACAGGAGCCAGTACCGGAAGCAAAAATTATTGACCTACATCCTGCTCGGCGCAATCGGCGCCCTGCTAATCGGATTTATTTTTTCCCTCGCCGTTTTTGCCTGGTTTGCCCGGGACCTCCCCTCCCCGGCCAAGCTGTCCGCCTCGACCGGGGCCTCCTCGGTTTTCTACGACCGGGAGGGCAAAGTTTTGTACGAAATGTACAAAGATAAAAATAGAATTCCCGTCAAGTGGGAAGAGGTGCCGGGTAATCTGAAAGAGGCCACGATTGCCATAGAAGACAAAAACTTCTATAAACACCAGGGGATCTCCCAATTTGGAATTGTCAGGGCCGCCGTCAACGTCGCCCTCGGCCGCGGCCTCCAGTCCGGTTCCACCATCACCCAGCAGTTGATTAAAAATGTCTTGCTGACGACGAGGCAGACCATATCGCGCAAAGTCAGAGAAATAATTCTGGCCATCGAGGTCGAGCGAAGGTACAAAAAAGACGAAATTCTCCTCATGTATTTAAACGAAGCGCCTTACGGCGGAGTCTATTGGGGGGTCGAAGCGGCCGCCAAAGGGTACTTCGACAAGGAAGTCAAAGACTTGTCTTTGGTCGAGTCGGCCATATTGGCCGGTCTCCCCCAGAACCCCTCCCGCTATTCGCCCCACATCGGGGAGGCTGGCGCCTGGAAATTTAGGACGCGGGACGTGTTGCGGCGGATGAGGGAGGATGGATATATCGGGAGAGACGAAGAAAAAGTCGCCCTGAACCAATTAGATAGAGTCAGGTTTACAGCTCCGCGCCTGGCGATAAACGCACCGCACTTTGTCTTTTATGTTAAGGATTTCATCGACCGAGAATACGGCCAAAAATTGATCGACGAGGGAGTGGAGATAAAAACTACCCTCTCGAAAGAACTCCAGGAAACGGCGCAAAAAATTGTCAAGGACGAAATCGGCAAGCTGAAAGAATACAACGCGACCAACGCCGCGGTGGTGATTCTCGACTCGAAAACCGGAGAGATTCTTGCCATGGTGGGGAGCTACGATTTTGCAGACGAGAAATTCGGCAAGTTCAACGCCGCCTTGGGATTGCGCCAGCCTGGAAGCGCCATCAAGCCAATTACCTACGCGACCGCCTTTGAAAAAGGCTACACTGCCTCGACCCTTCTCATGGACGTTTCGACCGAGTTTTCATCGGGCGCCACCGGTGACACACCCTATAGGCCGGTCAATTACGACGGCAAGTTTAGGGGGCCGATGCAAGTCAGGTTCGCCCTCGGCAACTCGGAAAACATTCCGGCCGTAAAAATGCTCGCCATGGTCGGCATCAGGGATTTTTTGCAAAAGGCTTCAGAGATGGGTCTAACGCAGCTTGCGCCAACCGAGGAAAACCTGAAGCGATTTGGATTGGCAATCACCCTCGGGGGCGGTGAAACTACCCTACTGGATTTGACTTCGGCCTTTTCCGTTTTGGCCGCCAGCGGAAAAAAACACGACGTCTCTTCGATTACCGAAATCACCGACTTCAAGGGAAAAAATATTTTCAAGAAAGTGAAGATAAAAGAACAGCAAGTTTTGTCGCCCGAAGTGTCGTTTCTCGTTTCCCACATTTTGTCCGACAACAACGCCAGGCTCGACGTCTTTGGACCCAATTCTTACTTGAACATTCCGGGAAAAACGGTCGCCGTCAAGACCGGGACGACCGACGACAAGCGCGATAACTGGGCGGTCGGATACACGAATTCGGTGACGGTCGGAGTCTGGGCGGGCAACAACGACAACTCGCCGATGAACGCCAGGATCGCCTCCGGGGCAACCGGCGCCTCTTCCATTTTTTACCGTCTGATGAGAGAGATTTTGACCAAATACGACGACGGAATAATGACCAAGCCCGACAAAGTCAAGGCGGTTACCGTCGATGGCTTCTTGGGGGGTCTCCCCAAAGACGGTTACCCGACCCGGGCCGAATACTTTATCGAAGGAACCGAGCCGAAAGACATTTCGCCTAATTATCGCAAACTAAAAATATCCAAATCGACCGGGAAGCTCGCCAACGACGTGGAAATAAAAAACGGCGCTTTTGAGGAGAAAGAATACATTATTATCTCTGAAGACGACCCCGTTTCGGGTGACGGAAAGAATCGTTGGCAGGAAGCGATCAACGAATGGACCAAAGGCCAGGACGACAAGTTCAAGCCCCCAACCGAGGTCTCGGATGCCTCGGCCGAGGAAGTGGTTGTTTCGATAAAGAGCCCTTCCGACAAACAGAAAGTAGACAGTAACAATGTTTCGATCAAAGCCAAGATAACGAGTTCCCCAACGATCAAAAACGTGAAAATTAAAATAAACGGCAACGAAGTCAAGTCCTTAGACGGAGATCGTGAAGATATCGACGAGACAATAAATCTAACCGATGGCGTTTATGATCTTGAAGTGGTGGCGGTCAATGACAAAGATAAGTCAGGCAGCGCAAAGATAAAATTCGGGGTGAACGTCTCGCCTTAAACTTTCTCCAGTTCCCCTTTGGCTTCCTCTTCGGTGATGTTTCTTTCTTTTGAAGAATAATAGAAACGCAAAGTGAGTTTATTTTTATACAACGATATGACTTCCATCTTTTGGAAAAGCTTAGATTCTTGAGCTATTTTTTTAATGGAGGCGTAAGTTGTTTTTGGGCTAGATTCAAAAGTTTTATCCAATTTTATGACGGCATAAGGATTAATCGGCCGATATGATGGTACCTGTCGGTAATTGTCTATCAAAGTTTGCAGTTCAATCTCCGCTACAAAAACACCATTTTTCTCAATAATTTTTGGGGCCTCCGCAGAGATATTCAATTCTCTGTATAGGGCCTCAATAATTCCCTTCAAATCTAAATAATCGGTATTAACGGCGATTCCTACCCGGTAGACTTCCCTCGGTAGGTCATTTTTTATCGGCAGATAGACTTTGCCTATTTCAAATAATCTCAATACTTCTTTTTTGCCCCTGTTTTCTACAAAATTCTTGTCCAGGGAAGCCGTTAAAGTCGTCCTTAAATATTCTATGTCTTCGGAAATGGTGTTTGACAGTCGCAAATGGTTTTCTACCTTTAGCGAGGACTCCTCGATCATTTTTTTCGAAATCATCGAGTAATTTATTACCTCGTTTAACCCCAGGTGTTTTAGGAAGAACTTGACTTTGTTTTGGAAAACAAAAAGGTTTTCCATTTCCTTCGGCTGCTCGACGTAGGCCGACGGTGGAAGAGTAGAGGCGATATTACGATAACCGTAAATCCTGGCGATTTCCTCAATCAGGTCTTCTTTAATAGATACGTCGTATTTGCGATGGGGCGGAATCAAGACTTTGATTTTGCTTTGGGAAGAGGGCAATATTTTGAAACCCAAACGTGTCAAAATATTTTTTATTTTGTTAAGGTCTATGTCGACCCCAATCATTTTAGAAACAAAATTCATGTCCAGTTCTATTTCGCGTGGTTTGTAAGGGGTTGGGAAAATATCGTAAAGGCGGGAGGCAATCTTTGCCCCGGCATATTTCTGCAAAAGCTCGGCCCCATAAGTAATCGTCGGCTCAACCCTTTCCTCGTCCAAGCCTTTTTCAAAATAGGTGGCGGCGAGGGTCCTCTGGCCGGTCGACACAGTAGTTTTTCTTATTTTTTCCTCGTTATATGTCTGGACGAAAAGCAAGACTCTCTTTGTTTTTTCTGATATCGCCGAATTGGCGGCGCCCATAATTCCACAAAGATCTATAAGCTTTCCGTCGCCGTCTTCAATGACGATGTCTCCCCCGGGCAAAATTATTTGCTTTTCGTCCAAGGTGACGATTTTTTCACCTTTATGGCTGAGCCTCATTATCATTTTGCCTTTGCCGATCTTGTCGAAATCGAAAGTATGGACGGGCTGGCCTAGAGCAACCATCAGGTAATTTGAGATGTCAACCACGTTGTTTATTGATTTTATGCCGACGGCGAGGAGTCTGTCTTTTATAAAACTCGGCGAGGGGCCGATTTTTACGTTATCAAAAAGAAGGGCAGTAAAACGGGAACAGAGTGATTGGTCTTTTATCTCAACCTCAAGAGGAGAGTCTTCATTTTTTGGCAGCGACGACAGCTTGTACTGTATCAGAGGGTTTAGTTTCATCCGGGCCACTCTGCCGAACATCGGCAAAATGGCCATCGCTTCCTGGGCGACTCCTATGACCGAGGCGGTATCAATCCTGTTTGACGTCACCTCAATGTCATAAATACTGTCTCCTTTGTATTCCTCGACTCTTTCAATCGAAGGACCACAAAGGGAAAGAAATTCTTGGATTTCAGCGGGCGTCGCCTCGGTTTCAAGATAATCGGAAAGCCACTGGTGGGTGATTTTTATATTCATATTTAAAACTGCTCCAGAAATCTGATATCGCCTGAATAATAATTTCTTATATCGTCGAGCCCATACTTCATCATAATGACTCGCTCGATGCCGAATCCGAAAGCCCAACCCGAGAATTTATCTGGGTCGATTCCTCCCTCTTTAAGGACGTTCGGGTGAACCATCCCGGTTCCGCCGAGCTCTAACCACCCCGACTTACAAACTTTGCATTTATCTTTTCCCGCCCTTCCGGTACCTTTGCAGACGGTACAGGTGACATCGACTTCAAAAGACGGCTCGGTGAACTGAAAATGGTGCGGGCGAAGTCTGGTCTTTATACCGGCTCCGAAATATTTTTCGGCAAAATAATCGAGGGCTCCTTTGAGGTGAGAAATGTTGATGTCGCGGTCGACACACAAGCCTTCAAATTGGTAAAACATCGGCGTATGGGTGGCATCCCAGTTGGGGCGGTAACACTTGGCGATATTAATCATCCTTATTGGAGGATTCTTTACCCGTCTCATTTCCCTATTCTGGCCGTTTGACGTATGGGGGGTCAAGACCATTTTCCCGAATTTTGCATTTTCGGGAAAATCGATAAAAAAAGTCTCGACGTCGTCCCGTGCCGGGTGGCCCTTGGGCATATTCAGCGATTCAAAAGCAAAGTATTCCCAATCGACTTCCGGATACGAAACGCGTATAAAACCGATCTTTTCAAAAATTCCGGTGATCTCCTCTATTGCATAAGAAATGATATGAAGGCTTCCTTTTGGATACGATTTTCCGGGTAAGGTCGGGTCGAAAAATTCACCCGATTTTTTTTGGAGAAGTTCAGTCCTTATCTTTTCGACTAACTCTTTTATTTCCTGCTTCTGCTTATTTATTTTTGCCCCGTATTCTTTTTTATCGGCGGCGGGGACGTCCTTGATTTTGGCGAGAAGGTTGTTGACGATGCCTTGTCTCCCAAGATATTTTATCTCGAGTTTTTCCAGGTCCTTCAGGCTGGTTGCCCCGGAGATTTCTTTTTTGAAATCCATAAAAAAATTATATCAGAAGTTTATTTCACGGTTTCGACTATTTTTTTAAAAACGGCCGGGTATTCGAGGGCGATTTGCGACAAAACCTTTCTGTCCAATTCGATTTTTTTTGCTTTAAGGAGGTTGATGAACTTGCTATAGGTGAGGCCATTTTCCCGAACCGCGGCGTTGAGTCTGGTGATCCAGAGCGACCTGAAGTCTCTTTTTTTTCTTTTTCGCCCCGCGAAGGCGTACTCTCCGGCGTGGAGAACCGCCTCTTTGGCTTTTTTGAACTGCTTGTGGCGGGTCATCCAGTAACCCTTGGCAAGACGCAGGACTTTTCGATGCTTCTTTTTTGTGGCGATGCCCGACTTGATTCTTACCATATTTATTTGACTGCCAGCATTTTTTTAATTTTGGTTTTAAATCTGCCCGTAACCGACTTTAACAGCTTTTTTCGTCTCAACCATCTCTTGCCTTTTTTGCCCCTCAAATGCCTGAAGCTTTGCGATCGATGGAGCACCAGTCCGCCCCCGGTTATCTTAAATCTTTTGACGGCCGATTTCCTGGTTTTTTGTTTACTTTTTGCCATATGGAAAGAATATTATAACTTTGTTATTTGCGTTTTGCAACGACAGAGCGTATCACTCGACCCTCGAGTCTCGGGGGCTTGGAGATGTTGACTTCGCCAAGGCTGATAATGTATTTATTGACGAGGTCAAAAGCCATGGGTTTTTTGAATATTTCCCGGCCCCTCAAAAACAGATTGACTCTTACCTGGTATCCTTCGGACAAAAACTCTTTTCCCTTGTTTTCCAGCCTCAACAGGTCGGCGGCGCCGATAAACAAAGACAGACTGATGTCTTTGGAACCGCTCTTCTTAATCCCCTTCTTGGCCTCCTGTTCCTTTTTTTCCTCTTGGTATAAAAACTTCTTAAAGTCGATTATTTTGGCCACCGGTGGCTTTGCCCTTGGCGCAATCAGAACCAAATCTAGTTCGGCGTCGCCGGCCATCTTTAAGGCGTCATTTTTGCTCATCACTCCGACCTGTTCTCCTTTTTCGTTGATGACGCGGAGGGTTTGTGCCTCAATTCGCAAATTGGTGATATAGAATTTTCTCGGCTTGAATTGGGGTCTATGAAAAGTTCTCAATTTGGCTTTTTAGTTTATTGATAAACTCGGGAAGAGCAATCTGACCTTCTTCCTTGCCTTCCCGGGTTCTGACACTAATAACATTACCTTTCTCCTCTTTCTCACCAATTATAACCAGGTAGGGAACCTTTTGCAATGTCGCTTCCCTAATCTTGGCGCCCAAGGTTTTGTTGTCCAAGTCAACTTCGCTTCTTATCCCACTCTTGACGAGTTCTTCCTTGATTTTTAGAGCATAGGCCTGAAATTTGTCTGAAATCGGCAAGATCTCGACCTGCTCTGGGGCGAGCCATAACGGGAAAACACCAGCATAGTGTTCTATTAAAATTCCCATAAATCGTTCGATTGAACCTATCATGGCGATATGTAGGATGGCTGGGTATACTTCTGAACCGTCTTCTTCGACGTATTTCATATTAAAGTTCTTAGGCTGATTATAGTCGAGCTGGAGAGTCGACAATTGCCAAGAACGGCCCAGGCTGTCTTTTACCATAATATCTATTTTAGGCCCATAAAAAGCCGCTTCTCCCTTGCCTATTTCGTATTCTATTTTTAGCCGTCCGGCTCCTCTCTTAAGGGCATTTTCTGCTCTCTCCCACTCCTGGGGGCTTCCCAAATATTTTTCCTGGTGGTCTCTGTCTCCGATTGAAATTCTGGCTTTATAATCTTTAAAACCAAATGTTTTAAATATTTCTATAATCATCTTCAAGACTTTTTCTATTTCTTCCATCGTATCTCGATACTTAATAAAAGTGTGAGCATCGTCAATCGTTAGAGCTCTGACCCTAACCAATCCGCTTACCTCACCGCTTTTCTCGTTTCGATAAACAGTACCGTTTTCGGCAATCCTAAATGGAAGTTCTTTATAACTTCTTGGTCGGTTTAAATAAACTTGAAAATGGTGCGGACAGTTCATTGGTTTTAATACATATTCTTCCTTATCTAGCTTCATCGGAGCAAACATGGCGTCATACTTGCCCCAGTGTTGAGAGATATGGTAAGTCTCGCTCCTGGCAATATGAGGGCTCCAGACAAATTGGTAGCCATTCTTTCTTTTCATGTCTGTTAGATACTTTAAAACTATCTCTCGAATAATTTCTCCCTTCGGCAAAAAAATGGGAAGCCCGGGGCCGATCAAACTGGAGATAGTAAACAATTCAAGAGCTTCCCCAATTTTTCTGTGGTCTCTCTTTTTAGCCGCTTCCATCATTTTTAGATAGTCGTCTAGTTCGGCTTTATTCGGGAAACAAGTCCCGTAAATTCTCGTCAACATTTTATTTTTCTCGCTCCCCCTCCAGTAAGCTCCGGCAGTAGAAAGGAGTTTGAAATGCTTGAGTTCTCGGTCGGGGTGTTCGCAGTGGCCTCCCCGACAAAGATCTTCAAAAGACCCGGCTTTGTAAACGGTAATTTTTTCTCCCCGGTCAATTATCTCTTGGACCAACTCTTCTTTATATTCGTTTCCTTTAAACTGATTTTTGGCTCCTTTTTCGTTCAACTCTTTTTTTTCAAAGGACTTCCAATCTTTTACCAGTTCGTGCATTTTTTGCTCGATCTTGGCAAAGTCCAGTTCGGAAATTTTATTCTTCCCGAAGTCTATATCGTAGTAAAACCCCTCCTCAATCGGCGGGCCCAAAGTAAGCTTGGCGTCGGGCCAAATTTCCAAAACTGCGGCGGCCAGCAAATGGGCGCAAGAATGCCTTAGATTATCCAAATTTTTAATATCCATTTTTTAAGTTTTTAATTGTTAATAAATTGTAGCATAAAAAAACCCTCCTCTCGGAGGGGAAGTTACGCTACGACACTACCCCTCCTGTTAGGAGCAAGTAGTGGTGGCATTGATAACAAAACCAGTTTTCATAATTAAAGAATACAGGTTAAATTGACAAAATCAAGCCTTATTTAATCGGCAATCGGTACGGAATGGCGTCCAGAAGCTTGATTTTCGAGAAATCGCCAAGGCCGTTTATTTTATACCTATTTTTAGTGGCCCTGCGCATATAGTTTGTTATGACCGCGGTAAAAGGCTTTTCGTCAATTCCGGGGAGTTTTTTTCCTTCAAACGATGGCTCTTTCATACCCTTTTCACACCTGACGAGCTCATAACTTTCGTCGTACGGACTGGCTTCGTACCTGGCGGTTAAAATATGATTATAAGACAGGCCATCCCTTTTTATTCCAGAAATGGCCAAAACTTTTTTACTGGAATCATCCATAAACCAGGTCAAGGTGGCTGAGGCATTGAGAAACGAATTGGGATTCTGGCTTAAAGGAACCTGCAGGGCAGCAAGTCCGGGTTTTCTATTGCTGTATAAAACATATAGTTCCTCGCCGTGAAAACCGAAACTTTTAAGTAACTCTTGGATAGTAGAGGCGCCGAATTCGCCTAGATTATCTTCAAAGAATTGAAAAACCTGTTCGTCATAAAGAGCGAGTTGCTTTATTTCCGGATTACCCGGCGCGAATATCTCCTCGAGAGCTAAAAAATCCTCTTTTTTTGACATTCGGTATTTTATCAAGGAGCGTCAGAAAAAGCAATTCTGTGGTCTCGACAGGACTCGAGCTTTGATAAAGGATACGGGCAAGATTTTTAAAATCAAGGCTTATTTAACGGGTTGAGCCATATGATTTACCCCTAGATGGCTAGGAACCTTCGGAAAATAGTTTCCTTTGATGAAGTAGTCATAGATATTCTCTCTTGATGGAAGAGAGAATTTTCTTGTGTTTTTTGTCATTTTCATCATCATTTTCGTAATTAATCCGGCAGAGGGCAATTGTGATATATCTGTTAGGCCCAATTTTTCGGTATCGACATCTAGCTTGTGACCCGCGGATATACCAATATCAAAATTCTTTAACTGATAGTCATCGGTATCGGGCGACGCCTCATACCTAGCGGCAATAATATGCTTGGGCTTAATGTGACCAGCTATTCCCGAAATGGAAAATACCTTGTTTTGGGAGTTTGAATCAATAAACCATGAAAAAGAGGCCGACGCGTTGTCAGGAGTGGAGCGGGTCCAAAAAGGCCTTAAAGGAACCTGCATGGCGAAAAAACCGGCTTTACTATCATCAACAAAAACAAAAAGCTCGTCCTTATGAAATCCAAAAGCGTCAAATAGCTCGTTTAATTGGGCTAAACTAAATTCGCTGAAGTTTGCTTCAAAAAAGTTATTAATATTTCCATCGAACAGATCAATCCGTCTGAGATTGGAAATGACGGAGGGGTCGATCTCTTTTTCGGTCAAAAATCGTTTTTCAACCATCGGTCGTATTATACCATGGAGCCTCAGAAAAAGCAATTATGTGGTCGCGACAGGACTTGAACCTGTGACCTTTTCAATGTCAATGAAACGCTCTAGCCAACTGAGCTACGCGACCAGACAACCTTTATTTTAGCAAAGTTTTTTGTCTTTTCCACCGCGTTATCTTTTGCTTAATTATAGGTTCAAAACTATATATATTTGACATTCCTATAGTCTTATGCTATAATACTTCCAGATCCTAAGGTTTTTCGATTTTTTCGAAAAGCTTTAGGATTTTTTTTATGAGAAAAATTGCCATCATGCTTGTCACAATAGTGCTTTTCTTGTCGCTTGCCAATAAAGCCTACGCCGCCTCTGTCGCCGGTGAGTCGGCCTCTTTGGCCTTCAACGCCAAGGCTAACAAGGCCGAAATTGAGGCTATTCGTGATTTTAAAAGAAAGCTTGCCATCGAGGCTGTTTTGGAAAGGTATGATTCTCCGATGACGGAGGAAATCGATAGCTTTCTTTCAACCTGTAAAAAATACTCTCTGAATTGTTATCTTTTGCCTTCGATCGCCGGGCTTGAGTCAACATTCGGTAGATTTATCTACCCTGGCTCGTATAATCCATTTGGTTGGGGTCGAGGCTACTTGATGTTCAAAAACTGGTCCGAGTCAATCGATACCGTTGGCGCCGGCCTTAGAAACAACTATATTGACACGGGAGCTGTCTCGGTCGAGGAAATAGGATCGATCTACAGCGAAAGCAATACCTGGGCGACCCGAATTCGCTGGTTTATCAGGCAGTTTGAGAATGAAGAGAAAAAACTATCCTTGTACGACGAAGATTTTCCTGTACAATTGTAATTCATGTATTCTTATCAAACCAAGCGCCTGCCAAAAGAAACGGTTGAAATAGACCTTACTATACCGACTGCCGATATCACCCGGGAGAAAGCCATCGCCTTGACGAGCCTCGCCAAGGAACTCACCGTCGAGGGGTTCAGAAAGGGCAACGTCCCGGAGTCAATCGCCCAAAAACACCTGAAGCCCGAGGAAATCTACCAGGAAATGATCAGGGTCGTCCTCCCCCAAATTTACGAGGAAATCGTCAAGAAAGAAAAGATCTTGCCGATAATGTCGCCGAAAATCGAACTCACCTCGGCCAAAGAAAACGAAGACTGGAAAATCAAAATCATGGTTTGCGAGAAGCCCAAGATCGACCTGGGCGACTACAAAAAAGCCATCAAAGAAGTGAAGAACATCGCCAAAAAGGCCGACATTTGGGTCCCGGGAAAGTCCCCTACGCCGGACGAGTTGAAAAATCAGGAAAAGGCAAAAAGCCGCCAGGTCAATGAAGTTTTAGAGGCGCTTTTAAAAACCGCCAAAATAGAAATCCCCGACCTGATAATCGAGGACGAGCTCAGTCACCGCCTCTCTCGCTTGGTCGACGACGTCCAAAAGATCGGATTGACGACAGAGCAGTATTTGAAGTCAAAAAACTTGACGATGGACATCTTAAAAAGCCAATTCAAGCGAGAGATAGAAGACACCTACAAATTGGAATTCTTGCTGTCGGAGGTGGCCGACAAAGAAGGCATCAAAGTAGAAAAAGAAGACCTGGACAAGCTATTTGTCAACATCAAGGACGAAGCGGAGAAAGAAAAAGCCAAAGCCAACAGCTATTACTACGCGACCATTCTTCGCAAACAAAAGACGATCGACTTTCTGATTTCTGTTTGACAATCTTTCATATCCTGTAGTATAATGGAGCCATGGCAAAAGGCAACCCCAAGACTAATCGCAACAACAACCCAAACAAAAATCCCCTAGAAACCCTAGGAGACATCGGGGATGGAATGCTCGACCAATTCTTTGGTTATAACGAGGGCGCGGACGATTTTGAATTCTCTCCCCGCAGGCAGGAAGCCAGCAAAAAACAGGGCAAAAAAGAAGTCAAACTCTTTAACTACACCGAATATTCGGAGACGACTCTCATTAAAAGAAAAATCGCCGAATTGACAGAACTGATCCGCAAAGAAATCGGGTTTTTGAAAAAGGAAAACTCTGCCCTAGCAAGCGAGGTCAAGGACGTAGAAAAATTGACCGTCAGCGAACTGCCAGAGAAACCCGGTATTTATCACGTCAGGTTTTTGGAAATAGTCTTGAATGTTATTAAACACCTTCGGGCCAAGGTCGGAGAATCAAAGACGTGGCTCGAGGCTCTGGTCTCCAAAAAGAAAAAAAGAGGTTCTCTTTTTGCCGCCAGGAGCAAAAAACAAGGTACCCAGTACTCTCTTTCTCAGGAACTAACTTCGGCCAGATCGGTCCAGTAATAATTACTCTAGCGCTTTAAGGAAGGTATTGACTCCGTGTGCCCAGCTGCCGCTCGAGGACGGGGTGTATTTGCTCATGATCATGGTCGCCGTAACCAGGCCCTGGTCGATGTAGTTTTCCTTTATCCCGCGCGCCACGGTTTTTATAGCCTCTTCGTATGAATCAAACCGGGTGACGGTATTGCCGTATATTCCCCAACCCCAACAGTTGTGGGAATCGTCCGGTATGACGCGGCAGAGGTTTGACTCCTGCATGGCAATTGCCGGGAGCAACCGGTAATCGAATTTGTAGTCGTCCGAGACCTTGACGATGATTTCGGCTTCGTTGTAAAGGGGTGAATTATATTTCCTGAAAAAGGCTTTGAGATTGGCCACCCGGCTATCGGCGAGAGTAACTCCGGTCTCGAGGCCAAGGACCTCGGGATTGGCCGCTATCTGAAACTGGCGTCTGCCGCTATTGGCGGCGTCCTCGGCGATTTCTGCCAGGATCTTTTCCACCTCGGCCTGCCTTTGGCTAAAGGTATAGGCTCTTTGTATCAAAAAGATGTTGATAGCGGATAAAATAAAAAAGCCGACCGAAAGAAAAATTATCTTCCCAATCATACTTTAGTATACTATAATACTCTTTCTATGTCTGAAGTACTAAATTACAGAAATTCTAATATGTACAAAAGGGCAATGGCATTAAATGGCCGGCCGCAATCGGAGAAGACAGTTTCTCTTTTAAATTTAGCCAGGGAGCATGAACCCTCATTATATAAGCATTTGCATAAAGTATCGAGAATTACTCTTTCAATCGGCTTGTCAAATAGAGATAATCTTAGCAATTCCGAACTCGACCTACTATTTTATGGTGGCCTTTTGCACGACATCGGAAAAATTGCCGTAGATCGAGAAATTTTGCTGCGCAACAGGAGATTGACGTCTCAGGAAGACTCTCTTTTAAGGGCACACGGCAAAATCGGAGAGGAAATGCTTTTAGGTATAGGATACGACCCAATTTATGGAATGATAGCCGACCAACACTATATCGGTTCTGATTTTGAAATTACAACGCAAGAAGACCTTAACAGACGCCATAAATTAGTTCCTTATGTGTCGCTCGCCGACTTTTTGGTCTCTTTACTCGACAGAGATCGTCTTTATCAAAAGCACTATACCCTCGATGAGGTTATGGAGGGTGTGGAAAGAAGATTTGTCGCTGGTTATTTTCCGGTAGAACTAAAGCCCCATTTCTACAAGGCTCTGGAGCAAAATCGTGACCTCTTGATATAAAAGGATCTGTGATAGAATGAAGGCAAATGAACCTCTACGATATCTCCAATCCGATTATTTTTTCCATCTACTAAGTAGAAAAAGAAATCTAAAAACTTCTATATTTTTTAAGGACCGTAATTTCGGGAGGTTTTGGGGAATTTATAGGAATAATTTTTCCGAAAATTCCTAAAGAAATTTTATAGACGTCTTCAATTGGTTTTATTACCTCGATACTTACGAAGCGTTTTGAAAGTTCAAGCTTATCGTCTACTTCTTGCTCTTGCCTTATTTTCTCGTTCGCGAGCTTGAAGCTAAGATTTTCAAAGCCGACAGCTAATAACGGGAAACCCTTAAAAACGAATCCTCGCCATTCTGTTTTAGGCCGTTCTGACATGCCTTATTATATCACCTATTTCTTACAATAAGGCTTCACACAATTGACTTCCCAACTTTTATTGCTTTTCTTTTAAGAAAAGAATCGTGTTTTCTACTGGCGAGATCATAATCTTGGATATCCAATTGTGCCCTCAGCAATAAAGAATTATTGAATGAAAAACTTTCAGTTCTCGAATATATTCCAAAAGAACTGACGAGCCCAGGTTTTGATTCGGTGACCGACGTTAGCCATTTATTGTAAATTACGGGTGGTAGGTTGTTTTCCATTCTCTCGTAATCGATTGGTAATAAAGGCCTAGGTCCAATAATAGACATGTGTCCTGAGAGTATGTTTAAAAGCTGGGGAGTCTCGTCTAGCGTTGAAATTCGAAGGAATTTTCCTATTCCGGTTGCCCGATTGTCGTTGGGCCCTTTGCTTTGATCATTGTAATCGGTACGTGACATTGTTCTAAGTTTGTATAGGTTAAATAGCTCTCCGTCTTTACCGACACGTTTCTGGCTAAAAAAGGAGCGCTTATGATCTTCGGCGACTATTAAACCACTGGATAAAACTATAGCCGGAAACGCTACCGCCAAAAGGCCAAGTGCAGTAACAACGTCTTCCATTCTTTTTTCGCTACTTTTAATCCAGGCTGGTCCAACAAGCTCCATTGGGCCCTATTATAACACCTCTACTTTGTTACCAATCACCTTGATTTGAACAATTATAGTTAGGGGGATACTAATCTCTCGAAGCGTATCTTGGTACCTTTTCCCAACTAAATTTAGTTTCCCGGCTACTGCAAACAAAGCGACGACTTCAGCGCCCGCTTTTTGTAAGGCAAGAATGGAGTTTTTTACCGTCGTGCCGCTGGCAATAACGTCGTCGATTATAAGTATTTTTTTACCTTTAACGTTACCGTACAAGTAAAAGTTCTTTTCATCGTAATTTGTCGTAACAGAGAAAGAGATTTCGTGTGGAAGGCTGAATTTCTTTTTTCTGGCTATTAAATATGGTAGGTTCAATACTCTACTTACTGTTGCCGCGAGTTGATTACCCGCCGACTCAAAAGTAACAATCAAGGTGGCTTCTGAAAAAACTTTTTCTTTCAAGGACGCCCTTTCCACTTCGGCAAGCATTTGAGAGGTTATGGGTTTGGTGACGCCGGAAAATGGACTTATAGGATAAGGATAGTTGCCTTTCTTTTCGACTACGGTCGTTTCAAATGCTCGAGTTAGATGAGGGTATAGATTTCGCATTGTGAGCCACCAGGGACTCGAACCCTGAACCACCTCCTTAAGAGGGAGATGCTCTACCAGTTGAGCTAGTGGCCCTTAAATTCTTGAAAGAATTATACCAAGAATTTACTTGGTTAGTCCCGCTGATTTACGTTTATTAATCAATTCCAATTTATCTTTTCGCTCCCAATTCTTGATGGCGGCCTCCCTTTTTCTCGCCCTAGTCTCCTTATAGAACCGTTCGCTGTAGGCTAGCCTGACGGGGCGTTTCCCTCTTAGAGATTTAGCCCCCCTGACGCTGCTGGTGTTATGTTCGGCGATTCTTCTTTCAAGATTGGTCGTTATTCCGGTGTACAAAGAACCGTCTTTGCCTTGGACGATATAGACAAACCATTTCATTGGAGTTTGGTGTTTAATGTTAAAGTTATATCAACGTTACGGTGCTCCCAGGAGGAATCGAACCCCCATCACCTGTTCCGAAGACAGGTACTTTATCCGTTAAGCTATGGGAGCTAAAACAAGCTCAATATATTATACTAAATAAATGTTAGCCCTAATTGCCTACTTATTGACTCTTTTTGCTCTCCTCGCCTTCTTAATTCTCCTTAGCATCTATACCCTCGGCCTGATCTACTCCTCGATAAAAGGCGCGCCATACGTTCCGACCAAAAAGAAAATATTGGAAGAGATTTTGCTACCCGCCAAAGTCAAAAAGAACAGCCGTTTTGTCGAAATCGGTTCGGGAGACGGCCGAATGGTCAGATACGCGGCAAAAAGATATGGCGCCCGGGGAGTCGGCGTCGACGTCAACCCGATTCTTATCAACTGGGCGAAGGTTTTGTCAAAAATAGACGGGACGGAGGGAAATGTCAATTTTCAGGTAGAAAACGTTTTTGACGTTGACTTGGGCCAGGCCGACTACGTCTATTTGTTTTTAATGCCGGAGTTGATTGAAAAGTTGAAATCAAAAATGAATAAGGAGTTAAAACGCAGTGCAGTCGTAATCGCCCACGGCTTTCCCGTCAAGGGCTGGGAAAAAAGTTTGTTTTATACTCTAAAAAGGAATCCGTTCCCGACTTACTATTACCGGATTAAATAATCTCTTCTTTTCTTTTCCTTACAAATGAGATCCATTCTTCGACGATCTCGAATAAAAGCTTAAAGGGAGCCTCGATAATGAAATCGAAGACGAAAATGAAGAAATTCAAGCGGGCAATTTCCTGGGAAAAATACTTTCCTAAGGAAAGAATCGGCATGAAGAAGAAGTCAATTATGGGCGTGAATATGCTCTCTTTGGCCTCCAAGGTCAACTCGCGGGTGACCTGCCTAATCCGGTAGGAAAAGAAGGTAACGACGGAGACGAAAAACAAAAAGATTACTTGGCTAATCAAATTGAAATCGAGTAGCCTCAAGCCTTCGTAGATGAGGGTCAAGGTGATAATAAAGGTGAGCGAATAGAATATGGTGAAACCGAAAACCAAAAGGGGTCGCCTCGGGGCTGACTTTTTCGGGAAGAAAGCCACCCGGGTTTCGAAATCAAGATTGGAGTCGACGATTTCGACTATCCGGTTATAGATTTTCTTGGTATTGTCCTCGCCCGGAACCCGGAAAAACGCCAAAATGAAAGCCATAAGGAATGGCGGGAAAAGGCTGTTTATTAAAATGGAAACCGTACTTACTTCTCCGTAAACATATATGGACAACGGGTATTCTAAAATTAAGGCAAAGACCATTTTCGTCAAAAGAATATAGATGAAGCTTTTGACCGCGAGGTTTCTGATTCTGACCCCCATGGCGGAGTATTTCTCGCGGCACATCAACTCGACCTCGCTCCATAAGCGCTCCCGGTTGGTCAAAATTTCCTCAATTTCCAGCCCCTTGGCCTTCATCAGGTCAAACAGAATCAAGAAGGGTGGCAGCTGTTTTCTCGTGAATTTAATGAGGTTATCGACATAAGGATTGGCGACCATGTCGTCGATTCTTTTGAAGATGTTGGTCAACTTGTTGGACAAACCTTCGAGTTCTTTTGTGGTGTAGGAAGCGAGCGTTTTATAGAAAGTGACAAATAAATGGTAACGCAGATATGAGCGGTCGCTTTTTCCGAAAACTTTTTCTACCGAGACGATAAAAAAAGCGTCTTTTTGTTCCTCGGTCAAGCCCTCGATTTTTATCTTCCGCCTCAATACCTGGTAAATGAAATAGGTCAGATTAGACGTTCTCTGGGCTGCCTCGGGCTTTAGGGTTTCCTCAATCTCGCAGGTCAATAGGTCAACCAGAAATTGATTGAGATAAGCCTGCATTTCCGGATTGCGTCCGACCACAAGAGTGCGACGGAGAGCTATATATTTATCTATCAAAGACTGGATTTTGACGTTGTCGTCCCCGCCCAAGCTCGAGTTGTCGAAATACCTGGCCCAAAGGAGCTCCCTGAGCAAATTTTCCGCCTCCCCCCGGCCGTCGGGATTAAGAGAGAATCGGCGCCTCAAAACGCGTTCAATGGCAGCCCGGAGGACCAAATGGTCGTCCCTGAACTCGACCGCGTTTCTGACTTTTTCATAAACCAGGGCAAAAAAGGAGACCGTCTGGGAGACCGAGAGCGCCGACATGTCGTCCGGCCTACCCTTGGGTTTGATCGACCTGATTGCCTCAAGGAGGGCTTTGGTAAAGTTTGAAAGCTCGATCGACTTTTCGGCCATAAATATGGCTTATTATATAAAATTTGGCCCGTAGTTACAAGGCGAGGCGCTCAGTCCGCCTGGGCTCCCAAAGCGAGGATTTTGGCTTTTACCTCGGCAAGATGCGTTGTCATCAAGGCCTCGGAATTGGCCTCGAGATTCAGCCTGATTAAGCGTTCGGTATTTGATGATCTGATATTAAACCGCCAGTCCGGATAGTCGACCGAGAGGCCGTCCATCCAGGAAACTTCCCCGTCTTTATAACCTTCAAGAATTTTATTCATGAATTCCTTGTTGTCCGTCCCCTCGGGCAAGGTAAAGTTAAACTCGCTCGACTCATACGAAGAGTGGAGCTCGCTGATGATTTCTGAAAGAGGTTTTTCGTATTTTGATACGGCGTCCATGACGTAGTAGATAATCCTGATGGCGCTTTCGGCGCCCCCGGTTTCCCGGAAGAAAAAGTGACCGGAAGACTCACCCGAAAAAGCGCCTCCGACCGAATTGAGGTGTTTAGTAATGAGGGCGTGACCGACGACGTTTATCACCGGTTCTCCCCCGTAATCTTTTACTACTTTAACCGTGTTTCTCGTGTAACGGATGTCGACCAGGATCTTTTCACCCTTTTTCTTTTTGAGAATTTCCCTAGCAACGAGGGCAGAAATCAGGGTCGCCGGGACGACCTGGCCTTTTTCGTCGATAAAGAAAATTCGGTCCCCGTCCCCGTCGGTGGCGATGCCAAAATCGGCCTTTTCAGATAGAACCTTGTCTTGGAGCGGCTTTAATAAGTTGAATTTTAATGGGTTGGCTTCGTGAGCCGGAAAGCTGCCGTCGAGCTCAAAGTTCATCTTTATAAGCTCACCGTCGAGTCGTTTAAAGATCTCTTCTATAAACGGCGCGCCCATGGCGTTGGCGGTGTCGGCGACCACCTTGAATTTTTTTATCTTGGGATTGACCAGTTGATAGGCAAAGTCGACCTCGTCTTTGAGGACGTCTTTTTCGACCAATTTTCCGGTTTTTTGGGGAAAGTCTAACTCCCCTGCTAGAGCAAAATTTTTTACCTCCTCCATGCCGGTGTCTTTGGATATTTTTGTCAACTTGTCCCCCACCCGGTAAAGGAATTTTATTCCGTTCCAATCTTTTGGATTGTGGGAAGCCGAAATTTGAATCCCGGCGTCGTAGTCATAATGGCAAACGGCAAAGTAAACAGTCGGGGTCGAGGCGAGCCCGATATCGACCACGGTCACGCCCAAATCCAATAACATTTTTCTGGCGACGTCGGTAAGAGTGGGAGAAGACAATCTCATGTCGCGCCCTAAAACTATGGTGAGTTCGGACTTTTTAAGTTTTTCCGTGAATAGTTTGTAAATGGCTTTTACAATTGTCCCGATATTTTCTTCGTTGATGTCTTGGGGATAGAGACCTCTAATGTCGTAGGCTTTGAAAATTGCCGGGTTTATCATGAGTATTTATCATAAATAATAAGCGGCTAGAATGTCAAGGGCATGGCTTAAGGAATACGGCAGGCGGCTCGTTTTCAAGGAAGCGTCTATTTTGCTCAAGGCGTCGTAAAAATTTGTTAATTGTTCGGGCTTCCATTTTGACGCCTGGCTTTTTAGACGAGCTAGCTGCCAAGACGGCAGGCCTGGCTTTGCCTGGCCGTGCGCAATCAACCAAAGATTGCGGGTGTGACGCTGGAGCATGACGAAAGTAAAAAAATCATCGGTCTTGATGTTTAAGCTGTGAAGAATCGAAACAAAACCTTTTAAGTTTCCCGGGTAACACGCGTCCAAAAGTTTGAATATCGATTGGCTCGGTTTGAATTCCTTGACTTTAACGCCAGTGCTGATTTTCAAATAGCGAGCCGGTACTTCCTCTTCCCAATCATAGACATCGACAGTTCTCTCCTTGATTATTCTTTCGACGATTTTTGTCTGCTTGAGGTTGGTCTTTTTGGACAAAGTTTTATTCAAGTTTTGGGTAAAAAAAGCCAGGCTTTTGGAGAAGAGCGGATTGGCCTCGGACATCCAGGTCAAGACCTCGTTGATTTGGACGGCTGGAAGGTCATAAACCTCGTAATCCTTGTCTTTTAACTGTTTTTTAAGATTGAAGAAATAATCGCGGGATGAGGCAGAGTCTTCGCCGCAAATTATCGTCAACATGATAATATTATACTATGTACGATTTGATCTCGGTCGGCAACATCAGCGTCGATCTCTACTTCAAAGGCGCTACTTTTACGAAAAATAAAGAGCGGTTTCAGCTGGCTTTAGGCGGCAAATATTATGCCGATTATTTCCACGAGGACGTCGGCGGTGGAGGAGTCAACGTCGCCGTCGGGGTCGCCCGGCTCGGCTTGAGGTCGGCGGTTTTTGGCAAAATCGGCAATAATTCCTTTAAGGAAATGATTCTTAAGAAATTGACAGATAAAAATGTTTCCACGGAGTTTTGTGAGGTTGAGGAAAACTACTACAAAATCTCTTCGATTTTATTGACTAATGAAGGAGACAGATCCATCATTCATCACGAGACACCCAGTCATTTATTGAAAGAATTCTTTCTTCACAAGGAACTGAAGAAAGCAAAAAATATCTATTTTTCTCCCCTCCCCCACCTGGATTTAAAAGAAAAGAAAAAAATGATTGGTTATTTGAAAGGCGACGAAACTCTAACCTTTGTCAATCTGTCGGCGGTCGATTGCCGCCGTCCAATCAAAGACCTGGCCGATTTTTTTGACGCCTTGGACGTCCTAATCATCAACGCCCACGAATATTCGGAGCTGGTGAAAACTCCCTACGAAAAAATTAATTTTAAAAAGATGGAAATAAAGATCCCTTATTTGAAAGACCGGGTTTTGATTGTCACCGACGCCGGGAGAGGCAGTTACGGGTATCATCGTGGAAATATTTTCTTCCAAGAGGCGATTCAGGCTAAGAAAATCGTCGACTCAACGGGCGCCGGCGACGCCTATACCGCCGGGTTTATCGCCCAATATATAAAGAGCGGAAATATAGAGTCCTCGATGCTCCAGGGTGCCAAATATGCCACAGATAAACTAGGAAGAATTGGGGCGAATTAAATAAACTTCAATTTTTATTTTAGGTGAGACCCGCCATTCATATAAATAATATTTCCATTTAAGAATTTTGATTTATCGTTAATTATCATTAGGACGGCATTGGCAATATCTTCGGGAGTTGACACTCTTCCCATCGGATTATTTTTCGCGAAGGTTTTCCACATCTCCTCATCATCTCCCCCAAACGTATCCCACAGGGCTGTTCTCGTTGTCCCCGGCACAACTGCATTTGTTCTAACCCCATATTTTCCGAGATGCTGGGCCATCGCCTTGGCAAAAGCAATTGTACCTGCCGTACCTATACTATAGGGAAGATAATCAGGCTCGGGTCTCTCTCCAAGCGCCGAAACGATGACAATTAAGTTTGCATTTTCCTGATTCTTCATTAACGGAATAGCGTATTTGGTGCAAAGAAAATTACCATTTATTTTTGTATCGACAACATCTTTCCATTCGTCAAAAGAAATAGACTCTATTGATTTTGCGACTTCAATACCGGCATTATTTACAAGTACATTTAAACTACCATAATCATTTGTGATTTTTTCAAAAACCTTTTTGACACTCTCTTCTGATTTAACATCTAGTTTCACGAGTTCAGCTATACCACCTTTTTTTGTTATTTCTTTTGCCGCATTTTCCCCTTTTAATTTGTTTTTCAAATAGGTAACGAATGTTATATAGCCATTTTCCGCTAGTTTTAAAGCGATTCCCTTGCCTATTCCTTGAGAAGAACCGGTGACTAAGGCAACTTTTTTCATAGATAAATTATACGTTCTTGCTTAATAATAAATATGCCAAGCCGCAGGCAACGGCGTCGGCTTCGTCGTCCTGGCTGATGTCAATATTTGTCGTCAGCTTGATCATTTTTTGGACGGCTTTTTTGTCGGCCTGGCCGTAGCCGGTGATCACAAGTTTGATTTGGAGCGGAGTCAGATAATGAACTTTGATTTTAAATTGAGCCGCCAAAAGCAGGGACACCCCTTGGGTTTGGGCCACGGCAATGGCCGTCTTTTGATTTTTGAAAAAGAATAACCTTTCTAGTACAACTGCCCCCGGCTTATACTTGGCGAAGACTTTTTTCAACTCAGAATATATTTGCTCTAAACGAACTTCATGGGATGCGGTCTTGGCCGTTTTTATAAGCGCGGAGGTCAGGTAATTTTTGCCGTTGAAAACGGCATAACCGGTTTTTTCAATCCCCGAATCAATGGAGACAATAACCATTAATTGATTATAAGCGAAGCTTGAAATTTTCTCTACGCGAAAATTATAGTAAAAAAGATGGGAGAGTCGCTACTTAGTACGTCCTGGCTAAATTAATTGCTTAACTTACACCTAACGCCTATATATCCGGTATTCTTCCGGAAAGCTAATGGGGACTTCTAATCTTGGGGCTAGCTTCGCACTTGAGATGCATTCAGTGCTTATCTAATGGAAATATAGCTGCCCGGCGATGCCCTTGTGGGACAACCGGTATACCAGGGATTTCCGCATCCTAGGTCCTCTCGTACTGTAGGAGAACCCCCTCAAAAGTCCAAGCGCTTGCACAGGATAGAGTCCGAACTGTCTCCGTATTATAGGATAATCATAATCCTAGCAAAGTTTTTATTTCTTTGCGTTCCACTCTTACGAATGGTACTGACTATATCATATTCCAACATCTTATAGGATATTGGACATGGCGTGTGATAGCCTCTTAAATATTAAGTCGAGCTATCTCATCCCGATTTATTCGGGAATCAGTCGATACGGGGTCAATCCCGATTAAATCGGGACGACTTCCCACGGTATTATCCTAATTAAATAGGACTCCACCGTTATAAGCCATATTTTACTTCAGTGTTACCACTGAAGGTCGCGATATACAATTCACGACGTTCTGACATATATAATCTTCTATTTCTAGAAGTATGGACTATATCTTTCCCGCTATTTGCGGGATTGGCGTTTGATAAAGACAATAAATTATCTCTATCTCACTAAATTCATAGAAGTTAATGAACTTGGATCAGTCTCTACGGGGATAAACTTTGAATTAAAGAGAAATGGTTCAATAATGTATTGAATTCTCTTTGTGGCTGGCTTAGGAAAGTAGAGTCTAAAATTACCTCTGTCTTTCTGCAAACCAGCTTTCACACTAAACGTTTTTAGAAAAAATATCTTTAAATATTCGTTTTCATCAAAAGTAAAACTTTGTGTATTCAGGATTAAAGATTGCTTATACAGACAACCGTCATCCATAATCCACAGCGCTAAAGAAAAAGGTGTGACCATTCTCTCTAGGCTTTTTGGAATTATTTTCTTTTGATCACGATAAAACAATTTATGATATCTTCCTAAAGATGATAATGTTTTTGTATGAAAATACCAAGAAACTACTTTTGTAGAATAGCGCTTATCTATATATTCATGCCTTTTCGGTTTGGTAAACGTTATGTTTTTCAACTGCTTGAATTTCCAAAAAAGATAATCTTTTTGAGAATCCGCATGATGAATCCGTAAACGTGCTGTTCCTTTAGTGGAACGGCATTCTAATCTACCATCACCTAGTAGGGAACCTACAACAAGTTCTTTTTGTTTCTTGGACAACATATCAAAGTCATCTTCCCACGGTATCATCCTAATATTGATTATATCAATAATGAGGACTTCACCGTTATTAGCCAATTTATGCTGGGCTCAATTTGTGTTTTACCCAGCTCGCGTACCGTTTTAATGGGCGAACAGCCCAACCCTTGGGACCGACTTCAGCCCCAGGATACGGTGAGCCGACATCGCTATCGATCTTTCAATTACTTGAAAGTTTAGACTATACCTTCATCCCGATTTAATCGGGAGTCAGCCTTATTACCCAATAATAAATTATTGAGTCTTTCAACAGTTACGTTGAAAAGTCGTTACGGGTCCGCTAGCTGGCGGATTCCCACGGTATTGTCCTTCAATTACTCGAAGGAGTCCACCGTTTTGAGCTGATATTAAATTTCAAAAAGACCCAAACAAAATTGGATTACAAGCTTGAGATTACTCTCATGGCGCCCCGATGTGTAATACATAAGGTGCCGAACCGTTTCGTCGATATGAACTCTCGGAAACGACTAGCCTGTTATCCCCGAGGTAGCTTTTATCCGTTAAGCCCTGACCGCAATC
>CAYJKR010000007.1:0-3977 GCA_964371165.1 uncultured Gammaproteobacteria bacterium
CCGACATTGTTATCGGTTGCGTTGGCGGCGGGAGCAACTTCGCCGGAATCGCTTTTCCTTTTCTGGTCGACAAATTGAAAGGTAAAAAAATCCGTTTCATAGGAGTTGAACCGACATCCTGCCCCACCTTGACCAAAGGAGAGTATAAATACGATTTTGGCGACACCGCCAAGATGACTCCCCTTTTGAAGATGCACACCCTGGGGAGTGATTTTGTCCCCTCGCCTATTCACGCCGGAGGCCTAAGGTACCACGGAATGGCACCCTTGATTTCATTCCTGTATGAGGAAAAATTAATGGAGGCGGTCGCCTATAAACAAGGTCCCGTCTTCCAAGCAGGACTCGATTTTGCCAAGTGCGAGGGAATTATTCCCGCCCCGGAGTCGAGCCACGCGATTAAGTCGGCAATCGACGAGGCAATCAAGACAAAAAAAGAGGGAAAGAAAAAAGTGATTCTTTTCAACCTTTCCGGCCACGGACTCTTGGACCTCAACGGTTATGACAAATTTTTACACAATAAATTATGAGAGGCAACAAAAAAATCGGTATCATCGGCGGTATCGGACCTCAGGCCACCGAATTCATTTACAAAAAGATCATTGAATTTTCTCAAATGAGATACGGAGCCAAAAACAACGACGACTACCCACACATGATAATCGAGTCGTTGCCTATTCCCGACTTTATTCATAATAAAAATAAGGTTGAGAAAGCAAAAAGAATGCTCATAAATTCCATCTCCGTTCTAGAAAAAGCCGGAGCGACAAAATTGGCCATTACGAGCAATACCGTTCATATCCTTTTGCCTGAATTAAAGGCAAAAACAGGAATCGAGTTTTTATCGATAATAGAGCTCGCCGCTAAAAGAATGGCGGAAAATAAATATAAAAAAGTCGCCCTGTTAGGAACGCCTGTTTTAATCAAGTCAGGGCTTTATGAAAAAGAGTTGGCTAAATACGGAATTTCTCTTGTTACTCCAAATAAAACGGAACAGAAGATTTCCGAGGAGATCATAAGAGGTGTATTGGCGGGTCGGCACAACGGCGAAATTAAAAAGAAATATATCGACTTGATTCACCGCATGTTTGACAAAAAAGCCCAGGCGATCATATTGGGTTGTACTGAATTGCCTTTGGCAATAAATTATGAGGCGCTCGGTAACAAAACTATAAATTCCGATGAGGTTTTGGCCGAAGCAATTGTGGATTATTACTATTCTTAATTTATAAGTTATAATCTATCTAATACTATGAAAAAGCGAATTTTGACAGGAGATACTCCTACCGGTAAATTACACATTGGTCATTACGTCGGATCGTTGGAAAACAGAATTAAACTCCAACACGAATACGATACTTATATTCTTTTGGCCAACGTTCACGCCTACGCTAATTATTACCAAAATTCGGAAAAGATAAACGAAGACGTCTATAATGTTTTCCTTGATAATTTAGCCGTAGGAATCGATCCGAACGTGGCAACGATTTTTTTGGAATCTGGTATTCCTGAACTTTTTGAGCTTTATAGCTTCTTTCTGACTATGGTCAAACACTCGCGGGTGATAAGAAATCCCTCGGTTAAGGAAGAAATCAGATACAAAAAACTCGATCCTTCGATCGGTTTTGTTGTCTATCCTATTTTGCAGGCGGCTGACATCCTAGGGTTTAACGCCGATTTAGTTCCCGTTGGTTCCGACCAATTACCGGTAGTCGAACAAACTCGAGAAATTGCTCGAGATTTTAACAAAACTTACGGAGAAACTTTTGTCGTTCCCGAGGCAAAAGTGGGAAGGATCAAAAGACTGGTCGGAATAGACGGAAAATTAAAGATGAGCAAAAGCGGAGACAATGCCATACTACTTTCCGATGATGAACAAACTCTAAAGAAAAAAATTATGTCCACTTATACCGATCCCAACAGAATTCATCCGACTGACCCGGGAAAAGTAGAAGGTAATCCTGTCTTTATTTATCACGACGCTTTTAATCCAAATAAAGACGAGGTCGAAGATTTGAAGGCTCGCTATCAAAAAGGGAAAGTCAGCGATGTCGAAGTAAAAGAAAAACTTTTTATTGCTTTAAATAACTTTCTTACCCCGATTAGAGAAAAGAGAAAATATTATGAAGAGCATCCTAAAGAAACTAAGGAGATTTTAATGGGGGGGACAAAAAAAGCTAGAAAAGTGGTTGTAGAGACTGTGGAACGATTTCGAGGGAAAACTAAATTTAATAAGCTCGTTGAGTAAAACAAGGAATAGACCTTCTTTAGGCGCTATTATGATATAATAATTACTAAATCTATGGCAGAATTTGAAACCAAAGTCACCGGACTTTTTCTTGGACAAGACCCAAAATCTCTTGTCACAACAAAATACGACCGTCTTTATACCGATTATGGGGGTCTTGACAATGGAGGAATGTCGAGAGACCGACATTTTGGATTAACAAAGACGGTGGGTGGTCGCGAGTTACAATATCGGGGAGGTATAGAAATATTTAATACCCGTCAGATTTCAGCAGCAAGCGATGCGGATCTTCAAGAGATCGCAAAAAATCTTGGATTAGAAAATCTTCCAGCGGAATTGCTCGGACTTAATTTAACTGTCGCTGGAATGCTTGGTTTTACCCATCTCCCGCCCATGACAAGATTACTGTTTCCTGAAGACGCCGGTATATTATTATTGGGTGAAAATGAACCATGCATCGGGCCAGGTGAAGTAATCCATCAATATCATCCCGAAATTAAAGCCAACGCATTTCCCAAAGCGGCAAAGGGTTATAGAGGAGTAATAGGAATCGTGGAAAGAAACGGAGCTATAAACATCAATGATCCCGTTAGGGTATTGACACCTAGAGAAAAGAAATTTTTTTATCCCGGAAAAAAGTAATTATAGACTTCTTATAACTACATCTTTCAAATATTGATTTTTGAAATCAGTTTTATCCCCTATCTTCGCTTTCCCGTCAGATACAAATCTAGCCGATAATGGTTTATTGAATTTATTCGACAAACTCTGTAGAAGTTCTAAAATCTCTAAAACTTTTTCCGGTTTTTCATCAATGCCAACGGGATAAGTGTCTATCCCCAATCCCGAGTGTAAAGACAGATAAATGTTTCTCTCTATACTAAAGTTTCCTTTCTCGTATTCTTCGGCCAGTTCAAAATCCTCAAGCGCAGGAAGCATCAAACCACAAAGACCAATCGGCTTGGGATTTTCATCCTTGATAAACTTGGTAATTCTTGTGTAGATATCCGAAGTCACCGACTGGTTGAAATCGCCTTTGAGTTTTTTAATAAGATTGAGAAAACTTTCTTTGCCCTTGAATAACGGCGCAATCGAAGAATCGATTCCCAAGAAATCAGGTCTGTCCTGAACGAGCTCTGTTATCTCTAGCCACACTTCCTTCATCCTATCCAGCCATTCCTCGAGACTAGAACAATTCTCTGCTAAATCGGTCGGCTGGAGTCCGATTGAGAATCCGTCTTTCTCGTAGTTGGCCGAGGGAAAGTAAGGACTGGAATTAGGATTATTGAAAACATAGGTAAAATTGAAAGTTTTTGCTGGTGCGGTTTTGATTACCTCAAATAAAACTTCCGTATCCTTCAGTTTTATTTCCTTTTCCGTCAGATCGTAATTGAAAGAAACATTGTTGGTTTTTAAAAGTTGTGAAGTCAATTCTTTGCCAACCGATCCTACTCCTAAAATATATCCTTTCTGTGCATAGACTTTATCGAGCTCGACTATTTTTTCAACATCTGGAGAGCAGAGTCTTTTTGTTTGGACGGTATAACCTTTATCGGCAAAAAGTTTTTCCAAGCCGTCCAGCTTTTTAAAAACATCTTCTGTCGATTGTTTCTGGAAGTAACAAATCGTTCGGATAATTTTATTTACCATATTGAAAGTATATCAATAATTATCTCTTGATTTTCAAAAATCACTGGCCTATCATTATGGTGAACAATTATTCACCTATGGA
>CAYJKR010000007.1:4077-41438 GCA_964371165.1 uncultured Gammaproteobacteria bacterium
TTCGTCGACGAAATCCACCGCTTCAACAAAGCCCAGCAAGATGCCTTCCTCCCTTACGTTGAAAACGGAACGATTACCTTAATCGGGGCGACCACAGAAAACCCCGGTTTTGAAGTGATTGCGCCTTTGGTTTCGAGGAGCCAGATCTTTGTTTTGAACGCCTTGAATGAAAAAGAAATTGAGACCATAGTTAAACGAGCTATAAAGCTTTACCCAAAACACGACTGGAGCAAGGAAGCGATTATTCATTTCATTAAAACCGCCAACGGCGACGCGAGAACAGCCATCAATGCCGTTGAACTGTCCGCTTCTATGGCAAAGAAAATCAATTTGAAAGTCGCCGAGGAAGCGGTACAAAGGAAAGCAATTTATTACGACAAAAAGGGCGACTGGCACTACGACACCATTTCTGCCTTTATTAAATCAATGAGGGGCAGCAACCCCGACGCCACCCTCCACTATCTTGCCCGAATGATTAAAGCCGGAGAGGACCCGATATTCATTGCCAGGAGAATGGTAATTTTTGCCTCGGAAGACATCGGCAATGCCCAACCGACCGCCTTAGTGGTTGCCACCTCGGCGATGCAGGCTTGCCACATGATCGGTTGGCCAGAAGCGTCTTTAATTCTCGCCCAGGCCGCCACTTATCTGGCAACGGCAAAAAAATCCTTATCTTCCTCTATGGGTATCTGGTCGGCATTATCCGATATCGACGAAGAGAATTTAGATCCGATTCCTCTCCATTTGAGAAACGCCGAA
The DNA here is from genome assembly GCA_964371165.1 of uncultured Gammaproteobacteria bacterium. Taxonomy (GTDB): domain Bacteria; phylum Patescibacteriota; class Microgenomatia; order UBA1406; family GWC2-37-13; genus GWC2-37-13. Next base: position 4,837 of record CAYJKR010000007.1, read on the forward strand.
AATAAGGTGATGAAGAATTTGGGATACGGTAGAGGACACATTCGTTATCCTTGGATGTTGGAAAAACAGACGGGAAAGAAAACAAGCCAGGAATACCTGCCCAAAAACCTTAAGGGCAAAAAATACTACAAACCGGACTGGAAGTAATATAATCTTTAATTATGAACTTATCAGAAGAAACTATAAAATTTGTAAAATCTCATAAGAATGAAATTGTCGATAAATTTGCTAACAAATTAAAATATTTACCAGTAGAAAAACCGTTTACCATTTTTATGGCGGGTTCTCCTGGCGCAGGAAAAACTGAATTTTCAACATCATTTGATCCAAATCTATACCATTATGAATGTGAAGTTCCAATTGTTAGGATCGACGCTGACGAGATAAGAAAATTGTTACCTGGTTACGATGGAACTAATGCTAGCATTTTCCAAAAGGCGGCAACTATTGGCGTAGAAAAATTGTTTGATCACGTTAACCATAATGATCAAAATGTAATTCTAGATACCACATTCTCTGATTTTAATAAGGCAAAAGATAACGTTGAAAGAAGTATTAAACACTCAAGGAAAATAGGTATATTCTATATTCATCTCGAGCCAAAAACCGCATGGGCTTACACTAAAATACGTGAGAAAAAAGAGGGCAGATATGTTTCAAAAGATTTTTTTATAGAATCATATTTTGCCGCAAAAGATGTCGTAAATAATATCAAAAAAATGTTTCCGCAGATTGAGCTTAATGTAGTTGATAAGCAAATTGAAGAAAAGAATCAAGAATATCCTATTAGGCCAACTATCCGTCTCAACGCTCCAAATATTGATAGTTTTATCACTTTCAAGTATAATAGACAGGAGTTGTTGACAATATTATAAATATGGTATCATTAGACTATGATAAAAATTCCTTTTCTGAAAAGTAAAAAAATTAAAGCAAAAAGTTTTTTTGATTTGCGCTCCGCCGATAGGAAAAAGATTATTAAAAAAGCGGTGTACGAGTCTACAAAAAAACAAGTGAAGCTTCTTAAAGAATACGGGTATGCTTTTAGTAACTAACTTATAGGCTACAAGTCCTTAATGAAGTGGTAGCCGTAGTTTATAAAACCAAGCCTTTCATAGAATTGGTGGGCTTCCTTTCTGTCTTTATGGGTTTCGATAAATAAACGGTGGCAATTTAACTCCTTGGCTTTTTTTAGGATTTCGTTCATCAACATTGTCCCTACGCCTTTCTTTCGAACTGTTGGGTCTACATATAGTTCGTCTAGCTCGGCAATCGGCCTAGGATATCTAACAACGACTCTTGCGGAAAACGTAGCAAAACCGGTCAATCTATTATTTTCTTCGGCTACATAGATAAAATTATTTTTGCTCTCAATCACTTTATTAAAAGAATCGTTGTTGTAGTTTGAGTATCTGTTCTCTCCAACAAAGCCGTTATACAATTCCATTAATTCTTTGTAGTCAGTAGGTCTGGCCTGTCGTATTATCATATTTATTTTTCTAAAACTCTTTTATACCCTCCCGCGCCCCTAAATAACCAATGAGCTACTCTTGTAACTGTTGTTGTTGACGTCTTTGTTTCTCGAGCAATCTTTTTATACGACCAGCCCTTCTTAAGAAGTCTCGCCATCTCAAGCCTATTGGCAAACTCCTCGATTTCTTTAATCGTCAGAAGATCTCTTAAAAAATTGGCAACTTCTTGTTCGGTTTTAAGTTTTAAAAAGGACTTTGTAAGTAATTTTTCCCGGGCGTTCTTTGGCTTGTAGCTCTGAATAGATGACATATCTGAATTATACCACTTGACAGGATAAAATCTTATGTTATCATATTAATACGTTAATATGAACAAGCCTATGAAAAGAACTAATCGAGTCCGAACGTTAATGTTTGCTGTTCATCATTCCTCGCTTTTGGCGGGGTCGGTTTTTATGTAATTAATTAAAAATTACTACTCTACCCCGCCGCAAGGCGGTTTTTTTATGAAAAAAATAAATGAGGTTATTATCACGGGTCGTGATTTGACAATCGAGCAAATCAAAATGGTCGCTCGGGATTACGCTAAAGTCGAAATCGGACAAGAGGCTTTTTCCAAAAGCAAACTGGGTTACGAAATCTTAAAGAAAAAAATAAACAAGAAGGAAAAAATTTATGGGGTTACCACTGGCTTTGGCGAATTTTCACAAGTATTTATTGACCCCGACAAAGCGGCTCAACTCCAGTTAAATCTTATTCGTAGTCACAGTACCGGTGTCGGCGATCCTGCAAAAGAAGATGTGATTCGTGCCACTATGTTGTGTCGCGCTAACTATTTGGCGTCTGGCTTATCGGGAGGAAGACCTATTCTTTTACAAACTTTGATTGAAATGTTAAATAAAAAAGTAGCGCCAATGATTCTCGAGCAAGGATCGGTGGGATCGAGCGGCGATTTAGCTCCTTTGGCGATGATGGTTTTGCCAATGATTGGTGAAGGCGAAGCTTACTTTGAAGGGGAAAAAATGCCGGGGAAACGAGCTATGGAAAAAGCTGAAATTCCTTTAATAAAACTTCAGGCCAAAGAAGGATTGGCTCTGATAAATGGCGACACTTTTATGGCTGGGCTAGGATCCCTTGAGCTATATGACGCACTTCAAATTGCCAAAATTTCGGAGATATCTTGCGCGATGACGATGGAAGCGATCGAGGTGGTTCTTCAAGCTCTAGACGAAAAAATTGCTAAAGCCCGTCGGTTTGAAGGCCAGATAATTGCCGCAAAAAACCTAAAAAAATTAATGGATAAAAGCGAGATATTGGCGGGCCCGCCGCAAAGAATCCAAGACGCTTATTCTATTCGGTGTGCTCCAGTTATTCTAGGCGCAAGCCGAGAAGCTTTACTTTGGATAAAACGTCAATTTGAGACGGAAATTAACGCCGCCCAGGACAATCCATTGGTGTTTTTGGAAACAAAAGAGGTTTTGTCTGGAGGAAATTTCCACGGTCAGCCCATCTGTATGCCCCTAGAAACTATGGCACAAGCGGTTCAAGAATATGCCAATGCCTCGGAAATCCGACAAGAGCGGATGAACAACCCTTACTATAGTAAGATATTGCCGGCATTTTTGATCGAGTCTGGGGGTCTAAATTCCGGATTTATGATGCCCCAGTATGCATCGGCAGCTCTTGTTAATGAAAATAAAATTCTTTGCTATCCAGGAATCGTTGATTCTATTCCCGTTTCGGCCGGGCAGGAAGATGATTGTTCGATGGGAACAAACGCCGCTCTAAAAATCCAAAGGATTATCAGGAATACGAGATATGTTTTAGCCATTGAACTGATGTTGGGTTGCCAAGCGATCGATTTTAAAAAAGGCAAGAAACCGGGTAAAGGAGTTCTTGCCGCTTACGAGTTGATTAGAAAACAGGTTCCCTATATTAAAGAGGATTCTGTTCTATATCCCTTTGTCGACAAAATATTCCAATTAATTAAAAACGAAAAATTAGTTGAAATCGTTGAAAGTTCAATAGGTAAATTATCAGAACCTAAAGATTTACTAAAACCGCTATGATCAACTCTTTGTCCCTTGGCGAAGGAAATACTCCTTTAATTCGTCTTGCCAATATTGAAAGGTTGTTAAACTGGCAAGGCGAAATTTGGGCGAAGGCGGAGTATCAAAATCCGACCGGGTCTTTCAAAGACCGAGGTAGCATTATAGAAATTAGTGAAGCTTTAAAACAAAATAAAAAGGGGTTAATCTGTGCTTCAACCGGCAATATGGCTGTCAGCCTTTCTGTCTATGCGGCTCGCTCAAAACTTAGAAGCTTTGTTATTGTTCCGGAAAACACACCGGAAAACAAGTTAAAACAAGCAATGGTTTGCGGAGCTAAACTAATTAAAGTTTATGGAAATTATGACGAGTGCGTACAAAAAGCTAAGAAAATGGCTTTAAAAGAAAATTTACTTCTATGTGGGGATTATGAATTACGAAGAATGGGACAAAGATCTTTGGGCCGAGAATTAGCTGATTCCGGCATAGATTTTGACGCATTCATTGTCCCTGTTGGTAATGGCACTCTTGGTTGTGGAATTATCGAAGGTTTCGTTGAAAAAAATATGTGGCCAAAATTTATTGGCGTCCAGGGAAAAGGTTCTGACCCATTAACTGAAGCGTGGAAAAATAATTTTTTGGCATATCAACCCATTAAAACTCCAAAAACAATTGCCTCCGCGATGAAAGTCGGTGATCCTTTGGATGGGAAGTTAACTCTAAGCTGGGTATATGAAACTCAAGGAATGATGGTCTCTGTTTCCGATAAAGAAATTTTAAAATCTCAAAAAATATTGGCACAGGAAGAAGGATTATTCGTGGAAACTTCTGCTGCCGCAACCGTTGCTGCTCTGATTAAAAACAAGGTTGACACAAAATTAAAAGTTGTTCTGATTTTAACTGGATCGGGATTGAAGGAAGGTGGTGTTATTGCATGATTAAAGAAATCTGGCTTGGGAAATCTATTAGCGATAGTTCAAGGCGGAAATATCTGACCCTTACTACTGCCATTGTTTCATCGTTAGTTACCGGAACCGTAATTCCACTGATTATATTTGGACCTGAAATTTTATTACAGTTCACAATACAAAAAAGGCGTAAAAATCAAAGATCTCAAGAAATTGGTATGTTAGGGTATCCGATAACAAATAAATGAAGATGCGAAACTTGATTGCTCGACTTTATTTATTTGGCGAACCCGACGTGGGACAGAATAATTAACCCTTTTCCGGCACCCAGAAGTCGGCGCCGGCGGCGTCCCATTTGAGTCGTTTCTCGTCCGGATCGCTCGGATCAAACTGCTGGTTGACAAAATAGATGATGGTTCCCGGCTTCTTGCCGACGTTGACCACCCCGTGGGCAACTCCCCGCGGTATGTAAACTAGCTTTGACGATCCGGCACCAAGAACAATCCGCATCTTTACATCTTTGGTATCGGAGTCATTCCTTAAGTCCCAAAGTCCGAGAATCATGTGGTCGGTTGGGGGCACGTACCAAACGTCTTCCTGATTCAGGTGAAGGTGCCAACCTTTAATTCCGCCCGGCAAAATCTTGGAGCGGTTAATCTGTCTTACTTTCAGATCAGGAAGGGCTTCGAGGCTTCCCGTATCATTGAGGCGGGCTAATTCTTCAAAAGTCCCATCCTCGCCGACAAATCTCTTTACCTCAACTATCTTGACTCCGTCTATAACTTTCTTTTTGGAATAGTCCTGGACAAAAACCTGGCTCTTTAACTTGAGAAGAATGTCATCGAGTGTCAGCTTTTTCATATAGATTAAGAAATTATAATTTCGCTATCTCAACCTATTATAGTATAATTTATGGATAAAAATAAAGTCAGCATAGCTCAGCGGTAGAGCGCTCGTTTCATAAGCGAATGGTCGCAGGTTCGAATCCTGCTGCTGACACCCGATTGCGAAACTTGACAGACAAAAACTATTCTATAAAATATTCTTATCATGAGTCAATCTCCGATTAATCAACTTTCTTCTTTAAATCTTAAAAATTACGGCAAAGATTTCTTACGCACTTGGGATAAAGATACCGACTCAATCTTAGCTACTCTTTACGCAATAAAAATTATCCGCGATCTCTTTTACCGGGGAATCTCTCCAAAGATTTACGAATCAGGAATCGCTATCTCTATTTTCCGTGACCTATCGACCAGGACTAAATATAGTTTTGCTTCGGCAATCAATCTATTGGGGCTGGGGCTAATCGACTTTGATGAAAGGTCTTCTCAAGTCGCCCATGGTGAAACTATCTTAGAAACAGCCAACATGATTTCTTTTTTAACGAGGACCGTCGGTATCCGCGACGATAAATATTTAGGCGTCGGCCACCGCTATCAAGTCCAGGTGGCCAAATCTTTAGATATCGGTTATCAAGAGAGGGTTTTAGCCAACCGACCAAGCGTCATTAATCTTCAGTGCGATGAGGATCACCCAACCCAATCTCTATCCGATCTCTCCCATCTCATTGCCTACTTTGGCGGTCTGGAAAAATTAAGGGGTAAGAAGATTGCCATGAGCTGGGCCTATTCGCCTTCCTACGGCAAACCTTTATCTGTTCCTCAAGGAGTGATTGCTTTGATGAGCCGGTTTGGGATGAATATTACTCTGGCCTATCCCCAAGGTTATGAACTGATTCCGGAGATCGAGAAAATGTCAGAAAAATTCGCTAAAAAAAGCGGTGGATCTTTTCGAACCACTCATAATATGGAAGATGCTTTTAAAGGTGCCGATATCGTCTATCCCAAGTCTTGGGCGCCTTACCAGGTAATGAAACAAAGAACTAAGCTTTTGAAAAATAGTGACAAAAAAGGGCTCGAAGAGTTAGAAAAACAGGCTTTGGCTAACAATGCTAAATTTAAAAACTGGGAATGTACGGAAAAAATGATGAAGTTAACTAAAAAAGGAGAAGCCTTATACATGCACTGTCTACCGGCCGACATCAGCGATGTCTCTTGTAAAGAAGGCGAGGTTTCTAAAGGCGTCTTTACTAAATACCGCCGAGATACTTATCTTGAAGCCAGTTATAAACCTTTTGTCATCGCCGCTATGATTGTTCTTTGCGAATATGGACAACGGGCGGCAGCGATTTTACAAAAAACGGTGGACAAAAATAGACCGTTACTTCTATGAAAAAACGCGTCGTGATCGCTCTCGGCGGCAACGCCATTCAAAACAAAGGAGAAAAAGGCAGTTATGAAGAACAGTTGGCCAATGTCACTAAAACCATGGCTGAGATTGTTCCTCTAATCTTAAACAATGACTACCAGGTTGTGATTACCCATGGCAACGGGCCACAGGTTGGAGTAATCATGAACCAGATGGCTAAAGCGGTTGAGGTCGCTCCAGAGATGCCGATGCATATGTGCGGCGCAATGAGTCAGGGCCAAATTGGTTATTTGATTCAACAGTCATTAATAAACCTTCTTCGGAAAAAAGGAATTAATAAATCAGTGGTCACTTTGGTGACTCAGGTAGTTGTCGATGAAAACAGCCCGGGTTTTAAAAATCCCAGTAAACCAGTTGGCTCATATTACGACGAGGCGGAAGCAAAAAAAATTATGGGCGAGACGGGCTTTGTCTTTAAAGAAGATGCCGGTCGTGGCTGGCGGCGTGTCGTCCCTTCTCCCCAACCTCTAAAGATAACCGAGATTGACGCCGTTGAAGATTTGATAGAAAAAGGGGTGATCGTAGTGACATCGGGCGGTGGCGGCATTCCGGTAATCGAAGAAAATAAACAAATATCGGGCGTCGACGCCGTTATCGACAAGGATCGAGCCGCGGCCTTACTGGGAGACCTGCTCGGAGCAGAAACATTAATTATTCTCACCGCAGTTGAAAAAGTCTTTCTCAACTACGGAAAACCAAATCAAACGGAATTAAATAAAATTACCATTAAAGAAGCAAAAAAATATCTTAAGGAAGGTCACTTCGCCGAAGGAAGCATGAAACCAAAGATTGAAGCAGTCATCTCATTTATCGAAAAAGATAAGAAAAGGACCGCTATTATCACCCATGCCAATACTTTAAAAGAGGCTCTTACAGGAAAAAATGGCACAGTTATTAATTTTTGACGAACCATCTACTTTATCGAGGGCTAAAACAAAAGGAAAGCTCTGATTGTTCGCCTCAAAAATTTTTGATAAAATAGGACCGTATAAGTTGTAAATTCCCATCATGAAACCAATTGATTTATCTGTTGTGATCGTCTCCTATAACACCAAAAAAATCACCAAAGACTGCTTAGAGTCGATAAACCGGTCGCTCGCCAAAAGTAAAATCAAATACGAGGTTGTCGTTGCCGACAACGCCTCCAAAGACGGCTCCGACGATTTGCTTTTAAAGATGGCCCAAGACAAGGCTAACCACCTGGTATATTTTCAAACCGGTAAAAACCTGGGGTTTGGCCGCGGCAATAACTATGCCGTAAAAAAAGCCAAGGGGAAATATATTCTTCTTCTCAATTCCGATACGATCGTTTTGAACCGGGCGATTGAAAAACTCTATCACTATTACGTCGGGATGGAAAAAGAAGTCCATTTTGCCGGAGCCAAACTCTTAAACCGCAACCTTTCTCCCCAGGCGTCGGCGGCTCGATTCTTCACCTTGCCGGTCGTTTTTGCCGCTTTGTTTTTGAAGGGCGACTATTTCGGACTGACGCGTTCCTCTCCCAATAAAATCATGAAAGTCGACTGGGTGTCCGGCGCCTGCATTCTAACGAAAAAAACCCTATATCAAAGATTGGGTGGTTTCGACCAAGACATTTTTATGTACATGGAAGAGGTCGATTTATTATACAGGGCGGCCCGCCGCGGATACTCGACCTATTTTTACCCGGCCTCCCAAATCATTCACCTCGGCAGCGCCTCGAGCCAAGGAAAAACCTTTCCAATCCTCCAGGTCTATAAGGGATTTATATTCTTTTACAAAAAGCACTTGTCTATTTTCCATTTATTGGCGCTCCATTTGCTGTTAAAATTAAAAGCTCTCATCGCATTAATAATTGGTAAAATAAGGAATAACCGCTATCTTGTAGAAACATATGGACAAGCTCTTAAAATTGGTTAAGTGGCTGGACGACAACATCGTAAAGATCCTCCTCGCCTTTTTTATTTTCCTCGTCCCCTTGTGGCCTAAGCTCCCCATAAAAATGATCGATTACACTTATATTGCGGTGCGCGCCGAAGACGTTTATTTGGCATTTATGGCTTTGGTATTTTTCATTCAGCTTCTAAGAAAAAAGGTCAGGCTGGAAAGACATTTCCTTTTCTTGTTTATCGGTTTTTGGCTGGCGGTTTTTATCGCTTCCCTCTGGGGGATTTACGTTTCCAAAACCGTAATTTTGCCCCACCTTGGTTTTCTACACGCCCTGCGAAGAATCGAATACATGATTGTCTTTTTCATCGCCGCCTCCGTCGTCAAAACAAAAAAAGACTTTTTCCAACTCTTGAAGTTCTATTTTTTCTCCGTTTTCTTGGTCGTCCTTTATGGCCTCGGGCAGAAGTTTTTTAACCTGCCGGCGGTCCAGACGATGAACCCGGAGTACGCCAAGGGTTACCTCCTCTACCTGACTCCGGAAGCACGGCTCTCCTCTACTTTTGCCGGCCACTACGACTTGGCTTCGTACTTGGTTTTTGGCATTCCTTTGATACTAGGTTTTTACTTTTACTCGAGTCAAAAAAGATATCTGACTCTATTTATCGGCGCTCTTTTGGTATTGATCTATACCTCGTCCCGCGTCTCCTTCGGCGCCTATGCGGTTGCCACCCTGGCCTTCTTAATCTTTATTAGGCGGTACTGGTTTACAATTTTTGTCATTGCCTTGACGGCCATCTTAGTCTTTGTCACCGGGGATTTGACAAACCGGTTCTTAAAAACCTTTCAGGTAAGGCGGATCTTGGTCGACGAGAATACCGGCGCCGTCTATATCGGTCAGACGATTACCACCAAAGAGCTCCCGGCCGGATCTTTTTATTTAAGGCTGGATGATCAATCAAAAACCGGCGCCCCTCCGGCAAATTTGGAGGCCCTGAAAAAACAGGTTCTCCAGGAAAAAATCAAGGAGGCATCAGGTCAGGGCCGCACTTTGACCGACGCTGAAAGAGCCCAAATCGAAGCCACTCTTTCGGCCAATCTTAAGCCGGTCAATACCGTGCTCTCCGACATTTCTTTTGCGACCCGACTTCAGGTCGAATGGCCTCGCGCGATTGACGCCTTCAAAAAAAACCCCATTCTGGGAACCGGCCCGTCTTCAATTACCGAGGCGACCGACAACGACTATTTAAGATGGTTAGGCGAAACCGGAGCCCTCGGCGCCCTGGCATTCTTAACCATTCTCTTTACCCTCGTCAAAAAGTTATTTGACGCCTTGAAAAAAATCATCCAAAAAGAAAGGGTTATTGTTTTTGGATTTATTTTCGGCCTGGGAGCCCTTTTAATTAACGCCACCTACATCGACGTCTTTGAGGCTTCGAAAGTGGCGTTTACGTTTTGGTTAATTGCCGGTTTATTTATCGGAGGCTTTATCTCATATGAAAAGAGCTGACGTTTTTTTATTGGCGCTGGTTCTTTTTTTGGGTGTCGTGCTCCGGCTCTATAAAATCAACATTCCCTTGGCCGACCTTCATTCTTGGCGCCAGGCCGACACCGCCGCCGTGGCCCGAAATTTTACCAAGAGCGGGTTTGACTTACTGCACCCCCGATATGACGATTTGTCCAATGTCCAGTCGGGCATGGACAATCCCGAGGGATACCGGATGGTCGAATTCCCAATCTATAACGCCGTCTTTGCCAAGCTCTACCAAATCTGGCCGGCCTTCAGCTTGGAAGTTTGGGGAAGAATCGTCAGCATATTTTTTTCTTTGATTGTAATGGCAACAATCTATTACCTAACCCTCAAGGAGTCCTCGAGGGTGGCGGCTTTTTTTGCCTCCTTTGTTTACGCCGTGTTTCCTTTTTTTGTTTTTTTCTCGAGGGTCGTCCTGCCGGAAAGCACCGCACTGGGATTTAGTATGCTGGCGATTTTTTTCCTTTACCTTTTGCCGAAAAAAACCCGCCTCTTAAATTTGGGCTGTTATCTTTTGTCTATCGCCTTTTTTGCCCTGGCTCTTTTAACCAAGCCCACGACGATATTTTTCTCCTTGCCCTTGGTCTATCTCGCCTTCAAACACCACGGATGGAAAGTGGTCAAAACGGCTTCTTTCTATCTGTATTTTCTCTTGGCGGTCCTGCCTTTACTTTTTTGGAGGTCATATATCCTAAAGTACCCCGAGGGTATTCCGGTCGCCGAATGGCTTCTGACCAGCGTCAATGTTGCCGGCGGATTGCAACCAATATTTTTCCGCCCCGCCTTCTTCCGCTGGATATTCTTTGAGCGGATCAACAACCTGATTTTGGGCGGCCTGGCATCGGCCTTCCTGATTTTAGGCACCCTTCTCAAACAAAAGAACAAGTTTTTGACGACGATTTTATTGGCCTCGCTTGCCTACGTCTTCGTCTTTCAGGGCGGCAACGTCCAGCACGAATACTATCAGACTTTGATTTTGCCCGCCCTCGCCATTTTCGTCGGCTTGGGTATAGACGCGGTTTTCCAAAACAAAAAGGTTTTTTCCCGACCCTTGGCTTATTTCGCCATACCGTTGATCTTGGCGCTATCCTGGTTTTTTTCCTTTTACACAGTTCGAAATTATTACAATTACTCGACAGAACTGGTCCAGACTGCCAATATTATCAGCAGCTTGACTTCTCCGGAAGACCTGATCGTCACCGACACGACGGGCGACACGACGCTCCTTTACCTCGCCGGACGGCGCGGCGCTCCGGCGGTTTACAAAGACCCCTTTGAGCTCAAGAATTTGGGCTACAAATTTATTACCACCAACAATTTCGGCATGGTCGACCAGCTGACTGAAGGTAATTTCGAGCTCCTCTTTAAAAACGAAAAATTCGCCGTATTCAAACTATGAAGATATTGATGGTGACTCCTTACGTGCCCTATCCTCCATCCTCAGGCGGACAAATCAGGACTCTTAATCTCCTAAAACACCTGAGCGAAAAAAACGAGATCACCTTGGTCGCCCTTTACAAAAACCAGGCGGAAAAAAAATACTATTCGTACCTGAAAACTTATTGCCGGAAAATTTACCTTTGCCAGCGGCCGAAAAAGCCGTGGCAGTTTAATAATATTTTAAAAACGATTTTTTCTTTTTATCCTTTTTTGGTCATCAGAAATTTTTCCCAGGAGGCGGCGACGATTATCAAAACGTTATTAGATAAGGAAAACTTCGATGTCATCCACGCCGAAACTTTCTACGTCATGCCGCACATTCCCAAAACCAAAACGCCCATCGTCTTGGTCGAGCAGACGATTGAATACAATGTCTACCGCCATTTTGTCAGGTCTCTCCCCTTCTACCTTCGCTTAATTGCTTACTTTGACATCGACATTATCAAGCTGAAATATTGGGAAAAGTATTTCTGGCGCAAAGCCGATATAGTCGTTGCCGTCTCCAAGCCCGACGAGGAGATTATAAAAAGCGAGGTGCCGGAGTTAAAAACCTCGGTCATCCCAAACGGCGCCGGCGACGAAATGATCGCCCGTGGCCTCGATAAAAAGGATTTAAAGAGACCACAGATATTCTTCCAGGGCAACTTTTTCTGGCTCCAGAATATCGAAGCCGGAAACTACATTGTTGAAAAGATCTCTCCCCTCCTGAGTAAAAAAATCAAAATCGTCATCGCCGGACAAAACGCCGGAAAAATCACCAGGCCGCCAAACTCGAATATTAAAATTGTCGATATCAAGCCCGCCGACGTCGACCGTGTCAGGAAACTCTTTGCCGCCTCGACCATTTTTATCGCCCCGATTTTCGGCCCTGGAGGTACCCGCCTTAAAATTCTCGCCGCCATGGGAATGGGCGTGCCGGTTATTTCGACTAGAACCGGCGTCCAAGGATTGGACGTGGAGGACGGCAAACATATTTTGATCGCCCAAACGCCTTTACAGTTTAAACAGATGTTAGAGAAAATATTAAAAAACCGTGTCCTTTTTGAATCCATCCGTGCCAACGCCTACGAGCTCGTCAAGTCCAAATACCAATGGAAGGAAATCGCCAAAAAATTAGAATCTCTTTATAGACACCTCTAGAGGCTTGGTGTGTTAAAATAGTTTCATGTTAATAGGAATCGACGGCAACGAAGCCAATGTCGAAAGACGCGTCGGCGTTTCGGTCTACGCCTTAAATCTGTTAAAGTATTTTGCCAGGGTTACCACTCCCAACCTCAAATTCAGGGTCTACCTGCGCCACGATCCTCTATCCGATCTTCCTAAAAAAAACAAGAATTTTGATTACGAGATCGTCAACGGGTCATTCTTGTGGTCGCAAATATTTCTACCGCTTCGCCTCTTTCAGCAGGGTGACCTGGACGTATTCTTTTCCCCGGCCCACTATTTACCAAGGTTTTGCCCGGTACCAACGGTGGTGACAATCCACGACCTCGCCTACCTTTATTTCCCTGGGGACTTTTTGAGGGGCGACTTGATAAAACTCAAAGACTGGACAAAATACTCAGTCGGACTCGCCAAAAAAATCATCGCCGTCTCGAAGACCACAAAAAAAGACATCGTGAAGGCTTACGGAGTCGCCGACAATAAAATAGAAGTCATTTACAACGGTTACGAAAAAAAGCACTTGCCGTCGGAGACAAAATTAAAGTACGACGTCGGCGGGAACCCCTACCTTCTATACGTCGGAACGCTGCAGCCGAGAAAAAATATTACCACCCTGATTGAAGCCTTTTATAAATTCAAGCAAATCCACCAGGAGTTCAAACTGGTGGTCGCCGGCAAAAAAGGCTGGCTCTACGAAAAAATCTTTGACCTGGTGACCGAGCTCGGACTCGAAGACGACGTTTATTTTACCGACTACGTCAGCGACAACCAGCTCATCTTCCTCTATAAAAATGCTTTCTGCTTTATTATGCCTTCTCTTTATGAGGGTTTCGGCATTCCGCCTTTGGAGGCGATGAGTTTTGGCTGCCCGGTTGTGAGCTCTATTTCCTCTTCCCTCCCCGAGGTCGCCGGAGACGCCGCTTTGTATTTTGACCCGAAAAATCCGGTCGACCTGGTGGAAAAACTAAAGCAGTTGAACGACAACCCCGGTTTAAGAAAGCAGCTAGTCAAAAAAGGGTCCGAGCGAGTGAAGCAGTTTTCTTGGACCGACTGCGCCGCAAAAACTCTTGAAGTGATTAAATCTGTCGCCAAGGTATGATAAAAGTCTTCGACCACAACTTCGACGCAGCCGTATTTGACCGCGCCGCAAAACACCCCCTCCAGTCTTGGGCCTGGGGAAGAGCCAGGGAAAAAACCGGCGTAACCGTGGTCAGGCTCGGCGAATACACCAAAAATCAGTTAAAGAACGTCTTCCAAATGACACTCCACCCCATCCCGAAAACCCCCTATCTTGTGGGTTACCTTCCCCGAAGCGTTTTTCCGTCAAAAGAGGTCTCAGACTTTTTGTATGAGTGGGCGAAGAAAAATAAAATCATTTTTATTAAAATCGAGCCCTACGTGGAAAAGTCGGAGGTCAAACATCCAAGTCACAAGTTAAAAATCTCAAAGCACCCGCTCTTTCCCAATTGGACCCAAGTCTTGGATCTGACGAAGTCAGAAGAACAACTACTGGCGCAAATGCACCACAAAACGCGCTACAACATCCGCTTGGCCACCCGCCGCGGTGTCACAGCGAGGGAGGAGTCGAACGACCGCGGATTTGAAACATTTATAAAACTATATTTCGAAACGACGAAAAGGCAGAAATACTTTGGCCACGATCTGAGGTACCACCAAATTATCTGGGACAATTTAAAAAACGACGTCTCCCACATCATGATCGCCTATTTTGGCAAGGAACCGTTGGCCGCCTACCAACTATTTTTATTTAAGGATAGATTTTATTATGTCTACGGCGGGACCGCCGAAATATACAGGAACTTTATGGCGTCCAACCTCCTGATGTGGGAAGCCATCAGGCTCGGCAAGAAGTTGGGAGCAAGAGCCCTGGACATGTGGGGGTCGCTTCCTCCAAATTACAAGCAAACCCACTCTTGGGCCGGATTCACCAGGTTTAAAGAAGGATACGGCACCGAATTTAAGGAATTTGCGGGAAGTTTTGATTTGGTTATCAGTCCGTGGCAATACTCCGCGTATAACCTGATCCACGCTTTAAGAGAGTTCTATTTAAGACTCAAGCGCTTTCTTTTTTAAAGCCACCTTCAAGACTTGGTCCATGTGCTCGACGAAGTGGAACTCCAGGTCCTTCAAAATGTATTGGGGAATGTCCTCGAGGTCTTTTTTGTTGTCTTTTGGCAAAATCACCGTCTTTATCCCTGCCCTGTGGGCGGCGATAACTTTTTCCTTCACCCCGCCGATTTCAAGGGCGCGCCCCCGAAGTGTCACTTCTCCCGTCATGGCGAGAGTGCGCCTGACCGGGACTTTGGAGAGGGCCGAAACCATCGCCGTCGTGATGGCAACGCCGGCCGAAGGCCCGTCTTTGGGGACGGCACCCTCCGGAACGTGGACGTGGACGTCTATTTTGTTGAAAAAGTCTTCTTTCAACCCGAATTTTTTGTATCTGGCCCTAATGTAGGATAAGGCCGCTTGACAAGACTCTTTCATGACTTCTCCCAGGTGTCCGGTCAAGGTGAGTGCGCCTTTGCCCGGCATGACGGCGACCTCGATAAAGAGAATGTCGCCCCCGGCCTGGGTCCAAGCGAGGCCGGTCGAGATGCCGATAGTGTCTTTTTCCTCAATCATTTGCGAAGAGTATTTAAAAGGCCCAAGGTACCGGGCAACGTCTCTCTCGCCAACGGACTTGGTCTTGACCTTTTTCTCGACGATTTCGCGGGCGATCTTTCTAAATATGGTGGCAATCTGGCGCTCCAATTCACGCACTCCCGCTTCCCGGGTGTAGCGCCTGATAATCGTCTTGAGAGAGGTATCGGTGATGGCCGCGTCTTTGTTCGCCAAGGAATGGGCCAGCAGTTGTTTTTTGACGAGATAGTTTTTGGCGATGTTGAACTTTTCGTCTTCGGTATAGCCGGGAAAATGAATTACCTCCAGCCTGTCAAGGAGAGCTTCGGGAATAGTATCGAGGATGTTGGCGGTGGTGATAAAGAAAACGTCGGATAGATTAAACGGCACCTCGAGATAGTGGTCGGAGAAGGAATGGTTCTGTTCGGGATCCAAGGCCTCGAGTAATGCCGAAGACGGATCTCCCCGGTAATCGCGCCCCAATTTGTCGATCTCGTCGAGCATAAAGACCGGGTTTTTCGTTTCTGCCTGCTTTATCCCCTGAATCATTCTCCCGGGGAGGGCCCCGACATAGGTTCTCCGGTGGCCTCTAATTTCCGCCTCGTCCCTTATCCCACCCAAGGAAATCTTGACAAACTTGCGCCCCAAGGCCCGGGCGATCGAGCGCCCCAAGGACGTTTTCCCGACTCCGGGAGGGCCGACAAAGCAGATAATGGTCGGTTTATAGCCTTTTTTTCCGTCGGCGGCGACTTGTTTCTTTTTGGAAAGCTCCAAGACGGCCAAGTACTCCAAAATCCTCTCTTTTATTTTCTTCAATCCATAGTGGTCTTCGTTGAGGATTTTTTCCGCCATCCTGATGTCGATGTTGTTGGGGGAAGAAACGCTCCACGGCAACTCCACCAACCAGTCTAGATAGGTCCTGATGTAGGAAGACTCCGGGTTGAATTGCGACATCTGGGCTAGGCGTTTCAATTCTTTTTCGGCTTTTTCCTCGACCTCTTTGGGCATCTTGGCCCTTTTTATCTTCGCCCGGTATTCGGCAATGTCCTTATCTTCGCCTTTCTCGCCGAGTTCTTCCTCTATAGTCTTCATCTTTTCCCTAAGGAATGATTCTTTCATTCCCTGCTCGAACTTCTTTTGCGTTTTGGAAGAGAGGCGGTACTCTATTTCCAAAATCTTAATTTCCCGGTTCACGTAGTCGACTTCGCGGGTCAGGCGCCTTTTTAGGTCGGTTTCCTCGAGCAAATCCTGCCTTTCGTCGGGTTTGACGTCCAATACGACGGCAATTTGGTTGGAAAAGTCGGTCGGATTGCCGGTATTGAGTATATTCATCAAAAAGACGAAGTCGACCGTCTTTCCGAGGTTGATCGCCTTCTTGATTTGGGCCGAAATATACTTGACCATGGCGGCGACTTCCTCGTCTTTAACCTCCTCGTCGCGGATCACTTCGACCTTGGCTTCAAACCAGGGATCTTGCTTTAAAATGGAGACGACTTTTACCTTATTCACCCCTTTAACCAAAACGTTCATTTCACCCTTTTCTCCGAGGTGGGTTTTTTCAATTGTGGCAAGAACGCCGACGTCGTAGAGCTCCTCGGGAGTCGGGTCGTCCTGAGAGGGGTTTTTCTGCATCAGGAGGACCACTTTCTTGTCTTTCTTTAGGGCGGCGCTTAGTGAGGCGGTGCTTTTGGGTCTGCCGAATATCAAAACGTTCTCCGTACCCGGAAAAACGATTCCGTCGCGTACTGGCGCGACAGGGTAAATGTATTGTTCTGACGCTCCGATTAAAAATGACATGCTATTTAGCAGTCTAACATAAGAATTGCTAATTGTCAAGACTCATTTTTACTCCTAAAACCTATAGTATTATTGGGCTGTCAATACTTTCTAAATACAATTTTCCGTTCAAAGAGTTTATATAAAATTGTCAATCAATTTTTCAAAATCTCTAAACGGTTTTCTACCAATTAAGGTTTCCGACGAAAGTTGCGGCAAGGACTCGTGATAAGCCGGCCGGGAGCCCTCATAAATGACACCCAACGGGAACTTCTCCGTACCTGGTTCCAAGCTCTTGGCAACCGCGCCTTTAAAGTCCTGCTTGTTGTAATCGGCCGGTAGTTTGTAGACCCGTTTTAGGTAATACTGGTAGGTATTGATTTTATTGAAAGTGACGCAGGGTTGCAGGACATTAATCAAGGAAAAACCCTTGTGGTTTACCCCCTCCTTGATCATGGTCGCCAGGTGGCCGGCGTCTCCGGCAAAACACTGGGCAACGAAGGTCGCTCCCGAGGTCAAAGCCAGGGTCAAAGGGCTGATTGGGGCTTCAATAATACCCGATGGCGTGGATTTGGACTTGAAACCTTTCTGGGCCGTCGGCGCCACCTGGCCCGTTGTTAAGCCATAAACTCCATTGTCGTGGACGATGACGGTGATGTCGTGGTTGCCTCTGGCGGCGTGGATTAGGTGGTTGCCTCCTTCTCCATAGCAATCGCCGTCTCCCACCACCGCCACCACCGGCAATTTGTGATTAGCCAGCTTTATCCCGACCGCGTTTGGCAGGGCTCTTCCGTGTAAGGCGTGGATCGCGTAGGCGTTCAGGAAGTCGTTCATATTGCCCGAACATCCTATTCCAAAAACGACCGCCAAAGAGGACGGGTCATACCCGAGCTGGACGAAAGCCTGCTTGACGGCGATCCCGATGCCAAAATCGCCGCACCCGGGGC
This sequence comes from uncultured Gammaproteobacteria bacterium, assembly GCA_964371165.1. Classification (GTDB taxonomy): domain Bacteria; phylum Patescibacteriota; class Microgenomatia; order UBA1406; family GWC2-37-13; genus GWC2-37-13. The sequence continues at coordinate 22,900 of CAYJKR010000007.1, forward strand.
ACCAGGTCGGATTGTAACCGGAAAAGTCTTGTATGGTTGCCATAGTTATAGTCGACTTATAATATATTCCGCCGTAATCGGCCGGCCGTCGTATCTTAAAATTTTCTTGTCAATTTCAAAACCGGTTTCGGCGAGCAAAAGCTTGCCAAACTGCCCGGTCGAGTTGTTCTCGACTAAAACATAGTTTTGGCCGCTCTCAAACAAACCAGTCAATTTCTCCTTGGACAAGGGATAAACGTAGGTAAAATGGATAAGGGCGGATGCCTTCCCCTTCTCCTTTAACTGCCTTTGGGCCTCAAGGATGGCCCCCTTGTTGGAACCCCAGGAAACAAAAATCGTTTCCGCTCTGGTCAAATCGCCAATAACCTCGGGCGCTTTGAAATCTCGTTCCAGATAGGTTTTTATCTTTCTGGCCCTTTTGTCAACCTGGGCAACTCTTGGAGCGGCATCCTCGGTGGTGTGGCCGTCCTCCTCGTGCTCGTAGGAGTTGGCCTGGTAGAATTGGCCCGGGAGTCCTGGGATAAGGCGGGGCGATATGCCGTCCTCCGTTACTTTATATCTCAAGTATTTTCCTCCATCCACTTTGTCGATGGTTTTACCCCGGTTCACTTTATAGTTGGCGATATAGTCGTCGATGAACTTTTTATCAAGGCTTTTGTGGCCTTCCGATAGGTACATGTCGCTCATGACGATTACCGGAGTTTGGTAGATATCGGCCAGATTATAGGCGACGCCTGTCAGCTCTATCATTTCCTCGATTGTGCCGGGCGCCAAAACGATTTTCGGAAACTCGCCGTGACCGGCGTGGACGGCAAAAAGGAGTTCCCCCTGTTCCGTCCAGGTCGGCATGCCGGTCGCCGGACCGGGCCGTTGGGAAAGGAATATTACCATGGGAATTTCCGTTACCCCCGAGAGCGATACCGACTCAACCATAAGAGCAAACCCTCCGCCAGATGTCCCGACAGAGCTTCTTACCCCGGCCCAGGAGGCGCCGATTGCCGTATTGATGACCGATATTTCGTCCTCGGCGTGCCGCACTATCATGCTTGTCTTTTCACCCCAGGCCGCCAGAGTGGTCAAAATGGAAGAAGACGGCGTCATCGGATAGGCGGAGTAAAACCGGCCGTCACCGATGACCGTTGACAGAGAAAAAGCGTCGTTGCCGGTCAAGACCAGTTTGGGCGTCGGGTTTTGCCTCTTTGTCAGCCAGTTTTTGACGTCTGGATAGTTTGTCTTGACGTGGTTGTAGCCGATCTCGGCAAATTTCTTGTTGAAGGAAACGACCTCTTCTCCCTTTCTGGCAAATTCTTTCTCGATCATGTCCGTCAGAAGCAACAGATCAGCGCTAACTACGGCCAAAGAGGCGCTTAGGGCGATCATATTTTTCATGACCATCTGGCCTTTCAGGTCCAACAAGGTTTTTTTTAGGGGAACGGCTATTTTTTTGAAATCCCCCTCCGGCGTAAAGTCGTCCGGGTCAAACACGACGTAACTTTCCGCATTCAAACGGTCTTGGTGCCGGTTGAATGTTTCGCGATTTAGGCAGACCAGGACGTTAATCGTCGGCGCCAGATGTCTAATCTCGCCTTCGGCAACGTGAACTTCGTAGGCGTTGTGCCCACCGCGAATTAGCGAGGGGTATTCGACGTAGTCAAAAATGTGGTAGCCCATCCGGGTGGCAATCTTTGAAAAAGCCAGCCCGGTTGTCATGATGCCAAACCCTGCTTCTCCGCCGATCATCCAAGTAAAATCTGTCATTTTAGTCGTAACAACACGGGTCTTTGTATCCGCAATTTTTACAGACGGCGTCCCGGCCTCCCGGCATCCCCTTGATGGTTCTATTGCCGCATTCCGGGCAATCTCTCAAATTATCGTCATTTTGGCTTTTGTCTTCCATACGTTAATGATACGACAGCGTCAATGAAAAATCTGGAGGAGTTTTTGCTTTTTCAATTCCTTAAGAAGGAGCGGGGTGAGAGAATTTTGAAAAAAGTCTCGGTGCTGGCAGATTGGGTAGAGCGGGCATTTGTAGCCATCTCTTTGGCATTTGAGAAAACACAGCTCGCCGCCAAAAATCTTCAAAAATTCATAAAGCGACATCGATTGGGCCTTTTTCCCCAGTTTATATCCTCCTATCTTTCCTTCCTTGCTCTCGATGATTTTGTATCTCGCCATCGTCGAGGCAATTTTGGCCAGATATCGCTTGGGCAAATGCATTGTTTTACTCAACTGCGACATGGGAATATATCCCTTTTTATCCCGAAGGTGGGAAACCAAAAGAAGTCCGTAGTCCGATTGGCTGCCGATTTTAAACATTTATATTATCGGTAATAGTTTAGTACTCGCAAGTTAGAAAATCAAGACAGTTCCATCCTTGGTATTCTGTCGAGTTTATCAACGTCTTTAACAAAAACTCCTTTTTCGGCTTTGTAGGAGGCAACCACGCCGATCATGGCGGCGTTGTCGCCGGTCAAATATTTAAACGGAGGAAAGAGCACCATGCCCCGATGTTTTTTGACCAACTCTTTGAATTTTTTTCGAAGATATAGATTGGCAATTACTCCTCCTCCTATAACCAGCCTGTTAATCCCCGTTTGCCTCATCGCCTTGTCGGTCTTTTTTATGACGGTGTCAAAAACCGCCTCCTGAAAAGAGCTCGCCAGGCCGGCGGTGTCTTTGAGGGCTTGGGGATTTTTTTTCAAAAAATAGAAGAAGGAAGTTTTTAGGCCGGAGAATGAAAAGTTTAAATCCGGACTTTTCAGCATCGGGCGCGGGAATTTGTATTCGTCGCGGTTGCCAACCTTGGCCGCCAACCTCTCGATGACGGGCCCTCCCGGGTAGCCCAGACCCATCAGTTTCCCGGCCTTGTCCAGGGCCTCGCCCGCGGCGTCGTCGATGGTTTCGCCGATAACTTCGTATTTCAGGTGGCCGGTGAATTTGACGAGCTCGGTGTGGCCGCCGGAAATCACCAAGGCCAGATAGGGAAAATTAAAATCGTGCTTGGGGTTTCCTTGAGAATTTTCCACAAAGGAAGAATAGATGTGTCCTTCCAGGTGGTTGACGCTAATCAATTTCTTTCCGTATTTCGCCGCGAGTTCTTTTGCTCGCTTTATGCCGACCTCCAAGGACACGGCCAACCCCGGGCCTTGGGTGACGGCAATATAGTCGAGTTTTTCGAGAGGATATTTTTTTGTCGCTTCCTCAACGACCAAGCCAATTTTTTCTTCGTGGGCCCTTTTCGCGAGCGTTGGAAATATTCCTCCCCATTTTTTATGGATGAGGATTTGCGAATAGACGACGTTGGACAAAACGCGCCTCCCTGAAATTACGGCGGCGGCGGTTTCGTCGGCCGAGGTCTCGATCGCTAGTATTTTCATAAGCTGATTAAAATTTCCCTTTTCTTTTCGTCTATATATCTCATTTTCACATAAACTATCTTGGCGCTATCTTTCAACAGGCCGTAGATCTCCCCGACTTTTTCTCCCCACTCAAAACACAAAATTTTTCCCGGCTTGAGAATTTTCTCTATCCCTAGATATTTGAATTCTTCTTTTTCCTTTATTTGATACAGGTCAAAGTGATAAAAGTTGCCGTATTCGTAATAAACCACAAAGGTCGGCGAAACAATTTTTTTTATACCCAGAGCCTCCCCCAACCCTTTGACAAAAATTGTTTTGCCGACGCCGAGCTCGCCCTCGATGATAAAGACGAGGGGTTTTTTATCGGCGCGGCGCAAAAGTTTATTTTTGAGAAGATTTCTTGCGATAGTTTTTGTTTCTTCGGGAGAGGTCGAAACCAATCTTTTTGACGGCGAGACCTCAACATCGCCTTGACGGAGGACTTTGATTTTTGTCTCGGTCAGGTCAACTACGGTTGAGGGTTTGTTTCTAGGGAGAGGGCCGGCGTCGACGACAAGGTCGATTTGTTTTTTTTGGTTGGCGGTCAAATCCTTCAGCAGAAAATCGATTGAATAGTGCGGGCTTCTTCCGCTTCTATTGGCCGACGTGGCCGTTATCGGCTTCTTAAATTCTCTTGCTAAACCATTAACCGGCTTGTAATCAGGAATTCTCACTCCTATTGTCCCTGCTTCCGACTCGAGGAGCCGGTTCGCTTTGTGCCGGGAGTCGAGAATGACGGTAAATGGACCGGGCAAAATAGTTTTTAAGATATCCTCCTGCTTTTTGCCGACTTTTGCCTGCGCCAAAATCGATTTGAAATCGGGAAGGAAAATAGAAATCGGTTTGCCGGGGGGACGACTTTTAAAAGCGATCAGTTTTTCGACGGCGACTTGGTTTGTGCCATCGACTAACGCACCGTAAACGGTGTCCGACGGAAAAATTACCAACCCGCCTTTCTTCAAGACTTTAATCGCCGCACCTATTACCTTTTCAGAATTTTTTAAGGTAAGCTCGATAATATTCATTACTCGAATGTATTTTAACCTTATCATTTTATCAGAAATTCTGCTAAAATTATGCCTATGGCGACTAAAAACGGAAACGGTTCTGTAAAAATAAAACAGTTCAAGTTTAATCTGAATGTCAGGACTTTGTTTATCATTTTCTTCATTTTTCTGTTTCTTTTTTTCGGCTACCAGTCGGTAAAAAGCGAAGTTCAAAAAGCCGTTCCGGAAAAATCAATTACCACCGTGGTCAAAGAGGTCAAGGAAGGTAAGATAAAAAGTGTCGACATCATCGACAATAAAATTATCGTTTACTACAAAGACGAAAAATTGTCGCTTACTTACAAAGAGCCGACCGAAAGCTTTACCGAAATCTTAAAGAATAATAATATCAATCCTTCGGCAATCCAGATAAACGTCAAAGACACCCAAGGGTCAACGGGATTGGTGGCCTTTTTGAGCAACATCTTGCCGACAATCTTGATGGTGGCCTTTTTCATCTTCCTCTTTCGCCAGGCAAAAGGCGCCCAAGATTCGGTTTTTTCTTTCGGGCAGTCAAAGGCAAAAAGATTTTCCAAAGACATGCCTCAAACTACTTTCGCCGATGTCGCCGGAGTGGATGAAGCCAAGCACGAACTTGAGGAAGTGGTCGACTTCTTGAAGCGACCGGAAAAATACAAAAAACTCGGCGCCAGGACTCCTAAAGGAGTTCTTCTGGTGGGCCCGGCTGGGTGCGGCAAGACTCTGTTGGCCAGGGCGGTTGCCGGCGAGGCCGGCGTGCCGTTTTTCTCGATTGCCGGTAGCGAGTTTATGGAAATGCTAGTCGGCATCGGCGCGGCGAGAGTCCGCGACCTGTTTGACACCGCCAAGAAAAATTCCCCGTCAATCATATTTATCGACGAAATCGACGCCATCGGTCGAGCCAGGTCGGTCGGCGTCATGCCGTCCCACGACGAGCGCGAACAAACCTTAAATCAGATATTGGTTGAGATGGATGGATTTGCAGCTACAGAAAGAGTGGTGGTAGTCGCGGCGACCAACCGCGGCGACCTCCTTGATCCCGCCCTGCTTCGCCCCGGCCGGTTTGACCGAAGGATCGTCGTTGACTTTCCCGATCTTGAAGGGAGAAAGGCAATAATAAAAATTCACGCCAAGGGCAAACCATTTGACTCTAAAGTCAACTGGGACAAAATCGCCAAACGGACGGTCGGATTTTCGGGAGCCGACCTGGAAAACATGCTCAACGAAGCGGCCATTCACGCCGCCCGCCAGGCAAAAACAACCATCAATATGGACGACTTGGAAGAGGCGGCCACCAAAGTCAAACTCGGACCGGAGAAAAAACGGCTCCAGTCGGACTTGGACCGAAGCCTCACCGCCTATCACGAAGCCGGGCACGCTATCGTTTCCCACTTCCTTCCCCACACCGACCCGGTCCACCGGATTTCCATTGTCTCGCGAGGAATGGCTTTGGGCTTTACCTTAATACCCCCGGCCAAAGATAAACTCCACGAAACCAGAACCCACCTACTGGAGAGAATTGCCGTCATGATGGGAGGTCGCGCCGCCGAAGAATTGATTTTCAACGAAGTGACAACCGGGGCCGCCAACGACTTTGACCAAGCCACCAACGTCGCCCGCGCCATGGTCGTCGAATACGGCATGAGCGAGCTCGGGCCTATAAACTTCGGGCCGACGGTCGACGTCACCGAGTGGGGCAAGCAATATTTCGAGCAAACCCAGATTTCCGAGGAAATGATGTCGAAGATAGACGGCGAAGTGAAAAAAATCGTCATGTCGGGCTTTGAAGTCGCCAAAAAAATTATCAAGGAAAACAAAAAAACGCTGGACAAGGTCGCTGTAGCCTTAATCAAAAAAGAGGGCCTGGACCAGGACGAATTCGAAAAAATTATTGGCATCGCAAAACCCAACATAGTTTAAAAAAGTCATGGAAACTCTCCTTCTAATCGACAGCCACGCTATCATGCACCGTGCCTTTCATGCCTTACCCCCCCTAACGGCCAAAGACGGCACGCCGACGAATGTAATCTACGGATATCTTTCGATGATTTCCAAAGTCGTTTCCGACTTCAAACCAGATTACGTCGCCGCAATTTTTGATACGCCGGCGCCGACATTCAGAAACGCCCTCTTTAAAGAGTATCAAGCCCAACGGCCAAAGGCCGAAGACAGTTTTATCAAGCAGATTCCTTTGGTGAAGCAGGCGCTTGACTCCGCTGATATATTTTGGGTGGAAAAGGAAGGTTTTGAAGCCGACGACTTGATAGGTACCCTCGCCAAAATGTTCAACGACCATCACGTCAGGGTGATAATCCTTACCGGAGACAAGGACATCATGCAACTGGTCAACGACACCACTTTCGTCATTTCGCCGGTGGTTGGCTTGTCCAATACAAAAATTTATGACGAGGTCGAGGTCGAAAGGAAGCTCGACGTCGCCCCGACCCAAATCCCGGACTACAAGGCGTTGTCTGGGGACCCCTCGGACAACTATCCGGGTGCGGCCGGAATCGGTCCAAAAACCGCCGTCTCCCTTCTGTCCCAATTCAAAACCATCGACGCCATATACAAAAACCTAGATTCTATCGAATCGGAAAAAGTAAAAACTATTTTGCGCAAGGAAAAAGAAAATGTCTTAACTTCAAAAATACTCGCCACCATTAAATGCGACGTCGACATTACCGTTGACATCAACCAGCTGAAATTCAAGGGGTTTGGCCCGGGCCTTATGGAATTCTTGCAAAAATACCAGATCAATTCCCTTATCAAAAGGCTGTTTGAAACCGGCAAGGTTGAGAAAAAGGAAACAAAAAAGGCCGCCGACCAGATTGGCCTTTTTTGACAAAGACCCCTCGATCTGTTATCTTATTATCAAAGCTCTTTTAAAGTAGTGTTATTTAAGCATTAGCGTATGAGTCCGGCGGTTATAAATAAGCGCTGGATCACGAGGAAAAGGGAATTCGAACTATCAGCGGGTCCCTTTATCCCGAGATTGTCGGGATTAATGTTTTCGTCAAACTCCTAAAGTAATTTAGGAAACAACACGAAAATAAACAATTACTACTTCTCTGGGGCTCCATTATAATTTTCCATCTATTTTATGTGTGGCATCTTTGCTGTTGTCAATGACCAAAAGGATAAAGCCCCTCAAACCGTTTTGGAAGGGCTCAAAAAATTGGAATATCGCGGCTACGACTCGTGGGGAATCGCCGCAAAAAGCGCCTCGTCTAAGAAATTAAACGTTGAAAAACACGTCGGCAAAATCGGAGAGGCGACGACCTCGCTCCCTCCTGGACGGATGGCGATCGGTCACACCCGCTGGGCGACCCACGGCGGCGTCACCGACGAAAACGCCCACCCCCACCTCGACTGCACCGGGAGAATCGCCGTCATCCATAACGGCATCGTCGAAAATTATTTGGAGCATAAGGAAAATTTAATCAATAGCGGCCATAAATTCTTGTCGGAAACGGACACCGAGGTGGTTGCCCATCTTATTGAGGAGAAATTAAAGAGCCTGCCCTTGAAGGAAGCCGTTTTTGTCACATTCAAAAGCCTCGTTGGTTCAAACGCCATAGGGGTTATCGACTACGAAACCGGTACCATAGTCGCGGCGAGAAACGGCTCGCCTTTGGTCGTCGGGGTAGACCAGGTAAATAATCAATACTTTTTGGGGAGCGACGTCCCAGCTTTCTTGAGATACACCAACCGCGTCTATTTTCTCGAGGACGGCGAAGGCGTTGCCATCGACAAAAAAGGCGTGAAGCTATATGACTTGGAAACGGGTCAGGAAAAAGAGCTGAAACTAAAAAACCTCGACTGGCAACTGGAGGATGCGGAAAAAGGCGGCTACGCCCATTTTCTTTTGAAAGAAATTATGGAGCAAAAGGAAACCATTGCCAAAACTGCTTCAATTAACGAGGATGAGTTAAAAAAGGTTGCCGACCTGATCAACGAGGGTTACAAGCCGGTTTTCATCGGTTGTGGAACCGCCTCATATTGCGCCCTCGCGAGTAAGTATTTTTTTGCCAGAGCCGGGATAGAATCTCAAGTTTATGTTGGTTATGAATTTGCGCCTTTTGCCAAATTTATCGATAAAAAGACAGTTGTTTTGGCAATATCGCAAAGCGGCGAAACGGCCGACACCTTGATTGCCGTTCGGACGGCGAAAAAACAAGGAGCAAAAATTGCCGCCGTGGTCAACGCGAGAGGGTCGACTCTGGAAAGGTTGGCCAACATTGTTCTCCCCGTTGGCGCTGGACCGGAAATTGCCGTCGTCTCAACCAAGGCCTTTACCGCGCAGCTGGCAACAATGTATCTCTTGGCCCAAACGTCGGTGGGTAAAATGAGCGTGGCGCAGAAACAAATCAAAGACCTTAAAAAGGTTTTAGGCCAATGGATTGATGCCAACCTGACAAAAGCCATAATTGACTTGGCAAAAACAATGCTTAAGGAGGAGCACGCCTATCTGATAGGAAAACACCTGAACTATCCGGCGACTTTGGAGTTTGCCTTAAAACTCAAGGAGTCATCATACCTCCACGCCGAACCATTCGCCGCCGGAGAGTTGAAGCACGGCGTCATTACCTTAATCCAGAAAGACACGCCTTGTTTTGTTTTAGCATCTAACGACGAGGTCAAGGGAGAGATACTCTCCAGCGCCTCCGAGCTCAAGGCCCGCGGAGGAAGGATCATCGGCATCTCCCCCTTCAACAGTGTCGAGTTTGACGAAGTCGTCAAAACTCCTGACTTAGGTGACTTGACCATTTTTCCCAACATGATTGTCGGGCAACTTTTGGGATATTATCTCGGGATCGGCCGCGGGACCGACCCGGACAAGCCGAGAAATCTGGCCAAGAGCGTCACGGTGAAGTAGTAGAATTAATTAATGAGGAAAAAGGCCGTCGTCGGGGCTTTGATTATTTTGATTGCCTATTTGTTTGGAATAAATCTATCGGAGCTCAAGTCGATTCAAAAAACCTTCTTTCCGACGCCGACTCCAACTCTCTCCCCTACCCAAATTTCCACGGCGCGGGTCTTGTCGGTAATCGACGGGGACACTATAGTTATCGACGGCGATATCAAAGTTAGGTATGTCGGGGTAGACGCTCCCGAAGTCAAAGAATGCTTTGCTAAAGAGTCTTTCGAAGAAAATAAAAAATTGGTAGAAGGAAAAACAGTTAGATTGGAAAAAGATATCTCTGACAAGGACAAATATGGTAGGTTTCTCCGCTACGTTTATGTCGATGGCTTATTTGTCAGCGATCACCTCATAAAAGGAGGGTTCGGAAAAGTGATGGGAATTAAACCGGATTTGAGGTATTATCAGTCATTAAAGAATTCTCAAACCGAAGCTAAATCTTTCAATCGCGGACTCTGGTCGGCGTGTTTGACTTCGACACCAAAACCGACCCGATAACAATGAGTGTGGCGGCAATCCAAAAGTTAGGCGTTACTTCCTCGCCTATTATCAAACCTGAGGCGATCGCGGTGAAAGGAACCTGAACATAAAGAATTAATGAAGAAAAAATCGGCGACCCGTGCTTAACAGCTTGTTGACCCAATAAATAATAGAGGCTAGTTCCAATCGCTCCAACGTACAAAATTGCGCCTATTGAAAGGGTCGAAATATCAAACCTAGCAGAGCTTAACATCTTCAATTCTGTGGGCAAAAATAACAAACTCACCACAACGGTGACAAGGTTAAATACCGAAGTTATGTAAACGGGTGAATATTTTTTTTGAAGGCGTTTGGAAAAAATGAGATGAAAAGAATATAAGACTGACCCGGCAAAAATCATTAAAATTCCTGTCAGATTCTCTCTCGAAGAAAATCCGACAACGGTTGTTGAAAAAAACAATATTAAAGATCCTACAAAACCCATCAATATCCCAAGTATTTTATTAAATGTAACCTTTTCCTTGAGTAGGAGGTAAGAGAAAATGCTAACTATAATTGGAGTAGTAACATAAATAAGCGTGCCGATATTGGCCGGAATAAAACGGACGGCGAGAATAAAAAGAACGATGTTGACAGTAGAAAGAATGACTACTGGCGAAACTTCTAAAATATTTTTTAATTTTGGTTTTTCCCTTAAAAAAAACGGTAAAATAAAAATAAGGGCGATGGCAAATCTCAATAGCGTAAAAGTAAAAGGAGGAATCGTTTGCAATCCTATCTTAATGAGCGGTACGACCGCGCTTCCCAAAATTGAGGCTAAAAAAACCGCCAGTAACGCGAGAGTTTTTCCTTTCATTTTTAATCTTTTTTATCCATCCAGAAAAGCATTGGCATCAAAATGAGAGTAAAAAGAATTCCTACCCAGCTGCTTTCGATCCCGCTCAAGACTTCTGTTGCCATAGCGGTTCAACTGTTAATGCTTCTGTTTTATTATACTATATACCGCACTCAAAAGATAAAGGCTGCCTGTAATAGCAACGTGTTTTGATTCCTGCCTCAATAGCTCCCCTATCGCTTTTTTATTGTTAGCAACAAACTTAGCTTTTCGAAATTTTTTATCCTTTAAATAATCAACTACCTTTTTCCCATCTTCCGATTTAATCTCCAGGTCCATGCCTTGGGTTTTGAAATTGGTGGTAATTATGTCTGAGGCGACGGGAATAATTTTATCGAGCATGCCTTGATAGTCTTTGCCTTGTTTGAACGCAACCAGAAACGGGATCTTTTTCGTCGTGACGTTTTTCAAGCTCTCGACAAAGCTGGCCATCTTCTGTTGATTATGGGCGCCGTCGGCAATAATGGTCTTACCTTTTTTAATAAAGACGTCCATGCGTCCGGGAAAGTGGGTTTTCAAAAATATTTTTCTGACTCTGTCTCGGTTGACTTTGAATTGGTCTTTTTTGCTTAAGTATTCGAGAGTCGCTAGAGCCAGGCTGGCGTTGTCCTTCTGATAGAGCGCGGGGGAATTTAACTTTAACGAGAACGGTTTTCTTACATAGATTATTTTGCCTTTCTTTTCCCTCACTCTTTTCTCAAAGGCTTTTCTTACCGATCTGGGTTGCCACAGCGTAATCAGGGTATTATTTTCCTGGACAATCCCGACCTTTTGTCCGGCGATTTCATCCAGTCTTTTGCCGAGAATCTCCGTGTGGTCTAATCCGAGCCTCGTGACGACGCAAACTTTATCGTCTCTCATGACGGTATTGGTGCTGTCGTATAGGCCGCCGAGCCCGGTCTCGACGACGGCGTAATCAACTTTGCGATTTTTAGAAAACAGGAAAAACAAAGCCACCATCAGGTCAAAGTACGAGGGCTTGCCGTATTTGGATTTTTCCATTGCCAAAACTTTGGGCGCGATTTGCCTAAGCGTTTCGGTAAATTCCTCCTTAGAGACCAATCGATTATTTAATTGACATCTTTCCCTGATGTCGACTAAATGGGGCGAAACCGTGAGAGCAACTTTAAACCCGTGGGTTGCCAATAACTGGCTCGTGTAAAATGCGGTTGACCCTTTGCCGCTCGTGCCCGCGATATGGATTACTTTTAGTTCGTTCTGTGGATTTCCCAGCAAGGACAAAAGATATGCGGCCCGGTCATATCCGAATTGTCCGGCAAACTTTTTCCCGAGTGTACTCGGGATGTGGTCGTAAACAAATTCGAGCGCCTCCCGGTATGAATTTATCATTCTTCTTTTCTTAACCATTTTACTCCAAGATAGACAAAAGGCGTAACGATTGCCGACATGCAACACTTTAAGAGCCAATAAGGAATTATTATTCCGGCCAAAAATACCAGGTTATCATTGAGCGGCCGGTCAAACGCGTAAAAAGCCAAGGAAATAAAAACGGCCGTGTCGAAAAACAAAGAAATAATATTCGACAGGTTGTTTCTGAACCATAATGCCTTCTTTCCCAGGGCTTCCCTAATTTTCGCAAAGACAAACAAGTCCATTAAGTCGGCAACCGCAAAAGCCAAAAGGGAAGCGATAGAAATCCTGACCGACTGCTTAAAAATCAGGTCATACGACGACTCCGTTGGAAGAAATCTCGTCGACGGCGGCAGCGCGGTAAAGAAAGCCGCGACCAGAACCAGGAAAAAAACCATGATTATCCCTGTTCTTACCATGCTTTTTGCCTTCTCCTTCCCGGCGACTTCAAAGACGATGTCGTTAATAGAGTAAACCAAAGGAATAAGAAAAATCGCGACACTTGCATTCAAGGGAAAACTACCAATGCGGCCAATGGGAAAAGTCTTGCCTCCCATGAGCTCGGCGACGACGATCGCAAACGTATAGAAAGCAATCAAAAAATCCAGTTTGTTTATTTTCATAGTTAAAAATTAAATTGATAATAAGAAAGCGTTACCGGAGTCAAGCGTGGGGAGAAAAGTTGTTCAATGGATTAGTTCTTGGATTCATATTAGGATTTATTCTAACATATTAATTAGGATAGTGGCACTTCTTGTATTTAACCGGTTTTCCTGTTTTAGGATCAGTTTTTCCACACCAGCAAGGGTCGTTCCTTCCCGGTTTTTTGGCTGGGCTTTGAGTCACCGGCGACGGGGTGGCTGGTTTTTCTGCCGGCTCTTTTTTCTGGGAAAAGGGATCGATTCTCGAGGCCGACTGGAAAACCGCCTGTTCTTTTTTCTCCTCGACCGGCGCCACCTGGATCTCGACTTTAAATAGTCTTCTTGTCACTTCATAGTTTATCTGGCGCATCAAATTCTCAAACATAGAGTAAGCAGAATTCTTGTATTCGACCAAGGGGTCAAGCTGGGCATAGCCGCGCAGATTTATTCCTTCCCTTAGGTCCTCTATTGCCGTCAGGTGGTCCATCCAGTGTTTATCGATGGCTCCTAAAAATATCGACTTGATAATTTGGCTCCAAAGACCGGCGCCAAACTTTTTCTCTTTTGCTTTAAATTCGTCTGACACTTTATCTACCAAGTTCGTCATCAAGCTCTCCTGGTTTTTATCAATTACGTTTCGGTCAAAGTTTTTTTCGTCAAAGTCGATAATCAATTTTAGTTCTTGCTTTAATTTCTGCTTGTCCTCCTCAGTCAACGTTTCCGGGCTGGCAAAAATTGTATTTACCAGCGAGGCAATCTCTTCTCTAAACACTTCCTCGACATTTTCGTACAAGCCTTTAATATCTTTATCGCCCGAGGTAACAATTTTTCTTCGCAGCGTATAAACTATTTCTCTTTGTTTATTTAAGACGTCGTCGAATTCGACCAAGTGCTTCCTGATGTCAAAGTTAAACCCTTCCACCTTGACTTGGGCTTGTTCGATCGCTCGCGAGACCATGGCGTGGGTTAGGGGCTGGTCCTCGGGGAATTTCAAAAAGCTCATCAAGTTGGAAATCTGTTCTCCCCCGAAAATTCTCATCAAGTCGTCCTCGAGAGATACAAAAAATGTCGACTGCCCGGGGTCGCCTTGGCGCCCGCTTCGACCCCTCAACTGATTGTCTATCCTTCGCGACTCGTGGCGTTCTGTTCCTATAACGTAAAGCCCTCCCAATGCCACAACCTCGTCGTGTTTTTTTTGCCAACCATTTTTATCTTTCGATGGCTCTCCGCCTAAAATGATGTCGACTCCTCGGCCGGCCATATTGGTGGCGACCGTGACGGCGCTTTTTTCTCCTGCCTTGGCGATGATGGCGGCTTCCCTTTCGTGATTTTTGGCATTCAAGAGCTCGTGGGGAACGCCTTTTTTATTCAAAAGGCCTGAAAGGTATTCGTTTTTTTCAATCGAGGTGGTGCCGACTAAAACAGGCCGGCCCGCCTTGTAAGCTTTGGCGATTTCCTCAACCACGGCGTTGAACTTTCCCACCTCGGTTTTATAGATCATATCGGCCACATCCCGTCTGACCATCGGCAAATTCGTCGGCACGACCAGAACGTCGGTCTTGTAAATCTTGTGGAATTCCTCGGCCTCGGTCGCCGCCGTACCCGTCATGCCGGCCAACTTTTTGTACATCCTGAAATAGTTTTGCAGTGATACCGTCGCCAAAGTCTTAGATTCCCTCTGGATGGCGACGTTTTCCTTGGCTTCGATTGCCTGATGCAGCCCTTCCGAGAATCGACGACCTTGAAGGAGGCGCCCGGTAAATTCATCGACGATGATTACTTGGCCTTCTTTCACGATGTAGTCGCGGTCAATTTTAAAAAGGGTGCGCGCCTTAAGAGCGGCTTCGATGTGAAACAAGGTATCAAAATCTTTTTCATAGACGTTGTCAACACCCAATATTGACTCTATTCTCTTGACGCCCTCCTCGGTCAGGCTGGCGGTTTTTAATTTCTCGTCGATAATGTAGTCGGCTTTTTCTTTGAGCTCCGACACTATCGTGGCATACCGGTAATATTTTGAAGTGTCTTCGGCATATGGGGCTGAAATTATGTGGGGAGTACGAGCTTCGTCGATCAAAACCGAATCGGCCTCGTCGATGATGGCGTAGTTGAATTCTCTTTGCACGATGTCGGTGCTTTGGGGTGCCATGTTGTCTCGCAGGTAGTCAAAACCAAACTCGCTGTTTATCCCGTAGGTGACGTCGGCCAGATAAGCCTCGCGGCGGGTCGTTGGCTTGAGGTGGCTCAAGCGCCAGTCGCTCGCTTCTTCGTCTTTGTGTTTGGCGTCAAATAAAAAAGACTTGTCGGAAATCATCGCTGCCGTGGTTAGCCCTAAGAAATCGAAAACGACTCCCATCCAACCGGCGTCTCGCCTGGCCAAGTAGTCGTTGACCGTCACGAGGTGAGTTCCCCGACCGGTCAAGGCATTAAGATAGAGGGCCGGAGTGGCCGACAAGGTTTTTCCCTCGCCGGTTTTCTGCTCGGCGATCTTGCCTTCGTGCAGTCCTACGGCCGCGATCATCTGGACGTCGAAATGGCGCTGCCCCAAACTCCTTCTCGCCGCCTCGCGAACTAGCGCATAAGCCCAAGGAAGGTGGGAGTCCAGTTTTGAAATGTCTCCATCTATGGCTTCTTTGAGTTTTTTGGTTTCTTTGGGAAAATCGGCGTCTTTAAGGATACGGGTCTTGTCTTCCAGTTGATTTATTTCCTCAACTTTCTTCTTTAGCCGGTTAATTTCCCCCTGGTTAAAGTCGAAAAAACGACTGATGAATTTGAACATTATTTTAAGAAATACTCCTGCGGAATGACCAATAGTTTTTCTGGCGTATAGGTATTATCGGTAATGTCGGGCGTCTTTTTTACGACAAAATGAATCGTATCGCCCTCTTTGATTTTTGAAAATCCAGCCGTCTCTACGGCGTCGGTTTTGATATTTAGAATCGACTGCTTGGTTGACATTTCGATTTCAAGGGTGATCTCCTCCTTGGCCGTAGTCACTACCGTCAAGGAAAAGTTATCGCCGTCGACCTGGCTGACGCGCCCCGTTAGAACGAGAAAGTTCTCGTCGATGAAAACGGCGTTGGCCGAAACAGTTTTGTCGGTGACGACTCCGGTTACGATAATGTAGTCGTCCGCGACAACGTCCTCGGCATCGATTTCTTTTTTGGTTGTCCCGGTAATTTGGAAATACTTGGTCAGGTCGGGGTCGAGCTTGACTTCAAAGTTTTCACCGGCATTTGTTTTTATCCTGATTAAATCATTGCCATTTGACAAGACAAACCCCGATATGGCCCGGTTGTTTTTCTGCCTCAACTCCTCCACTTTGTCGGCGACTTTTTCTTTCAGTATGTCTATTGCGCTGTCGGAGGCGGTCGGTTCCTGACCCGAAACTCCAAAAGCGACGACAGATATAAAAAGAAAAATAATTAAATACATCAGTATTTTTTTCATAGTTCGGAATCGAGATAGTAAACTTTTAAGTCTTTTTCCTGCGCCCTCATGGTTTTGTCTTTAGGGTAGGCCACGATTTTTATGACGTTTTCGCCGAGGGCCAAAGGAAAATCAATTTTAAAATCGTTTCCTGTAAGGCGGACGGTCGTGTCACGGATGGGAGACTGGATAACGAGCAAGCTGCCCTTTTCCATTTTGCCGGTAAGGACAATGCTGTTTTTATCGACGATGGTGTCATCGCCTGGGCTGGTCAACTCCAAAGATTGAGTTTGCTTGAGAGGTTCACCCAAAAGCGCCTGTTCTGTCCCCTTGGGACCGATCGCTTTATTTTTCGTGAGCTCGATGTCTTTGCCCTTAAAGAGGATGGCGATGGCGACGATGCCACCCAAGATCAAACCGAAAACAATCGCAATCACCGTTTCTTTTTTCATAGCCGGTATTCTTTAAATTTTTCGGGTAATTTTTTAATTATATCACTTACATTATACCAATATCCCTTGCTCTTAAATAGCTCCTCGGCGGTCATTTTTAGAGTCATGGAGGCGGCGATGGCCGAAGTCAAAGCGTTTTGCTTGGCATAAAAGGAAACTGCTAATCCGCTTAGGACGTCACCCGTCCCGCCTTTGGTCAAGCCGGCGTTGCCGCCGTCTATAATGTAACTTTCCTTTCCGTCGGAGACAATGTCGACGATGGCTTTAAGCAGTATAACGCAGTGGTATTTGGCGGCGGTGGCTTTAACGATTTTTTCTTTTTCCTCCAGCGTTTTGTCGATAACGGAAATGCCAAACAGCTGGTCAAACTCTTTCTGGTGGGGAGTAACAATCGGCTTTTGTTTCAAGTCTAAGAGCCAATCGGCCTCCATCATCTGGAGAGCTCCGGCGTCAAAGACAAAGCGCTTGTCGGGAAATTTTTTAATCAAGTCCTCGGTTAGGTTTTTAGCCCTTTTCCCCTCTTCTCCTTCGCGCATCATTCCCGGCCCAATCAAAATCGCGTCGTCTTCGGCCACATAATGGAACAGGTCTTTTTGGGGAACGATGATGCCGTTTCTAAAAATCTTTTTCAGGGCCAGAAATATCTCTTCGTTTTCCGGAGTCGAGGCGTAGTGGACCATGTCGGCGAAGTGGCAAGCGACCTCGGCCGCCCAGAGGGAAGCGGCGTGAAAAAGCGAGGAGCCCCCTATAATCATGATTTTGCCGTTGTGGCCTTTGTGGGACTCCGCCTGCGGAAGATTTATTTTCTTGAATATTTCTTTAATTTTTCCGGTATCGGAAGTTTTTATAACCATAATAATATATAATTTTACATTATGTCAACATTCCACGGGGAGCTTCGGGAAAAATTCGCCAAATTCTGGCAAAAACGAACGCACAAGGAAGTTCCCCCCATTCCCCTCGTCCCCCAGAACGACCCCACCACCTTATTTACCGGCTCCGGTATGCAACAGCTCGTTCCTTATCTTTTAGGAGAAAAGCACCCGTTGGGCACAAGATTGTACAACATTCAACCGTGCTTTAGGAGCCAGGACATTGAGGAGGTCGGAGACAACCGCCACACGACTTTTTTCGAAATGATGGGCAACTGGTCCTTGGGCGATTATTTCAAAGAAGAACAACTGACTTGGTTTTGGGAGTTTCTGACCAAGGAACTTCAATTTTCTCCCCACAAACTGTCGGTGACGGTTTTTAGTGGCGACAAGAAAAACAGCCTTCCCGAAGACGCGGAATCTATGGCGGTCTGGAAAAAATTGGGAGTCGCCGAAAACAGAATTTTCAAGTACGGGCCTGATAAGAACTGGTGGTCGCGGGCGGGAGTTCCCGATGCGATGCCTGTCGGCGAGCCGGGCGGGCCTGATTCTGAAGTATTCTATGAATTTACCTCAGTCCCCCACGACAAAATATACGGGAACGAATGCCACCCGAACTGTGACTGCGGACGATTTCTCGAAATCGGCAATTCAGTTTTCATGCAATACAAAAAAACCGAAAAGGGATTTGAAGAACTTCCGAAAAAAAATGTCGACTTCGGTGGAGGTCTCGAGAGAATTCTCGCCGCCCTTCAGGATAATCCCGATGTTTTTTCGACCGACTTATATTCCTCGATAATTTCGGCGATGGAAACCGTTTCCAATCGAACTTACAGTGAGGAGTCGGATAAACAAAAAATGAGGGTGATCGCCGACCATTTGAAAGCGGCCGTTCTCTTGATCAAGGCCGGCGTTCTGCCGTCCAATAAGGAGAGAGGATATTTCCTGAGGCGGTTACTGCGAAGAATTTCCGTGAAAATGCTCAAACTCAAGGGAACTACCGTTAACGCTTCCGACCTAGATAGTGCCGTGTCTTCTATCGTCAAAACATACGG
>CAYJKR010000008.1:0-26355 GCA_964371165.1 uncultured Gammaproteobacteria bacterium
GTTCAACCGGATCGCCGATAATCAAACAAATTTTAGTTTTGGCTGATAATTTCATTGGTTATCCTTTCGACCGACTTACCATCGGTATTAACTACTAAATCTGCAGATTCTGTATATAAATTTTGCCTGATATTAAATAATGCTTCGGCAGATTTTAGATTTCTAAATAACGGCCGATCTGCAACGTGCTTTAACCTTTTCTTAATTTCAGAAAAACTTGTTTTTAAAAAAACTATTGTCCCGTTTTTTTTTAGATTGTCAGTATTAATTTTATTTATTACTACGCCTCCACCAGTTGAAATAACAACGTTTTCTTTTTTTCTTAAATCTTTTGAAATTTGTGATTCTAACAATCTAAACCCCTCTTCACCAACCTCATTAAAAATTTGATTAATGGTTTTTCCTTGTTGGCCAATTATTAATTTATCCATTTCAACAAAATCAAAATTCAATTTTTTTGCCAATAAACGTCCGACCGTTGTTTTTCCGCTTCCCATAAAACCGATTAATATTATTTTCATATTTGTTTAAAAATCTTCCAAAATTCCGGAAAAGACTTATCGACAACCTTTGGATTTTTAATTACTAATTCTGGTATTTTTGATTTAGCAACGGCAAACGCCATCGCCATTCGGTGATCTCCATATGTTTCTATAACCGTATTCTTTGGATTCCCGCCAGAAACCGTAATTGAATCATCTGTTGTCAATACTTTTATGCCCATCTTGGTTAATTCATTCTTAAGCGCTAATAATCTATCGGTTTCTTTAATTTTTAAAGTTTTTAAACCAGTAATTTTTGTTTTACCTTTTGCAAAAGCGGCTACTACAGTTAAAGTCTGGGCCGTATCCGGCATAACATTCATATTTGTATTAATTCCTCTAAGCGTTTTCGGTCCTTTAACCTCAATCCAACAATCTTTAATATTTTTCCTAACTTGACAGCCCATTTTTTCCAATAATTCAGGAAACCTGATGTCTCCCTGTTTTGATAAAGGGTTAATATTTTTTACCCTAATTGATTGTCCTGTAACCGCCGCGATTCCCCAAAAATATGAGGCACCGGAAGCGTCTCCTTCAACCTTATAATCAACTACTGAATATTTTTGACCTTTTTCCGTAACAAATTTTCTGTATTGTTTGTTGATTGTTCTAACTCCAAATTTTTCCATTAAATCAATCGTCATATCAACATATGGCTTAGAAACTAATTTACCTGTTACATTGATAATTAAACCTTTTTTCAAAAAGGGAGCGATCATTAACAAGGAACTGATAAATTGGCTACTGATATTACCTTTTATAGATACTCTTCCTGTGTCAATTTTTTGTAATGTATCTGTTAACTCTTTTAGAGGACGTTTACTCATTCTTGTTGAGCCTTTGAGGACGATACTTCCTGGAACTAATTTAACTAACGATGCCAAAAATCTCATCGTTGTCCCAGCATTACCAACATCAATTACACCATTAAAAGGTTTAAATTTCCCTCCATTACCAATAATTATTAACGTATTTGGCTTTTCAGAAATTTTAATACCAAGTTTTTTTAAAGCGTTAATTAAAGCAAGACTATCAATACTTTTTGAATGACCGGTAATGATACCTTTTCCATTAGTAAGACTGGTTATAATTAAAGCTCGATTCGTTAAACTTTTTGAACCTGGAATTTCAACAACTTTCATAGGGATATATATTTTATTGCCTCAACTACTAATTCTTCAGGCACTTTAATATCAAACTTTACCGATCCAATTCTTTCAGGAAGACTCCATAAAATATCTCCAAATTTATTTTTCTTATCAGAAGCCATTAACTTTTGGGTATCTTCAACCTGCATATTGACTATCCTAGTCGGTAAGCCAACCTGGCTTATTGCTTTTTCTATAGACACAAAGTCCTCAATTGGTAGCAGACCCATTAATTCTGCTAATTTACTTTCAGCGATCATTCCAATTGCAACTGCCTCACCGTGTAATAAGGGGCTACTCGTCTTTAAACTTAATGATTCAACTCCATGACCTATCGTATGACCTAAATTAAGTGCTTTGCGCGGTCCTTTTTTTTCATGAGGATCTTGTTTAACAATTCTTAGCTTTATTTTTATAGAATCGGCTATTAATTTCATTAATTCTTTTTTTGAAAATTCTTCAGGTTTTTTAGAAATTGCCATATTGAAATGATCTTTGTCAGCAATAATTCCGTGTTTTATTATTTCAGCAAAGCCCGAAACCAACTCTCTTTTTGGTAAAGTTTCAAGCGTATCGACGTCGGCAATCACACCAATTGGCTCCTGGAAAACCCCGACGCTATTTTTTACACCGCCAACATTAATGCTTGTTTTTCCTCCAACGCTTGCATCCACCATGGCTAAAAGCGATGTGGGAACCTGCAAAAAATCAATACCTCTCATAAAAGTCGAGGCTACAAAAGCTCCTAGGTCACCAATAACGCCACCCCCTAAATTCACAAGTAGGGAATGCCTATCAAAACCCAATTCAAGCATTTTTATCCAAATCCTTTCGGATTCATTTACCGATTTTGATTGTTCACCACTTGGAACTAATATTTGACCAACATCTGATCTATTGAGACCAGTAACCAACTTATTAGACCAGTGCGATTGAACGTTACTATCACTCAAGATAGCCAACCGGAAATATTTTTCAATAGGTAATAATTTATAAATTTGTCCCAAAATTCCCATACCGACGAGAATCGGGTATCCTTTATTTTCAATCCTGATTATATTTTCATTACTCATATTGTTTTTAATAAATTGCCTAATTGACTCATAGATAATTGTTGTTTAGCGTCTGTTTTAGCAACGGTTGGATCAGGGTGTGCCTCTATTATCAATCCGTCAAATGTAAATTTTTTAGCCTCATTAACTATACGGATGACGTTATCTACACTTCCACCAATATGAGAAGGGTCGATAATCATTGGTAGACCGGTTATTTCCTTAACTTTCATTGCCATATCCCAATCTGGTAGGTTTCTTAATCCTCCTTGATTTTCGGACCAACCAGGGGAAAAACCTCGATGACAGAGTATTATCCGATCTAGTGGAAATCCTGCGTCTGTTACGTGATCTACAATTCCCAACCAATGCGCTTCATCTCGCCATGGTTGATTTTTTATCATTAACTTCACGTTATCAGACGTTTCTCCAAGCATTGTTCTGGCAATTTCCCGTTGTAACCTATGATTTTGGTTTCTTGATCCTAACCACAAAAGTATGTTTTTAGGATTGCCTTCAGCAGTAATTCCTTTAACTACCTCACTGACATGACTTGGTAATAGAACTTCTGTTCCTACAGTAATTCCCAATTTTGTAGCTTCCGCCAACCATGGAATTCCAACTAATCCGACTCCTTCAAATCCGGGTCTAGTCCTAGGCTTCCAGAGGCTAGCACGCATGATATGTATTCCATGTTCTTGCAAGCCGACAACACTCCCTAATATTTGGTTTCTTGATTCGGCTGCGCATGGCCCGGCAATCACAATTTCTTTATTCATATTTGATTTAAATAAAATCCTTAATAAAAAACCCCGCTTCGTGCGGGGTATAAAATTTTAATATTTAAGCATTAAAACAATCCCCCGCGATATGCAGGATAGACGTAGAAGAAATTACAATTTATTTTATTTGGTCCCATATATCAAAAAACCCCGCCTTCGCGGGGTTGGTGTTTGCTTTTTTTATTTAACAATCACAACCACCCCCGCCTAAGCAGGAGTATGTGTAAAAAAAGCCATTTCCAGCACCTATATTTTTCATGATAAAAATGATTATATCAGGCTACTATTCTCGCGTCAACGGCAATTATTTTCGACTCCGATGCCATGAACGGATTTATTTCCACCTCTTTGACCTTTTCGTTCGCCTCCATGAAACGACTGAGGAGGCATAAGGTCTCGTAGATTTTTCTTTGGTTGATCGGTTTCTTACCCCGAAATCCTATAAATAGCTTCGACGCTTTGGTTTCCTCGACCATCCGCTTGAATTCCTCATACGAAAAAGGGTAAATTCGAAAAGCGATCTCTTTCAAGAGCTCGGTATAAACTCCTCCTAGGCCTAATCCGACAACGACGCCGAATTTTGGATCGCGCTTCGCCCCCAATATCAACTCTTCCCCTTTGATCATTTCTTGAACGACAACGGTTTTGGCGATCTTCGACAATTTTTCGTAACTCTTTCTTAGTTCCTCTTTTGTCTTTATGTCAACAATTACTCCCCCAACTTCAGTTTTATGAATGACGTCGGCCGAAGAAACCTTGACAACCACCGGATACGATATTTTGTCGGCAATGGCCTCGATATCCCCGATCGATTCGACTTTATGGAATTCGGCCGTGTCGATTCCGAGGTTTTTAACAACGTCTAGCGATTCTGATAAATCAAAGCTGGTTTTTTTTGACAATCGGACATCGATCTTTGGCATATAAGTAGTTTCTTCCCTGTTTAAATAATTTTGATAATCGATGATTTTCTTGATCGCGCCCGTCAAATAGTCAAAATTGGCGAAGCCGACGATTTTCTCTTCTTCAAAAAATCGCCCGATTCCCGCCATAGACTTTTTTCCCATAAATATCGGGTAGATCGGCTCTTTGAAACGGCCTTGCATTTTAGCCAAAACTTCCGCGGTTTCTTTGATCTGGGTATTGGCCTGGGGTGTTAAAAGAACAATAATCGCTCCTATTTCTTTTTCGTCGACCGTAGTTTTTATGACTCTCTCGTAGTCAAAGGCGGAGGCGTCCCCTAAAAGGTCTATCGGATTGTGGACGGTGATTTTTTTGATGCCTTCAAATGAGCTGGTAATTTCGTTTTTCAACTCCTCCGAGATTGTTTTCAAGGATAGTCTATTATTGATGATCTTATCCGTGAGCATCACTCCGGCGCCTCCGGCATTGGACAAAACGAGAATAGAAGAAGACAGGGGCAACTTTTTGTAACTGAAAATCTTGAGGAGGGTCAAAAATTCGCTGTAATCTTCGGCCCTAATTGCCCCGCACTGTTTGAAAACCGCCGAATAGACGGCGTCGTCCCCTATCATGCCTCCTGTGTGGGAAACGGCTGCTCGTCCGCCCTCGAGGGAACGGCCCGACTTGATTACTATCACCGGCTTTTTCTTGGTTACCCGGGTCAAGGTTTTTTTGAATCGCTCTCCGTCGGCAACGTCCTCCAAGTACATGGCGATGACTTCGGTATCTTTGTCATCGGCCAAAAAATCCAAGCAGTCGCTTTCGTTAATGATGGTTTTGTTTCCTAGGCTTACAAAATGGGAAAAACCAAGGTTTTTGTGGGCGAGAAAGTAGTCGGTCAAAGCCGAACCGATCGCCCCCGACTGGGAAATAAAGCCGATGTTGCCGGTAGGCACGATATTTTTTAGAAAAGTAAGGTTGATTGAATCTTTCGTGTTAACATAACCGATGCAGTTTGGCCCCAAGATCCTCATCTTATGGCTATTGGCCCTATCTTTGAGGGTTTGCTCGAGGATCGCCCCATCCCGCCCGGTTTCTTTGAATCCGGCGGCGTAAACAACAAAATTATCTATTCCCAACTGCGACGCTTCATGAATAATCGGAAACAAGGCGCCGACCGGAACGGCAAAAGCGACCAAATCTATTTTTTCTTTGACTTCGGTCAGAGATTTATAAACAGGGCGGCCTAGTATTTCTCCCTCGAATTTATTGTTGACCAAAAATATTTTTCCTCGGTAGCCCTGCGCTATTAGATTTTTTGCTACCAAGTAACCGATTTTGTGTTTTTCGTGCGAGGCACCAACTATGGCAATCGACATTGGGTTAAATAGCGAGGATATATTCATATGTTTATTTTAACGCTTCTTGAATTTCTCCGAGCAGTTCTCTCTGATCGATTGGCTTATCTTGTTCTTTCATTCTATAACCGTAGTTATATATTTTATTCATAACGACTCGCAGTTCATTAAAAACGCTGCTTTTAAATAGCTCTCCTGACCCGATTTCTTTGAGCATTTTATTCGCTCTCATTAAAGAGCGTTTGGAAATAAAAAATTCTTGAATAAAGGCGTCGTAGGGATTTAATTCTTCTTTCCCACTTTTAAAATCTCTGTCGCTGAAGATATATTCAAGATTGGTTGTCCGACCATCTGATTTCTTTTTAACGAGGTGGTTGGCAATTTTTCTGTAAAAATTAGCTTCTGCCCCTTCCAATATATTGCTGAATTCTTCGGTGGTAAAAGCTCTGTCTCTATTAGAAGAATTTATTCCTAGATCTAAATTAATCTGTTTTCCTCGAATGCTCAATGGCAGAGAGTAGATTTTATCTAGGGCAGAGTCAATCCTGTCACGAGCGGAAATCGGCGCCGATAAACTTCTTTTTGCGCCAACAAAAAACGTACCTCCGCGTCTTCCGATGTCGACGAACGGCATCAAGTCCGGAGTGAGTTTATCGGTTATTAATTTATAAAGACTGACTATGGCCATATCGGCTTCCGGATAACTGACGATGTCGTTCATTTCACGAATAAACTTTAGGTCAAAGCAGTAAATATCCTTATAACTACCGAGTCTTTCAAAAAACTCGGGCGCCGAATAGACAATATTGGAAAATAATTTATCAAAAAGGCGGCCTTCTAAAAAATGGATTATCTCTTCTCTTTGAATATCATTGAATTCATTTCCTAGTAAAGTGGCGATCTCGCCTCGAAGACGAGGAAATCTTGTGTTCAAATAGTCAAGTTTTTCTTTAATCGTAGTGGCTGTTTTCGGGTAGGTTGGTTCTATGGGTGTGTTTCCAAATTCCAGTAGTTCGGGCGTCCTTTGGGCTGTTTTTATCTGGATGGGCGTCAGTATGTGCCCCTTTTTCAAAAATTGGTCAAAGATTATTTGCTCCTCGAGTTTTTTTGGTCTCTCCACCACGTCAATCGTTCTTCCTTTTTCCTTTTCTTTAAGCCTGATTGGTTCTTCAACAATAGGGTCGTCTCCTCTCAGACCTTTTTTAAAGTAGCCCATCAACCTACCATACCTATATTTCTTTTCTATGTCTTTTCTTAGTTCCTCGATCATCTTGTCGTCGTATTGGCCCACAAGCGAAATAGAAAATTCGTCTCCTCCATAGCGACATACCTTTAAGTCGGCCCGATCGAGCTCGAGATTTTTATCCAATCGAAAACCGAGCAGGGCTTCCTTCAACGTTCTCGTAAATATATTTAAGACAAAATCTCCCGCGCCGGCTTTGTCGGCAAAGTGCATGTCTGACAAATCTAGAGTCAAAAACGCCGCTTTGGCGGTCGGATCGCTTTCTAATTTTTCCAAAGTTTCGGCGATGAAAGACGCCCTATTTAAAACCTCTACTGGCTCTTTTTTTAAAATGATTTCTCTACGAGGAGGTTTAAAACTAGCTACTCTATTTAACCCTGGGTCAAAACTGACGAGTTTGTAAATATTTCCTTTTATTTCATTAAAATTAGGAGGTTCGCTCGAACCTATTGGTTCTCTTGGCTTGATATGCATGTATAATATTTATATGAACGGAAAAAAACTGGAAACGTTGTGTCGGTCTATCCGTTCCGATATTTTAACTTCAACGGCTGCCGCGGGCAGCGGCCACCCGACTTCTTCCCTTTCCGCCGTCGAACTCATGGTGACTCTCTTTTTCGGCGGTTTTTACAAAAAAAGCGACCGTTTTATCTTGTCAAAAGGACACGCCGCTCCACTTCTTTATTCATTGTATCACGCCCTAGGAATTATTTCTAAAAAAGAACTCTTGTCTTTAAGAAAGTTTGGCAGCCGCTTGGAAGGCCACCCGACGCCCCGCTTTCCGAGTGTTGACGTTGCCACCGGAAGCCTCGGTCAGGGGCTGTCCGTCGGCGTCGGCATGGCCATCGGAGGAGCCCGGACCTGGGTCCTCCTGGGCGACAGCGAAATGGCCGAGGGGCAGGTCTGGGAAGCGATTCAAATCGCCTCTTATTATAATCTGGGCTCTCTTGTCGGCATCATCGACGTCAACCGACTCGGCCAAAACGGCCAGACCATGCTCGGCTGGGACGTCGACGAATATTCGAAAAGAATCTCCTCATTCGGATGGAAAACAATTGTCGTTGGAGACGGCCACAATCTCGACGAAGTCTATCAGGCGTTTAAAAATGTTTCCGAAGACAAACCAACCATGATAATTGCCAAAACCGTCAAAGGCAAAGGCGTACCCGACTTGGAAAACAAGGAAGGTTGGCACGGCAAAGTCTATGAAAAATAATAATTATTCAACTCGCGAGGCATACGGCGACGCCCTGGTTGAACTCGGGAAAACCAATCCCAAGGTTGTCGTCTTAGACGCCGAAGTGGGCAACTCGACCTACGAAAATAAATTCCGGGGCCAGTTCCCCGACCGATTCTTCCAGATGTTCATCGCCGAGCAAAATATGGTTAGCGTCGCCGTTGGCCTTTCAAAGGTTGGGCGCGTCCCGTTTTTGGCGACTTTTTCGGCGTTTTTAACCAGGGCGTTTGACCAGATAAGGATGGCCCAGTATTCCGAGGCGAATATAAAAATTTGCGGTTCCCACGCCGGCGTTTCAATCGGGCAGGACGGCTCATCCCAAATGGGCCTGGAAGACATCAGTATGATGAGGAGCATCCTGAACAGCCGCGTTTTTTATCCTTCAGACGCTATTTCTACCAAAAAAATGGTTCAGATTATGGCCAAGGAAAAAGGCATCTTTTATTTGCGGACGACCCGCGAAAAAATGCCAATCATTTACGACGAGAAAGAAAAGTTTGAGGTCGGCGGATTAAAGGTTCATCCCCCAGAAGTCGCCTCATCGGCTCTTATAATCGCCGCCGGTGTTACCTTGCACGAGGCGATAAAGGCACAAAAAATATTGGCTGCAGAAGGAGTCGGGGCGACCGTGGTCGACCTATATTCGGTTAAACCCCTCGATGAAAAAAGGCTCCTCAAATTGGCCAAGACGGCCAAGAAAATAATTGTTGTCGAGGACCATTATCCGTACGGTGGACTCGGCGAAGCCGTCGGCTCCTTGGGTATTAGATTTAACCACTTGGCGGTAAAAAAAACTCCTATGTCGGGGAGCCCGTCGCAGCTTCTCCATTACGAAGAAATCGATGCCGAAGCCATCGTCAAAGCCGGACGATCCTCTTGACGCCTCTTATTCCCAGAAGAACAATAAACGAAATTAGAACGAACTGTAAATATGTCGTAACCGTTACCGAAGAAATTTTGAAAAAACCCGCCGAGACTTCGTGGCTCAAAATGATAAATTGAAAAACTAAAGGAATGAGAAACGCCAATAGAAATAACGGCGAGAATAGACTGGGAAGATTATCCTTGATATGTCGGTGACTCAACCAAAGGTCAATAAAAACAAATGACTGGATCATGGTCAAGACGGAAAAGGCGGCCGTGGCTCCGAGCCCAAGATTTAACCACCGGCTATAAACAAAATATGAAATGATCACGAGTACCGCCCCGACGAGGCCGACTAGCGATATGTAGGTCTGGTCCCGCTTTTTAAGAAGGACCATTTCCTTTTCCGGCGACTGGCCCATCAAGTTCGGGTGGCGCGGCGAAAAAGAGAGCATTAAGGCGGGCAAACCGTCGGTCACCAGATTTATATATAGAAGCTGGATCGGATAAAACAGGGTCGGTAGTCCTAAAATCAAGCCAATGATTAAGGCAATCGCCTCGGAAACATTGCAAGAAAGGAGATATTTGATCGCGTTTTTAATGTTGTTGATGATCCCGCGGCCTTCCTCGATCGCCGTCACGATGGTGGCAAAGTTGTCGTCGGTTATGACCATGTCGGCGGTTTCCCTGGCAACGTCGGTGCCGACGAGCCCCATTGCCACCCCAACGTCGGCCTGTTTTAAGGCAATCGCGTCGTTCACCCCGTCCCCCGTTACGGCGACGATTTCGCCCAGTTTTTGATAGAGTTTCACGATCCGGTGCTTTTGAAATGGATTGGTCCGGGCAAAAATTTTCACTTTTGGCAGGATTTTTAGCAGCTCGGCGTCGGAATATTTCTCGATTTGGTCGCCGATCATGATCTCGTCCCCTTCTTGAATGAGGCCGGTCACTACTCCGACCGCTTCGGCAGTTTTTTCGTTGTCCCCCGTTACCATCATGATTTTTATACCCGCTTTTTTGGCCGTTTCTATGGCTTCTTTTACTTCGGGCCGGGGGGCGTCGTGGATCGCCAACATGCCTAAAAATATTCCGTCGTTGTAGTTAAAGGCCAAGACCCTTAACCCTTCGGCCGCCCACGCCGAAACCTGTTTTTCAAGTTTGCGACGGATTGCCGGAGTCAATTTCTCTACTTTCCCTGCCAATAATATTTTATTGCTTCGGGCAAGAATAGATTCCGGCGCGCCCTTGCTGAAAATAAACTTCTTCTTGTTCTCTACCGTAACCGTCATTATCTTGGTGACGCTGTTAAAAGGTTCCTCATTCAAAAGGCGCCATTTCTTTCTTTCCTTTTCAATATCAATTCCTTTTCTTTGGGCCAAATAAAGAAGGGCGCCTTCGGTCGGGTCACCCAAAACGTCCCAGCGGCCGTGATCATGAACATAGACTAAGGAGGCAGTCGAACAGAGAATGCTGTCTAGGAGTAAAAGATCTAGGGCGTCGCTCTTTTTTGGATCGGCCATTACTTCGTTATTGAGGAAGATTTCCTTAACTTGCATTTTGTTCGTCGTCAGCGTCCCCGTTTTGTCGGTCGCAATCAACGTTATGCTTCCGAGGGCTTCTATCGCCGAGAGCCGGCGTAAAATTGCCTTTTTTCCGGCCATTTTTTTCATACCGATGGCCAAGGTTATCGTCATCACGGCCGGTAATCCCTCCGGGACAACGGCAACCGCCAAAGAAACCGACAAAAGAAAGGCTGGAAAATATCCCGACCCCTCAAACAAAGAAACGAGAAAGACCAAAATAGATAAGGCTATCCCCCCTATGCCAATAAATCTGGTTAGGTCGGAAAGTTTTTTCTGGAGCGGAGTAGCGCCTTCTTCTATTGTTGACAGATTTTTTGCGATCGTACCAAATTTGGTGGAATCCCCCGTCAAAATCACCCTCATTAAGCCGCGTCCTCGGGCGACAATAGTTCCCGAGTAGACTTCCTCTTTTAATTTTTTTCCTACCGCGAGAGACTCGCCGGTCAAGGCCGCCTCGTTAATTTCTAAGTTAATCGTTTCTATTATTTGTCCGTCGGCCGGAACTTTTACCCCCTCTTCCAAATAAACTGTGTCTCCGGGGACCAAATATTTGCTATCGATTTCTTGTTCAACCCCGTCGCGAATTACCCGAACCTTTGTTATCGTCATTTCTTTTAAGGCTTTGAGAGATTCTTCGGCTTTTGCCTCCTGGTAAAGACCAAAAAAAGCATTCAAAACGACGATCGCCAAAATCAAAATTCCGTCGACGTTTTCGCCGAGGAAAATAGAAAAAATTGCCGCAATAATAAGCAGGAGGGTCAAAAAGTTATTAAATTGTTCAATAAATTTTACGAATATACTCTTTTTGGGAGGCTCTGAAATGACATTTAACCCGTATCGTTTTAGAAAATCGTCAACTTGATTTTGTTTTAAGCCTTTCATAGGATTCTTCCATTACTTTTAATATTTCGTTGATAATTTCCGACGCCTCGTCAAACGAGACTGCCTTTAAGTTGTGGGGAAAGTAGTGAAAAATTTGATTGCGTCCTTCCTTCCAAATATCCCAGATTTTTTCGGCCAATTCTCTGCCTTCTTTTTCTTCTATTTTTCTAAAAAGCGATTTCTCTCCCAATCGGCCGATTAAATTAGGAGACATTAACTTTCCTAGCCTCAAATGATCTGAAATATAATCGAGGCGACTGATAAATCCTATGTCTTTAAAAAGCTGTTTCAGAAATCCCTCGTAAGCTTTGGCAAACGGAAAAATTAAAAAAGAATAGTCTTTGAATTCATAAGCCTGGTCTTTGATGATGTCTTCCATTAAGTATTGGCCTTCGCGGATTAAGTCTTTTTGACTTTGCGACAAATACAGCCAAAATTCGCTCGTTTGCAAGACCAGCCGACCCAATTTGTCCATAAAAATATGATAACATGACAGCCCGTGCTCGTGGTGATATAATTTGTTCCATGAAAAGGCTGTACGAGTTGATACAAAAAAATCTCCATTCGCTTTTTCTTCCTCAAAAAACGCCCTTTAAAGGCCCTCCGCCTATCATTGCCATCTCCCGGGAGATGGGTAGCGGCGGCAAGGCCATAGCGAATTTGGTGGCCAAAAGGTTGGGAACTAAATGGAGGGTCTACGACAAAGAGATTGTCGACGAGATTGCCAAGGAGGCCCACCTCGAAAAAAAACTGGTAGAGTCGATCGACGAAAAAAGGATTCCGCTCGTGGACGAATTGGTGACGGAAATATTTGGCCGAAGATTTTTAACGATGTCGGGATATTACAAACACCTCGTAAAGGTTCTTTCCCTAATCGGGCAGAGGGGTTACGCCATCGTTCTTGGTCGCGGAGCCAATTTTATCTTTCCCCACGCCCTAAAAATCAGGGTTATCTGCGAAATGAGCCAAAGAATTGCTTGGGAGATGACCTATGAAGGAATTAGCCGGGCCGAGGCCGTTCGAAGAATTGACCAGTCGGACGAGGAGAGAAAAAAGTTTGTCGAGACCCTATTCAATCACGACCAAAAAAAAGCCCACCATTACGATTTGGTAATTCGTACCGGGCCAAATTTGATGATTGAGGACGCCACCGATTTGATCGTCGATCTCGCCAAAAGAAGATTTAAGATTTGATCTCCAATTTTATTGAAGGACTCATCGTCGATTTAATATACGCTTTCTGAATGTGTTTTAATCCCACCGCTTCGATAAATTTGTTGGCATTGTCTACAAGCTTCTCCTCCGACAACGATTCTTTTCCGATCATCTGGTGAATCAAGGGGAATTTTGGCTCGGTTTTCCACCTTAAAAGGCCGCCTTCGAATTTTTTAACCACTTCTTCGGGTTTTGGAGAAATCGTCCCCGCTTTGGGATTGGGCATCAAGCCGCGGGGCCCGAGAATTTTGGCAAATTTTGCCAGGCGGGGCATAAAGGAAGGGTGGGTTACTAGTATGTCAAAGTCGATTTTACCCTGCTCCAGTTTGTCCAAGACTTTGTCGTCAACGACGGCAACCTTTACCGATTTTCCGGTCGAATGGGGTAGTTGAAGCTCACCTTTAAGGCCGGTCTCATCAACGACGAAATGGAGTTCGAACGCGGCGTCAAATTTGGTCGTTTTCATCTTTTTTAAGAGTGTTACGGCGTCCTTAAGCGAGTACGATTTTGTCGGATCGACCAGTTTCTTCACCTCGTTATATTTCTTTCCCTTCGGCTTGACGGTGACTTTTTTTGCCTTTTTAATCTTAACTTCCTTTTTTTCTTCTTTGACTTCTTTAGTTTCGGCAACGGCGGGTTTTTTTTCCGTTTTTTTAGCCATTTTCTTTTCTTTGGCTTTTTCTTTTTGTTCTTTTTTCTGTTTTTCTTCGATTTCTTCCATTCCCAATAATCTAGTTTTTACTTTTCCCATTTGAGTTTGTTAATTTTCAACGTCGACTCCCATCGACCGGGCCGTCCCGGCGACAATTTTTTTGGCGGCGTCGATGTCATTGGCGTTCAGGTCGCCCATTTTTTCTTTGGCGATCGTTTCTATCTGTACTTTAGACAATTTGCCGACTTTTTCCGTATTGGGCTTGCCCGATCCCTTCTCGAGGGTAATCGTTTTCTTAATCATCGCGGCAACCGGAGGCAGCTTTGTTACAAACGTGAAACTTCTGTCCTCATAAACAGTAATCACCGCCGGAATAATTTGGCCTTTTTGCTTGCTGGTTCGGGCGTTATATTCCTTGATAAAGTCCATGATTGGAATCCCGTGTTGGCCCAGGGCCGGTCCAACCGGTGGCGCCGGGGTCGCTTCTCCAGCAGGAAGATTTAGTTTTACGATTGTTTTAATTTTCTTTGCCATATTAGAGTTTAGCCACTTGTAAAAAATCCAGCTCGACCGGTGTTTCTCGGTCAAAAATAGAAACGAGGACTTTCACTTTTCCTCTTTCTTCGTCGATTGCCTCGATCGTCCCTAAAAAGTCGGCAAAAGGTCCCTCGGTAATTTTAACCGCCTCCCCCACCGAGAATTTAGCCTTAAATTTGGGTTGTTCTTGCTCGACAAACTTCATGATCGCCTCAACCTCGCGATCCGATATAGGCGTTGGTTTGAGGCCGGCACCGACAAATCCGGTGACGCCTTCGGTGGTGCGAACGACAAGCCACGAGTCGTCGTCGAGAATCATCTTGACGAGAATGTAGCCCGGGAATACTTTTTCGGTCGCCTTGGTTTTTTTACCCTTTTTGACGACGACCACTTCGCGCGTCGGAATGACGACGTCAAAGATCTTGTCCTCGACTCCGAGAGATTTTATCCTCTGAACGAGAGCGTTTTTGACTCTCTGTTCATAGCTCGTTTGGATATGAATCACATACCATTTGGCCTCCGGATTAACCGGAACGTCCGATTTGAGCGCCTCTTTTTGTTCTTTATTGACTTCGTCCTGGTTCATAAAAGTGGGAGTTTATCTGAATTTAGTGATAAATTCAAGCCCCTTGGTCAAAAGAATATCTATTATACCTATATATAGTCCGATTATCAAGGAAACTCCTATTACCACCAAGGTCAGCCTAATCGTTTCCCGGCGGCTCGGCCAAGTGACTTTTTTCAGTTCCTCAAGGACTTGGGCTCCTATCTGGGGTTTGATATTTTTTGCATCCATAACTTGGATATTGTAACACAAAATTCTGTATATTTATATTATGAGCAAAGAAATAATTCATTCTTTAATTCTAATTTTTGCCATCGTCCTCGGCTTCGTCTATCCCCGTACCTCGCTCTCCCAATACGACTTGCAGATATCGGCCGGTTTGTTTGTTGTTTTATACTCGATTAAAAAATATGTTATCAAAAGCGGCTCTTCGTCGAGGCTTCTAGAATCGGTCATTTTTACCTTGATAATTCTGGGCATAATCAATACCACGGGCGGGTTACAATCGCCGTTTTTCTTTTTGATTTACTTTTTACTTTTTTCTTTGAGCCTGCTGTTGGAGCCGGTAATATCGATTACCACAACGTTAGCCTTGATTATCTTTTTCCTTCTCGGGCTGCCGCCAAGCCAGGATTTTAAAACCGTTCTGCCGATTATTTCTCTAGGATTTATTACTCCGTTTGCCATGTATATGGGCCAGGAAACGGTTAAAAACGAGCGCCTGAAGGAAAAAAATGCCAAAACTCAGGAAGATACCTTTTTATTTATGTCCTTGATGATCAAAAATCATCTGAGGACTATAAAAGAGGCGGTCGATAACTTTATGGGCGACCAGCAGCTCGGAATTATTAAAAAATCTGTGTCTCGGATGGAAAAATTGATCGAGAAGTATGAAAAAAGTAGTTAGTACCCTCTTACTGGCTCTCTTCTTTACCGGGACGGTCCAGGCTCTTGATATGGACTCCTCTCGTTTTCACATCGACTCGGCCAATGTCAATTCGGCTTCCGGCGACAAGTCGTCGTCGGGGTACAAACTATCCGACACGATCGGACAAACCGCCGCCGGACAATTTTCGTCAACCGGATACGTCGTCAAGGCGGGTTTCCAATATATCCATTCTATTATTCCTTTTGAGTTTTCCGTCTCCGACATTAATATCGACCTTGGCACTCTAGTTCCCAATACGCCCTCGACAGCAGCCACGGTTTTGACGGTTGGTTTTGGTTCGGCCGGCCAATACCAGGTCACCGCCGAAGAAATCGGGCCGCTCGAAACCTTGTCTGGCGCCAATTCTATCCCCGACACCAGTTGTAACGGCGGAGCCGATACCTGTACCGAGTCTCTCGCCAAGCTTTGGACCTCAACTAGTGCCTACGGATTTGGCTACAACATGGCTGGTAACGACATTCCGGCCGATTTTATTTCTTCCTCATATTTTCGCCCGTTTCCGGATAGAACGGCGGTGGAATCACCACAGGTTGTCATGTCGAGCAATAATGTCGGTCAAGACCGTCAAGCGACCCTGACATTTAAGTCGAATATATCGTCATTACAACCTTTAGGAAGTTATCAAACGGTCGTTAATTTTGTGGCAACACCAGGATTTTAATATGAAACGATGCTCATATTTTATAAAGTTGTTTGTCGTTGTTTTATTTCTCTTCGGAATGACTGTACCAACGGTTTTTGCCCAACAAGTTTCGCTTTCCATCACTCCTCCCATCATCGAGGCGGTAATGAAACCGGGAAAATCAATCATGATCGCCTATACCTTGAGAAATAATGGCGATCCTGTCTTTCTCAATTCAAAAGTAGTTAATTTCGAGCCGCTCGATAATTTAGGGAATATAAAACTAAAAGCTGAGGCGACCGGCCCGGTCCGCTTCTCTCTCGACAACGCCGACCTGCAGCTCGGCCAACCGTTTTTTATTGAAACCGGCAAGAGTCAACAGCTGTTGTTGAGGATAAGAATTCCTGACGGGGCACCCAATGGGGATTATTACTATTCATTACTCGCTCAAACCGAGCGGGCCGAGACGTTGGAAGGAGTAACCTCTTCTGGGGCCAGGGCTACGATTGCTTCAAACATTTTAATCACCGTCACCGACTCCGGCGTCATTGATATTCAGCCTAAAATAGGCCGATTTGATGTTTCGACCAAGACCAAAATTTTTGACAGTTTCGATAAAATTCCGGTCGTACTATATGTAGAAAATAAGGGAAGCAATATGATTAAACCGGAAGGTAATATCGCTCTTCGGGGAATTTTTGGGGCCACGGCCGAATATGATATTATTCCGAAAAATATCCTTTCTCAATCGGAGCGGTTGGTTGAAGCTACTCCTTCGGCTGATTTAGCCTCCAAGGCCAAGGACCTAGAACCAACCAGCCTCGTGATTAACGGATTTTTTGTTGGCAAATATAACTTAACTGCCACTATTGGCTTCGGGGAAAACTCGCCGACTATATTTGGATCGACAACATTTTTCGCCTTTCCCTTCAAGATTGCCATTGGATTGATTATAACTATTGCTGCTACAGTCTTTATTACCCGAAAGTATAGTTCTAAAGAAGAAGATTGACCCAGTAGTCTGAAAACTCCATTTGTAGCATATAGTCCATAGACAAATTAGTCCATAACGCTTATAAAGTCATTAATGTTTATAAAGACGAAAAAACTATTTAAAAAATTAAAAAAATACTGGTTTGAAATCATTTTGATGTCGATTTCCTTAATTATTGCCATTACGTCGCTTATTGTCTTCCAGCAAAGCAAACAAGGCCCAAAGGAAAAAAATATCGCCGAACAATCGGAAAAAGTCCTAGAAGATTCCGACAAAATCTTTGTTGATGTCTCTGGATCAGTTAATAATCCGGGCCTCTATGAAGCCTCGAGTTCATCAAGGGTTAAAAACCTGGTCGACCTAGCGGGTGGGTTATCGGAGGCGGCCGATAAGGAATTTTTTGCCAGGAATTTCAACCTCGCTCAAATTGTCGACGATCAAGAAAAAATTTATATTCCATCGATTTGGGAAGTCAGTATGGGCTATTTTGTAGAAAATAGTTCATTAAAAAAACCTTCTGAGGTCTTTAATAAGATCAACGTGAATGATGCTACTCTCGAGGAGTTAGATACCCTACCGGATGTCGGAAAAGTCACCGGGCAGAAAATTATTGATAATAGGCCCTATGGGGCTTTACAAGAACTCATAGATAGGAAGGTTATCAGCGAAAATCTACTCGAAAAGCTGGAAGATTTGATAGAAATCTGATATGGTTACTGGGCCGGAAATCTTTACTTCTGTCATTAATAATTATCTTCCCGAACCTCACTCTTCCCTTTTAAATGGGATCCTGTTTGGGATAGATTTAAAAGCAAGCCATGAGTTCTACCAACAACTTAAGGTTGTTGGACTGCTCCATCTCGTAGTCTTGTCTGGAATGAATATTACTCTACTTGCTGGTTTTACTACTGTTTTTACTGGTTTTTTTAGCAAACGCATATCGTTATTGATAACAATACTAATAATAATTTTGTTCATTTTATTCGTAGGTCCAAAAGCCCCAATTGTCCGTGCTGGTATTATGGGTATTTTAACGTACGTAGCTATTATAAAAAAACGTAAAAGTTTTGTTTTTTATTCGCTTTTTTTGTCAATTATTTTTATTGCCATATTTTTTCCTAAGTGGTTGACCAGTCTTTCCCTACTTCTCTCCTATGGAGCAACTTTGGGAATTATTCTTTTTGGTTATACCTCATCTAAGAATCAACTATGGAAAGAACTGAAAGTTTCTTTTGCTGCTCAGATTTTCACCGCTCCGTTAATCTTTATTTATTTTAGGCAAATTTCTTTAATTTCACCCGTTTCTAACCTTCTGGTGGCGCCGACGATTACTCCTTTGATGATCTTTGGATTTTTAACGGCTATTTTGGGCAAGATAAACTACTTTCTTGGCCTAGCGCCGGCCTACATTTGTTACGGCATACTGACTTACTTAGTTTGGATTGTTGACAAGCTCTCTCAATTACCTTTTGCCTTTTTCCAATTTTAATGCAAGAGTCACCAATAAAGGCCAAGCCTTTGCTGTTTGCTTTGTTTGCTTCTAGCTTGATTGTATTGATGGTTTTCTTAATCCAATTTTTTGATACGCATACCAAAATTGTTTTTTGTGATGTAGGACAAGGAGATGCTACCTACATTAGAATAAAAAACAAGGTCAATTTATTGATTGATGCCGGGCCCAATCGCAAAGTTCTCCAATGTCTTGGTAAATATATACCCTTCTGGGATAAAGAAATTGAACTGGCTTTTATTACCCATAGAGATTCTGATCATTATGGCGGCTTCATTGACATTGTCGACCGATACAAAATTGGTAAGTTCATTACTATAAAATCAAAGAGTTCGAGTAAAACATACGAATTGTTTGAAAAAAAAGCTAAATCACGGAGTATTCTTTTTGATTTTTACTCTGCCGGCGATAAAATTAAAATTCTCGACAGTAATATATTATTCTTTTGGCCGCCGAAAGAGCTAAAATCTTCAAAAGACAATGAGGAGTCTTTAGTCTTTCTTTTCCAGGAAAAAGATTTTAAAGTTATTTTTACCGGGGACTCAACACCCGCGGCTCTACAAAAACTAGTAAGCACAAATAGTGTAAAAGACATCTTGCAACTAAAAAACGTCGACGTTTTAAAGGTTCCGCATCACGGCTCCTCCCTCGGTCTAACTTCAAGTTTCCTGAAATTAGCAGACCCCAAGGTCGCTGTGATAAGTGTCGGGTCAAATAACCCCTATGGTCATCCTAGAAGGCAAATTTTGGACCTTTTGGAGGCCAGAAACATAGAAATTAAACGGACGGACAAAGACGGTGATATAAAATTTATCCTAAAAGAATAGACTTAATTTCCTTGAAGATATTCCAACCCTCAAATCCGATCCAACTTTCGCCCACGAGTTCTTTCGGCAAACCCGGATCCAAACGAAGAAGGACGATATACTCACCGACTATTTTTTTTAATTTATCAACCTTCTCTTCCTGACCAGACAAGATGTCGTGCCACTTTTTGAAAAGTTCACGATAGGTTTTGTCTAGGTTCGATTTAGCCCAGACCTTTTCGATTAAAATCTCACGGTCGCCAAAAACCGGAGTACCCTCAAAGGCTTGAATATATTTTTCTTCTTCTTTTTGAGCGACTAGCCCTTTCAAAATTTCGATAATTGGATGGGGCGTTAGCCAGAAAGATCTATGCCAAGGTCCGAGCCCCCACCCTTGCATCTCACGGCGAAGACGATCGCGAATTTCTCGTTTTTTCTCTGGAATTTCATAAGAAATTATTCTCCATCTGCCATCCCAGGTATTCTTTAAATATCGAAAGAAAGGAAATTCCAAAGACAATTCGTCAAAGCCTTTTACGGTTAATCTATATGTATTTTCCTTTGCTCCTTTTTCAATCATTCCTTCCTTAAGTAGTCCCGAAAGTGTTCCTCTGGTTTTTTGATTTAAGGTAAGATCAAAAACTTTTTGTAGCCTTTCGTCAAGGGTAATTTCTGGAAAATCAACGCCCGCAATTAAAAAGAGTGAAAGCAAAATTTTCGTTCGTCTTTCTTTAACTACCATACAGCTACACTTTAACAGACGGAAAAAATTATGTCAAGAGATATTTAAAAAGCCCTAACTAATACTAAAAAAGTGCCAGTTTTTTTAATAACTACCTATTGACAAATATTTATTTTATCTTCATAATGGATTATTATCGTGTATCATGAAAAATAAAAAAAAGGTTCTTCGTAAGCTAATTATTTTCTTAATTATCATTTTTCAATCGAGTTATCTTTATTTTTTTAAGGTTCCCTCTTTAATCCCTGGTGAAACGGCAAATTTTACCAACGCGTCCGACACTTTGAGCAATTCGCGGATTTCTTATCGGGCCGGAGTAGCAACTGGCGCAGCCAGCTCTTCCGTTGTTACAATAGATTCATCTGGTAATGCCGACAATGACACCGATCATCTTTTCCCCAACGACGTCCTCTGTTTTGCTGGTGCAAACTTGGACGGATGTTATAGCCAAGCCACCTATACCGTCGCCAACATTGTCGATGGCACCAATTTCAATTTTACTCCGGCTTTAGGCGGTACCGCCCTCGGCGCCAATGACTTGGTTATCGCTACCCAATCTTCGACCCACACCATTGCCTTTACCTTGGCCAATGCCGTTCCCTCAAATGGAGATATATTGATTACCATTCCCTCAATTGACGTCACCGGAAAAACCAACGATGGTTTTCCCGACACCGCCGCCTCCATTGCTACAAACGGATTCGATTTAAATAGTTTGGCAGCGGGTGACGTTTCTGCTGCTTCGAGCGGCTGCACTAATAACTGGAGTGCCACGGAAACCATTACCGCCGGGGACGCTTCGACTGACCATACAATAAGAATTGATCGAGCGACCGATTCCTGTGCCGCCGGATCAACTATCACCGTTACCGTCGGCAGTACCAACAAGTTGATTAATCCTGCGCCGATTACTACCGGACATACCCAAGGAGTGGCCGATGTTTATACTATTAATGTAAAAACCAGGGATGGATCGGACAATACCCTCGACCAAAGTAATATTAAAGTAGCCGTCATTGAGGGAGTCTTGGTTTCGGCGACGGTTTCGGAAACTTTATCTTTGACGGTCGCCGGAGTCTCTAGTTCTTCCTCTACTTGCGGACAAACGACGGACGTAACGACAACGGCAATGTCGGTACCATGGGGGACAATTTCCAGCTTCGCTGCTTTCCAGGAGGCGGCTCAAACCGTGACTGTTTCAACGAATGCCGACGCCGGTTACAACGTAAAAGTCGACGAGAATGACCAAATGGGAAAAAATGGCGTCACCTGTACCGGCGCTGCAGCCGGCGAAGCGGCCAACTGTATTCAGGACACGTTATGTGGCGCTGTCTCATGTAGCGAAAGTTCTGGATATTATTGGACGAGCACGGCAAAATACGGATTGGGTTTTTCTTTGGAAAATGTTAGCGGCACAGACGCTTCTTTTTTATATGATTCTACTTCGGAACCCTGCACTACAACCGGCGGTGGAACGTCGACGAACTTTTGCGCCCGTCAATTCGCCGATCAGGAAGCGTCGGAAACCAAGCAGAATATTATGTCCAATGCCGGCCCTGTTTCTGCTTCTCAAGCATATATGTGTTACCGCCTGAATGTTTCTGCCACCCAGCCGGCCGGTTATTATTTCAATAAAGTAAGGTACACTGCTACCGCTACGTTCTAACCATGAAAAAAAAATTGCTCCTTTTTTTCGTTTTTGGACTCGGGATTTTGATTTTTGGATTTGGTAAGGTCTTCGCCCAAACGTCTTTGCCTTTGATGGTTTTGCCGTCGCGCCAGGAGATCGAAGTCGCGCCGGGAGAAAAAGCCTATCTCAATATCAGCTTCTATAACCAGTCGGACGACCCGGTATCCGGTTTTTTCCGAGCCGCCGATTTTATCGTCGAGGATAATAAAGGTACGCCGCGCTTGATAGAAAATGCCGACCAGGCTCCAACCAGATTTGCCGCATCACGTTGGTTTAGCCTATTCTATGACCGAGCCTCTTTACCGGCCCACGATAAAGTCGATTTACAAACAACGATTGACGTTCCCGCCGATGCTCACCCCGGTGGACGGTACGTGGCCGTATTTTTCGAACAGGGAACGCCGGCCTCGCCCCAAGCCTTGGGCGCCCGAGAAGAAGCCGGGTTATTGAGCGCTTCCCGGATCGCCTCTTTGGTATATATTAAAGTCGCCGGGCCGGTAACGGAGAAAGCTTTGATTTCCCGTTTTTTTGCCCCGGCTTTCTTTGAATACGGGCCGATTAAAATTGAAACCGACATTATGAACCGTGGCGACTACCACATTACCCCAAACGCCGTTTTGAGCTTGAACAATATGTTTGGCGGCCTGATCGACCAAAAACGCCTCAAGGATCAAAATGTCTTCCCCGACACCTCGAGAACTTACGAAAATGAATTGGGAAACAAATGGATGGCCGGGCGGTACAAAGTTAATCTTTTGGGCTCGTATGGCGACCAAGGACAGGCAATCGAGGCCAGCATCTATGTTTGGGTCTTTCCTTGGCGGGTCGCGGTCGCGGTCCTATTGACCCTCATAATTTTGGCTCTGATCATTTCTAATCTCTACAAGAATTTCGTCGTCAAAGAAACTACACTGGAACAAGAACTGGAAAAAGAAAAGGCCGAGATCGACCGCCTCAAAGAAAGTCTTCGCAGACGGAAAGATTAATTATCAATCTTCAGCTTGACAATTCCTAAGATTAGTATTAATATTAGGAACATGATCCCAAGATTAATAGAAACTCCGGTAATTAATGCTTTAAAAAAGAAAAAAATCATTTTGATCCTGGGCGCTCGCCAAGTAGGCAAAACCACTCTCTTAAATTCGATAAAAAACAAGATTTCCTCAAAGCAAAAAACTTTATATATTAACTGTGATTTCGAAGAAGACAGAAGAACAATCAATACCACCTCGATTACCGAGCTAAAAAAACTTTGTCAGGATCTTGATTTTATTTTTATCGACGAGGCACAAAGATTAGACAACCCAGGGTTGACTTTGAAAATAATCTATGACAATCTTGAAGTAAAAGTACTGGCTACCGGCTCTTCCAGTTTTGAACTAAAAAATAAAGTATCCGACCCTTTAACTGGCCGTTATTTAGACTTCACCCTTTACCCCCTGTCTGTAATTGAGGTTAAGGGAAAAGCATATAGCATTGAAAAGTTAATGTTATTTGGTCTATATCCTGAAGTGTTTTTAACAAAAATAAATCGAGATAAAATATTGTTTTTAAATAAAATAATTGAGAGCTATTTGTTTAAAGATATTCTTTCCTTTCAAAGAATTAGAAATCCCCAAGCGATAAAAGATCTATTAACGGCCGTTGCTTATCAAATAGGCAGTGAAATCAATGAAAATGAGCTCGCCAACCGACTAAAAATCGATAGAAAAACTGTCGTATCATATCTCGATATTTTGGAAAAATCGTTTATTATTAAGAGAGTTTATCCGTTTTCCAGAAATCCCAGGCGAGAAATAGGCCGGAAATATAAGACTTACTTTATTGATCTGGGGATGAGAAATGCTTTAATTGGTGATTTTAACGATCTAGCCATACGGCGAGATAGCGGAGCTTTGTTTGAAAATTTTGTCGTCATCGAAAAATTTAAGGAGGCCGAAAACAAACGACTATTAAATGATTACTATTTTTGGCGAAGCTACGGTGGAGGGGAAATAGATTTGATCGAAAAATCAAAAACGACGGGTAAAATGAACGCTTTTGAAATAAAATTTAAGGCTGAAAGGTTAAGTCGAGGGGCTGCTGAGTTTCATAAGGCATATCGGATCCCGGTTAAGATTATCAATCAAAAAGACTATGGTATATAATTTTATTTATGCGTCGTTTTCTTGTTTTATCTGCTTTTCTGATTATTCTTCCTTTCCAGCTGGTTTATTTATTTGTCAAAGAAGATAATTCTGCCCAGAATTTCGTCGCCGGCATTAAAACGGTTCAATCGGATGAGGTTTTGAACTGGGTTGGCATCGGTGACTATAGATTCGTTCTCTTTGGTTATACTTCCCCTTCTGCCGAGGTGTACTTCAATGGCCAGGGCATCTCCGATCAAACCGTCTCCAGTAGAACCGGCTACTTTGAGTTTGAAAACCGTTTCTCCCCTTTTTCGCCTCGCGAGGCCTGTTTGAGCTCCAAAGATCAATTTGGACGCATAAGTTCGCCGGTTTGCCTGCCGCCCTTCCCTGTTAAATATAATGTCTCGATCGGCCCTGTCTTAATCCCGCCCACCGTATCTCTCGATAAAAACGTTTATTATATGGATGACGAAGTCGTTCTTTCAGGCCAAACCATTCCTAATTCAGAGGTGAATCTTTCGGTTTTTACCAAGCAGTCTAAAATCCAAGATTTAATATCTAAGATTTCTGTCGTCAGGCCCGTTGAGGCGTTTTCCTTTCCGGATTTAACCGCCAAGAGCGACTCCAAAGGCAATTTCAGCATTTCCCTGCCCTCGGCGAGGCCGGAATCCTTCCGTCTCTTCGCCCAAACAGACTTCAATAAACAGGAGTCCGGAGAAAGCGTAAAGCTCAACTTCCAAATCTATCCTGTTTGGATGATTATTGTCCGTTTCTTTCTCTTCCTTATCGCTGCCATCAAATCAAGGCTGTTGGAGATAATCATCGCCGGCGAGATAATCTATCTGGCTTTGGCCTTCTTCAAGATGATGGAAAAGAAAAATCGTGCCATCATGATTCTGCCCAGTGAGGAAATAGCTATCTATAAAGAACCGCCTGTTCTAGTTAAAGCTTAAGTGGGCTTTTTGAGTTAGAGCCGTGTCGTCGGCCTTTACCTCAAGATAGTACTCTCCGGCCCGGCTCGCCGACACGTCAAAATAGGCTTTTCCGTAGCTGTCTGTCAAGCCCTGAATCGATTCGATGTTTAGAGCCGTGTCGGGGGCAAGAAAAACTTTTTTGCCCAAAACCCCTAATCCCTGGTTGTTTAGGATAAAAACCGTCACTCTTATTTTTTCTTGTCCGTTAGCTCTAGCTTGAAGGGGTGTAATAAAGACATAGGAGTTGTCGATGGAAAAAGACGCTTGTGAAACGGTGGCCCGGCTACTGAAGAACTTCACTTCATAGAGCCCAAAAAACAAACTAAAGCCTATGAGAATAGCCGTTAATAGCAGGAGGAATGGAAGAGTTTTTTTCATCTTCTCTTATAATAACCAATAATGTGAATGCTTGTCAACGCAACTTCTGAAGGCTGTTTAAGATCGCTTTTATTACTATAGGTAGAGCAAACCATATCTACCTCACACCACATCTAGTCTTTGGAGCAATAAAATAATCTATATTTAAAAGAGGCGAAATTATCAGATTATATTCCTGTCTGCCAAATATCCATTTCTCTGAAAAAGTTAGCTTCAAAAAAATTTATTTTCAAAAAAACCAATAAATGGTTGTCCTTTAATTTAAAAAAGTTATAACTCCGACGCCTTTAAAAAAAATATATTATTTTCAATAAAAAATTTTACTTAAAAATTTACAAAAAAATTAAGAATTCCAAAAAATCTTATCTTTTTTGTGAGATCATACTATAAGACTATTGATATATATTGATGTATTAAGGTAAGTAAAAATATTTTGCGGTAATTGTATTAAATATAATTAAATAATCTTATAGGATTAAACAGTCAATAGTTAATAACTATATCAAAATACTATTAAAATACCTCTTGACAAATAACTCTCGGTTACTTTATTATGAAATTGTATGCAAAAAGGGTATAATCTGTATAATCTTGAGCCCCAATTTAAAAATTTTTTGGCAGCGGAAAATATTTCCGCTATTTCTCTCAAAAATTACCTTTCTGACTTCAGACATTTCGCCGGTTGGCTTGATTTTTACTTAAGCTCTCACCCAACTTTAGATACCGGCGACATAGCAACTATTCTGACGCCGAATACTTTATCCGAATATCGAGGCTATTTAGTCGAAAACAAGCTCCCCCATAAAACTATTAATCGTCGCTTATCGACAGTCCGCAGATTTTGTTCTTTCTGTATTTCGCAAGGTTGGCTAAAAGAAAATCCC
This sequence comes from uncultured Gammaproteobacteria bacterium, assembly GCA_964371165.1. Lineage (GTDB taxonomy): Bacteria > Patescibacteriota > Microgenomatia > UBA1406 > GWC2-37-13 > GWC2-37-13. The sequence goes on from CAYJKR010000008.1 coordinate 26,242, forward strand.
GCTAAAAAAATCAGTAATATAGGACAAAAATTCTCGCTTGAATCAGCTAAAACCACGGGTCTAGAATCTAAAAAACAGGCTTTACAAGGCCCCAATTTCTTTTCGTCATTTTGG
>CAYJKR010000008.1:26455-31855 GCA_964371165.1 uncultured Gammaproteobacteria bacterium
TCGTTTTTCCCTCGGCATCCAACACTATATTGGTCTAATAATCATTCTCGTTTTCATGGCGACGCTCGGGGCCGGAATCTACAATCAATTTTTCGCCAAGTCCCAGCCATCTCTAGCTTATCCGACTGCTTTAACTCGCGCCGGGAGACTTTTGTCATTTCAGGGCCGCCTGACAGACTCGCTCGGCAATTCAATTACTACCGCAACCAACATTACTTACAAGCTTTATAACGTCTCAACCGGCGGCACTGCTTTATATACAGCCGGCGCCTGTTCGACGACGCCGGATCAGGACGGAATTTTTTCGACTCTTATTGGTGGGTCGGGCTATTCCCCCACCCCGCCCCAAGCTGTCTGCGGCAGCGAAATCGACTCTTCAATATTTTCTGAAAATGCCAATGTCTATCTTGGGGTCACGGTTGCCTCCGATTCCGAAATGACTCCTCGTCAGCAAATTGCCAATGTCGGCTATGCCATCAATGCCGAAACCTTGCAAGGCTTTCCACCGGGTACTGGAACGTCAACCGTCCCTTATATCAATTCCGACGGCAATGTGCTAATTGCCGCGAGCAACCCGGATATTGCTTCAACTTATGCTTCTTCAACTTTTACAATATCAAGCGCCAATGCCACAACTATTCAATCGGCCGGGTCGGGCGACATTACTTTACAGGCGACTGAGTCGGGCGCAATCAGCTTGAGAACCGGCGGCAGTACCAGCACTTATACCAGAATTTATGTTGACACCTCCGCCAACGGGGGCAACGTCGGAATCGGAACCATCACTCCCCTGGAAAAACTTGACGTCAACGGCAATGCGACCGTGTCCGGGAATTTAACTCTGGCCGGAGGCGCCAGAACGATCGCCTCCCGCGCTTTTAATCAACTCAATATCGGCGATTCACAAACCGGTGATATTCTAATTTCTCCGGGGACGGGAAAACAGGTAAGATTCTTTAACACTTCAAATTATGTCGATTCTTCCGGAAATCTTGTTCTTGCCGGAGACGTAACCGTGGGTGGAGGAAATATTAATACGGGTAACATTGCTTTGACTGTCGGTGATGCCACCACCGACTCTATTACTCTCTCAACCGACGGAACCGGGAACGGCGAAGTCGTATTTCCAAATGATTCTATTGGACCGAACGAAATATTCACCACCGGTCAAACCGACGAGTATTGTTTGACCTACGAGACAACGGGAGCAACTTGGGAATGGCAGACTTGTGGAAGCGGTGGAGGTGGTGAGTCGCTATGGACAATTGCCAACGGTTCTATCTACCCATTAAATTCCACGGTCGATCTTTTTGTTGGCGGAACGGCGACAACAAGCGCCAAATTCAAGGTCTTGAATATCAATTCAGGCACGCCAACAGCGTCAATTTCTGGATCAACGGCAAACGTGTCCACTTTTGTTGATGGCAACGGCAATATTTCCACGACAAACAGGGCGGACTTAGTTTTAGGTAATTCGTCAACATATAATTCAACCGGCAATGTCTTGGTTAACCCCAATGGCACTGGGAATGTGGGAATCGGGACGACGACGCCGGGATATAAACTAGACGTCGCCGGAACTTCCATGCACCAGAATACCGCCTACTTTGCCAACGGCACTACATATTATGTTGACTCTTCGGGCAACGCAAAATTCAACGACCTAATCGTGGCCGATACCGGCAACCCCGGTCTAACCGTAGGCGACGGCGCAACGGGGTATGCCAAAGTAGGGTCGGCGACTATCGGTGACGCTACGGCAGCGTATCTCTCATTTGACACGGATACAAATGCCACCGACGAAATAAGAATCTACGACAACGGCAATCTTTGGTCAAATACGGGAGTTTTTTCATCCGCCGTGGCCGATTCAGCCACCGCCGTCGGCTACACCTTAAACACGACCAACACCCTCTCCACCCAAGGCGCCAAACTTTTATCCATCCAAAACAACAGCGCCGAGAAATTCTACCTTGACAAAGACGGCAATCTCTATGTTTCGGGCTCCTTAATCTCCGGCAACGGCACCAGCATGTTGATCACGAATAAATCCGGCGGAACGGTGGCTAACCGCTCTTTGGTGGTTCTGGATTCGTCCAACAATTCATCCTTCACCACTACGACCACTCCCTACAACAAAGCCGGTTTTGGCGTGGTGATCGGGGTCGGCTTGGGAGTAACCAACGACGCCGACGGCGACGGCGCCTGCGACGCCAACGATGTTTGTATGGTCGCCTACGGCGGCGAGGTGGAAGTCACCACCAAAAACGCCGCCACCGCGGCCAAAGGCGAGTACCTGTTTACTTCCGATACGGCAGGAAGCGCCGTTGCCTCGGCCAAACAATACGACGGCCTGGTCGGGGTGGTCAGCAATACCGCCGGGGCCGGTTCGGGCTACTTAAAAATGATCTTTAAAGTCCAGACCCAGGTCACCGCCGCCGCCGCCATCGATAAAGCCAGCAAACACAACGAATACTGGCTCTACGCCAACCAATACGCCAAAGTCGGCGAAGGCGCCGATACCGACACCAACCTTTTAAACCGCGGCCTGGCCTTTGACACCTTAACCGACACCACCAAAATCGACTCCGCCAACACCACCGCCTCCTTCAACGCCGACGTCCAAAAAGCCGGCCTTATAGGCGGCCAAACGCTCTCTACCTCCACCACCGACAACGCCGGTAATACCTATCTTGGCTCAAACACCGTCAATAAGGTTTTCTATTACGATAGAACTATTAAAGATTCCTCCCCCGCGGTGCAGGTAGAACTGGGTATTGATCCCAACTGGTACAACGGGGTGACTTTAAATGTCGCAACGACCAGCGCCCAATTTTCCCAAAATTCGACCGTGCCCGGCCAGCCCAAAAACCCCAACCTCTCCCCCGCCTATAACGGGAGTTTGGTCAAAGTGACCGGCAATTACTCGTCTAACCCGAGAACAATATACATTACGATAAAATCACCGACGACTTTTGACTGGACCGACTACAACGGCAACGCCGCGACCGCGGTCACCATGACTCCCGGCACGGCCCAGACCTTAACCGGCACCGGCGTTTCGGTTAATTTCACCAATGCTTTTTACAACACTGGTGACGTCTTTAAAATCGCCTCCTGGTTTGTCGAGCCCGCCTCCTCCACCCGCTCCTCCAAACAGCAGTTTCCGGAAAGAAGCTATGTGATTGCAGAAAGTACTTACTTAGATATTATCGATGCGGATACGCAAAAGCTCTGGATGAGATTTACTGGCGCAACTAATAACATGGTCTATGCGGGAGGTAGTTACGCATTTACTTCAACCACTGCACTTAACGGCGCTGTTTATTTAGGCCTCAATAACAATGCTGGAGATGGAGCACTTTACCACATAGACTTTGCCCGTGATTTCAGAACCAATTATTCTGGTTCAACGAGCTACAACTACAATGGAGCGATTTCCCAGAGAAACGGAGCGCTTGGACAAACAGCAAACGGAAATCCCAGCCTAGTTGCCTCGACCATCAACGACGTCTCCGCCGCCGTCATCCCCAACCAACCTACCCAGGAAGTCACCGTCAGCGGCTGGGGGTATATTGCAGGTGCTGCGTCCACCACCATTAGTGAGACGGTAAACCTCCCATACAAATTTAATAACGTTCCAAAAATAGCTGTATCAAACATCGGGCAGAAATCTTCCGGTTCGGCTCCAACCAGCCCCGAAAGCTGCACCGACAATGACCAAAATACAAACTCTACCGCTTACCGTTCTACCGCATCCACTTTTATTGCTTTGCTTGGCAGTACCGCAGGAACTAATCTTAGCAACGCTTATTACTGCTACACCTGGACCGCCACCGGCCAGGTGAGTCCAAGACAGTTTGTGGCCGCGGCTACCGACGGCGGCGCATCAGTTATTAACGAAACAGACCAATCAGTCGCTAATTTTCTGCGCGACTCTGACCACGCAGATGACTTAGATATTAACCACGTTTCTTTGCTTGATAACGGCGATTTATACATGAGCCTTGAAGACGCCACCACCACTTCAATCCAGTACGTAGCCGCATATTACAAAGTGGCGGGCAGGACAACCGGGGAAACCTCTCTTGCCCAATATAGAAACGGTTTTTACCAAGTCCAACTATCCGGCAACAGTTGGAGCACCGGCGGCCCGGTTATTTTGGGAACTGCCAACACCGACACCGTTGATTCATTAAATGTAACCACAGGAACATCCACTGTTGACGGCTCCTCGAACACTTTATACATCGGTACGACCGGAGGTTTATCTGTAATCCAGGAAAAACAAAGCGGTGCCGCGGGCAGCCCACCCGATAGCTTCGATGAATCCAACGGCTCCGTCAAATACTACACCAAAGACTACATTTCCGAAGAAATGGTCGGGGACATCCGCGGCATGTGGCCTCTTTCGGCAAATGGGGCGCTTTCCATGTCTGATGCCTCCATTAAGGCTGATACGTTGACGAACAATGGTACTGCTACTGCTATAACTGGAGTCCGGGGCGCGGGAGTTTCATTAAACGGTACCACCCAATATCTCTCTTGCACGGATGCGGCTTGTGGAGGTACCAGTAAGCTTGACTCTGGTGGGAATACTTGGTCATTCGGTGCCTGGTTTAAGACATCAACTGCGGCCCAGCAAGGAATTATCAATAAATATAACAGCTCGGTATCTGGTGCATATAGGATGTATATAGATAGTTCTAATAAAATAGTGGCACACATAGAAATAAGCCCCTATACTGCTACCAGCAATACAAGCGTTACAGACGGATTGTGGCATTATGCTGTCGCATCATATAACGGGTCGGTTTTAGGTTTATATATCGACGGTAAGCTAGAAGCTTCTACGGCCATGTCTGGATCTATGTCAGATACTTCTTCTAACTTCTCGATAGGGGCACTTATTGCAGCCGGAAGTGCCACAAACTATTTTAACGGCACTATCGACGAACCGTTCGTCACCGCCAAGGCTTTGACTGCAAACGAGGTCAAACACATGTACGAGACCGGTTATCGAGCGTTACAGTCCCACGCTACCACTCTCGGCGGCGGGGCGGCAGATGCGAACCAGCAGCTAGGGTATATCTCTACCGGAACAAGTGCTCTTGGGGACGCAAGGCCGGACTGGAACAATCAGTTCATGTATGTGGGCACAAACTCAACCACCTTGGGGGCTGTTTCCAAGATTGATCTCAATAGCGACACCAATATCAAAACCTATAACTCATCAGCCAACGTCCCAACGGGCGGAGCATTATTGATCGATGAGGATACAAAATCTCTGGCGGTTGGTTACAATTTGGAAGCTGTCGGGTCAGCGGCAAGCGGCGTCAAAACCATGGGGGTTGATAATAACGCGACGGCCACCAGCGGCAACTTCATCGGCAAAACCAT
>CAYJKR010000008.1:31955-39475 GCA_964371165.1 uncultured Gammaproteobacteria bacterium
CAAGACGCTAACGTTACCTTAACCGAAGAGGACGCCACCGGCGAATCTATTCCTGACAAAACCGAACGGGTCTTAAAAATTGTTAACGGCGTTTCCGGGGCCAACAAGTATGTTTATCAGACCTTCGCCCACGCCGACGAAAACCTATTGGATGACTCGACCACTCTTGTTTCCGCCGGCGTCTGGGTTTATACCGCCAATGCCGGTACGGTAACCTTGGAGCTTTACAACAATGGCGGCAGTGCTTCTTTGGGCACGGCCACCACTACCACTACCGGCTCGTGGCAATACTTAAGAGTTGAAGGTAAAACCATTGGCACCACCTCCACTGATTTGCGAATTTATCACTCGGCCAACTCAGCCACCACCTATGTCACCATGCCTCAATTTAATGTCGGGCCTCAAGTGCAAAGCTGGAGCGAAAGACCCACTAAAGATATCAGGGTTAACCCTGATATCTCTCTTTCTACAACTACCACGGCCCAGGCGTTTACTGATGTTGATGCCACGGCCAATACCTCTAACTTAACTGTCGGGCTTTTTGTTGATCTATATCTTGTCGATACCACGCTAAATGTTAGCGCTGTCAGGCCTAACGGTACAACCTGGTCCAACTCCGCCTTTAGAAATACTGTGGAAGCTGGGGGCTATGGCAATAATTCCGGTTATGTACCCACCGACGACGGTCAAGTCATTGAGTACTTTCTAAATACCAATGCTGATGATGCTCGTCTAGTGATGACTGGGTATCGAGAATGGGCCACTGGTTCTCCCGGGCCGGTTAACTCGCCGTTTTATATCCAGCAAGTCGATGCCAACACCGTCCGGCTTTACAACTATTCCGGCGCCACTCAAAACTTGAGGGTCGACGCGGTCACCGGCGGCTTGGGCAGAAATGCCGGCACGGTGTCTTTGGCCCCGGCGGCGGCCGACGTCGATTCGCAGAGTAACACCAACTCCATCTGGATCAATAAAACCGGCAGCGGCGGGAATTTATTGAAACTGCAAACTTCGGGGGCAGATGTGCTTTCATTGACTTCGGCAGGGACTATGACTTTGACCGGTAATTTCCTGCCCGGCACCGATAACACTTATGCCTTAGGCTCAACCAGCGCCCGATGGAAAGATTTGTTTCTAGGCCCCGCTTCGCTTCACATCTCATCAACAACCGGCACATCCGGAGTAGGAGCCAATTATGTAGACGGAACCATAGGGTATACGTCAAATGCCTTAACATTGACGACGGCGGTGACCGGAACGGTGGCCGGCGGAGGAAGCATCAACTTGACGTCGGGCCTGGCCGCCGGCAATACGACTACCTCGGCTTTCAACCTGACAACGTCTGCTGACTTAAGCGCAACGGATGAGATCTTACAGGTTGGAGACTCGGCCGGCACCTTTATGACGGTTTTGGGCAATGGCAACGTCGGCATCAACACCACCGGGCCCGACCGAAAGCTCGACGTCCTGGACGCCAACAATCCCCAGCTCCGTTTGACACAAACCGATGGAACTGTCTATGCCGATTTTCAGATGAATTCCAACGGTGATTTAGTGATGAATGTTGACGGAGTGAGCAATCAATTGGTTTTGGACAACGGCGGCGGTGTCGGTATCGGAACCGCGGCTCCGTCACAAAAATTAACCATCCAACAAGACGCTGTCGCCGATCTTCTTGGCGTTTACGACGGAGCCAATAATACTTCCCTGCTTTTGGCCGATGGCGGAACAGCTACTTTTAAACCGAGCGCTTTTGACAAGGTCTTTAATTTTGACGGTTCGGTCACCTACACCGACAACACGACCGAAGCCAAAACAATTAGCGGCACGCCGTTTACTCTTTTGGTAAACAGTAGCAACTATCTTTATTTGGGCTTGGATCATAAATTTTCGACCGTATATTTTGACATTGCCACTGCTTTATCTGGAAGCTCACCAGTGCTTGTTCCTCAATATTACAACGGCGCCTGGACTACTCTCGCCGTCACCGATAATACATCGGTTTTTACCCAAGACGGAGCGATTACTTTTACGGCTCCTTCCGACTGGGCGACGACGACGGTAAATTCCGTATCCGGCAAATACTGGGTTCGCTTCTCTATCACTTATTCAGGCCTTTCTACAGCCCCAACTGCCTACTCGGTCTCCCCGACCACCGGTAGCCGTCTCTATGCCTACGCCCAATCCGGTGACAGTACTCCGACTTTTTATATCAACGACCAGGGAAGGGTCGGAATCAACGACGCCACTCCTGATGTAAATTATAAACTTGAGGTCTGGGGGGCGATTGGTGCCCAGGCCTTTTATGACGCCGATCCCGTTGATAAGACTTCTTACGGACTCGACCCGGCTGCCTCCTCCGGCACCCCGTTCGGGGATGGGACTTATTCGCTTAAAACCGCCGGCGGTGCGCTTTTGGCTTATTTAACTGGTCAGGTCGGTATCGGCAATCAAACTCCGGTCGGAAAATTGGATGTCCGGGGACAAGTTACCGGGAAAGCGTTGACGATTTTGAACGAGTTGGGAGATCAGGCGATTTTCACCGCGTCTGCCTCGGGGGTGACAAAATTTGTCATCAATAATGACGGAAGCATTAGACTGGCAAGCGATATTTCTTCGACGACCAATACCCAGGAAGGAACAATTTTTTATGACAACGATTCGGCCGGATCATCGGCGACAGATCATCTATTTTTAAGAGGAAGCGATTCTGCTTGGCATCGCATAGCTCTTGATATGACTAAATATTCTTCAACTGCCGCCAATATTACCAACCAAAGTTATATCCAAGTCGCCCATAACCAAAACACCAACGACATTGGCCTTACCGGGTGGTTCTACGACACCGTCACTTCACTCTGGAAAAACATTAAAGAGCGGTATGCCACGATTGACCACGATTTGGATAATGAGTTTAACCCGCCGTTTACCGATAAAAAGAAAACCGATCAGGTCCAAATCCAGTACAACGAAAATAACCTGGGCAACGGCGCCGACGGGGCCGCGACTTTCTCTTCAGACACAAATATTAACACCAGCACGGGAGTCGGCCGTACCTGTGCCGATGCGGTTAACTATTCTGTTTCGGCCCTAGCCCCCACTACTGCCACTTTGGAACAAAGCCCGTCCAGTAGTTGTCTTGCCGCCGGAGATGAAGTTCTTTTAATCAACTTGCGCGGTACTGGCTCGGCTTTTGGTAACGTCGGCAACTATGAAACTTTAAGAGTTTCTTCCATCTCAACCAACGTCGTCACCTTTACCACCTCGAAAACCAAATACTACGGCGATGGGGCGAGTGACGATACCAATATTGGTTTAGGCACCAGCAATCAAACAGTCATGTTACAACGGGTACCCAACTACACCAGTGTAGCAGTCTCAACCGCCAACACCGATTTAACCCCCAGCGAATGGACTGCTCCTTCCGGCTCGGCTGACGCAAATACCGAAACATCGGCTGCCGGCGCCGGCGAAGGCGGCATCATGTTCTTTAGGGCTACCGGCACTGTATCTGTAGCTGCCTCAACCACCATCAACGCCAATGCCAAAGGATATATTGGAGGAGCTGGCTCAACTTCATATGGTGCGGGAGGCATTGGTGGTGAGGCCTTCTGTGGAACCAATGGAACTGCTGGCGCCAATGGTGGAAGTTATACTCCCACAAATGCTACTACTCCATACTGTGGAGCCGGAGGTGGAGCTGGCCGATACTATACAGCTAGCAACAATTCAACATCAGCGGCATCCAATGGAACTGCTAATCTGGGAGGCGCAGGTGGAGGTGGAGGTTCAAGCTACGGCACTGCTGGAGCTATGCCTGGAGGCGGAGGTGGAGGTGGATACGGAACCTATGGTTACGGAGGTGAAGCTTATTTAAGTTGGGGAAGTGGTGCCACCAATGGAACCGATGGTGGAACCAATCAAAGCGGAAATGGCGGTGTGTCAGCGCCTTACTACAGTGCTGCCTACTATGGCGTCTCAGGAGGTGGAGGTGGAGGTGGAACTTATGGAGATGCTAATTTAACCGATCTTATGTTTGGTTCCGCTGGAGCTGGAGCTGGAGTTGGAAACGGTGCGGGAGAAGGGACTGGCGGAACCGGAGGAGACGGTGCCGGTATCGTCTATATAGCGGCTAATTCTGTAACAGTCTCAGGTGGTATACAAAGCAATGGAGGGGCCGGAACCAATGGAAGCGGTTCTTGGGCCCACGGCGGTGGAGGCGGTGCTGGAGGATCAGTTAAGATTGTTGGTAATACTCTTAATCTGGGCTCATCCCTAGTTACCGCCAGCAACGGGGTAGGTGGAACTGGTACAGGTGGCGGACCAGGTAGTGGATACAACGGTGGGGCGGGCGGAAACGGGAGGATTGCGGTGTATTACTCGACTTCTATTTCAGGGACAACGTCCCCTACTTACGACTCCAATACTTTGGAGTACAACACCTATGCTCTCTTTGTCGGCGAGGAAATTCCGGTACCAGGAGCAACGGCGTTCTCCAATATTTCCTGGACAGAAACCTTAGCCTCCGGCACAGAAATTCAGTTTCAGACCCGCTCCGGAAATACATCTGACTCTACCGACGGCTCATGGGAAGGCTGGAAACCAATCACTTCTTCAACTACTTTGCAAACCGCCAATACCCATACGGACTTTACCGGCACCAATATGACTGTGGCCGACGGAGACGTTACTCGCAATATTAATTATTTTGAGGATGAAGACGAATCAACCAGCGGAAATCTGACTAAAGGAACCGCAACTGCTGCCAACGGCTATGCCGAAATAACCATTGCTTCCACCGATATCTCAAGCTATCAATATATTACTTTGTGGGTACGTTCAACTTTAGCCGGTAATTCGATCAAAATCGGTTTTGGGGAAGCTGCCGGCACCGAACAGGAAGAAACGGTCACTATCAATGCCATTGACACTTGGCAAAAAGTCTACTGGGATATTTCCGACGTCACCGGAACTTCAAGGGATGGAGTGACCAAATTAAGAATAACCAGTACTCAAAATAGCGCAGTCATTTACTTTGATAATATCAAGGCCGAAAGTTATTTGACCACTACGGGTGGTTCAACGATTACTTCAACCGCCAATAACTACATCCAGTACCGGGCGATCATGACTACAACCAATACTGCCAATACCCCGGTTCTTTCGGCAATCAGAATTGCCTTAACTAACGCAAGCGGGAGCGTCACCATAGACGCCGACCGGGTCCGAAACGTTAAAGACATCAATTATTACACTTCGGGCAGGCTCAATATCACCGAAACAAATCTTGACAACATCAAAAGTAACCGGGCCGATATCGCCCAAACCAGCGTATCCCAACTTCCGGACATCAACCCCGGAACCGGCGCCGACGGCGCCATCACTGTCTCCTCCAATAGCTCCATTAACGTAATGAATTTAATTTCAGGAAGAAGCTGTGTCGACGGAGGAGACGCCGTCAACTATTCGGTCACCGGGTTAACCAGTACAACGGCTACTTTGGAAAGCGCTCCCTCAACAGGGTGTCTTGCCGTTGGAGACGAGGTGTTGTTGATTAATCTCCGGGGAACCAATACGGCGTTTGGCAATGTCGGCAACTTTGAAACTTTGACGGTTCAGAGTATTGCCTCCAATGTGGTCACCTTCACGACCAGTAAAACAAAGTACTACGGTGGCGGAGCATCTGATGATACCAATGTTGGCGTGGGCACAACCGCCCAGGCGGTCATGCTCCAGAGGGTTCCCAACTACACGACCGTGACTGTCAATGCCTCAATCAACTTCTATCCCGACGCCTGGGTGGCGCCAACAGGTGCTGTCAACAACGGTGCCGGCGAAGGAGGAGTGATGTTTTTCAGGGCAACAGGAGCCGTGGCCGTCAATGGAACGATACATGCAAATGCTAAGGGGTATATTGGAGGAGCCGGAGCGGCAGATTATGGATCAGGAGGCAAGGGTGGTGAGGCCTTCTGTGGAACCAATGGAACTGCTGGCGCCAATGGTGGAAGTTATACTCCCACAAATGCTACTACTCCATACTGTGGAGCCGGAGGTGGAGCTGGCCGATACTATACAGCTAGCAACAATTCAACATCAGCGGCATCCAATGGAACTGCTAATCTGGGAGGCGCAGGTGGAGGTGGAGGTTCAAGCTACGGCACTGCTGGAGCTATGCCTGGAGGCGGAGGTGGAGGTGGATACGGAACCTATGGTTACGGAGGTGAAGCTTATTTAAGTTGGGGAAGTGGTGCCACCAATGGAACCGATGGTGGAACCAATCAAAGCGGAAATGGCGGTGTGTCAGCGCCTTACTACAGTGCTGCCTACTATGGCGTCTCAGGAGGTGGAGGTGGAGGTGGAACTTATGGAGATGCTAATTTAACCGATCTTATGTTTGGTTCCGCTGGAGCTGGAGCTGGAGTTGGAAACGGTGCGGGAGAAGGGACTGGCGGAACCGGAGGAGACGGTGCCGGTATCGTCTATATAGCGGCTAATTCTGTAACAGTCTCAGGTGGTATACAAAGCAATGGAGGGGCCGGAACCCTAGGCAGTGCTGGATGGAAGCATGGAGGAGGTGGTGGTGCTGGTGGCTCGATCAAGATTGTTGGCAATACCATTAATCTTGGTTCTTCCTTAGTCACCGCTAGTTATGGATCGGGTGGAATATTTGCTAGTGGATACAACGGTGGAAATGGAGGCTCAGGGAGGATTGCGGTGTATTATGCCGATGCTATCAGCGGCTCTACCTCCCCAGCCGGTCAATCTGCCTCGACCCCTAACTACCCGTATACTCTTTTTATCTCCGATGAAGTGGCAACTCCTAACGCCACCGAATACAACAAGATCCGCTGGACCGGAGATGAAGACTCATACGGAATGATTCGATTCCAGACGCGTTCCGGAAAATCAAACAATTCCACAGACGGCACCTGGGAGGGCTGGAAACCTGTGGTTGCCAATACCAATGTGAAGTCGTTGGAAAATGCCAATACCCACACCAACTGGACGGGAACTAATGCTACGGTTGAGGACGGCAGCGGCTCGACCACTGGCGTCTACTATACCTATAACGAAATCTGGACCAAATATAGTAATGCTGTTCCTTCCAATTCTGATACATCTTCTACCAATGGAAGAATTCCACTGGGGTCAGCTGGTAGAGCCGATGATGGTCAGGCAAGCTATCCAACAATAATTAAAGATGGATTAACCTACAAAATGTGGTATGGGGGGTGGGATGGTGTCTCAGCCTACTACATTCTTTACGCCACCTCGTCTGATGGGTTGACCTGGACAAAATACGATAATACTGTTCCAAGTGCTTCGGATACGACGAGCACTAACGGCAGGATTCCATTAGGGACAGCAGGAAAAGGTGATGACGCTCAGGTGTTCCAAGCATCAGTAATTCTTGATGGTTCGACTTATAAAATGTGGTATTCAGCTTACGATGGTACTAACTATCGTATTTACTATGCCACTTCGCCGGACGGGTTGACCTGGACAAAATACGATAATAC
>CAYJKR010000009.1:0-8979 GCA_964371165.1 uncultured Gammaproteobacteria bacterium
ACGCTGATTCGAATGAAGAAGATATAGGGCGCGTCATTAATCAGATACAAAGATTTCATGCGGGTGAAATTATGCGTGGAAACATCGGGGCTGCCCTTGCCACCCACGCCGGCCCCGGCGTCCTCGGGGTAGCTGCGGTGAGGAGAAAATAAATTTCAGCCTTCTGTCTGTCATCCTGAGTTAAATCGAAGGATCCAGCGAAGCGTATAATTAAATATATGTTCTATCGCTGGATTGTTATTGAAAACTCTCTTAAAAATAAGGATATCATCAATAAATATCAAATTCTTTCCGAAACCAAATTTGCCGCTGGTGATGCAAAAAGAGAATCGAGGATGCTGAAAGTCCGCGTTCCCGAAACGGAAGTCCACTCGCTTGCCGAATCCCTCACCAAAAATATTATTTATCCATATTACACCCATCTCTATCACGAAGACCCGAAACAAAATATTTTGATCGTCGTCTTTTCCGGGAAAAAATTTGTCCTAAAAAAGGACAATTTCAAGACTGCGGTAGATTACGGCTTAAAGCATGGTGTCTCAAAAGAAGAATTGGATATTAGCCCCCGTGATATCTCCCAAGAAAAGTGGTAAAAAATTATTTTAAACTATATTTATTTCTTCTTTGTTCAAAGGCCTCTTTTCCACCGTCTAATATGATACAGGCATGTTCGCGAATACCTTGTTGTTTTAATTCGTCTTTGCAATTTTTATCTTGAGGCTTTGTGTTCTCAAGGCTTCCAGTTAAGTAATTAAATTGTCTACCGTCCTCGTTTTTTCTATCGTTTCCATGCTTGTTAGCTATGATTATCTGCTCGGAATCTGATCCTATTACAAGGTTAGCGTTATGACTGACCATGATGATTTGACGTTCTTTCTTTTTATCTTTCAAAAAAGGAACAATATCTTCGTAAATTGATCTGCTATCTAAATTATCTTCTGGTTGATCTATAAGTAAAGGCCACGTATCCTCAGATTCAGCTAACAATAATCTAAGCGCAAAAAGTGCTCTTTTACCTGGAGTCATAGTTGATTCGGCAAAACCACCTATCTTATCTCCTTCCATTTCAGCGGTAAAAAGAATGTGTTCTGTTAATAAAAAGATTTCCTGAGCGATATCTTTTTTCTCAAAACCAGTATTGACTCTTTGTTTTCCTAAATAAATATCTTCTAGAAGTTGTGCTGGATTTTTTCTAGCATGGTCGAAGTCTAACTCATATTTTTTAGCAAAATCAGTTGTTTCTTTCACATTTACACCACGTTTAACTTTTTCTATATCATTTTCGTTGAAATCACATTCAATACCAAATATTATTCCTCCTAAATTACTTTGATCAATATCCCCTATGCTTGTCTTAAGTTGTTCTATTGTAGATTTTCTTCTGTCTATTTCCGATTTAATATTCTGTGCGTATTGTTTTAATTTATCTTGAACCTCACCTTTTTGAGTAACGGTTTCGTCTACTTTTTTTAATGTTTCTTTATATCTATTAAGTTTTTCGACAAGCTGTTCCAATTCAACATTTTTCTGATATTTCTCTATTAAATCCTCGTTACCTTTTTTTATTTTTGAGATCTTAATTTCAGTGTCTTTCTTTTCTTTTTCTATAGACTCCTTGTATCTATATACTTGTTTATTAGCCTTTTTTAAAATATTTTTCTTGTTTTCTTGTAAACTGTTTATTAATATTTTTTGTAGTTCTTCGGGTAAGTTGTCCAACGTAGGCGTGATTAACCATTTCAACGAACTAAAATAATCTCTTTCTTTTGATATATCGCCGATTACCAGAAGATCTATTTCAATTTTTTTAATCTTTGTCATATATGCTGATATTTCTGCGCTTATTTCTTGATATTTTTTTAATTCATCTTTATTAAGTTTATGCTTCTTTTTGATTTCATCAATTTTGGATTCGATTCTCTTTTTTTCACCCTTAACAGCTTTTTTATCACCAAACTTTTTCAACTTATCTTCAAGAGTATCAATAAAAGCACGTAAACTAAACCAACTGTCAACTTTATCAGTGATCCTTTGGTTGTAGCTCTTTATGTCTATTTCGGCCTGATTATAATTTGCATCAAATTCAGGCAGCTTATTTATTAATACAGGTTTTATTCTTTTCTTAATTTCTTCTGATTGTCCACTCATTTGAAATAAATAATTTTGAGGTATATATACCACTTCTCCTTGAATATCTTTACTAGTCTTTCCATTACTCCATTCGACCCAATAATCAAAATCAACCTTATTCCATGGAAAACCATCACCTGGCCCTTTTGAATTTTTTTGTTTTGCTTGAATTGGATCAATGGAATGAGCAATATAAGCAAGCAATGCAGATTTACCTGAAGATCTGCTGCCAATAATAGAACAGAGATTTTGATTAAATTCTATTTCTTCTGGAAAATCTTTAGTATTTTTGAATTTAATTTTTTGTATAACTTTAAATTCATCTTTCTGATCGGGAAGAGCGGGTCCTATCCAGACTCTTTCGCCTGGTTCAGGTTCATAAAGTATCTGTTTGAGTCCTTCATAAGTAGGATCGGTTTTTAACCATGATATATCCTTAGTTATTATATTTTTACCTGTTTCGTCATTTTCAGTAAATCTTTTACCTAAAAAATTTTCTAAATCCTCTAAGGAATGACTATCACTACAAGAAACGACGGGTTTTTTACTAATTAGTAAGTTTTTGTCTTCAAGCCTTTTATTATTTAAATAATGCTTTTGATTTTCTATTCCTCCAAAGAATCCGTCACTAAATTTATCTATTTCGTCTGTAATAACTTCTTTTCTTTGTTTACCTCTAGTTGGACGTATACCATCGTTATTTGCAGCAGCAAAAACTAAAAAATGGTTTTGTCTAATTGATTTTTTTCCAAATGTGTCTTCAAATGCTTTATTAATATCATTTCTTGTTACTGTTGCGCTTGCATAGTCATTTTTTGTACGAAGATCTGAGCACGCTATTTGCACCTCATCTTTTCCAGTCTTAATAACTTTTAGATTTGATAGAAAATTACTTACCTTATCTACTGAAGTCGGATTAAAAATTAAATGCAAATTTACCTCTTCTAATGCTGAATTAACTGATTCATTAAGTCTAAACTCAATATTTAAAAAGAATTCTTTCTTTGATTTAGGATACTTGCTCTTATATTTACTAATAAATTCTTTATAACCGTCTGCAGAAAAATAGTCCGTTATACCAAAAACTTTAACGTCTGATTCGTAAACTTTTTTACAAAATTCGTCCAAAATATTTTTTCCCTTAAGCTCTGCATACCCATCATTCATTTTTGTTCCAGGTGGATGAATTTGTAGATCCCATTTTCTCCATTCAGAACCTCTTGGGTATTTAGTTACTATCATAATAGAATAGATGTTTTCTTACATTAATATTATTTGTCATATTTATACTCCTTTTTAAGAGCTTTGCAAGAGTAAATAGACGACTCATGAGGTTCTTACATTTCTATTCTACTTCTGAGAGTTTTTCAGTTTCTTTATCACTAAAATCTTTATTTTCCTTAACAACCCTTAAATAACAAAGACGGATCAGCTTTAAGCGCCTTAGCAATTTTAAGTATTGTTCCAAACAGTGGATTTGCAATTCCTTTTTCAATATTAATTAATGTTGTTTTACTTATTTTAGCTCTATTTATAAGTTGATTAACCGACATAGAAGATTCCATTCTTAATTTCTTTATGTTCTGTCCGAGTTTAATATAAATATTAATCATTTTTTTGAAATCCGTTTCTAATTTATAAATGTTTATTAAGTTTTAATTAAAATAAACTAAAAATAAGATATTTACACTCCTTTTTTAAAGCTTTGTAAGAGGAAGTAATCTAAAAAGAAAGAGCTATTAATATTAGATAAGAGCACTTTTTATAGTTAACTTTCCTCCAACATCTATTGTTCTTGTTGCAATTCTGTCCACATTTTTTATAGTCAAAAGATCATTGTGCTCCCCGAGCCGAGGCAATTAGAATTTATTTATAGTTTTTATTCCAACGGCCAAATTTCTTTGCAGCATTTCCATAAACATAAACTAAAGAATTATGTTCTTTTTTTAATGTAATCATTTTAAATAACAAATGTACCATTTTGGGTTTCACCATATTGAATCTTATTTGTCGGTAATGCTTGAGACTATCATTCCTCATTTCCAATTCTGCTAAGTTAATACCTTTATATTTAAAAAGTACTTTTTGTTCCATCCTTTGATCTCTAGTTCTCGCTATTGAATTAGCCACGTTTATATTATTTTCGATGACGTTAAGTACATCAGTGTTAAGAAATATATGAAATTTTCCATTATGTTTTATGGTTAAATAATCAACTTGATTTGCATTAAATATTGCGGCCTTAAAAAATGCCCTAAGTCTAGCTTTGTCTTTAAGTTTTTCCATCAATAATCTCATTGGTACTCTTAATCGCTCTTTTGCTGCGTCTTTATTCTCCTGATATTCTTTAAAAGTTGGAGGGAAAGAATCAATACATTTGACTAATAGATCTCCTATACCATTCATTACTCTAAAAGCCTCATCTGATAAAAATCTTTGTTTCCCATATAAAAATATTTGCCATTTCTTTTCCCCGCTTTTTACAGAATGAGCATCTCCCGATGGATCAATAACATCTTTTTTTGCTGTTAAATCATTCTGATAACCATGAGATAAACCAATTGCATAAGCAAATTCATCAGCATCGTTATGACCACGTTTCCTATAAATTCTGGCCATTTCTGATGATGAGGCTCGACTTTTTCTTATTTTGGTAAGTTCCATATCATTAGTTCATGAGACTTCTTAATATGAGATCCATTATTATTCATTAATCTATTTATCCCAATTCTAGTGTCTCCTTGGCTAAATGTATATTGCCACTTTGGCGCGATCATATTAAAATCTTTATACCATTCTCTAATAGGTGCACAGTCATTATAAGATAAAATAAATCCGCCTTTATGTGCTTTTAATTGATCCCTAAGCAATTCATGTTTAAAACCCTTATGATGAATCGGAAAATTTCTATGAGGGTACATTCCAATAAAAGTTTTACTATCTCCACCTAAGTAATAAGGAGGGTCACAATAAAGAAAATCTTTATTATATTTTGGTATTACTTTTTCAAAAGATTCACAACCAACTTCAAGTTTTGACACCTTAAAATCCCTGACTTTTTCAATCATGGTTTTATACCTTGATTCTTGTAAATACACACTCGAGGGCCAACCTAAAAAATGAGGGCCATAAGAGGTATTACTGTTAAAAAAATAATATGCGGCCAAATCAAGTTTTTTTAATTTTTTCTTAATTAGCCAATGTTCTTTTAATGTTGTCTTGACTTTTTTAAATTCTTCTCTAGTAGGTTTAAATGTTTTTAAACGATTGTATAGGGCTTTAGGATTATTTATTTGTACATCCCAATAATTTATAAGAATATCAAAAATGTCGAAAGCTTTTACTGGAATATTTAACTCCCTAGCTACGGCAATCTCTACAGACCCTCCTCCTAAAAATGGAGAAATCAATCTTTTAATATTTGTTGGTATTAGTTCGATAATCATTCCTACCGCAAGTGATTTTCCACCCGCATATCTAAAGGGAGAAGCAACATAGCGTTTATATTTATTTTTTCCACCTGGCGTAGTTAATTTTTCTAGAAATAGCTTTTTACGATAAGCTAATGAAGTACTTAAGTGATTTTTCATCTACTTACCATTGTATCATTTTTTCCCATTTACTTATATTTATATAAACTTTTCCCTTGACATATTGCAAATCATTTGCAATAATGGTGACATGAAAGTCGGTAAACGAATGACGCTGCCCCGAAAACTGGTTGTAGATGCTCTCTCTAAAAATGAGAAGCCGATGACGGCACAGGAAATATATTCCAAAATGAAAAACCAAGTCGACCTCGCCTCGGTCTATCGCAATCTTGAACTGCTTTCAAAAACCAATAAGGTCAACCAATACGAATTCGGCGACGGAAAGAAAAGATATGAAATGGTTAAACGGGATCATCACCACCACTTGATCTGCCAAAACTGCGGAGAGGTCGAAAACATCGAGATGAAAGAAGCCGAACTAATGGAAAAAGTGAAAAACAAAAGCGGATTCAAGATTGAGAGGCACTCGTTAGAATTTTTCGGGCTGTGTGCCAATTGCCAATGAATATACTCGCACAAATAATTCTTGCCAATGTCATTGTCAGTTTAATATCACTCGTCGGTGGAATAACAATAGTCTGGAAAAAGTTATTGGACAAAAACGTCGTTCAATACCTAGTGGCTTTTGCCGCCGGAGTTATTCTGACAACGGTTTTCCTCGATCTTTTCCCGGAGGCGCTGGAGCACGCCGAGGAGTTGGGGCAGGGATATAATATTTTTTTCCCGGCGTTTTTGGGAATTCTTTTGTCTTTCTTTATCGAGCGGTTTTTTCTCTGGTTTCACCACCACGAATCGACCCACGGATTAAAACCGGCCCGGTATTTGATCATTATGGGCGACGCCATCCATAACTTCATCGACGGCGTGGTTATAGCAACAACTTTCCTTACCAGCCCGGAGCTCGGAGTAATAACGACAATCGCGATTGCCGCCCACGAGATACCCCAGGAGATTGCCGATTTCAGTATCCTGATTCACTCGGGGTTGACGAAAGCCGAGGCGCTACTGGTTAATTTGCTGTCGGCCGTCACGGCGATTGCGGGAGGAGTGATGAGTTTTTATTTCCTCTCTTCGATCGCGGGAGGGCTGCCGTTTCTCCTCTCTTTTTCATCGGGAATATTTATATATATCGCCGGATCAGATTTGATCCCCCATTTGCACAAAGACTACCGGGAACAAAGACGCTGGTCGCAGGTCATACCGTTTATAGCCGGGATCGTCCTCATGTACTCCATGATCATATACTTGGGGGAATAATTCATCCTTGATTTTTATTCTCGGAGAGTATAATAAATACTTCATTAGATCCTTCGACAAGCTCAGGATGACAGAGGGAACAAGTTCGGGATGACAGAGGAAAAATATGAAAAAGGCGATAACGGTTAAAAAATTGACGAGAAAATTCGGCGACTTTACCGCGGTTGACAACATCTCCTTTAACGTTGAGGCGGGTGAGATTTTTGCTTTTTTGGGGCCAAACGGCGCCGGCAAGACGACGACAATCAAGATGCTGACGACGCTACTCCACCCGACATCGGGACAAATTATGCTCAACGGTTTTGACCCCGTGAAAAGACAGCACGAGGCACGAGCTTCATTCGGCATCGTCTTCCAGGATCCCTCACTCGACGACGAGCTGACCGCCTACGAAAACATGGAATTCCACGGCGTCTTGTACAAGGTGGAAAGAAATCTCATGATAAAAAGGATCGAGGAGCTCCTTCGGATCGTCGATCTTTGGGACAGGAAGGATTCGCTCGTCAAGACATTTTCCGGAGGGATGAGGCGACGTCTCGAGATCGCCCGAGGGCTACTGCACCACCCGAAGATATTTTTTCTCGACGAGCCCACTATTGGACTTGACCCGCAAACCAGAAACCAGATGTGGAAGTACGTGAAAAACCTGAATAAAAAAGAAGGAATTACTATTTTCTTCACTACCCACTACATGGAAGAGGCGGAAAAGATAGCACAAAGAATCGCCGTCATCGACCACGGCAAAATCATCACCCAAGGGACGTCAAGGCAGCTGAAAAAACAAACAAAAACCAAGTCGCTTGAAGAGGCGTTCCTGAAATTGACCGGACACCAGATCAGGGAGGAAGAATTCACCAATCAGGATCACATGAGAATGATGAGACGGATGTGGAGAGGAGGCAAACGGAGATGAGCACTATATATATTCTATGGTTGAGGCAGCTCAAGAGGTATGTTCGCTCCCGTTCGCGAATCATCGGTTCATTGGGACAACCGCTGTTGTTTTTGGTCGCGCTGGGGTTCGGGTTGGGGCCAATTTTTGAAAAAGCCGGTGGAGGCAACTATATCAACTTCCTGGCGCCGGGAGTGATTGCCCAAGGAATATTGTTTACCGCGATCTTCTCCGGGATTGAGTTGATTTGGGACAGGCAGTTCGGCTTTTTGAAGGAAACCTTGGTCGCGCCGGTTTCCCGTTTTGAGATCATGCTTGGGAGAACTTTGGGAGGGGCGACGATTGCCACCATTCAGGGGGTTATCATATTCTTCCTGACTCTTTTGGTCGGATTCAGGCCGTACAGCCTGATCATGTTGCCGGTCGCGCTCGTCATCATGTTTATGACCTCGCTGCTTTTCACGGCGCTCGGCACGGCGATCGCCTCGACCTTGGACGACATGCAGGGATTCCAACTCATCATGAATTTTCTTATCCTCCCCTTGTTTTTTCTGTCCGGTTCTCTCTTCCCGCTCGACGGGATCCCGGGCATTTTATCGACCATTGTCCGGTTGGATCCATTGACTTATGGCGTCGATGCGTTGCGCGGCTCGCTCTCCAATATGAGTCAGTTCGGGATGGCGACGGATATTATGGTTTTGGGAGTTTTGACTCTCGGCGTTCTTCTTATCGGCAGCTACCTGTTTTCGAAGATTGAGATTTAAAATCTTCATTTAAAATCAACCACTAGTCTTTTACCGAAGATGGAGGCAATTTTGGCAAGAGAATAGAGAGTTGGATTGTCTAGAGACCTTTCAAGACGGGAAATACCCGATTGTTTTGTTCCTAGTTTTCTAGCCATTTGCTCCTGGGTCATTTTACTTTTTATTCTCAGCTTAATTATTTTTTCTATAGCGTCAAATTCCGGACCTAAAAGGTCGTATTCCCTTTTTATTGCCGGATTTTTGAGAGCTTTTCTTCTCAATTCGCTGTAATCCTTAAAATATTTACTCATATATAATCAACTATAACATATATGTTATATGTGTCAATGAAGTGTTTAGGTTGTCAGAAAAGGATAAAATCTCAACTTAATTCTCCTGGCGTTTG
>CAYJKR010000009.1:9079-39233 GCA_964371165.1 uncultured Gammaproteobacteria bacterium
AGTGTTTAGGTTGTCAGAAAAGGATAAAATCTCAACTTAATTCTCCTGGCGTTTGGAGACGCGGCGTTGGGTGAGAGAGAGAACTTTCTTGCGGATGCGAATTGAAATAGGAGTCACTTCAAGGAATTCATCCTCGTTGATGAAATCGAGCGACTGCTCCAGGCTCAATATTGTCGCCGGGATCAAGGGGACGGAGGTTCCCTCGCCGACCGAACGGTTGTTGCTCAATTTTTTCTCCTTACAGACGTTGACCTCGATGTCAAACTCGCGCGCTCCCACCCCGACCACCATTCCCTCGTAAATCTTGGTTCCGGGTGAAACAAAAAGATTACCCCGGTCCTGGGCGTTCACCAATCCGTAGGTCATCGCCTCACCGGACTTGACCGCCACCAGTGCCCCGTTTCTTAGGGAGTCGACTTTGTTTCCTTTCGGCAGATATCCCAGTAAATAAGTACTCATGATCGCGGTTCCTCTCGTTTTTGTCATCAAAACGCTCCGTATTCCCAACAGGTTGTTGTCGGAGATTTTGTATTTCAACCGGATGTTGTTTCCAGCCGTTTCCATGTCCAACATCTCGCCGCGCCTTTTTCCAAACTCCTCGGTGAGGGTGCCCATAAACTGCTTGTCGGAGTCGATCGTTACTTCCTCGTAAGGCTCGCACTCGACGCCGTCGATTTTTTTATAGATAACCTGCGGCTTTGACACTTGGAGTTCAAACCCCTCCCGCCTCATCGTTTCAACAAGAACGGCGAGGTGGAGTTCGCCCCGTCCGGAGACGGTAAAATTTCCCCCCGTCGGGTCTTCGTTTATCTTCAGTCCCAGATTGGTTTCCTTTTCTTTGAGGAGCCTCTCTTTTATCTGGCGCGACGTCCCCAGCTTTCCCTCCCGCCCGGCAAAGGGCGAGGTGTTCGGGCCGATGGTAATCTTGATTGTCGGCTCCTCAACGTAAATTGAAGGTAAACTGACCGGATTGGCCGGGTCGGTGATGGTCTGCCCGATATTCAATTCCGGAATTCCGGCAATGGCAACGACGTCACCGGCAGTCACTTCGTCTACCTCTTTTTTCTGCAGGCCTTCAAAGGTGTAGAGTTTTTGGGCTTTATAGTTACCTATCACTTTGCCCTCCTGAACCAGGGTAATATTTTGGTTCTTTTTTAACGTTCCTTGGGTTACTTTTCCGATGCAGAGCTTGCCGACGTAGTTGTCATAGTCCAAGGTGGAAATCAAAAGCTGGAAGGGCTTGTCTTGATTTATAGCAACGTTGGGGATTTCTTTCATCACCGTTTCAAAAAGCGGGGCCAGGTCACCGGGCATGTCGGGCGAATATTTATCCGGCAATTTCAAAAACGCCTTGCCGTCACGGCCGACCGCGTAAAGGGTGATGAAATGGAGGTGGCTTTCTTTGCTCGCCAGCTCCAAGAACAAACTTTCGACTTCGTGCTTGACTTCTTTGGGGCGGGCGTCTTTTTTGTCTATTTTGTTGATGATGAGGATGATTTTCAGATGAGCTTCGAGGGCTTTTTTCAAAACAAATTTTGTCTGCGGTAAAGGACCCTCGGCGGCGTCGACTAGAAGGATCGCGCCCGAGGCCATGTTGATGGTGCGCTCGACCTCTCCGCCGAAGTCGGCGTGGCCGGGCGTGTCGATGATATTGATCTTGCTGTTTTTATAAAAGACGGCTGTGTTTTTGGCGAGGATGGTGATGCCTTTTTCGCGCTCGAGGTCATTTGAGTCCATAATCAGGGTCTCGCCCATTTCTTTTTGGTTGTCCCTGAAAGTGTGGGTTTGCTTCAACATGGCGTCAACCAGGGTGGTTTTGCCGTGGTCGACGTGGGCAATAATGGCGATGTTTCTTATCTCCATAGAGGAGACAAGTATACTACAGCGAGAAGTCTTTTATATGCTCCACTTCTGTAATCGTGTTGGTCGAGTTGTCCCAAACTCCCTTCACCCTGACTCGGTGCCCGACGGCCACGTCGGCGTAGGTGATTTCTTTTTCGCTGACGTTCACAAATTTAGCCGTGCCGAAGTAAACCGTTTGGTTTCCGCGATTTATAGATTTGATGATAAAATTGTCGTTGTTTTTGGCCGTGACTTCTCCGAAAAACGCCCCCCATCTCTTTTGGACCGAGGCGTTTCTAATGAGCTTGGCGTCGATCGCGGTCTTTTCGTCGTTCGTGAACTTGCCGAAAACGTGGACCGTGTTGCCGACGGCAAATTCCGCCAAAGTACTCGATCCTCCGTAGCGCCTTACCAATTTGGTCTCTCCGGTAACATTGACCTGATAAGTTTTCCCGTCGGTTCCGGTGACGGTCATGGAACTGTCTCCGAGTGCGGCAACCGTTCCGGTAATTCTGGCGTCAAAACGAAGATTTTTCATGACGAAGTTTTTTATTTTATCAAATAAGCTTTGATTTCTTTCTTTTACTTCTTCTTTGATTTCCTCGCGGGCTTCTTTACGGATTTCCTGCCTAATGTTTTTGGCAGAAGCGGGAGTGGCCAAAATCAAAACTGCAAAAAGTATCAAAGCGGACAAAAATATGTTTCTCATACTAATAGATATGCAAAATTTCTAAAAAAGTTGCATTTTACTCTGTTGACTCCAGGGTAACCGTCAGTTCGCGCTCGACATAATCCCCGACGTTGTTGTTGGCGACGACGAAAATCACATTCTCTCCTTCGAATAGTTCTATTGTCGTCGAGAAGTTGCCGTCCGTGTCGGCGATCAATTCTTTTTCGTTCACAAAGACCTGGATATTGGGCGCGGTCTTGCCGGTAACGGTAATCGTCGAGCTCGAAACGGTCGCGCCGTCTTGAGGTGAAGTTATTTCAAGCGTCAAGGTTGACTCCTGCGTTGCAGTTTCTTCCTCCACTACTGCTTGTTCTTCTTCTCTAACCGTCGGCGTTATCACCCCATTCATGGTAGCCGTTTCTTTTTTGGCCCCCCTTCCAAATACAAATAATCCTGCCAAAAGAACAATTACTATCAAAAGCGGGATGAAGACTTTCTGTGTCATGGTTTTTTGTAAAACTTATAAATGGAAACGAGTTTGTTTTTTATCTTTCCGTAATTTTTTACCACCATGAAAATCAAGTAAGCAAGAAATATTATAACGAAAAATAAGGG
The DNA here is from genome assembly GCA_964371165.1 of uncultured Gammaproteobacteria bacterium. Classification (GTDB taxonomy): domain Bacteria; phylum Patescibacteriota; class Microgenomatia; order UBA1406; family GWC2-37-13; genus GWC2-37-13. Next base: position 12,207 of record CAYJKR010000009.1, read on the forward strand.
CAGGAGTAATTCTTTCGGCGACTCTTGGTAAAAGACCATGAGGTTGTCGGCGTCGATGAATTCCAAAAGGTCAAACGACCCCTGCTCCGTTAAGATATCGAGGACAATCGACGCCAAAAACCAAACGACAAAGGCGAGGATTAGAAAAGAAACCAGACGGGAGAGGAAATATGAAATTGTCCGTTTCGTCTCGATTTTATAGACCCGGCCGATGATATTTTTTTCAAGTTTTTTCATATTCTTGTTTCACTTTTAACCTGGCTCTCCTTATTATAGACCTTATCGTATTTAACGGCTTTTTTAATTGTTCGGCGATTTCAGCATATGAGATTCCCTCATAAGCCATAAGTAAGATTTCTTTTTCCGTTTTGTCCAGAACTCTTAAATCGTTTTGATCGAAAACGGTTATTTCTTCAGTCGTTCCTACTATTTCCTCTTTTAGGGGCAGGGTTGTTTTGTGCGATCGGTAGAACATCTTCAGTTCGTTGCGGACGATTTGGTAAAGATAAGGCTTGACCGACCTTGACTCGTCGAACCTATCGATCGCCTTGTAAAAGGAAATGAAAACGTTTTGGACCAGGTCCTCGGCGTCCTCGTGGTTTTTTACCTTCAGTTTCACAAACCGGAAAACCGGGTCGGAGTACTTTTTGACCAAAAACTCAAACTGGTCGATCTGTCCGCTTTTGATGCTAACGATCACGTCGTGGTCGGTAGTTTTCATTTTTTCTATGTTAGAATTATGGCATGAAAATCGGAAAAGTGCTACTGATGGGGCGCCCCAACGTCGGCAAGTCAACATTCGTCAATAATCTGATCGGGCAAAAGGTGGCGATCACGTCGCCGAAGCCGCAGACCACCCGGTTCGCCATCAAGGCGCTCTATGAAGAGGAGCGCGGAAAGATAATTTTTGTCGATACGCCGGGAATATTCGGCAAGGCCGAGGACCGACTGTCAAAAACCATCAATACGAGAACGTTGAATATAATCCGCGAAGAAGTCGACCTGGTGATCTACATGATCGACCACACGAGAAAGCGAGATTTTGAGGAAGCGCGCGTCTTGGGATTGGTGCGAAAAATTGATAAACCGAAAATATTGGTAGTCAATAAAGTTGACCTGCAGGAAAAGACTTACCTGCCGCAATACAAATTCTTGGAAGACGAATTTAAATACGTCTTTGAGATTTCCGCTCTCCACACAACCCATTTCAAACTTTTGTTGGACAAGATTTTTGAGCTCCTGCCCGAGAAAGGCAGTGAAGAGATCCCGAAAGACCTGGTCTATCCTCTGATCAATCTCGACTCCAAAACTTTCATCAGCGAACTGATCCGCGAAAAAGTTTTCCTCATGATGGGCGAGGAAATTCCCTACCGGACAACCGCGATTGTGGATGAGGTCGCCGAGCGCGACAACGGCATCACCTATATCAAGGCGCGGATTTTGACGACCGATGACAGGTATAAAAAGATGCTTATAGGCGCGGGGGGAAGAAAAATAAAAGAGATCGGCAGTTATGCGAGAAAAGAAATCGCGCTCGCGATCAACAAGAAAGTCTTTTTGGATCTCACGGTCGAGACCGACCCCCATTGGCAGGAAACGTATTACTAAGGATGCGCTTGGTAGAATATTTTATCACGGGTTTCCCGTTTCTTTCGTCTTCGTTCAGCGGCGATTTCTTGAGCCGTCGTCTTAAATCCGAATCCGCCTGTTTTTAGCGGACGAAGGTGCGGCCTTCCTCCCCGGCTTCTCCAGATCCTATCCATGTTGACTCCTGAAGTAGAGGCTCCTCTTTTTCTGGCGGTTTGTAATGAGGGTTTTTGTAAGGCAATGTCGAAAGTCTGCCCTTGAGCCAGAGAAATTCTACTTAAGAGGGAGACGGCATACGGAATCAGTTTGGCGGGCTTAAAATACATCTCACCAGTTTTCTCGTTGAGGCCGGCAAAAATTCTTACGGTTCTCGATTGAGGCGGCACAGAATCCAGTCTCCCGTGTTTGGCTTTAAAAAGGCGGTACCTGGCGTTTCCGACCAACTCTCCTTGAGCGATAATTCCCATGATCGTATTTTACCTCAATTAAGCCAATCTTCGCAGGCATTCTTCTTTGCCCAGTATTTCCATCGACTCGTTTAGGGGGGGTGAGATTTTTTTTCCGGTTATGGCGACTCGAAGCAGACCGAAGAATTCTCCTGTTTTGAGTCCGGATTCCTTGGCAACATTCATCATCGTTTCCCCTATTGCAGCCGCCTTCCAGTCGGAAACCGATTTTAACGCAGCGGAAACTTTATCCAATAAATCTCTCTTATCTTTCAGGTCGACTTCGTAGGTTGTCGGGGCGGCAAAGAAAAATTCGCAAAGTGGCAAATAGTCGGAGAGTTTTTTTATTCTTTCTTTAATCAAAGGGGTCGTTTTTTCGATCAAGTCTTCCGGATATTTTTTTTCGTAGAATTCGTTAATTTTTTCTTTCAGGTCTTGGTCGTTCATTTTTCTTATATACTCCCCATTCATCCACTCGAGCTTGACCGGGTCAAAGGCTGGACCGATCGCCTTGACGTCCTTCAAGTCAAAGACTTTAATGAATTCCTCTTTTGAAAAGACCTCGACTTGTTTGGGGTGCGACCAACCCATCAAGGACAGATAATTCAGGACCGCCTCGGGCAAAAAGCCCTGCTTCAGGTACCAGCTCGCCCAGACCGGATTTTTCCTTTTGGAGAGTTTTGACCGGTCGGCGTTTCTCAAGATCGGAACGTGGGCAAAGACCGGCTTCTCCCAGCCGAAAGCTTCATAGAGGAGAATGTGTTTCGGCGTTGACGGCAGCCATTCCTCGGCCCGAATGACGTGGGTGATTTTCATCAGGTAATCGTCGACGACGACGCCGAGGTGGTAGGTCGGATAGCCGTCCGACTTCAAAATAACCTGGTCGTCGACGTCACGGCTCATGAATTTTATTTCCCCCCTGATCAAATCGTTAACGACAATTTGCTTGTCGTCGGGAACTTTCAGGCGGACGACATATTTTTCTCCGTTTTTAATTCTTTCTTCCGCGTCTTTAATAGTGCGGCAGTGGCGGTCGTATCGGGGGATCTGCTTTTCGGCCAGTTGCTTTTTTCTCACTTCATCCAACCTTTCCTTGGAGCAGAAGCAGTAATAGGCGTCGCCCTTTTTGACAAGCTCTTCGGCGTATTTTTTGTAAAGGTCGATTCTGTCGGACTGGCGGTAGGGGGCGTAAGGCCCGCCGACGTCTGGCCCTTCGTCGTAGACGATGCCGAAGGCTTTGAGCGTTGAGAGAATTCTCTTTTCCGATCCCTCAACCAGCCTTGTCCTGTCGGTGTCCTCGACGCGGACGACAAACTGGCCGTTATTTTTCTTCGCCCAAATGTAGTTGATGTAGGCGGTATAGAGGTTGCCGATGTGGAGGTCTTCTCCGGTTGGAGAAGGCGCGATTCGGGTTCTTGTCATATCAAAAATTATACCCGATTCCGGCTCATTTTAGCAGTCGCACTCGCCGTCTGTACAAACACCATTGAATTTTTCCTCGACTTTTTTCCAGTCGAGATTGTTCAAAAAGGCGTCGATGTAGCTTCCTCTATTGACGCCGTAGTCGATAAAATAGGCGTGTTCATAGGTGTCGAGCGCCAAAATCGGCGAGGCCTTCCAGACCGGGTAGGTATTTTGGGCGTCGCCCAAGTAATTCATCAATCTCTCTTCGCGATGATTCCAGGCCGTCCAGACCCAACCGCGCGCGGCAATGCCTGTCGCCTTCAGGTCTTTTTTGTAAGCCTCGAGTGACCCGAAGTCTTCCTTGATTTGTTTTAACAAATCTCCCGTTGGTTCGCCCCCTTTGCCTCCGAGATGGTCAAAATATATTTCGTGATTGATGACTCCGCCCCAGGCGAATGACAGTTCTGTCTTCAATTCCCTTATGGTCGAGAAAACCTGGTTGGCGTTGACATAGTCTTCGTCTTTTAAAGCCGCCAATTTTTCTTGGATCTCGTTGTATTTTTTAACGTATCCTTGGTAAAGCTTTAAATGTTCTTCAATGGTTTTCTTGGAAATGCCCGTCATCGACATCAAAGAGTCGGAGAAAGTAAGTGGCTCTAATTTAATTACTTTCATACTGATATTAAATTTGTAACAGTTCAATGGTAGGACTTTTGTTTGTTTTAGTCAAGTTATTTTTCAAGGAGGTTGGGGCGCCTTTTTTTGGTCAGTTCCTCGGCTTTTTTGAGGCGCCAAGCTTCGATTTTTTTGTGGTCGCCGGCCAAAAGTATTGCCGGAACTTTTTTACCTTCGTATACCTCGGGCCTGGTGTAGTGCGGGTATTCCAAAAGTTTGCGGCCGGCAATATCGAATGTCTCGTTCACGGTCGCGTCATTCTTTTTCAAAACCCCGGGGAGAAGTCTCACGGCGGCGTCGACAATGGCCGCGGCGGCAATCTCTCCGCCGGTCATGACAAAGTCGCCAATAGAGACTTCCTCGTCGACGTAGTCGAGAACTCTCTCGTCCGCTCCCTCATAGTGCCCGGCGATGATTACCAAGTGGCTTAATTTGGAAAACTTTTTTGCTCTGTCCTGGTTAAATACTTTTCCCCGCGCCGAAGTCAAGACAACCCAGGACTTTTTGCCTTTTGCTTTTTTAATCGCCTGGTGGAGGACGTCGACCTTCAGCACCATTCCCGCTCCGCCCCCGTAAGGCCGGTCGTCGACCGATCCGTAACTGTCAGTGGCAAAATCGCGGAGATTGACTATTTCTATCTCGACCAATTTCTTTTCTACGGCGCGCTTGACGATGCTCTCTTCAAAAAAGGCCGAAACCATTTTGGGAAAAAGAGTGATGACGGTGATTTTCATTTTATTTAAGAGAAATTATCAAAAAACCTATGACGATAAGAATGCCCCCTATAACGGCCCTTAGAGTCAGCGTTTCCTTGAGAAAGATTATTCCCAAGATGACGGCAAAAATTGGCAACGTCAATGTCGCCAGGGTGACGGTAAAGGCGTTTAGACCCCTTTGAATTCCGGAGATAAAAAAGATCTGGGCTAAAAACCATGAGGTTAAGGCATATATGATTAATATAATCCAGTTGCCGGGAGTGACTTTTTCCTTGAAAATGAAAAGCCCTGGGAGATAGAATATTGTCCCGATGACCGAACCGACCGCTGACAGAAAAAAGGCGTTCATGCCGGGAAAAAACTTCCTCACCAGAATGAGCTCCGTCGCCCACAACAGTTGGGCAAAAACAATGTAGATTAGGCCGATATCCATAGTAGAATTATATCGTATGAAAACCGTTATTATGAGGCTGATCAAGGCCTACCAAAAAACCAAATTTTTCAGGAACACCCTATTCAAGCAGCTTTTTATCACCGACGCCGTCTGCCGATTTCGGCCGACGTGCTCGGATTACACCTACCAGGCGGTAAAAAAATACGGCGCCGCCAAGGGCTTGGTGATTGGATTTAAAAGAATCATTCGCTGCCACCCGTGGAGCCGAGGCGGATACGACCCTATTCCCTAGCCGCCGATACTTTCTTGGCTCTCGTCAAGAAAGCTTCCTGGGCCGTCTTGACGTTTTCCTGTTTTCCTCCCCAGGCCTTGAGTCCTTCGGCTTGGAGCGCCCGGCCGAACGAATAGCTCAACTGCCAAGGCGCGTCTTTGTAGGTCTTGTTCATAGCCGACAAATATTCGGTTGACTGGTCCGGGGTCAGGCCCCCCGACAGGAAAACGATTCCCGGCACCTCGGCCGGAACCGTGGCTTCCAAGGTCTCGACCGTCAGGCGGGCAATCTCTTGAGCTGTCGGTTGACTGGTAGAATCCGTGCCTGCCAAAACCATATTCGGCTTCAGGAGCATGCCGTCGAGTTGGATCGCATATTTTTTCAACCAGGCAAAAACGTCTTTCAAGACCGTCTCCGTAACTTTTCGGCTTTGCTCTATATCGTGGCTTCCCTGAAGAACCAAAACCTCGGGCTCGACGATGGGAACCAGCCCGACCCTTTGGCAAAGAAAAGCATACTGGGCGAGCTCGATCGAGTTGGTGGTGACGGCGGTCTCGGACGGGATGCCTGCCCCCACCTTGTAGACGGCGCGCCATTTGGCAAAGACCGCCCCCATCTCTTTGTATTCTTTTAGCCTGTCCTCTAGTTTGTCCAGCCCCTGGGTAAAGGTTTCCTCATTCTTGTTGAACTTGACCGTCCCCTTGTCGACCTTTATCCCCGGGTGGATGCCTTTGGATTTGAAGGCTTCCACCAAACTTTTTCCGTCGGTCATCGGTTGCCTCATCGTTTCGTCAAAAAGGATGACGCCGGAGACATAGTTTTCGATTCCTTCCGCCTTGACCATAATTTCCCTCCAGAGCGAGCGGTTTTCTAAAGTCGATTCCATTCCGATTGAAGCGAGTCTTTTTGTCATCGTCCCGACGCTTTCGTCGGCGGCGAGAATTCCTTTACGGGGAGCAACGAGAGACTTGGCGATTTCCCTGAGATTGTTTTCCATAACAACAATTGTTAAAATTTATAAAGTAGAATTATTCTATAATAAACACCTAACAAAGACAAATATGGACAGAAACCTTGCTTTGGAATTTGTTCGGGTGACGGAAGCCGCCGCCATCGAGGCCGCCCGCTGGATCGGGCGCGGAGATAAAAAAGCCGCCGACGGCGCCGCCGTCACCGCAATGCGAGACCGCTTCAATAACATCGACTTTCAGGCCGAGGTCGTCATTGGCGAGGGAGAAAAAGACGAAGCGCCAATGCTTTTTACCGGAGAAAAACTGGGCAAGGGAAATGGCGGCGCATATATGGACATCGCCGTTGACCCCTTGGAGTGCACCGACAGCGTCGCCCACGGAAGGTATAACGCCATGGCGGTGATCGCCATGGGTGCCAAAGGATCTCTCCTCCACGCTCCGGATACCTACATGGAAAAGATCGGCGTCGGGCCGGCCGCCGCGGGAGCGATCGACCTCGACGCCCCCGTTGGCGAAAACGTCAAGAAGTCCGCCAAGGCATTGGGCAAAGCAGTCGAAGAGATGACGGTAATAGTTCTGGACCGGCCCCGCCACGAAGAATTGATCAGGCAAATCAGGTCGACCGGAGCGAGGGTTCGGTTGATTACCGACGGCGACGTCGCCGCCGGGATTGCCACCTGTCAGCCGGAGAGCGGCATCGACATGTTGATGGGTGTTGGGGGCTCGACCGAGGCGGTTTTGGCTGCCGTGGCGATGAAAATTCTGGGCGGCCAGCTTCTCGCCCGCTTCAAGCCGAAAAAAGACGAAGACATTCCGAAGATAAAAAAGGCCGGAGTCGAAGACCTGAAAAAGATTTTTAATGCCGACGACTTAGCCCGCGGGCGCGAGTTGACCTTTACCGCGACCGGAGTCGTCGACGGGCCTATCCTCCAAGGCGTTGTCTTCAGACAAAAAACTATTATTACCCACTCCTTGGTTATTCGCGGCCTATCGGGTACTATTAGATATATCACTACCCATCACCATTTTTACAAATGAAGAAAATTAAAGTCGGCTTAAATGGTTTCGGTCGAATCGGCCGGACCTTCACCCGGATTGCCTTGACGCGCGACTCTTTTGACCTGGTCGCCGTCAACACGAGAAAAACCCCGAATTCGATGATGGCTTATTTACTTCAATATGACTCGGTCTATAGAAAGTTCGGGCTCGACGTCAAAGAGGTAGCCGACGGCCTGACGGTGGGCGACAAAAAAATTGCCACCCTCCTCGCTGACGACCCCTCTGTTATCCCCTGGGACAAATACGGCGTTGACGTGGTCGTCGACGCCACCGGCGCCTTTCCGAAAAAGGCGGCCCTCGAAAAACACCTCAAAGGCACGGTCAAAAAAGTCGTCCTCTCCGCACCCTCAAAAGACGAAGAAACGCCCCACTTGGTTCTCGGAGTCAACGACGACAGCTTTGATTTCAAAAATAACAATGTCATTTCTATGTGTTCGTGCACGACCAACTGCGCCGCGCCGATGTTTAAAGTCCTCAACGATAGCTTTACGGTTCAAAGCGGATTTTTGACAACCGTCCACGCTGTCACCATCAGCCAAAGCATGTTGGACGACGCCGGCAAAAAACCGGATAGATCGCGGGCGGCTATGAGTAGCATCATTCCCTCGACGACCGGGGCCGCCAAAGCCGTCGCCAAGGTGATACCGAACCTGTCGGGAAAAATTGACGGCATGGCACTCCGTGTGCCGGTGCCGGTCGGGTCAATCACCGATATCTCCGCTATCGTTGAAAAACAAACCACCGCCGAGGAAGTCAACCGCGCTTTTAAAGAAGCCGCGGCAAAAATGAAGAACGTTTTGTTCTATGAAGATAAGATTTTGGTCTCTTCCGACTATATCGGCTCCCCCTATTCATGCGTTTTTGACGCCAACTATACCAAGGTTATAAACGGCAATTTGGTCAAGGTTTTTGGTTGGTACGACAACGAGTGGGGCTACTCGTCCAGGTTAGTCGATTTGGTCGAACTCTTATCGCAATATGTCTAAAGTCACCTACATCGACGAGGTCGACATTAAAAACAAGGCCGTCCTCCTCCGCGTCGATTTCAACGTTTCCTTAAATAAAAGCTTTGCCATCTCCGACGACGTAAGAATAAGGCAGGTGATTCCGACGATAAATCATCTTTTAAAAAACGGCAATCGGCTCATCGTCGTCTCCCACCTCGGTCGCCCCAAGGGAGTGATCGACCCCAAATATTCTCTCTCAAAAGTCGTCACCAGACTCAAAGAATATTTTCCGAAAGAAGAAATTGTCTTGTGCAAGACTCCGGACGACGTAAAAAGGTCGAAAAAGAAATTCATCGTTTTAGAAAATATCCGATTTTTCCCCAAGGAAAAAGACTATTCCACCCTGTTTGCCAAGGAGTTGGCCTCGATGGCAGACGTTTACGTGAATGACGCCTTTGGCGTTTCCCACCGCTCCGACACCTCGCTCGTCGGGACTCCCAAATTTCTCCCCTCCTACGGCGGCCTCCTTCTGAAAAAAGAGCTCGAAACGATATCGCGCGTCGTCGACAGTCCCCACCGCCCGCTCGTGACAATTATTGGCGGAGCCAAGGTTTCGACCAAGGCCAGCGTCATTGACAAGCTGATACAGATTTCCGACTATATCTTGGTCGGCGGCGGCCTCGCCAATACCTTTCTTTGTGCCCAGGGCGTAGACATCGGCGGCAGCTTCTGTGAATACGAGGCGGTCGAGGCGGCTAGAAAAATTTTGTCCCTCTCCAAAAAAAATCGCGCCATTCTGGAGTTGCCGGTCGACGCCATCGTCGCCGACAAAGATTTCAAAAATATCGAAACGGCCAAGATAAACAGCATACCCAAGGGCAAGTCCATCTTTGATATCGGCCCGGAAACCCAGGCCTGTTTCGGCAACGTCATCGCCCAGGCCAGAACGATTATTTGGAACGGACCGGTCGGCTATTTTGAAAATCAAAGCTTCAGGAATGGAACCGATTTCGTTTACTACTCGATCACGGAAAATGGCAAGGCGGTAAAAATCGTCGGCGGCGGCGACACCCTGGCGGCGATTTCCAAGAAAGAATACCTCGATAAGATTACCCACATCTCAACCGGGGGCGGCGCCATGCTGGAATATATTGAGAAAGGAACCCTACCGGCAATCGAGGCAATTAAGAAGTAACTACCTGACGATTTCCACTACCTTGTCCGCCTTGGCGTTTGACTCGACTACGACTACTTCCTTGTTTTTTGTAATAGACGGTAAAAATGATTTCCCAGTTACTTTTTCTCCATCTAGCCAATAGACGTCGAGGTCGAGGTAGGTGTTTTGGTTCCAGAATTGACGATAGTCGCGGTCGGGGAAAATGAAAATCATGCCGTCGGCGCCGTTTAATTCTTTTTTGCTTTTATAATCCATCAGCCCCTTCGCCCACTCTGAAGAAGTCTCGGCAGTCATCAACTGATACGTTTTTCCGTTCAGGTTATATTCTAAAAACGGCGAGGTTTTTTTCGAAGAAAAAAAGGCAAAAATCATCAGACCGACAAGAATGACAAAAAATATTTTTTTCAAGTCGGAGCGGCGGGACTTGAACTCGCGACCTCAGCGTCCCAAACGCTGCGCTCTAGCCATCTGAGCTACGCTCCGTTTCAGCTTCTATTTTACCATGAAAGTTTTGTTAAAATTGAGTTTGAATGAGAAAAAAAATTATTTGGGTCGCGATCAGTGTGATATTCCTGATATCTTTTGCCGTCTTTACTTATCTAGTCAAAGAAGACGTTTTCAACCAAATTGATTTTAACACCACGGTTCGCCTCCAGGACAACCTGCCAAAACAATACGATTCGTTTTTATCGAGTTTTAGCCTGATCGGAAGTTTTGAAATTCTGGCCGGGTTGATTTTTTTGATCGCACTCTTGAGAAAAAAAGTTATTTCTCTTTTGGTATTTATTCCTTTTGCCGGCGCCCACGTCATTGAGCTTTTTGGCAAAGCGCTCGTTCATCACCCCGGCCCTCCTTTTCAGTTTTTCCGTTATAATCTCGAGTTTTTATTCCCTTCCTCCTACGTTCAACCGGGCTCATCTTACCCTTCGGGGCACGCCATGCGAACGGTTTTTATTTCCCTCGCCTTCTTTTATCTGATATTCAAGTCTAAGTTAAAATTGCCCCTGAAAATTTTCCTAAGTGCCACCCTGATTTTATTCAACGTCGTGATGCTGGTTTCTCGGGTGAGTCTGGGTGAGCACTGGACGAGCGACGTGGTCGGCGGAGCTTTGCTTGGAGTTTCTGCGGCAATTTTTTCTTTCCTGTTTCTTTAGTGTTTGATTATTCCAATTCTTTTGCCGTCAATTCTTACTTCTCCTCCTACGGGAAAGGTTATTTTCGGGTCGGAGTGGCCGAAGTCAACATTGGTAACAACCGGAAGATTGTCTAATTCTTTTTTAGACTTTATTATTTTCGTCAATAAATCGCTGGCCATTTTACTCGATTTCTGGAACCGGCCGATCACCAACCCTTTGACCTTTTTAAAATCGGATAGGTGAATCAAGGATTGCAGGTCGCGGTCAAATGTCACGGCATTTGACGTCCCGTCGTCTTCCAAAAAAAGCACCGAGTCGGTCAGGTCGGGGAAATATTCCGTCCCTTGCAATAAATTAAAGGTGCAGAGGTTGGCCCCCAATATTGTCCCCTCCGCTTCCCCCTTATTGATGACCAAATGCCCTTCGTTTTTTATCAGCTCTCTTTTGTTTTGATCGAGAAACCAAAGGTCGTCGCTCCAACTCTCGCTCGCCGTTATTTCATAAGGCGTCTCGTTCATTAAACATTTCTTGAAATATTCAAGGGTGTAGTCGAAGTGCAACTTCTGCCCGAAGGTCGAATAGTGCGGACCGGAATATGTCACCAGTCCGGTTTTGGCAAAAATGGCATTATTGAGGGCGGTTATATCCGAGTAGCCGCAAAAAATCTTCGGATTATTTCTTATCGGCTCCCAGTCAATGTATCGCAAAAGCTGGTTGGAATTGAATCCGCCGATCACGGTGATGACGGCCTTGACGTTTTTATCGGCAAACGCTTCGTGCAGGTCTTCTATTCTCGACTCTATGCTTGAGGAAACAAATTCATCCGATTCGTTGACGTGTTTGCCAAACGACAGCTTCAACCCAAGGTCGGCAAATCTCTCATCGGCAATTTGCCTTGTTTCTTTGCTGATTAATACCAAAGATCTGGACGGAGCAATCACCCTTATTTCGTCGCCCACCTTGAGTTTTGTTGGATAAACTTTATTCATAGGTACATTTTAAACTCATTTTTATAGTGTCTCAATGTATATTGGGCACCGGTATGAAGAGGTTTCGGGATATTGTTTAATTTGAACCAGCCGATTTCGCTGATTTTTTCCGGATCGCCGTTCCTGACTTTTTTCCTATCGAGCTTGATAATAAAAGGCATGATTAACCAATGACTTTCAACGCCATTTTCTTTGCGAATAAGGGAATAGCTTGGGAGTTGTTTTTCAACTGCCCCTTCTGTCTGGTATTCTTCTTTGACTTCTCGAAGGACGGCTTCGTGAGGCGTCTCTCCAAACTCCAATTGTCCTCCGCCAAAATCCCAACGGCCGATTTCGTCGCGGCATTTATCTGACCTTTTATGAATAAGGAAGTCTTTTCCGTCGTGGCAAAAGAAGGAGACCGAAACTCCGACAAAGTCTATTCCCGGTTTCATAATTAACGCTTAAATCCTAACGCGAGATCCCTCAATTTTTCTTCGTGGTTATCGGCGGTGACAAAATAGGTGGCCATAATGACTCCGGCGGCGCCAGTGTCGGCGGTTTTTTTGGTATCCTCTCCGTCGACGATTCCGGCTCCGATTATCAAGGGATGGCGCAGTTTCAAAACCAAGTCCCTGATGGTTTTTTCCTGCTGGTCGATCATGGAAACTTTGCCGGCGATTAAATCTTCTTCCTCGTAGGCAACGTAGTCGGTCTCGAGATTGTCAAAATCGAGAACCGTATCCGGCGACTGGCCGATTACCATGGTTTTTAGTCCGTACTCTCTAGCTTTGGCGACTCTTTCTATGACCTCGTCACGGTCCATTTTGTGTTCGCTGTGGTTGATGATTACTCCCGTAGCTCCGGCTTCTTTTATCGAATAGGGCGAAATCCAACCGTTATGTTTGCCCGGGTCAATCGCGTCCACGTGTTGGGACCAGACTTCTATATCCAGTTCTTTTCTTATTCTGTAGATGTCAGTCGCCTGGGCGACGGCAATGATCGGGACCTTTGTTTCGGCGCTCACTTTTTTAACAGAGGAGAGTATTTTTATTCCCGCTTCTCCGGTCGATTCCTTGTATGTTTTGAGGGCAAGAAAAATCATTTTAACATTATATCAAAATATCAAATAACAAAACCCCGCCACTCGGCGGGGCTTTTAATTCTTGATTATAAATTATCTTTAGCTTGTCGTTTGATCCGGGTTGTTATCGGTTGTAGGAGCGGCCGGTTCCGGAGTTGTTGGCTCTGGAATCGTCGGCGTCTCTTGGGGAGGCGTCGTTGGTTCCGGTGTCGGAACGGTTGGCGCTGGAGGAGTTTGCGTCGGAGGCGTTTGAACTGGTTGTCCTCCGCCGACCGGCTGTCCCCCTGGTTGTCCTACTCCTGGTGTTTGATTGTCGTCCATATGATTTATAACAATTAATAATTAATTAACCTTAACATTTTATTTAATTCATCGCAACACTTTTTTATTTATTCTTTTTTATCTGCTTCCAAAAATATATGCTGCCGAGAACCAAAAAAGCGAAAAGCGCTGCCCAAGTTAGCAATCCCCAGAATTGAACCCATTGGAAGCCTCCCCCCATCATCCCCCAGTTGTCATAACCCCAATTTTTCATCATATTGATCACCGCCTTTCTAAAAGTTGTCAATCGCAAACGCCGACTAGCATATCGGCAGGGAACGAATAAGTAACTTTTAATAAATTACAATCGGGTGCGCCGTTGCCGTCAAATACCAACTGCCAATCTCCGGTCGTCCTGACCGCGAGCCACATTCCGCCTCCGCCCGGCTCGGTTACCCCGCCCCGGGCATAATTTCCTTTCCTTTGGGAAACGGTCACCGTCATGTCGTTGGCACTCCCACCGTATTTTTCTATCAATAATTGTTTTATAACAACCTCAAGGTCTTCTTCTTTGGGGCTCGGCGTTATCGTGGTCGTTGGCGTTATCGCTTCAGTTGGCGTACCTGTTGTCTCTGGGGTTACCGTCGGGGTAACGGTTTTTGGCTCAACCTTCAAATTATATTTTTGCGAAAGAAAATATCCGGCGAGAAATGTCAGGATCAAGCCGCCGACAATCAGAGCATTTTTCATTTTAGCGGTAATTGATAATATTAATTTTACCCCCGATTATTGACAAAATCAAAACAAACCGGTACCATTTTTCTATTACTATTTAGCTCATAGTTTATGAAAAACGCACTGGTTGTGATAGTGATTTTGGCTCTCCTTGGGGTCGGTGGTTATTTTTTCCTCTCCTCTCGCGGGTCGCTGCCGAAAGTTCCCGGAATGATGACGGGGCAAGACAGCGGTAGTAATGTTTTTACTTCGATTAAAGACGCCCTTTCCAAGTCGTTGAGTCTAAAGTGCGTTTATACCGGTGAGGGTGGAGTCGAGACGACGACGTATATTAAAGCCGGGGCGGTTCGCGTCATGATGGCGGGGAACGCTAACGCCGAACAACCGAATAATATCATCATGAAGGACAAAAGAATGCACATGTGGAGCGACTCCAGCAAAACAGGGTTTGTCTTCACGATTGAGGAACCACAAAACGTCACTCCGTTCCCGACGGTTGAGGACGCCATGGAATCGGAAGACAAAAGCGGAACCGACCAGCAGGAGTCTATCCTGGCTCAAATTGAAAAGTATAAAGACGCGTGTAGGCCGGAAGTGATTGCGGACTCGATGTTCGCCGTCCCGACCGACGTAGAGTTCCAGGACATGAATGCTCTACAGGAGCAAATGATGCAGCAATTGCCAACCACTCCGAGCGGAGCGGAAGGCAATGTAGATTTCAACCAACTGATGCAGCAATACGGACAGTAAGTAGCCCTTGACAAAGTAAACAATCGTTCACTACAATAGCTGTATGAACGAAAGGGTTTTTGAAATCGTCAGCGTCGTCGCTTCTTACAACCACGAGAAAAATCGTTTCATCCCATATAAAATGCGCTGGCGCATGCGCGACTACTTTATCAAGCGCTTGGCTTATCACCACAAGGTCCGCGAAGGCCGGACTCTCTTCCATATCTTCCACGTTACCGACGGCAACTTGGATTTCAGAATCCGCTTCGACACGGAAAGTTTAAACTGGACTCTCGAGGAGGTGTCCGATGGATCTACAGATTAATCGCGCCGCCCCCACCGTGATGCACGTTGACCTTAACTCGTGTTTTGCCACCGTCGAGCAGCAGGCCAATATCCATTTGCGCGGCAAACCCATAGTGGTCGCCGCCTACCCCACCAATGGAGGTTGTATTTTATCTCCGTCGATCGAGGCCAAAAAATTAGGGATTAAAACCGGCATGAGAGTGGGAGACGCCAAAAAGATTTACCCCGGCCTTATTGTCCGCGAGTCCGATCCGGAGATGATCCGGGATGTCAGTGGCAAGTTCATGAAAATCTGTACCGACTACTCGCCCGACGTCACGCCGAAGTCTATAGACGAAATCGTCATGAATTTTGCCGGTCTTGAAAAATACCACAAAAAATCCCTCGTTGCCATCGGCGCCGAAATCAAAAGAAGGTTCTTGCACGAAATCGGCGACTGGATTTTTTGCAACGTCGGCATCTCCACCAACCGTTTTTTAGCCAAGCTCGCCTCCTCGCTTCACAAACCCAACGGCCTCGACGTCATAGATTATAAAAATATTAAAGATATCTATTCGTCGGTTGGCCTGGTTGACTTGCATGGTATAAACGTCAGGTATGAGGCGAGGTTAAATTCGGTTGGGATTTTTACTCCCTTGGATTTTTTACGGGCGCCCGATAATTTTTTGCGCAAGCAGGTATTCAAGGGCATCGTCGGCCACTACTGGTATTTGAGGCTCAGGGGTTTTGAAGTCGACGATTATGAAACCGGGAGAAAAAGCTATGGCCAAGAATATTCTTTGGGTCAAAAAACCAACGACCCGGAAAAATTGTCGGCTCTCGTCATGATGTTGACGGAAAAAATGGGCCGGCGACTGCGATCTTCCGGCCAAACCGCCTCAGGAATCCATTTGGTTTTGCTTTACGAAGACTGGAGTTATTGGCACCGGGGGCACAAGTTTGACGCGTCCTCGTACACGACTCCCGAGCTATTTAGAAAAGTAATGACGATTTTTCGTCAACAACCGGAAAAGAAAATTGTCCGCAAAATATCGGTCTCGTGTTTTGGTTTGATTCCCTTTACCGACTGCACTCCGAGTCTGTTTGAAGACTCTGTCGATAAAAAAAGAATGGTTTATGCCGCGGTCGACGAGATAAACGACCGCTACGGAGAATGCATTGTTGCCCCGGCCTTGATGATCAAGTCTAAAAAAACCGTTCTCGACAGAATTGCTTTCGGCGGCCTGAGATGATACCTTATTAGTATTAATAAATTGACGCGTATTATGGCATACAAAACGGACGGGTACGGAAAGAGGCCTCTTTGGCAGTGGGTCTTAATTTATATTATTTTGGGAGGTATTGTTTACGCCCTGGTCTACTATTTCTTTATCGCCAAAGGCGGCGGGTACGGGTATTAAACAATAAGTTATTTTTTCCAAAGCGAGTGGCTCAAATCCACTTTATTCTTTTTGAATTTTACGCCTTCTTTGATTAGCATTTTTTTCTTCCCGGCAATTCCTCCCCTTCCCGAATAGCCGGTTAGGGAACCGTCCGCGGCGACGACACGATGGCAGGGGGTGTGGGGAGCGTCTTGGTTGACTCTCATAAAGTAGCCAACCGCCCTGGCCGCACTCCTACTTCCCGCCAACCGGGCCAACTGGCCGTATGTCGCGACCTTGCCCTTGGGGATGGAACGGCAGAGTTTGTAAACCTTGTCTTCGAAAGAATTTTTCATAAAAAAATTATATCAACTATTTATCGGGAGAATATCTTATCGTACTTTTTCCAATTACTTTTAAGGTTGAGCCAGAAAAACACCACCCATGTATTCTGTTAAAGCATCGTAATCAAGCGAGACGCAGACAGCGTCGCCCCGATAAGCGAGGTTCATTTCACTATTATTGCTTGGAGTCAATATGTCTTCCATGGTGGAAAAATGAAGGCTGCCATCGCGATTGAGTCCTACCCATAAATTTCCATCTTTAGCTTCGCCCTCAGGAAGATTTCCTCTAGCTTTATCGGCGGCTTCCGAAACCGTACTCTCTACTTCTTCACAAAATACCGGATCGGTGGCATAATCCGGGGAGGGTGTCGAGGTTGCCACTCTTCCTTGGGCAATTTGAGTGGCATGGTAACTTTCTACCATTTGTCCTTGAGCGGTTGCCGTTTGGCCGGCTTCCCATTTGGCCCATTCGGCCGATCTGTTAAGGTCAGAGCCCGAACACGAAGCTAAACCTGTCGCTAAAAGGCCGATACCGGCTCCGGCGGCGGCTTTTTTTAGAGTATTTGGATTAAATCCTCCCCTTCCTTCCATATTGTTATTATATTACTATAGGATTATTCATTTGTCAAGTCTAACTCGTATTTCTTACCAAAGCCTTACCTATTTTTGACGGATTTCTGGCTAAACGGGGATAGAATTCCCGAACAAGGAGGTGAAAATTATGGCCAAATATAACTGTCCCATCTGCGGAATGGGCTTTGACACCAAGGAGGAACACGAACAACACCATATCGGCGTCCACTCCAGCCCGAAGGGGGATATCACCTGTATTGCCTGCGGTTACACCAGCCGCGACCAAAGACAAATGGAAGAACATGAAAGAGTCCACACCGGCATGGGTATGTAAAAGGCTCTTTATACCGGCCCAGTCTTGAAAATACGCCAACTTCGTATATAATGATTGGAATACATGCGTAAGAATAAAGTAAGGGTGGCGATTGTCGGCGTCGGAAACTGTGCTTCTTCTCTCGTCCAGGGTTTAACCTATTATAAAAATGTCAAGGACAAGGAAAAAGTCGTCGGCTTGATGAATACCGTCCTCGGCGGCTACCGGATTTCCGACATCGAAGTTGTTGCCGCCTTTGACGTCAATCAAACCAAAGTCGGCAAAGACTTGGCCGAGGCCATTTATGCCCATCCGAATAATACTTATGTGTTTGCCAGGGTTAGAAAAACCGGAGTCAAGGTAGAGAATGCCCTTGTTTTGGACGGAATCGGTGCCTACCTCAAGGACGTTATCAAAGTAAGCAAGAATAAAATTTCCGATCCCATAAAAATCCTCAAGCAATCGGGTGCGGAAATTCTCGTCAACTATCTGCCGGTCGGCAGCCAAAAAGCGGTCGAATATTGGGCCAACGTCTGTCTCAAGGCCAAAGTGGCCATGATAAACTGCATGCCGGTATTTATTGCCTCGGATAAAAAGTGGGCCGATAAATTCAGGAGGGCCGGGGTCCCGGTTATCGGCGACGACATCAAATCCCAGGTCGGCGCCACTATCCTCCACCGAACGCTCGTCAACCTTTTCATGGATCGCGGCATGCCGATTGACCGTACTTATCAGCTGAATGTCGGCGGCAATACCGACTTCCAGAATATGTTGGAGCGCACCCGCCTCGTTTCCAAAAAAATCTCCAAAACGCGCTCTGTCACCTCCCAGTTAAAACTACGCGAACTCGACATTGCTCCCGAAAATATCCATATCGGCCCAAGCGACTATGTCCCCTGGCTCAAGGATAATAAAGTAGCTTTTGTCAGAATTGAAAGCCGCAACTTCGGCAACATCCCCACCCACGTTGAAATCAGGCTCTCGGTCGAGGATTCGCCGAACTCCGCCGGAGTGGTCGTCGACGCCATCCGCTCCTGCAAATTGGCCCTGAACCACAAGCTCGGCGGGCCCATTAATGAAGCCTCGGCTTATTTCATGAAGTCTCCGCCTGTTCAATTCACCGACACGATTGCCCGGAAGAACCTAGAAACCTTCATCGAGCGATATTCGCTATAATAAGGCTACGATGACAGGAAAATTCGTTAAACAATATACTCCCCGCCATTCAAAAGAGGGCCCTCCTGTTTCCTTAAAAAATGCCGCCAAGATAACCGTAGTCAATAAACCTAAAACTAGAGATTTAATGAGCGACACTATTGAATTAAATGCCACCGTTAGAGAAATCTCTGACGAAGCAAAGACAGCGGTTCTCTTGAGCACGGTTACTAATAATCCCGCTACAAAAGAACAGTTGGATCTTGTTTTTCCCAAAGGAGATATTCCTGCCGGACACAATTGTCTGCTATGCGGCGCCGTGGCAACATGTGGTTTACTTAATAAGGTTTCGGAAAATAATGGAGACAACCCAATTGCAAAAAGAATCAAGGCTATACAGGAACTCAAACAAACGGATCCATATTTTATGGAAAAAGTGGACGAAGAAACCAGAGAATCCTTAATACGACAAAAAATGGGATTACCCTTTCTAAACAAATCTAAGTCCACGCCCAAAAAAGATGAACGACCTCCAGAGACAAGATCGGAATTTAAGATTGGATACGTAAGACAACTTGAAAAGATTCGACCCGAGACCATTGTCCCCATAAAGGAAAAGCCGGCGGCCGGCCCGAAACAGGAAACAAAGCAAGAGGCCAAACCATATGTAAAAATTCCCGAGCAAAAGATTAAAACGGAGTTACCTATCCAACCGATAAAAACGGTTGATAAAAAAAAGCCCGTCATAGAAAGGCCCAAGGTTGTCGAGCCGAATATTCCAGGAGGTTTGCCGGAGAATATCAAAAAAAAATTCTGGAAAAAAACAAGTTTGACCGAGGCACCCCGAGTAAAGGAAGCCAAACCCGTTAAAAAAACACGAGCCGAGCGAAGAGTCCTTGAAACATTTAAAAAGAGTGTTAACGAATTTCTCTCCAAAACAATCAGGCCCAAGGTTAGGCAAAACACAAATGTTGCCCCGATGAAAAGAGTCTTTGACAGATTAATTCATTTGAGACGGGAAGGAATAAAAAAACCAGTCGTCAAAGAATTAAAAAGACGCGTTGATAAAATAGATTTTCCAATTCCGCTGAAACTGGGCTTCCTGACGCTTTTACCTCTATCAAGAATCGATCGAAAGTTTAAACCAAGGCGATTATTTTTTTCCCGATCAATCAAACCGGCGAGAGAGTGGCCCGAGATAAAAGTAGAATTAAAAACAAAAAAAATAGAGCAAAAAACGCTCAAAAAACCCGAGTCAGTTAAATCGATTAAGGCAAGGAGCGGACCCAAAGAAGCTGGCGCAAGGCCCGTTTCAAAACCAGAAATTTTGGTTGAAAAAATTAAACAAGCATTGTTAAAAGAAAAACAGATTCCTTTTGCCCCGATTATACTGCCCGTGGAAACTCAAGATTCTCACGAAGTAATTCCCGTCGGCGAGAAAGTTTTCTTCAAGTTTATTAATCTTTCAACCCGAATTAGAGAGGTTTTGAATCTATTCTCGGCAAAAGAAAATAAAAAAACAGTCGAACAACTGTTGACTTATGTCGACGCTGATATTTCCCCTTCACCCGAAGAAATAAAAACGACGCTAAAAAATCGGGCCAATGGCGTGAAAGCCATTCTTTGGTATATTGCCCAAACGCTGTTGTCCTTCAATAAATTGAATGTGTATTTGTTAGAAGCCTAGTTTCTCTTTGACGAGGATCAACCTTATCTTGCGGGTCGAGTAAACACTCTCGTTTTTAAAAACGACTATCTTGGAAAGTCTCGTGCCCGAACCGTATAGTTTCTTCATGTGTTCGTCCTCGAGAGGGAAGACATACTTCTCCAGCCGTTCAAACGCGTCCGATAAAGTTGGCACGATTTTTTGCGTGCCGACGACAAAGATGAGATCGTCCGAGGTGTAGACGACGTGGGGCAGTTGGCTGCCGGTATTGGAGGCGATGAGAAATTCTCCCTCTTCGGTCAAGGCGTGAACGCTCCCCATGTAAAAGTCGGACAGAGCCGATTGTTTACGGAGTTTGACCCTTTTTTCCTGGTCCGGCTCCGCGGTAATTTTGGCGTGGAGATCGTTCCACTCGTGTTTCCCCGATTTGAGATAGTCTGTGTATCCTATTTGCTCGAGCGTCACCGAAGAACCGTTCATAACCGAAGTGCCTTTAGGAATAATCGCTTTTATTTTCTCCAAAGCCTCTTTGCCACTTTCGACAACGATAACTTCGTACCCCTGTTTGGCGCGAAGCGCTTTGGCAGTTTTTTCAATCGATTCGTCGCTGGCTAGTGTGTCCCAGTTCATATGTTAAGAAAGCAAAACTCCTCCGTCAACGACAATTTGGCTCCCTGTCATATACGAGGACATGTCGGAAGCAAGAAACAAGGCGACTTTGCCGATGTCGTCGATCTCTCCCATGCGGCGCATCGGGATTTTGGAAAGAAACGCCTCTAGGGCCTTTTTCATATCAACGTCTTGGGTGACCGGCATGCTTTTTTGTAGTTTTTCCACTCCCGGGGTCATTATTCCGCCCGGGGCAATCGCGTTGACCCAGATTTTGTGGGCCGACAGCTCTAAGGCGACGTTTTTAGTGAACCCCCAAACTCCGTGTTTTGAAGCGTCATAATGGGCCAGGCCAACGGAGGATGGGTGCAGGGCGTCTACGGAAGTAATGTTTATTATCTTTCCACCCCGTCCTTGCTTAATCATTTGCTCGGAGACGTATTTTGTCGTCAAAAAGACGCCTTTCAAATTAATAGAGATTACTTTTTCAAAGTCTGCCGCGGTCATTTGAGAGACGGGAATAGAAGGGTAGATGCCGGCGTTGTTGACCAAGATGTCAACCGACCCAAACGCGGCAACGGTTTCGTCTACCATTTTTTTTACTTGGTCTTCAACGGAGACGTCGGTGGCAATTGCTTTTGCCTTAAAGCCAAGGGTAGTTAGTTGCTGGGCCGCCTTGATTCCTTCATCAACCGTCCGGTTGGCGATGACGACGTTGGCGCCCGCCTCCGCCAGGCGGTAGGAAATGCCGTACCCTATTCCGAGTGCCCCGCCGGTAACAATCGCCGTTTTCCCGGATAAAGTTAATAACGACCCGAGAGGTTTTGTCTCCATAAAAAATATTATATTATATCTTCAACATCTCTATTAACTTATAGACAAACAGGGCCGGCCAGAAAATTGCCTTCACGATCCCTAGCAAAGCGGAAGAAATGCTGGTTGCATGTTGGATGTAGTAGACTAAAGCGCCGATAAATCCTAATCCGTAAACCGCACTCGAGGTCCCGCTTCCTCCCTTCCAATTCTTGTGAAACATATTTACCTCCTTTTCTTACATTATAGTAGGTTTTTACTTCTTTTTCTTATATCTTCCGGGCCAGCAGACAGGACAGACAGGGCGGTTTTTGCTTTTAAAGAAGACGTGTCCGCGACTGCAGATGGTTCTTTTTCTTTTTTTCAATAGTTTTTATGATACAACTTCAGCTAGTTTGTCGAGCGATTCGTTCCAGCCTTGTTTTGCCGCGCCGGTTTCTTTGGTGTCCAGCATACCCGAGTGGCGGAGCGTCATTTTTGTTTTTGAGTCGACCGCCTCAAAGGTTACGGCTACCGGCATCTCTAAGGGATAATTGCCGTTCATTCCGTAGTGAGAAGCGGAGACGACGCTTCCCTTCTCGTCGGCAAAAGAGTCGACGTAGGCAATCTTCTCCATCGGGATGATTTCTCTATAGATCCCCGTGCTCCACATATCTTTGTCAAATTCTGTGCCCGCCGGGCCGTGCATCGCGGCGTGATACTTACCACCCACCCTAAAATCAACGTGGGCGACGGGGCAGGTGAAGCCTTTTGGCCCCCACCATTTTTTGAACATTTCGGAGTCGCTCCAAGCTTGCCAGACTTTTTCGACAGGCGCGTTAAAGACCCTGACAATTTCTATGGTTTCCATAAATACATTAAGCACGACTAAAAATTGAAGTACGTAAGAAAAACGTATGAAATATGTAAGAAGAATTAGAATCGTCGCTTTTTCAATTCGCGTAGGGCGTCGGAAGCTATCCACTTGGCCGTTTAGAATCTATTCTGGCAATTTTCTCTGCGGTCTCAATAGCGGCAAGGTTTGGGTTCTTGTTTCTCTTGCCTATATATCAAGTTCGTTTCCCGTTCCGGCTTAAGCTAATTTTTCTTCTCAACTGCGAGTTTTTAAACTTGTCGGCTCTTTTTTTGTTTTCTTTGTTGACTATCTTTTGGCATTCGATATCCGGGCAAGCCGTCTCGGTAGTGGTGACGGTCGAATAGCCAATTGTTTCTTTCCACGACTTAACAAAGACTCTTTCCTTGCCGCACTTTACGCAAGGGTTGCTATATAGACTACTCATTCTTACCTCGACCTCCTGTATCTGTTTTGGTAAGACGAATAATTTTGGTTTTGGTCGGCCGAGTGGTCCCGAGCTACCCTGATTCTGTTGCCCTTCAAAACCGCATTATGCAATTCTGAAATAGCCTTTTCCATGTCTTTGTCGTCACTCATCGCTACGTATCCGTGCCCGGTATTTTTCTTGTCAATGCCCAAACTCACTTTTGCCGAAGCCACCGGCCCTGATTTTGAAAAAAGGTCAGATAGATCCTTATCCGTGGTCGTCGAAGAAATGTTGCCGACGTGTATTTTGTTTGCCATATCTGAAAGCTGAAAATTAATAATAAGAAGTCGCTTGATTAAAAAGAAGTGTGGTTCAGTATAACACCAAATGAAGATAATATCCACCTCTTATACGGCGTGAGGTATGCTACTCGCCAACTCTGATTCTTTTTGTTTCAATTTGTCTCAAGATTTTCTCTGCCTGGGAAAATCAAAAGAATTTATTTTATTTGAGGTTCGGGTAAATACTTTTTGGCCAATTCAACAGAATCACCCCAGACGCCGCTTCGCCAAAACGGAAATCTTCTTAGGCCATTGCTTTTATCGGCTTTCGGATCGTACCGGGTGTCTGTGCCTTCCAGATAGTAGTCGGCGCTTTCGCCCATAGCTCTGTGGCCGCCTTTTTCCATACTTGCTTTTTCGGTGTCTCCGTGAATCCCAAACATTATTGCCGACGGCCTAATCCTTCTTGGCTTGTCTTCTTTGCCGTCGATTTTATAGTAGATAAATTGAATTAATAGCTCTCCGTCTTTTTCGTAAGGATGGAGTCGTGAATCGCCGTCGACAACTTTTAACCCCAAAAAATTATCAATTGGCTCATAAATATCGCCCTCAAACGATGACAGTTCCATTACTAAAGTATTTTTCAGCCTTTTTACCCCTATAGGAACGACTTCTTCTAATATCTTTCCATTCTTCAGGTTTATATTTCTATTGAAGGCTCCCTTATCTGTCCAATAGCCGGCCTCTTGGGGACTATGATAGAGATTTGCTATTTGTTCTGACGACATGAAATATTATAAATCAATAAGATATTCTAAATCAAATTGACCCCATCCTAAAAAAAATTATAACAGAGGTAAAAATGTGGTACATTTTAAGTAGTGAAAAAAATATTATTTGTCATTCTAGCCGGATTTACGATTTTTTTAATTGCTGCACTGATCCGTAATCCGGAAAAAATCTTACCGCCAACGTCAGTAATCAAGCGCCTCACTAATTCATATGGAAAATGCCCAGAACCATTTGTTTTTAAGATGCCTGTTGATATTAATCAAGCCACATCAATGCTTTATCCCGGACAGAAAAGGGGTGGAGAGTATAAAGCGCACGGAGGCTTTAGGTTTGATGGCTCACTTACCGATCAGATAACAGTTGCTGCTCCTTATGATGCCGAAGTAATTGCCGGGGCACGCTATCCGGTAAATGGCGAAATTCAATACACTTTTGATTTTGCACATCCCTGTGGAATTCGTTACCGTTTTGGACACCTGCTTACTCTTACACCAAAATTTCAGGAAATTGCCGAGAAGTTTCCTCTTCCTAAAGGTTTGGATTCCCGAACAACAGAGGTTTATCCTGCGATAAAGGTAAAGCAGGGGGAAGTAATTGCGACTGCGGTTGGACTTACCAAAGGAGGACCCGCCGTTTTTAACGGCGTCAACACTTTTTTAGACTGGGGAGTATATGATTACCGCAAAAAAAACGAGTCTTTAAAAGATCCGGCGTGGGCTGCAGAACATCCTTACGAGATTGAAAGTTATGCCGTTTGCTGGTTCGACTGGATTTCTCCTGAAGATAGAGCAAAAGTTTTGGCACTGCCTTCATCGGATTACGAAAGCGGAAAAGAAAGTGACTATTGTAAATAATTTTGGTTCCCCGGGTTACGCCTCCCCCCATTTCCTTTGGGGAAAACGCTGTCCCGATTTTCTATTTGCTGATAAAATCTCCTCATCGGTCCCCGGCGCGACCAGACTTCATTGAGCCCCGAATAATCCAATACAAAAGCCGTGAGCATGATTGAAACGATAAATAAAAAGACAATAAACAAAAAGTTTTTCTTGTAGGAAAAGTCGTATTTCTTGAGCATCCATATTCCAAACGCCACTCCAATTACCGCGAGTGTGGGGATCCACCAAGGAAAGCTTTGGAGCATCAATTGCAACCGTCCTTGTCCAGACCCTTGTTTACGAACCAAGAAAAACACCAGGTTGGTTAAAAAGACGGCTCCGACACTCAAGCCGACTAATCCGACCGTCATTAAAAAAGACCCGACAATAAAATACCATTTCGGCCTCATTTTAATCTGCTCTGTTTTTATTTTTGCCATCACATTTCTTGTGATGTTCATTTGGTGTTTTGACATATTTTTTTCATTAAAACTTTTGCACGGTTAATTCTCGTGCCGACCGTTCCAACCGGCATCCTTAAAATGTCGCTTATTTCCTCGTATGACTTGTCCTCGAGATAAAAAAGCGACAGCGGTTCTGAATATATCGCGGGCATTTGGTCGATGCATCGGCTTACTCTTTCTTGAATCTCTTTTTCTGTGAAATCAATCTCCAAGTCTTTCCCGCTATCAAAATCTGTGTTGTCCAATAATGGTCGTTCCCTTTTATTTTTTTTAATAACGTTTATTACTTCATTATGGACAATTCTATATATCCAACTTGAAAATTTCATCTTAGGATTAAAACTGTTCAGATTGATGAATGCTTTAATAAACGCTTCTTGGACGGCTTCGGCGGCTTTTATCTTGTCCTGTACCAAATACCGGGCGTACCTCAATAATTTTGCCTGATAACGCAAAACGATTTCAACATAAAGTTCTTTGTCTTTGGTCCTGACAATTTCTACTATTTGTTCGTCTTTCAATTCCTTTGAGTTCTTCATTTGAATGTTTTTATTATACCCGCCCGACAGGCTCCCATCTGTAACCGGTGGGAGCCTGAAAAAGGAATGTATTATTTTGCTATTCGATTATAGCCCATTCCCTGGCCGTCGCGCATTCTTAGCCCGAGATCCTTTCTAATTGCGTCCGCCTCGGCAGCCTTGCCTTGCTCCGCTAATTTATGAGCCTGGGCAAATTTTGCAAAGTTATCTTTGGTAATAACCTGGGTTACTCTGCCCTTGCCTTGCATTAGATTTTTCCAAGCATCGTAATCGTTATTATCAAATGCTTTTTCCATCGCTTCGTGGCGTTCTGGAGTATAGTTCGGACCTTTTTTTGTATAGTCGCCTTGGTAAGCAAGAGCTTGTCCTGCAACTATCGTTCCAGCCGCCGCCATTAAAGCCAACGCCGAAAAACCATATAAAAGTTTTTTAGTGTTCATGTTTTTCACCTCCCTTCTATTATTAATACAAAACGGGCCTTGTTTTTCTTTCAGTAGAGTTAAATCTCTTTTATTTCATTTTAAGGATCGTAGACTTTCTTTCCTGCTTCTGTAATTAATCCCTGCTGTAGCAGCTGACTATATCTTTTTTTGTTAATTTCCGACCATTTGCTTTTACTCTTACGGGGAGTAAATCGTATCGCATAACTTTCCTTATTGATACCCTTTTCCATATTGTCTATCCAACCAAAACAGATCGCTTCGTCGAGTAAATCAGAGAAAATTACAGTTTGTTTTCCGGTCGATTTCTTGTATAAGACTACCCAAATTTCTTTTTCTTTGTTGTGATTTTTAGCGAGCCAGTTTCTCCAGTCTACTTTTGTTTTAGGGTGGAAGGTTCTAGTGACTTGTACTGCCATGCTACCAAGTTCAGAAATTAATTATTTATCTAATTTAACTTCGTTTTTGGGATCGTATGCTGGTATGTGGACTAGGAAAAGCTTCAAAACTCCGCCAGTTGATTTATAATCGTAAGGGGTATTTTTGGGAACAATTATTACATCGTATTTTTCAACTGCGACGACTTCATCATTAATGATAAATTTCCCTTTTCCTTCCAAAACAAAATAGATTCTATCGCTTCTTGTTGTTTTCACTTTGCCGTGGGAGCCAGT
>CAYJKR010000010.1:0-29526 GCA_964371165.1 uncultured Gammaproteobacteria bacterium
TTAAGTAACTCAAACAAATACAAAATCGCATTTACGACACATGTTGAACCTACTGCAGGGTTTTGGAATGAGAGTGGATTTTGGCAAAATGGAGGGGAAACAGGTAAATTTGTTGCAGAAAATTATTCAGGAGTTGTAGTGCCGTTTTTTTGGCACCAGATTTATGCAACAGGACAAACAGGAGACTATAACTTATCCCGAGCGTATGTCAAACTTACAGATTCTATAAAAAATCCG
The DNA here is from genome assembly GCA_964371165.1 of uncultured Gammaproteobacteria bacterium. Classification (GTDB taxonomy): domain Bacteria; phylum Patescibacteriota; class Microgenomatia; order UBA1406; family GWC2-37-13; genus GWC2-37-13. Next base: position 238 of record CAYJKR010000010.1, read on the forward strand.
GAATTGATAGGAGGCTCGCTTTTATATGGTGAGTACGTACCAGAATGGTTAAAAAATATGCCAGTAGATGAACAACATCAGGTTATGATGGATAAAATAACAGAAATGATGACAACTTTCCCACAAATTAATAATTGGATTGTAGTTAATGAACCGCTTTCTTATGGCGACTATTGGTATAAAACTTTTGGAAACCAATATATTATTGATGCTTTTAAAAAAGCAAGAGAAGTTAATCCTTCGGCAAACTTAATATTAAATGGCTTAGACCTTGGGCAGTCGAATAATTTACAAACTATTTCCAACGAAAATATAATAATTCCATTAATACAAGATTTAAAAAGTCAAAGCTTAATTGACGAAGTTGGTGTAGAAGCCCATATTGATGCTTCACAAAGAATACCAACCGAGACCGAGCTTATAGAATATTTTCAAGACATCCAAGAAAAGACTGGTTTACCTGTTAGAATGTCTGAGCTTGACATAGATATCAGAAGTTTTACTACCCCTGATAGACTACGAGAACAGGCTTCTATATATGAATTAATTATACGCGCCTATATAAAATCAGGCGTTGGCGCAAATATCAACTTTTGGGGGGTAAAAGATAAAGATTCTTGGAGAGAAAATCCTGTTTTTGGAGGCTCAGAAAACGCGGATGCAGATTTATTTGATGATCAAGGAAATCCAAAGCCTTCATATTATTCAGTTTTAAGAGCTCTATTTTCTTTTGGTTCTTAAAGTAATATATTCTTTTAAGATCATAATTAGAAAAACTACTCCATAAAATAAATATCGTTTCAATAATCTATTTTTCTCGAATATCAGCCTATATAACCATTCTAGCCCTAGATTACCAATCCATATTGGAGCCTGAGGCGTATTTTTAGATATAAAATCAAAGGCTGCGCCAATGGGGATAATTACTAAGGGCTTATCAAGATGATCGGATAGTTCATTGCTAAATATTTCTTGTTTAGGGCTTCCTAATGAAATAAAAATTATGTCTGCTTTTGAAATTTCAATCTTTTTTACTAGACTGTGCCATTCTTCATTGGTTAACTTCCTAAATTTAGATTCCTCTATTCCAACTATTTTTAAGTTGGGAATATCTTTAATTAATTTATTTATTAGCTTTTTTAAGACTTCTCCAGTATTCCCATAAAGAAAGATTTTATAATTTTTATTTTTAGACAATTTTAAGATTTTAAGCATTAATTCCGGTCCATAGACCCTGTTTTTTAGACCGCTATCCTTTCCATAAAGAAACGGAATCGACCATCTTACCCATTGACTGTCGGGTACTAGGTAATCGAATTTATTCAAAGTCTTTCTAAGATTCTTATCGTAGTGAGCACGAACTAAAGTATGAGAAGCAATCGGAGATATTAATAATTTTTTTTTATTTGTTAATGCTTTTTCTATTTCCGATAGAACAAAATCATAGTCACATGCAGTTATTAGATTGTTAATAATCTTGTATTTACCTTTATAGATCATTGTTATAAATATCCAAAATAATATCGTCTACAGAATATGTAATACTCCATGTTGGGTACATTTTCTTAAACTTAGAGTAATCGCTTATCCACCACTTATGATCACCCGATCTCGCTTTGTCTTGATAGATTATTTTTGGCCTTCTGCCAACAACTTTGGCGGTTTTTTCAACCAATTCCAAGATAGAAGCATTATTTTTTCTGCCTCCTCCTAAATTAAAAACTTCGCCTTTCTTCGGATCCTTGTAGAAAAGATAGAAGGCACTGGCAACATCTTTGGCATCAATAATGTCTCTTACCTGTTTACCTTTGTAACCGATTATCATAAACTTCTTTTTGTTTTTAAAATTATCAATCAAATAAGATAAAAAACCTTGGTCTAAAGTTCCGCTTTGTGATGCGCCAGAAACTACTCCCAGCCTAAAAACCCCTGTCTTTAGACCGAAGTATCGGCCATACTCTTGAACTAAAAGATCAGCTGATGCTTTTGAGACTCCAAAAGGACTATGCTTTGATTGATCTATTGATAAATTCTCTGTAATACCATGATAGTAAAGGTCTTTTTTATTTAGATCATATCTTGTTTTATATTCCTTATATTCAAATTTGTTGACTAAGTCACCATAGACCTTATTGGTTGATGTAAAGATAAAGGTTGCTTTAGGAGAATGTTTTCTATAAAGCTCTAGTAGATTCAGCGTTGCTGTGGCATTTATAGAAAAATCTACGGACGGATTTTTTGCAGACCAATCGTGGGAAGTCTGAGCAGCGGTATGGATAATTAAATCTATACTTCTAGAATAATTTTTAAATATTTTTTCCATTTTTTTTTGATCTCGGACATCGTAATTATAGTGAATATATTTATTAATATAAGTTTTTTCCAAATAATGTTTTTTTCTTTGATAATTTGTTTCAATATTAAATAATCCTGCTCTAGTATTGTTGTCTATCCCAACAATACTGAAGTTCTTATTTAAAAAAAATTGGCTGGTTTCGAATCCGATTAAACCCAGTGAGCCTGTTATTATAATTTTTGTATTAAGTCCTGCCATAGAATTATGTCAATAGTCCTCTGATCGTCCAAAATAAAACCTGATATGATGCTGGAATTATGGGATTGAATAACCCATAAATAAAAACCGTCCAGAAGGAAATTATCAAGGCCTTATTATACTTATTATTTTTCTTGAATAAAAATATGTCGTTTTTGATAAAAAGATATATCATACACATAAAGGTGGCCAGTCCTAAATAGCCTGATTCCGAAATAATAAAACCAAAAATATTATGAATATACTCTTCTGCTCCTAATTTTACGAATTTTGTCGACTCTGATAGGATCAGATCTTTACTTTTTAATATGCCGGGAATATTATCAAAATAATTTCCTAAGCCAACGCCGAATAAACCTATTTTACCCATATCAAATGCTATTTTTACTTGATCAAGTCTAGTTACTATTGTAGTAGTATCCAAGGTCTCTTCTATGTCATTAAATCTATAAAACTGCCTGATATTTGAAGGAATAGCATTAGAAAACAAGAACGATATTAGTAAGATCAATAAAACAGCTAATATTTTTTTTCTATTCTTACCTTTTATTAAAATAAAAAAGGATGTTGTTGTTGAAAAAATTATCATTAAAATTCTTGTTCTGAAATTAGATAAAAAAGATAAGATTGTTATTAAAATTACACCTATTTTAGCTAATATATTATTAAATGATTTTCTTACTGCAAAACCCAAAAATAAAAACGGGATGATTGCCTCATCAAAAGTATCTATATATATTCTATTTCTGTCTAAATTTGCTAAAACATAATTTAAATGTTTTTCATATATAAAATTACTAATTACTTTGACAAAAAAATCACTATTAAAAACTAAAATAAATTGATATATGATATTTAAAAAGGCCCCTAAAAATATCACTAAAATAATTTTTTTTATTTTTTCTTTGTAAAGTCCTGCTAGAATAAAAAAGAGCAAACTTATAAAAATATCTTTGAATCTGGATAAAAAAGCTTCTAGATTTATAACCGAAAATATTGATAAAGATTGAATTATAAATAAGATTAAAACGGTATTTATTAAGAGCTTATTATTAAAAGACAAAAACTTCGGGTTCGCCTTTTTAAAATATAGATACGTATTCAATAAGAAATTAATTACTATAATTATTCGCGCAATCGCTTGTGATGTAAAAAGAACGTTTTTGAAGAAAGGAAATATATAAAAATTTGGGATTTTAAAGAAAAAAATGCTAATCAAAAATAAATAAAATAGCAGATTTTTGACCTTGTTATCAGAATGTTTTTTCTTTAACATACAGGAATTTTATCAAATTGACTATAATCTTACTAATATGACCAAAGTATCTATTATAACGCCAACTTTCAACCAAGAAAAATTTATCGTCGCTTGTATTAGATCTGTACTAGAACAAACTTATACGAACTGGGAAATGATCATAATTGATGACGCTTCAACTGATAAAACCTACGAAATTGCGATAAATTTTGCTAAAAAAGACAAAAGAATTAAAATTATTCGCCATAAAAAAAATTGGGGCATAAAAAGGCTTAAAGATTCTTATAATCAAGCCTTAAAACAAGCCAAAGGAAAATTTATAACTGTTCTTGAAGGCGACGATTTATGGCCTAAAGACAAACTAGCCATACAAGTGCCGGTTTTTACCGATAAAAATACTGTCTTTTCATATGGTAATTGGGCGATGACAAGCCAATCCGGTAATACAATTTACGTTAGAAATTACAAGAAATTTAACAAAAAATTGTTAAACAATCAGCCTAAACCGAATATTTTGAAGCTTTTTTTGTCCCTTCAATTCGATATCGGGTCCCAAACAGTAATGATCAGGAGAAGGTCACTTTTGGAAATTGGAGGATTTAAAGATGATAAAAATTACCCGTTCGTAGATATTCCAACATATCTTTTTCTTAGCCTGAAAGGGAAATTTGCCTATGTTCCTCGAGTGTCGGGATATTATCGCCGAACAGAAAACTCTTCTTGGCTTAATTTTGCTAGTAAATCGTCGACGATGGGAAGAGAAGAAATCAAAAACTGTATTAATAATTTCATAAAAACTAAGGCTAAAAACCTTTCAAAAACATTAAATTGGCAATCTATACAACAAAAACAGAATCAATATTTATTGAAAAGGAAGATTCTCCATATACCAAGCGTTATTTTTAATAAGTTTCTAGCAAGCTAGGTTCTATGGTTGCAAAAAAATATTTAATCCTAGGACTAATTATTCTACAAATCATTGTCATAGGTTTTCTTTCTTTTAAAATCTTTCAAAAACAAAAAAACGTTCTCGGTAAAACATCCGTTAGTACTATTTCTAAAGATTCGATAAATTTTATCTTTACGGATAATCTTAAATATTTCTACGAACCAAGAGAAAATATCATAATTGAGGATGATACTGTCTGGAATCCAGACATAGCGAGATATACTATAAATAGTGATGCGCTTAATGAAAGATTTGAATATCCTCTCAACAAAACTAAAGCTACGTTTAGAATTATTGCCTTGGGAGACTCATTTACTTATGGTCTTGGTGTAAACACAAAGGATAACTGGACTGAGGTTTTAGAAGAAAATTTAAATAATTACGTAAAAAAATGCAAAAAAACTAAAAAAATAGAAGTAATAAATTTAGGAGTTCACGGGTACGATATTCAATATGAGGTTGAGCGTTACAGGATAAGAGGAGTAAAGTATGAACCCGACATGATTTTATGGATGTTATTTGATCCATTAAGAATTAAGGAATATATGACTCCTACTATAAACACATGCACGAGTGGATTGTCTTACAGCAAAGATGTATTACAATACAAAGATTGCTGGGTTAAATCACAAGATATATTAATCGATAAACTCGGTAAATCTATGATTGAAAGTTTTTTGAAAGAAAAATTTCAATCAATATTCAAATATTTCAACAAAAATGTTGTTGTTTTAGATTTTTTGAATAATCACAATCAAATATTAAGCAGTGTAAGTAAAATTAAAATTTTTAGCGATTTCAAAATAGCAAAATATTTAGTCTACGGAGACAAAAAAAATGAATATTATCTTTATGATGGACATCCTAATCAAAATGGTCATATTATTATTGCTGAAGATGTGTTTAATTATCTGATAAAAAATAAACTACTCCCCTGTAATTAAAAAATCTTCAATCACCAAATAATCCAATTTAGTTTTCAGAAAATCCTCTATCGCCTGATCGGGATTTTCAACGATCGGTTCTATCTTGGTATTAAAACTAGTATTCAAAATGCAGGGAATACCGGTCGATTGATAGAATTTTTTAATTAATTTGTAATATCTGTCTTGTGAGATCCCTCGACTCGCTCTGTTCGCTCGGGATGACAAGGGGGGCGTCGTAATGTCTGCCGGAGAAACCGTCTGAATACGGCAAGTGCCGTCAGCGTGGACTATCGCCGCTAGGTTCTTTCGTTTATCCCTTTTTACCTTAAAACAGAAAGTCATGAAAGGCGACCATAGATTTTTCTCTGGAACTTCAAAATATTCATGGATTTTGTCTTGGAGGATCGAGCCGGCAAATGGCCGGAATTGTTCCCGGAGTTTGATTTTGTTGACCAAGGTTTTCATTTTCCTTTCTTTCGGGTTGGCAAGAATCGAGCGGCTGCCCAGCGCTCTCGGGCCAAATTCCATTTTGCCCTGAAACCAGCCGATTATTTTGCCTTGAGCCAATAGGCTCGCCGTTTTGTCGATCAGTTCGTTTTTATTGCTAAATTTCTTGTATTTGAGGTTATATTTTTTAAGAATTTGCTCTATTTTCTCATTGGAGTATTGGGAGCCGAGATAGAGATTATTAATCTTATTGCGCTTTGCTGGATTCTTCGTCTCGCTTCGCTCGCTCAGAATGACGTGGTGGGTATAAAGAGCTGATCCAACCGCTGCACCACTATCTCCTGCGGCGCCAAAAATATAGACGTTTTTGAAAGGTGTATTTTCATATATTTTTCCGTTGGCGAGTGAATTTAAGGCCACACCTCCTGCAAGGCAAAGATTTTTTGTCTTGGTTAAAGAATAAAGGTGGTTGAGAATCTTAAAATAGATTTGTTCTGTGGCGAGTTGAATGCTGGCGGCCAGATCTTTGTGTTTTTGGGTAAAGGGAGCATTCGGTTTTTTTGGTTTTCCGAAAAGCTTTTCAAATTTTCGGCTCCACATCACAAAGCTTTCCCTGAAACCAAAATATTCAAGATTGAGCTTAAAACTGCCGTCTTCTTTTACCTTTATAATCTTGTGAATGGTTTTCACGTATCTGGGCTTTCCGTAGGCGGCCAGCCCCATCATTTTATACTCGTCGCTGTTTACCCTAAACCCCAAGTAGGCAGTGAACGTGGAATAAAGGAGGCCTAAAGAATGGGGGAAGTTTAGAAGTTTTAGGGATTCGATATTATTATCTTCTGCTTTCCATAGGCCGGTCGTTTGCCACTCGCCCACCCCGTCTATTGTCAGAATGGCGGCTTTTTTGAAAGGTGATGGATAAAAGGTCGAGGAGGCGTGGGAGAGATGGTGGGGAATAAAAAATAGCCGGTTTTTAAAACCCAATCTCCTTATCGTTTGCTCAACCTTTATCTTGTAATTCAACCACTCCGGCATACCTTTAAGAAACGGACGTAAGGAAAACGGATAGGTGTCGACAAACGTTTCCAGAATGCGTTCGAATTTTAAGAGAGGCTTTTCGTAATAGGCAATATAGTCTATATCCTCGGGTTTAAGGTTTTGGCTTTTCAAGCAAAATTCTATCGCTTTGTAGGGAAAGTTATTATCGTGTTTAATTCTAGAAAAGCGCTCTTCCTCAACGGCGACGACGAGGCGCCCGTCCTTGACGAGGCAGGCGGCGCTGTCGTGATAGTAGGCGGAAATACCGAGGATCAACATTTAATATGACGATTGGAAATATTCAATATCTAATGATTTTTGGGAAGGGTTTTCCCAATAACTGTCTTTCTGATGGTTCTTTTTAGTTAGGCGGTAGATTAAGGAGCCGAGGCCAACGACGACAAAATAAAAAACAAAAAGAACGATCCTTATGAAAAAATTGTTGATTGATCTTACAAATCGCTTCATATAATCGGGTAAATGAATACCGGCAGGGGCGAAATCTGGGCAGAAATTATTAAGAGGGCAACTATAACCAAAAAGAGGACTACCGGGATGATCCAAATTTTTTTGGACTTAGTCCCGAGAATCAAGATTTGTTTTATGGCTTCGAACATAGTTTATTATAACCGAAGAGGTCAAATACCCTCTCGGCCATGATTTTGTGGCCCTGTACGTTCAGCGTGTATTCGTCCGGGTAATAAAATTCTTCTGTATTTTCTAACTTCTCTTCATAAATATTGCTTTTGGTGTTTACCTCCTTGATTGTAGTAATTTCCCTGACATTAAAGTTTTTGTCTCTGATAAATATCATTTTGTTTTTATATCTCTCTAGTTCTTTCAAGAGTTCTTTTTGCCGAGTAAAAATCTTCTCCTCCCCTATCTCACTCATTGTTTTGTCGAAGGCCTTCTGCCAATTGTAGGTCGGATCCATCCTAGGTTGTATTTCTTCATTATAAATGAAGAGGCTCGGGGTAAGAAAAACAATCAGGTCGGGATTGTATTTTTTGCCTTTGAGTAAAAATATCTCTATAGAATAGGCAATATCGTATCCGTGCATCCCTAAATTTATCACTTCAACTTTTTTGTAGAGCGCACAGCTTAAGCTCTTATTCAACTCGTCCTCCAGGAGTTCGGTCCAGTTGTTTTTGGTTTCAACATACTGCCCATAGGCTTCGCTGCCGCCCAAGACCATAATCCTGAAGGTGTCTTTCGGCTTGTTGATCGAGTAGTTAAATCTATCGTTTAAGCCATCGGCATTCAGCTTGTTTTTTACCTTGCTGAAAGACAGTTGCGGATTCGGGTGCTCCAAAGAATTGGCCTCCGGCTGCCAAAAATACTGGAATCGGCAGCCGACGATGTTTTGTTTCCGGCAAAACTCTCTAACCTCATCTTCAAAGATTTTAGACTGCCAAAAAACCGATCGATAACGCTCAAAAACCAGCAAAAAAGACCGGTCGGCCTGTTCTTTTCCATCCCATTGTCTTTTTAAGGAATAGAAGCGCTTGGCGATGGGAAGGCTGATAAATTTGTTATTCTCGACCGCTTCTTCGATCATTTTGAGAGCCGTTTTTTTGTCACCACAGCCTTCATAAAGCTTGGATAACAATTCTAAAGCCGGTAAATAGCCGGGAGAAATATAATAATAGAGTTTTGCATATTTTAAGGCCCGGGAACAGTTGTTTATACTTTCCCTAATTAGAGCAGGATAGGCCGATTTGTTTAAGGGATAGGCTAATAAACTGGCCTTGGTTCTCCCCAGTGAAAAAAGTATACGTCCGTAAATAATTTGATGGAAAACGATTAATAACACCAGGGACAAAATAAGAAAAACTCCTCTACTGGTTTTTTCGTTTATATTTTCCCTTTCTTCATAAACAACAGCCGACAAAACCATAAAAAGAACAAAAAGCGAATATATCCTGTAGGTATAATCGGTTTGAAAGTTCACTAAAAGATATAAAAACAAGAAAAAGAAAACCGTGTTTTTTGTCGAATTTTTTAAAACCAAGAAAATAAACAATAAGAAAATCAAGAAGCCGAAGACGCCTGTTCCGATCAGTTCCTCGACAAAAATATTGTGGGCGACTTCTGTCCAGCTTCCCGGATATCGATTAAATTTATTGGATATATAGCCGAAGTTGCCCGCTCCGTAGCCCAAAAGCGGTTTTTCCAAAAATGCCGATTTGATCTGTTCAAAATATTCGCTTCTTCCGGAAAAAAAATCCTTGGCATTGACGGTCCCCGTCTGGTGATAAAATTTTAGAGCATTGTCAATGAGAGGAGTTTTTTGAAAAAATAGAAGCAAAAACCAGGCAAACAAAACCAAACCAGCCATAAAAAGCGCTTTTTTAGAAACAACCAATGTTAAAATCAAAGACAAATACGCCGACCTCGAGTACGAGAGGATGACAAATGGAAGAAACAACGTCGACAATAGATAGCGATTGAAGAAAACAACATAGATTATTGTCAGCCCCAAAAAATCACCAAGGTGATTGTGGGGTCCAAAAACAGACCTCGTCAGCTGGTACCCGGTCGTCTGGAGATTTTTAAGGGGAGGAAATAAAAGGGTGGCAATAAAGTACAAAGAAAAAACTATAGAACCAATAATAAGCTCTAAAACAATAAGCTTTTTGCCCTCGTTTTTGAAATTATGAAAAAAAACAAAGATAAGAAAAGAGCTCGAATAAAACATCAAGAGTTCGAATGAGTTTTGTTTATCAACCGAGTAAATTAAAGAAAAAAGGGCGAGGAAAAAATAGGCCAAAAAAACCAGACTGATTTTTTTCGGAAAGACGAGGGTTTTTTTCTCTGTCAGCAAAAAAAGTGCCATTATGGCCGGAAGACAAAGATAGGCGTATAAAAAAAGACGGCTTTGAAAACCCAAGCCTTCGGCTAGAAAAAATGCTATAGGCAGTGCCATCAACAAAAACGTCATAGATATAGAATAACATTAACAACCATATCCTTGACAGTCAAAACGTAGTTTGTTACTCTGATTGTATTAATGAAAAAACTACTCTGGTTTTTGGGATTTTTGCTTCTCGTTGTTATTGTCCGTGGATTTACTGTTTATCCGGTCGCTCCGGTTATTTATGCCCAATACGCTACCGCTACTCCTACTCGTACTCCTACCCCTACACGTACTCCTACCCCTACTCCCAATCCCCAATGGACGAAATTAAAAAACTCTTCTTTTCAGTCCGGCAATAATCTCGTCAACAACATCCCCGCCTCCGTTACCGCCTACGACGGCGACGATACCACCGAAAGATATTTTGTTATCGCCGGCGCCGGTTATGATCCAGGGCTCGTGGCTGCCAACTCTATTAATTTAAACGGTGCCCAGCCGTCGTCAAAAAATTGGCAATCTACCACGACTAAAACTACCTCTATGTCGGCCGTGGATTTTTTGGGATACGTGAAGTCAAGAAAAGAATTTGAAACTATTGCTAACGTTGGCGAAATTGGAACCAATAATTACAACAATACCATTCTTATCACGACCGGCGACTTGACTGTTGACGAAAGCAATAAAGCCAATTTCAACAATAGAAATTTGGTCGTCGTGGTCAATGGCAATTTGAGTTTTAACGCTACGACATTCGTGCCTACGAGCGCCTCGACCGCCTTTTTGGCAACGGGAACGATTACCTTTGCCGCAACAGCAACCGAGGCCCATGCAATTTTTGCCGCTCCGACTATCAATTTGGGAACAACCGCTAATCTGGGTCTAAAAATAGTTGGGAACATTTCCGCGTCAACCAATCTTATCAACCAAAGAAAATGGTCTTCTGGTACAAAGCCGGCGGTTTTTATAGTTTTTGACCACAACCAATATATTTCCCTGTTGCCACTTTTGTCGATTGCCAATTATAACTGGCAACAATTACAATAGATCATATGTCCGCTAGAAAAAAAGGCCAAGTCGCGATAATCACCATCATGCTCATCGCTACGGTATTGACGGTTGTTCTTGGCGTCACCTTCCAATCCAGGGTCGATACCCAAATTACCAGGCTGGAAGAGGAAAACCAGCAGGCCTTGGCGGTGGCCGAGGCCGCAATTGAAGCGTCCATTAATGAAAACGCCAATACTGTTGTTGGCGAAGGGTCCTTGGGAAGCATTACCGGTTTTAGCGGCGGCGCTACCATCACGAGTTTAACCGACAACGAATTTATGACGGGAAGAGTCGACAGAAATAACCAATATACCTTTTATCTATCAACTTACAACCCGGAAACAAAGGCCTTGGGGACAACATCAATCCAAGAAGCGGTGACGGTTTGCTATGAGGGCTTCTCGACGAATCCGGCACTGGAGATAACCCTCTTGAAGACCGGTTCGATTAAAAGATACGCCGTCGATGGCAACTCCAGGATAACCGGCGCTTCAACCCCAGAATCGAGTTGCCCCAATTCGGCTTTTCAATATTCTTACCTCATTCCTTCCGCCGACGTTGGAACCGACTCCCAGTTATTGATTGTCAAGTCGTTGTTTAATGGAACCAGGCTATTTTTCTCCCGGAGTTCTGATTTCCCCCTCCAAGGAAAAACGGCGACGAGCGAAGTCGTATCCGAAACCGGCGTTTCCAAAAAAGTTACCCTTTTCCAAACTTATCCGCAGATCCCAGTTGATTTTTTTGACACCTCATACTAAATCAAGCGAGTGATTGTTGAATTAATTTAACCAACCTGCCAAATTCAATCTTTTTTTTCGCTTCCCTCATAACGGCCCCGACCAAGAAGTTGATTGTCTGGTTCTTGCCTGCTTTATAATCCGTAACCGCCGATGGATTGTTTTTTAAAACCCTATCGATAACTACTTTTATTTCCTCATCCGTTAAATCAGCAACGGCCGTGGATTTTTTGTATTCGTTGATTACGCTGTTCGGAAGACCTTCAAATAACTTAACCTGAATTTTTTTATGAACCAGGGCATTAACGAGTTTTTCAACGGAAATTTTTTCTTTTACCGCGGCCTCAAATAACTTATCGAGCCAAATTCCCTCTTTTGCTGTTTCAAAAAGCAACTCTACCACGTCCGGCTTTACTTGATATAGTTTTTGCCAATAGATTAAAATTTTGTCTAGTGAATTAGGAAGAGTGGATTTAATTTCAACGAGCCATTTGTCGTCGATGTTTATTGGCGGAATGTCGGGATCGGGGAAATACCGGTAGTCGGCCGCCTCCTCTTTAGTTCTTTGGGTATAAGTGATTCCTTTTTCGGCGTTGTAACCCCTGGTTTCCTGAATCGGCGTCTCTCCTTTTTCCAAAATATCTTTTTGTCGTTCTAATTCGTACTCAATCCCTCGCTCTAAAAATCTAAAAGAGTTAATGTTTTTCAGTTCAACCTTGTAATCAGGGAGTTCCTTTTCTCCCTCTTTTTGTAAAGAAATATTAGCTTCCAATCTCATTCCTCCTTTTTCCATATCGCAGTCCGAGATATCTAGATAACGGACGATTTGCCTTATTTTCTTTGCATATTCCTTAGCCTGGGAAGGTGTTTGGATGTCCGGTTCGGTGACAATTTCAACCAGAGGCACCCCGCTCCGGTTAAAATCGATGAGGGATACGCCGCGACCGTTGATATTTTGGTGCAATAATTTTCCGGTGTCTTCCTCCAAATGAACCCTGGTAATGCGGACCGGGCCATACGACGTTTCCACTTTCCCTTCAAAACAAAACGGTATGTCGTACTGGCTGATCTGGTATCCTTTTGGCAGGTCGGGGTAAAAATAGTGCTTACGGTCGAACTTTGACAGCTTATTTATCTTGCATCCCAGCATCAAGCCCAATTTTATCGTCCACTCTATGGCTTTTTTGTTGGCGACTGGTAAAGCGCCCGGGAGCCCCAAACAAACCGGGCAGGTATAGATATTGGGGCGGCCGGCGTGGAACGGGTCGTTTTTGCAACCGCAAAACATTTTGGACGCCGTCTTCAACTCGACGTGCGTCTCCATTCCGATTATTGGCGTATATTTTTTGTCCATGTTATTTTTTGGCCCAGGTGTTCCAATCGGTCGCCTCCTCAAAAGCATGGGCCGCCTGGATAATTTTTTCTTCCTGGAAATAGTCACCCATAATATTTAATCCCAGATAAAGATTGGTTTTTTCGTCCTTCATACAAGGAACAGAAATGCCGCAGATTCCGGCCAGTGAACTCGGCTCGACCAACATGTCCTGCAGTTCGCCGAACATCGCCTCGCCAGAGGTGACACCGAGAGGCAATGCATAAGAGGGAGATGGCGAAGAAATCAACAAATCATATTTTGAAAATAGTTCTTTGAAATTTTTTATGTACAGACTCCGAACTCGTTGGGCGTGAATATAATATTTATCAGAATATCCTTTAGACAAAGTAAAGGTGCCGAGCATAATCCGATTTTTTGCCTCGTGGCCAAAAAAACTCCGGTCGTGACCATATCTTATGCCGTCATATCGCGATAGGTTGCTGGAAACCTCTCCCCGCTGCACCACCGTGTAGACGCCGATGGCGTGTTCGTGGGTCAGGACCTTTCCCGTCTCCAGTTTGTTTGAGGTTGGGATCAGGTCTACCGAAGCTCCGAGCTTTTCAAAGACTTTACCGGCCTCAATTACAGCACTAGCGACCGGAGTGCTTTTTATTTTTTCATGGTCGATATAACAAATGCCTATTTTCATTCCTTTGACTCCTCTTTTCATGTTTTTGGTGTAGTCTGGAACCGTAATGGAAGAGGTGGTTCCGTCGTTGCCGTCATGTCCGGCAATTTTATTTAAAATCATCGCCGAATCCTCGACGGTTTTGGTGATCGGCCCGGGTGAGTCAAGGGAGGAGCCCATGGCAACGATTCCGTAACGGCTGACTCGTCCATAGGTGGGCTTGAGCCCTACCACTCCGCACCAAGCAGCCGGCTGACGAATTGAGCCGGCAGTTTCACTTCCTATAGCAGCAATCGTCATATCGGCGGCAATGGTTGCCGCCGATCCACCGGATGAACCTCCAGGTAGATATTTTGGATTTCTCGGGTTCAAGGTTGGGCCGTAATCGGAGGTTTCTGTACTGGATCCGTGGGCCCAGGCATCCATGTTGGTCTTGCCAACGACAACAGCGCCGTTTTCTTTCAGTTTTTTGGTGACGGTCGATTCGTATTGGGGAAGATAACCACCCAGGACTTTGGCTGAGGCATTTGACTCTAAACCGACTGTCAAGAAGTTCATTTTTACGGCAAAAGGTAGGCCTTTAAAAAATTTGTCTTTCTGGTTTTGGGCTTCATGCTCTGCTTTATCGTCAACTACTAGATAGGCGTTCAGCTCCTTATTTTTTTTATCAATGGCTGCTTTCACGTCCCGATAAATATCGGTAAGGGAAATCTCTTTTTTCTCAAGGAGTTCTAATGATTTTTTTAACGTCAGTTCGTTCAATTTCATATTAATCTTCTGCCAAAATTTGCGGAACGACAAAATATCCGTCGTGTTTGTTTTTTGTTCCGCTCAAAGCCGCCTCCTGGGAAAGCATTCTGGCGTCGTCGACCTCGTCTTCGCGAAAAACGTTTTTAAGTCCGGTCACCTGGTGGGTTGGTTCTACTCCTTTAACGTCGACGTCGAAAAGTTCATCAACGGCGTCGATTGTTTTGCTGAATCCGTCGGCGAATTCTTCCTCCTCCTTTGAATTAATAGGAATCTTTGCCAAGTCCGACATGTGTTTTACCAAATCTTTTGATATTTTTCCCATAAAGTTTATTCTATCCAATATTATGACCCTAGTGTAGCAAAAATCTGCTCCAATTTATTCTTTGGGAATAAATCTCCTGGATAGATTCTAATTACATCTAGGTTTTTCTTCTTCCATAATCTTTCTTTTTCCTTTATTAATTTGTCATATGATTCTAGTTCACCTTGTAAGCCAAAAAATTCGATATAAGTGTCGCCTATCTTAAAATCGGCGGTCATTCTGTGATAATTATAGAGAATCTTTGTTTCGTGTTTTATATTTTTTTCATATAACCAATCGTCGATAATCTTTTCTGCCATCGAATCGCATTTATGACCATCATTGGCAACATATTTATTGGCAAACCTGATCGGATTAGGCTTAAAACCAGCAGCAATAATAGCTTTATTCCAGGTGCCAAAACGGTTACGCGCCGCTTTCATATGTTTATACTCCCTTTTTAAGGGAACTCTCCCATTTGTTTTATAAAAATCTTTTAATTCTTTGGTCACTTGTTCTGAAGTGATTTTTATAGTTGGTTTTGGCGGAGTAAGAGTCGTGCATCCCTTAGAGCAAAATTTTTTATTTGAGCCATAATATTTATTTCCACAAGTAATACAAGTTTTCCATTTTATTTTGTTTTTATTATTCATTTTTGCTGAACAAGAATAAGAACAAAACACGTTATTTAATGAGTAAGTATCTTTTGGTCTTCTTTTAATTAATTTACGGCAAGAGGGGTTGGCGCAAATGAATTCTTTTTGTTTTATTTTTGCTTTATATTGGCACCGGTGTGAGCAATATTGTTTCCAACCAAATTTAATAGCTTCATGAATTCTGTTTGGAGATCTTAAATACTCTTTTCCGCAGTAGCTACACGTTACTTCTTTCATGTATCGATTCTTGATTTATATTGTCCCAACGCTCTAAAAGTCAGGGCGGGGAGACTTGAACTCCCGGTCTTCAGACCCCCAGCCTGACGCTTTACCATCTAAGCTACGCCCTGTATCTATAAACTATATTTTACCAAATTTAACTTGTTTATAGCTCTGATATAATTTAAGGCGTGGGTAACTTCGGCAAAATCCTCAAAAATCTATACTCTCTTTTACAAATCGCCTGGGAGGAGGACAAAAAATTGGTAATTGGTTACTTTGCTACCTCTCTTCTTTCGGTTACTTTGCTTTTTTCCGTTTACTTTTTCTACAAGTTGATGATTGACCAGGTTTTTAACCAAATAGCCGCTACTCCGTCGACGATTTTGTTTCTGGTTATAATCGGCTACCTGCTGGTTGAATATCTGTCTCGCTTTGTTTCCAATACTCTAAATGCTTTTTATTTCGAATTTCTTCTTCGGGCCAAGTTTCAAAACGCCCTGTCGCGGCGGTTTATGGAAAAATTGGCCCTGCTCGACTTTGCCAATTTGGAAGACGGCGCGGTCAGAAATCTCATTGCCAAGGTCTCCGACACCTTCACCTGGAGAATCCACGCCAATCTCCAGATGATTAATTACATTATTTACAATCTCGCCGCCATTTTGATCTCGTTTGTCGTCGCTTACCAATTCGGCTATGGCTATTTTGTCCTCCTTTTTGTCTTTGCCGCCCCTCTTTATTTTATCCGCGCCCGCTATGGCAATATCCAATGGTCAATCTATTCGTCCCAGTCCCACAAGGTCAACTACCTTTGGTACATGAGATATCTCTTTACCGAGTTCCCGACCCTCTCCGAAATAAAAATCTATGGGTTGAAGGATTATTTCATGGACAAGGCAAAAGATATCCAAAATGAAATCGTCGACAAGTACAAAAAACCGATCATCCGCCAAACCTTGATATCGTCTATCGTTTCTCTCCTCTTGCCGGTGGTAATTTTCTTTGCCCTCCGCGATTTTACTACTGGGATTTTTACCAAGCAACATTCTCTGGGAGATTTTACGTTTTTCTTAAACACTCTTTATACTTTCGTCGGACAAATCTCGAACCTCCTGGTTAACCTGGGCGTCGTTTATGAAAATAATCTGTATGTCGACGACTTTTTCAACCTCCAGGGGATTAAAAATAAAGTGGTGGAGAAAAAACGACCGATAAAACTGCGCCAACCTCCCAAGGAAATAAAATTTATGAATGTATCTTTTACCTATCCAGGAGGCCCAAATTTTGCTTTACACGATATCAACCTTACGATTAAGCGCGGAGAAGACATCGCCATCGTCGGACACAACGGCGCCGGTAAGACCACGTTGATAAAACTGCTCTTCCGCTTCTACGACCCGACCGCAGGTAAAATTTTAGTCGACGGGAAAGATCTGAAAAGCCTTGATATTGAGAACTGGTACTCTCATTTGAGCGTTCTTTTCCAAGATTTTGCCAAATATAACCTAAGCCTCAAGGAAAATATTCAATTAGGAAACATTCATAAAAAAAATTCGATAAAAGAAAGGTTGATCCAGGCCCAGGGCAAGGAACTCTTAGAAATAAAAAACGGTATCGACCAAGTATTGGGTAGTTGGTTTGAGGACGGAGAGGAAATCTCGATCGGCCAGTGGCAAAAGGTGGCGATTGCCCGGGCGCTTTATCGAAACGCTCCTTTCTTGATACTGGACGAGCCAACCAGTAACATCGACCCCCAAGCCGAATTTGAAATCTTCAACAATTTAAAAAAGCTATATAAAAATAAAAATCTTGTCTTCATTTCCCACCGTTTCTCGACTGTTAGGATGGCCGATAAAATTTACGTCCTGGAAAAAGGAAAGCTAATTGAAGAGGGGTCGCACCAAGACCTCATAAAAAACAATCAATTATACGCAAGGTTTTTCCGAATTCAAAAAAAGGGGTATGAATAAAAAAATTGTCTCGTTATTTATCATTTGGAGGGTTTTGGATTTTCTGGCTATCTATTTCGCGCCTATTTTTATCCCTTATCTGGGTTTTTTTCCTTATAAAGAACTGCTTGTTGATTTTAATCTGCCTCATTGGTTGAGCTCTCTCGCCAATTTTGACGGCCTTCATTATCTTTTAATAGCGCGTCAAGGGTATAGCCAATGGGAACAGGCTTTCTTTCCGCTCTATCCCCTCCTTATTAAATTGTTAACGTTCGTGATAAATAATAGCTTAGTGGTAGCCTTGATTATTTCCAATTTGTGTTTTCTGGCTGGATTATTTGTCTTAACAAAGCTCGTTGAAAAAAAACAAGCGCCTTGGTTATTGGTATTTTTACTCGCTTTTCCGACTTCATTTTTTTTCGGCGCCGTTTATACCGAAGGGTTGTTCTTTTTGTTGTTTGTCTTGGCTCTTTATTTTTTTAAAAAACAAAAATACTTACCGGCGGGTTTCGTAGCGATTTTTTCCTCTTTGACCAGGCTTATTGGAGTTTTTTTGATAATTCCAGCGTTTTTCCAATGGCTTTCAAAACGAAAGGGCCTGGCAACGGTGGCCGCGCCTTTGGTTGGACTCGGAATTTATTGCCTTTACCTCTTTAAAACCACCGGCGACCCGCTTTTCTTCCTGACTTCTCAGCCGGTCTTTGGCGCCAATCGCTCGGCCAGTTTGGTATTGCTGCCCCAGGTGGTTTGGAGGTATATAAAAATCTTTATTACCGCAGCCCCCAACTTCCAGTATTTTGTTTCTTGGCTCGAATTTTCTATTTTCTTTCTCGTTTTTATTGTCTTGGTTCTTGATTTGTTTAAACATTTGAGATTCAATAGAAATTTTGAAGTAAAAATTGAGGATTACGACAGAATTGGATTAAATTTATTCTCCTTCGCCAATTTATTGCTGCCAACACTAACCGGGACCTTTTCCTCGGTCCCCCGCTACGCCCTTTTTTCTCTGTCTTTTTTTCTTTATCTGACAGAATTCAAGAATATTTGGGCTAAAATGATAGTTGCCCTGGTTTTTCTCATATTACACGTGATCCTTTTGGGATTTTTCAGCCAGGGGTACTTTATCTCATGAAAACCTATCTATATTTTTTCTTTATCTTTGCCTTTTTTATAGTCCTCGGGCTTCGCCTATTTCAATTGACCGTTGTCAAGGGCGAATATTTTCGCAGCCTTTCCGACCAAAATAGGATTAAAGAGCTGGTTATCGAGGCTCCGCGCGGGGAAATCACCGATAGAAAAGGATTTGTCCTGGCCAAAAGCAGCTTTCCCGACGTCAATCAAATAAATGACAGGGTTACTTCCGAAAGGGTTTACGTCGAGCCCGAAGCGATCGCTCCTTTAATTGGTTACCGCCAGATTGCCGACGAAAAAGACCTAAAAAACGATAACTGTCTATACAAATTAGGCGTCGGAGACAAGGTCGGCAAAAAGGGCGCCGAGACGGTTTTTGAATGCCTGCTTCGAGGAGTTCCGGGTAAAAAACTGATCGAAGTCGACGCCCACGGACAGTTCTTGCGAACTTTAAATGTCATTCTTCCTGAGCCCGGCCAGAACCTTCAGTTGGCGGTCGACCTTGACCTACAAAAAAAGGCCTACGAATTGATGAAGGATAAAAAAGGCGCCGTCGTTGCCACCAATCCGACGACAGGCGAAATATTGGCCCTGGTTTCGACCCCCTCTTTTGACCCGCAAGATTTTGAGGACAAAAACAATAATATGGTCGAAAAATATCTATCCGATAAGGAAAAACCCCTCTTCAACCGGGTAACTAACGGCGTCTATGCCCCGGGTTCGGTTTTTAAATTGGCGATTGCCACCGCCGCCCTGGAAACAAAAACGATCGACGACGAGACGGAATTTGAAGACACCGGCGTCATTACCGCCGGCCCCTTGAAGTTCGGCAATTGGTACTACTTGCAATATGGAAAAACCGAAGGCATGGTCGACGTTATAAAGGCGATCAGACGAAGCAACGACATATTTTTTTATTTGGCGGGGGCCAAAACTGGAGAAGAAAACATTAAAAAGTGGGCAGAAATTTTGGGGTACGGAAAAAAAACCGATATCGGCTTAGATGAAGAAGTGGGGCTCATCCCCAGTCCATTCTGGAAGGAGGAAAGCATCGGCGACCGCTGGTATCTGGGCGACAGCTATAATTTGTCAATCGGCCAAGGATATGTTTCGGTCACCCCGCTACAAACCTTGGTCGTTACCGCCGCCTTTGCCAACAACGGCGTCGGTTGCCAACCAAAACTATTGAAAGACGATAAACCAAATTGCCATAAATTGCCCCTCGCCAAAAAAACCATCGAATTGGTGAGAGAAGGAATGCGTCAGGCCTGCTCGACCGGCGGAACCGGGTGGCCGCTGTTTGACTTTAAGGTCGCCGACAAGTCTATTCAAACCGCGTGTAAAACTGGAACCGCCGAGTCCCACGCCTTATCTGGCCAACCCCACGCCTGGATAACCGTCTTTGCCCCATACGACAAGCCTCAAATTGCGCTCACAGTATTAATCGAGGAAGGTGGTCAAGGATCAGACGTTGCAGGCCCAATTGCGAAAGAACTTCTAAAAACATATTTCGAAAGGTCTCAATAATTTAAAATCTTTCGACGTGAATATTTTCTTGGGGAATGTTTTTTATTAGTAAACTTTGTTTTAGCGACTCGACCGTCGCCTTTCCGCCGCATAAATAAAATTCGAAGTCCATCATATTAGTAATAGATTTACCCATGACCTCGTCGACGTGTCCCAAATCAAAATATTTTCGGTCTGCCTCCGGAATCATTTCTAAGTTTTCCTCGCGAGACAGGCAAATTTTTGGATTGAACTGTTTTAATTCGTCAAACAAATATACGTCTTTATAACTCCTCAGGCCCCAAAATAGCTGATAGTTAGTTAGGCCGCCTTTTAGCATCGACCTAATCGGCGCGATACCCGTCCCGGTCGCCAAAATTATTTTTTGTTTTTCCATGTTTTTCACCAAAAATGCCCCCTCTGGACCCCAAAAGGAAGCCGCCGCACCAGCGCTTAAGCCGGCGAGCAGGGTCGACGCCAACCCGTGGGGGATAATTTCTACGATAAACTCAAAGCTGCCTTTTATGGGCGGGGGCGAGGCAATCGAATACATGCGGGAAACAAACCCTTTGGCGAGGGGAACCTTGAGCATCAAATACTGCCCGGCAATAAAATTAATTTCCGTTGGGGGAACTAACTTAAAGGTAAATAAATAAATGTTGTCGCCGGCGAGTAATTTTTTCTCTTGAAGTACGGTTTCAAAATGTGTCAGCATAAATGTTTTAGAGTCGAGCCCTTTGCGATACTTCGGCTTCGACCAGTTCTCTCGGCCGGCCGAATTTTAGGCGGGAAAGTTGGATGATGGCTGAAGCGACTTTCTCGTTTGCCCCTTCCTTGAATGTTTTCATGTCTTTGGTCATGTCAACCGAGAAAGGCGGCACCGGTTCGTTGTCGACAATTGTTTTCATGTACGAATGGAAGCGCTCGATATTGATAAGGTCGGATTCGCCAAATACCGGCTGATACTCGCGCTGCAAATAGGAGGCGTCGGTGACGCCGACGCGGAAGGAGATCAGCGAGCCGACATTGCCGAAGACGGCATTCTTCACTTCCTCTTCCATCTGGCCTATAAATTGGTTTGCCACCGTCAAGTTCAGATGATATTTTCTCGCCTCGGATAGTATTGTCGCAAAGTCCGGGGTGGCAAAGTTCTGGAACTCGTCGACGTAGAGATAGAAATCGCGCCTCTTGTCTTCGGGTATTTCCTGGCGGCTCATCGCGGCAACCAGAATTTTTGGGATCAAAACCAGGCCCAAGAATGACGAATTTTCTTCTCCCAATTTTCCCTTTGATAAATTAATGAGGAGAATTTTCCCTTCGTCCATCACTTGCCTGAAATCGAAGGCCGACTGCGACTGGCCGATGATGTTTCTCATGGTTTTGTTGGTGACAAAGCGGCCAAATTTTGAGACGATGTAGTCCAAAACCTCCGACTTGTGGAAGTCGGACGTCTGGGCAATCTGGTCGGTCCAATACCTTCGGACGATCGGGTCTTGGACCTTGGGCAAAAGTTCCTGAACGTATTTCGGGTCGGTCAAAACACGGACCACCTCGACAAAAGTCGACCCGGAGTCCGACATGACCGTCAACATGGCATTTCGAACGGCGTGTTCGAAGCGAGGGCCGATGATTCCGGTTCTTTGCGGGTCGTAAAGCTTGTACATTAGATTAATAATTGAGGTGGAAATAAAATGCTTTTGGTCTTCGTTTCTCGCCTCGAGCAGGTTTAATCCCATCGGCCGTTCGGTGTCCGACGGGTCAAAATAGATAACGTCCTCGGCCCGGGAAGCCGGAATATATTTGATGATGTTGTCTATTAAGTCTCCGTGGGGGTCGATGACGCAGACGCCGTGCCCGGCCCTAATATCCTGGATAGCCATGTCTTGGAGTAAAACCGATTTTCCGACGCCGGTTTTTCCGATGATGTAGACGTGGCGGCGTCTGTCTTCGTATCCTATTTTCACCGGGCGTTTCACCCCGCGATAATAGCCTTGGCCGATAAAGGTACCTTTTTGTTGCGGCACCTCCGACGGAACCGGGGCGGTTTTGGCCTTTAGCCACTGAATGTGGGGTGTCTCGACGGTCTTATTGGGAAAGTGAAAGATGGTCGCCAACTCGTCGGACGATAAAATCGACACCGATTTGAAATAAGGCAGGTCAACTACCGGAAAGAATTTATAGATAAAGTCGATCATAAAGCCGCCCTTAAAAAGATTTTTTGTGCCCGTTAGGGAGTTTAAGTCGGAATTAAACTGGGAAAAGGCGGTTTTGATATTTTTCAAATGGGTGTTGGCGGTCGCCGAAGTTGCCGAAGAGACGACAAAACGGATCGCCGTCTCAAATCCGGGCTTGCTAGATTTGTCGTCTATCCGCTCTAGTACTTTCGGGTCGGTTTTAAAGGTGGCTTTTTCCGGATTGGCTTCGTTCTTTTTGGTTGAGGAAACATAAGATTTACCGAGCTTTCTCCACTTGCTGTCTGCCGGGCGGATTAAG
Organism: uncultured Gammaproteobacteria bacterium; assembly: GCA_964371165.1. GTDB lineage: Bacteria > Patescibacteriota > Microgenomatia > UBA1406 > GWC2-37-13 > GWC2-37-13. The sequence goes on from CAYJKR010000010.1 coordinate 23,059, forward strand.
ACTTGAATAATGGCTCCGTCTCCCTCGCCCATTTTCGACAGGGCCGAAGTTACCGCCGCCAAGGTGTCGGTTCCGAGGTCTTTGTAAAGCCTTATCGGCATATAGGAGATTTCTTTCGTATGGACTCCTCCGAAAGCCACCTTGCCGTCCTCGGTAAAAATATTTGGCTCATCCACTCGACGGATGTCTGAGGACGGGTAATATCCATAAATAGTTTTTTCGACCAGGTCGATGATGTGGGCCGGTGCCGAGACGTAAAACCTGATGTCGGAGGACCTGCCGACGATCTCAAAAGAGATGGCGTCGTCGACGTCCAAAAAAGACATCATGCCGCTTTTTTTGAGCGAGGCAAACGAAGCAAACATCTGTTCGGCGGCGTCGATTTTAATTTCATTTTCTTTCGGAAGCCTCACTTCGAGGGTCAACATCTCAAGAGACAACTCTTCTCTTTTTTTAAGGCGGAAATAAATTATTACCAAATAGATTAAAACCAAAGTCAGCCCGGCGGCGAGGGTGGCCGCCAAAATGGCCAAACCAATCGTGATTAGCCTGTCGATAAAGATTTGAAAAGACAACGCTTCCATATTTTTGAGAATAATAAAAAGTATATAATAAAAGCGGCCATGAAACACGGAGAAAATATTAAAAAATTAAAGATTTTTTTGTTCTGCCTGCTCTTTATTTTTTTATTATCCAACCTCATCTCGTCGGAGTTGATTTCTCCGATATATTCTCAGCTTATGGCGGAAAACAAACATTCCGCCATCCTCTATTTGCAAAAAATAAGGGAGTTGCCGATATTTGAGGCGGAGTTAAAAAAATATGGGCTAATTTACGGCGCCGCGATTGGGGAAGACGTCTTTCGCCCGGAGCTTGAGCAAAACGCCAAAATAAAAAGCTTGGAGGCAGCCTTGACCAGAAACTCAAAGTCTCGCGACGTTTTATACAGCCTATACCTCCTCTACAAAGAAAAGGGTGATCAAAAAACGGCGACAAATTATTTGCTCCGGGCAAAAGAATTAGACCCGAATATTGTAGAATGATTTTATGTTAAAACAGGCCCATTTATACGTCAAAGGAGACATTATTGGCGTCGGATTTAGGGCGTGGACAAAGATCCAGGCAAAAATAGTCGGCGTCAATGGCTGGGTGAGAAATAATTACGAAAGACCCGATCTGTTTGGCGAAGCCGGAGGTGTCGAAGCCCAGATCCAAGGGGACGAGGACAAAGTAAACAAGATGGTCGAGCTCCTGAGAAAAGGTCCACCCGTTGCCCGCGTCGACGACGTAGAAATAATTTGGATCGAGCCCAAAGAAATGCTTGAGGGATTTGAAATTAGAAAGTAATTCTTTTTTGTGGACCTACGGGGAATTGAACCCCGACCTAGCGCATGCCATGCGCTCGTTTTACCGTTAAACTATAGGCCCGAGACTCTATATTATAGAATATAAGTAGTGATCTTTAAAGACCGGCAGGACGCCGGGAAAAAATTAGGGACTCTCCTTAAAAAATATGCCGGGTGGGATACGGCGGTCATTTCTTTGCTTCGGGGCGGGGTAGTCGTCGGCCACGAAGTCGCCCAAATTTTGAAATGCCCTCACTATCCTCTACCCGTTGCCAAAATTTCCTCTCCGATTCAGCCCGAACTGGCAATCGGGGCGTTGTGTTTTGACGAAATATTCCTCGATCAATCGATTATAAAGCCTTACGACTTCGAAAAAACTACCATTATCGAGCAAATAGACGCGGCGAAGAAAAAATTTTCATCGTATTTAAAAAGATTTTCAATAAAAAAATCGCTGTTTTTAAAATTAAAAAATACCGTTGCGATTTTGGTCGACGACGGGATCGCCACCGGCGCGACGATGAGGGCGGGAGCCCTCTTTTTAAAGACCGTGTTTCCCAAAAAGATTGTTGCCGCGGCCCCGGTTGGCCCGGCGGGCTTTGACGAAACTGGATTTGAAGAGGTGGCAATTTACCACCGCGACCCTATGCTCTCGGCGATTTCGCGCTTCTACCAAACGTTCCCCCAAGTAGAGGACGAGCGAATAAAAACGCTCTTAAAAAAATAAGTTATACTAATTTTATGGACCAGCATCCCGTTCCGAGACAGATCACTACCTTTGAATTTAAGTTGGTTGGTTTTTTAACCATCAAGCAGTTTATTTATCTGTTGATATTTGTCATTTTGGCGTTCATTGTCTATAGCGTCTTTCCTATTCCCATTCTCAACGTTTTCTTTGCCTTAATAATCATCGCCATCGGGGCCGCCCTGGCTTTTTTGCCTATCAACGACCGGCCTCTTGACGTCTGGATCAAGAATTTGGTTAAGCGATTGATTTCACCTACCCAATATAAGTTTAGAAAACACAATTTGCCGCCTAATTTTCTCAAAGACATTCCTGCCGCGGCCAACCCAACCCAAGCCGCCACCCATGTCGATTCCCAACAAAAGCTTAATAACTACTTGAACAAAAATCAGGGACCAACCGACACAAAAAAACAATCTATTAGTGATTTGATCCAAACCACCGTCCCTGACATGTCCAAAAAGAAGACCGAACGGCCCCAGTCGGAGCCAGCAGCTCCAGCCGCCCCGGCCCCATCGCCCCACAAGCCTTTTTTTACGGGATTAGTCAAAAATCATAAAGAAATGCCCATTTACGGCGTCCTTATTTATGTCAAGCCGGACGAAAAAGGCGAGCCTCTACGGATTTTAAAGACGAACGTCAATGGCGTCTTTGCCACTTTTAATCCGCTCCCACCGGGAGACTATTTTTTTGAAATCAAAGACCCTCAGGGGCGCCACTTTTTTGATACAATGAAAGTTAAGGTAGAAAATTCTAACCCCAATCCTTTACGGTTTCTGTCTAAGGAATTGCTATGACAAATCAGCCCCCAACATCGCCAGTTAAGGCTTCAACTCAATCTTTTATTGAAATTGAGGAAATAAAGGACGACGTCGTTTTAATGAAGGATTTTTCCGCCGCAACCGCGGTTGAGGTGTCGGCGGTTAATTTTTGGTTGCTTTCAACCGAAGAACAGTCTTCGATGATCTATTCTTATGCTGGCCTTCTAAATTCTCTCTCTTTTCCGGTCCAGATTCTCATTGTTTCCAAGAAAATGGATATCTCCGCCTATCTCGACTATCTCGAGGAAAGAATTGGTAAAACACAGGTAGAATTAATCAAAACCCGACTGGTTTCTTATCGGGAGTTCATTAAAAATATCGTCAAAAAAAACACCGTTTTGGAAAAAAGGTTCTTTTTTATTGTTCCTTTTTCACCCTTAGAGCTCGGCGTTTCCGGAGCTCAGCCGGGTTCCCTGAATCGTGACTATGTCATTAGTCGCGCCAAGACTTCTCTTTATCCAAAGCGGGATAATTTGCTCCGCCTCTTGGCCAAAACCGGATTGACCGGGTCTATTCTCTATTCCCAACAGCTCTCGGAATTGTTTTATAACCTTTATAACCCGTCCTCGACCGGGCGACGCATGGCGCCGGTTGAAAGTTATACCGATGTCGTGATGACGCAAAAATAAACATGGATTTATTATCTTTATTAACCGGAAATTCAAAAAAAGCTACTGCCGGTCAGCCGGCCAATAATCACATGGCCGACGTTCTGGCCCAGGGGTCGGTCTCGGTCAAAGATTTAGTCGCCCCCTCGTATATCGAGGTCGATTTCAACCATTTGAAAGTCGACGATAAATATTATCGGACTCTATATGTCGTCGGCTATCCTCGCTACGTTTCCGCCAACTGGCTCTATTCTCTAATCACTTTTGACCACCCGTTATATATATCAATGTACATTTATCCGACCGAGTCAAAAAATGTCCTCGAGGACTTGAAAAGAAAGATCGCTGAGATGGAAGCAACCATCGAGGGCGATATCAAGGCCGGGCGCGTGGTTGACCCGACCGTCCAGGTTGCCTTAGATGACGCCCTTGCCCTCCAGGCCGAACTCGCCAAAGGGGCGGAGAGGTTTTTTCAATTTGGTCTCTATATCACCATTCCGGCCGACTCTCTTGAGGAATTAAACCGCCTCACCAAAGAGGTCGACTCGGTTCTGGCTTCGCTTTTGATTGTCGCCCGTCAGGCGACCCTCGAGATGGAAGAGGGATTCAAGTCTACCCTGCCCTTTTTCTACGACAAGATTTCCGTCTGGCGCAACATGGACACGACGTCTTTAGCCACCACCTTCCCGTTTGCGACCGCCTCTTTAACCCGCAACGAAGGCATTTTGTACGGCATAAACGAGCACGACGGCTCCCTGATTATCTTCGACCGGTTTACTTTGGAAAACGCCAACTCCGTTATCCTCGGAAAGTCCGGCGGAGGAAAAAGCTTTTTGGTCAAACTAGAAACGCTCCGGCTCCTCATGATGGGCACCGACGTCATTATTATCGACCCGGAAAACGAATACCAAAAACTGTCCCAGTCGGTCGGTGGGGAATTTGTCGTTTTTTCCACCACGTCGCAATACAAAATCAACCCGTTCGAGCTCGTCGTCGAGGGCGCGACCCCCGATGAACTTTCCAATAAAATCCTCGACCTTCACTCTCTAATGAAGGTGATTATGGGTGACCTCACCCCCTCCCAAGACGCTCTTTTGGATCGGGCCTTGGTTATGGCTTACAAAGAAAAAGGCATTACCCAGGACCCGGAAAGCTTTAAAAATGAGCCCCCGCTATTGGAGGACCTTTACAAGATTTTAATCGGGATGGAGACTCCGGAGGCAAAGGAGCTGGCCGACCGCTTGGAAAAATTTATCCAAGGATCGGCGGCCGGGATTTTCAACCAGCGTTCAAACTTCGACATCAAAAATCCGTTTACGGTTTTCGGAATCCGCGACCTCGAAGAAAATTTGCGACCGGTTGCCATGTATATTGTTCTTGACTACATCTGGAACAGAATCCGTAAAGATCCGAAACGAAGAGTGCTCGTGGTGGACGAGGCTTGGTATTTAATCAAGCAAAAAGACTCCGGGGCCTATTTACATTCGTTTGCCAAGAGGGCGAGAAAGTATAAGCTGGGGTTGACGACGATTACCCAGGATGTTGAAGATTTTTTATCAACCGACGAGGGCAAGGCGATCATTACCAACTCCTCCTTACAGATTATTTTGAAACAATCGACCGCCGCCGTCGAGCAAATCTCCAAAACGTTCTTTTTGACGAGCGGAGAAAAGCATTTTCTTCTTTCCGCCGGAATCGGCGAAGGATTATTCTTTGCCGGTCATTCCCACGTCGGCTTTCAAGTGGTCGCAAGCGAGGAAGAAAAAGGACTAATAGAGTAGCTTCATCGGTACATGACCGGTTTTTCTTTTTGAGGAAGAACCAAACTCATTCTTCTTTCTTTTTCATTCACTCTTTCTATAAAGGCTTTGATCTTTTGGCCGCTTTTGAACTCTTCCTGTCCCGTCAGTTTGGAAATGTGGATCAAGCCCTCGATCCCCGGCTCCAGCCGGACAAAATAACCGTATTTTTCGCGCCGGACGACTTCTCCGTCGACTTCTTTGTCTTTCGGATATTTCTTTTCGATGTCTTTCCATGGGTCGGGCGTCAACCTCTTGAGAGAAAGGTTTAATTTAAGGTCGACGGGATTTTTCTCGACCACGTAAACGTCAATCGTTTCCCCGACCGTGACATAAGAGGCGGCGGAAGAGATCTTTTCCCAAGAAATTTCCGAGATGTGAATCAGGCCTTCGACTCCTTCGACCTCGCAGAAGACGCCGAACTCAGACGCTCCGAGAACTTTTGCCTTGTATGTCTTTCTTTCTTTAATGGCGTCAAATTTTTTCTTCAGGTCTTTTTGAGAAATCTTCAAAACCGAGGCTTTCTGGGAAACGACGAGGCGGTTTTTTTCCTTGTCGACTTCGAGGATTTTTACTTTAATCTTTTGACCGGTCAGTTTCTCCGGGCTGGTAATAAAAGGCTCGACCAGCTGGATTTTGGGAATGACTCCGCGAATTCCCATAAAATCGATGAATACCCCTCCCTTGCCGTAGTCGCCGCAAAAGACTTCAACTTCTTCTTCTTTTTCCTTTTTCTCGGCGAGGATTTCCCATTTACCTTTTTCGAAGAACTTGCGAAGCGACACGACCGGAAAACCGTTTTTAGACTCTTCCGAGATTACCCTAACCTGGATTTTATCGCCTTCCTTAAGGTACGGTAGGTAGGTGGAGACTTCTTTTATTTCGAGCTCTCCCAATATGGCGTGGGCTTTGGCGCCGACATCAAAAACGATACCTTTTTTGGAAAGGGAAACGATTTTGGCCTCAATTTCCTTGCCTTTTTTGAGTAAGCTAGGCTTGTTCTTGGACAGGAGGGCGGCCATTGGATTTGCTGGAGTGGTGCTTTTGGTGTTTTTTGTAGTTTTTTCTGTTTTTTTCGCCATCCTTGAAATTTCTCCTTTTTCTTCCGACAGAATTCATAATATATCAAAAGAAGATTAAATTAGCAAG
>CAYJKR010000010.1:29626-36728 GCA_964371165.1 uncultured Gammaproteobacteria bacterium
AAATTAGCAAGGCTATTGAATTTTACTTCCTCTTATGATATATTATAGGGCATTATGGACAATGTCTTGCTTCCGTCGTTGGTCGAGAGGTTTATAAAATACCTAGCTTCGCAGGGAAAATCTTCGTTTACCATTGTGGCCTATAAAAAAGATTTGGAGCAGTTTTTGGGTTATTTGACCTCGGTCGAGGTCCAAGACGCCCGAGAAGTAAAAAAGGAAAATATCGAGGGCTTTATTAACAAGCTCATTACCGACTCGTATACAAAAAAGTCAGCCTCAAGAAAGCTTAATTCTATAAGGACCTTTTTCCGCTATCTAAAAAATGAGGGTGTGATTGAGCAAAATCCTTCCCTCGACGTTTCCCATCCGAAATACATTTCCTCTCCTCCGAGGATCTTTACCAAACTGGAATACCGGGCCCTTCGCGATTTTGCCAAGGAGGACGAGCGTACCTATGCCCTAGTCGAAATCCTGCTTCAAACCGGAATCAAGATTGGAGAGCTGGCCAACCTGAGGTTGTCGGACATTAAAGAAGACGCCCTTTACATCAGGCCCTATGGAAAAACGCCGGGGCGCGACCTACCCTTGAATGGCCCCGTCAAAAAGGCGGTCGACGAGTACCTCAAGGGTCGCCCCCAATCCAAAGACGACCATCTTTTTATAACCCGCACGGGCCACCCACTATTAATAAGAAACATTAGGCAGATTATTTCCCGCTGCTTTAGGGAAATTGGCATCGAAAAAGCCACCGTAAACGACCTAAGAAACACTTTTATTGCCCACCAGTTGAGGCAAGGAGCCTCGGTAGAATATATTGCCAAGCTCGTTGGGCACCGCCGCCTGTCTTCGACCGAACGCTTCCTTAATCTCGTCAAAGAAGAGGTTCAAAAAAAAGAAGGTCTCGGGGAGCTTTAATACTTCTTCGTCTTAACTAACCTCAAAATGCCCATTGACATCTCGTGTGGAATTGTTTATTATTTGTGGACAAGTTATCCACAAATATAATTTATGTCTTTCCTATCGTCCGTTTGGAATGAATTTTTAGAAAAAAAAGGTGAAGAAAAACCAAATCTGCCCGTCCTCTACTCAATTTTAAAGCAGGTCACCCCGACAGAATTGACCGAGGAAAAAATTATCCTTTCCTGCGACAATCAAGGCACCAAACTTTTTTTGGAACCCAAAAAAGCCGACGTCGAGCGCGAAGTTAGCCTCCATTTTAAAAAAAACCTCTTGGTCGAGTTTGTCATTGCGCCGCCGAAGAAAAAGAAGGTTGAGTCGCCCCTTTTGTCTTTTGAGCCCCGGGCCGAGGACCTCTATACCAAAAGCGGGTTAAACCATAAATACAGCTTTGACAATTTTGCCGTCTCCTCAACCAACCAGGTCGCCTATGCGGCGGCCACCGCCGTTGTCAATAACCTGGGTTCTGCCTATAACCCCCTTTTTCTCTATGGCGGCGTTGGCGTTGGAAAAACTCACCTCGCCCAGGCGGTTGCCAAAAAAATTCTCGAGAAAGACTCTTCAAAAAAAGTATATTTTTGCCCGGGAGACAACTTCACTAATGAAATGATTGAATCGATTAGGGAAAAAACCACCCAAAGGTTTAGGAGAAAGTATCGATACTTAGACCTTTTAATAGTCGATGATATCCAGTTTATCGCCGGCAAAGAGGCTGTCCAGGAGGAGTTCTTTCATACGTTTAATGCCATCGCCTCCTCTGGAGGACAAATTATCCTCACCTCGGATCGTCCGCCCTCGTCGATAAAAAACCTCCAAGACAGGCTTCGTTCCCGGTTTTCCGGAGGACTCACGGTCGACATCCAGGACCCCGACTTTGAATTGAGGTGTGCCATACTCCTTATTAAAGCCAAAGAAAAGGGTATTAATATTGATATCGAGGCGGCCAAGGTGATTGCCGACCACGTCACCGACTCGAGAACTATTGAGGGCCTCCTCCTTTCCGTCTACGCCAAGGTGCTCGGAATAAAAGAAAACATCGACCTCGACGCGGTCGAGTCCTTTTTTAGTCAAAAAGAAAACGGCAAGGCAAAAAGAATTAACCCTTCCGACGTAATTCGTGCCGTCTGCACCTACTACAATGTCAAACAGTCCCACCTCAAGGGAGAAACCAGGGTCGAGTCTATTGTTTTACCCCGCCAAGTGGCGATGTATTTATTGCGGCGCGAGTTAAGGCTAAAATTAACCGAGGCGGCCGAGCTTTTAAAGAGAAAGGACCACACCACGGTGATGCACGCCGAACAAAAAATCTCCTCTCTTATGATGAGGGACCAAAATTTTAAAAAAGAGGTTGATATGATAGCTCAAACCATTGAATCGTCGACATGATTTCCACCAACAGTCCACAGGGCATTTTTTCGTTTTGTTTTGTCTTGAAAATCCATCCCCCCTTCTATACACTTATACACAACACCTATTACTACTTTATGTATTCCTGAAAAATGACTATTTCTTTGTTAAAAGAGGGTTTTTTGGAAAAATTAACCCTCGCCTCTAAATTTACCTCGTCACGCCTAATCTCGGCCAGCGTTCTTCAGGGCGTCTGCCTGGTTGGAGAGGAAAACGTCATCCACCTCTATTCGACCAACCTCAGTTATTATTTCCACACCACGATTAAGAGCGCCGGGAAAAACAATTTTAAAATCGCCATCGAGCCAAAAAAACTCGCCGAATTTCTGAGCCTTTTGCCGGCGGGGAAAATAGACGTAGCTATTGGAGAAAAAAACATCGGCGTCGAGTCGGGCAAGATTAAGGCGGAGTTCCCCCTCCTTGATGCCAAGGAATTTCCCATGCCACCCAAAGCAACTGGAGGAAAACAGAAAATCAAAACGAGCTTTTTGAAGAAAAACCTGCCGACGGTGGTGTTTTCGGCCTCAACCGACGAAACCCGGCCCGCCCTAACCGGCGTAAATTTTGTCGCCGACTCGGGAGACCTAAAACTGGTGTCGACAGACGGTTTTAGGCTGTCTTTACTAACCCTCAAAAAAGAAGAGGCCCTCCCGTCAATGGTCGTTCCGGCTCAGTTTTTGACCGAAGTGGTTAGGTTGATTTCAGAGGACGAAATAAGCTTTAGTTATTCGCCGGAGGAAAAAACCCTCGTCTTTTATGTCGGCGAACACGAGCTTTATACGAGGCTAATTGAAGGAGAATATCCCCCATACGAAAAAGTCATCCCGACCGACAAAAAAACCACCGCCATTGTTGACAGGGAAGAATTTTTGAGGGACGTCAAACTCGTTTCCATATTCGCCAGGGATTATTCCAATGTCGTGGTGTTGAATATAGAGAAGGGCGGCATCTCAATCAGGCCAAAGACGGGAGAGGCTGATAAAAACGTCGTTGCCTCGGAGGCAGAGGTCATAGGTGAGCCCCAAAAGATTGCCTTTAACTATAAATTCCTAATAGATTTTTTAACCAACACGACGTCAAAAAAAATCACCATCGAGCTTTTGCGGTCCGACGCGCCGGCGGTTTTTAGGCCCGAGGGCACCGACAATTTTATTCACATTATCATGCCGGTGAGGATTCAATAATATGGACAAATTTATACTGGACACCAACTTGTTTTTTAATATGGAGGCGGGGCTCGACCTCGGAGCCAAGACAGAAGACGTCGTCGTCGGCCTGACAAAAAAGGCCCTCGAACTTAAGAAGGCAAAAAAAGCCGAGTTCTTTATGCCGCCGCGGGCGGTCGAGGAGTTTTTGAGTTTTTTTGAAGACAAAAACCAAGGCTTTCTAAAGAATTTTTTATCGGTAGCAACGGTCAAGTCGCCCGACACGGCAAAAATCCAGTTCCCCGCCGACGTCTTTTACAAACTCGTAGAAGACATCAGGGGCAGGAGTTATCGGGGCCTGGCCGTCGGCGAGGAAGAAATAACTTCGGCGGGGCGGCTTCTTTTGGGATTGGGTAAAGACCTCTCCAAAAAAGACTTCGAGATAAAAATAGGCGGAGTCATAAAAAAATTTAGGGAAAGATACAGAAATGCCACCAGGACGGGTTTTCTAGACAGCCTGACCGACCTCGACTTGATCGCCCTTTCGGCCGAACAGAACGGCTACTTGGTGACGACCGACGAAGGAGTATTAAAATGGGGCCGCACTTTTGGCGTCAAAGAGATGCCTTCCGTAGCCTTTCGGAAACGGCTTGAAGATCTTCTTGTTGGATAATCTCTTCCTCGTCCGGCAAAACCCTGGAGAGGAAATCTAACATTTTGTCAGAAAGAGTTTTTTCCGGCTTTTCCTGATACATCAGGTGGAGTGACAAAATAGAAATTAACCTCTTTTTTGCCTCTTCATCAGGAACTACCATGTAGGCGTGATAAAAATACGGGGCGCGGGAAACGATCGTTAGGGTGATAAAACCAAACCTTTTTCCGAAATAAAAATGAGACAAGGCGTCCCACCGCAAGGTAACGCCGGCGGCCTCGATTCCGAAGGCGGTCACTCTGTTTTCAACGTCGGGGGGGGGCGTGATCGTCAGGACATAGAAAAGGAAAACCAGCGCCCAAATGGGAATCAAAAGGATTCTGTCGCCGAAGAAAAAGAAGATCGCCGACAGCAAAAGGGCGACCGCCAAATAAAATCTCAAGATAATTTTTGACTTTTTTTTATAAGGGCGCAAGGGCGCCTTCCACCTATACAACAACTGGGGATTCTCGTCCATATTCTTCATTGTCCTCGTTTTTTAGTAAAAAATCAAGAGACGAATAAGGCAACTTGTTTTTTTAGAGCCTTGTGATATAATAAATACTATATGGATAATTTCAACAAGATCATATCCTTCGTCTTGGGCCTTGTTGTCGTTATTGTTTTCTTCGCCGTCGTCACCGGCAGGATTAATTTTAAAAAAGGCATCCCTTCCCTCTCTGTCTCCCCGACCGCAACTGTGACCCCGACCCAGAACCAAACCCAAGCTAATGCTAAGGCTCCAACTCCAACGCCGGCCAACTATGGCAGCTACAAAACCGGGGGCAAGGCGACCACGATTCCAGCCACGGGATTGCCGACGGTCTTCATTCCCTCTCTTTTGGCCGGAGCGATGGGTGGATTTTTCTTGAGGAAGACCGGAAAAAAATAAACTATTCTCCAAATCCGGGTATTTTTAACACTTGATTGGCGACGAGGTTGACTATCAAAACCGACATCAGAGAAAACACCAACCCTATTATGGCTCCATAAACCAGCCGTTTTCCGTAGTTTATCTTCTCGGGACTGTTCTGGGACGAGGCAATAATAAATGCCCCATAGATTAAATAAAGGAAGGCGACCGCGCCGACGATAGAAAAGATTATTCTCAACAAGGTCTGCACCACTCCGGCCGCTCCCCCCTCCTGGAAGCTCCCCGCCCCGGTGGTGATGCACCCCAAAAAAGTATATTGACGACCGGGGGCTGCGGCCACCGGAAGATTCGTCCTCGGATTGATTTTCAGGCTTTCGCGCGCCGCCGGATTGGGGTTGATGTTGGGATACAAACACTTTTGACAGGCGGACCAGCTTTGGGGCGGTTTATTGGGCGGGCAATAACCACAAAGGTCGCAGGCGGCAAATCTGGGGCCACTAGTTGGGGTAGGTCTTTGTGCCAAAACATTAAAACCCAGACTCAAAAAAATAACAAGAATTAGCAATCCTTTCTTCATAAAAAAAGTATAGCAAATAGCGGGTATAATAAATCTTAGAATGAAAAAACTTTTCCTGGCACTATTTTTATTAGCCCTAAGCTTGTCGGTGGTTTTTTTTGTGCGCGCCGACCAGATAGACGACCTGCAAAAACAGATAGACGCCTATTTGAGGGAGAAGTCCGGTAAAGAATCAAGCCGGCAGGAACTATTGACGCAACTCAACAATATTAAGGTTGGGATAGCCAACGCCGGGGAGGAAATAGAACAAAAAGAAATTGAGGTTAAAAAAGGAGAGGAAGCCTTGGAATATCAACAGGAGCTTTTGGCAACGCGCGTCAACTCTTACTACAAAAACACTACCCGCTCCTCCATAAACTTCATCACAATTCTATTTTCCGCCAACCTATCAGACTCTCTTCGCGACTTTTTTTATCAACAGTCTGTAGTCGACCGGGATCGCGACACGATTACCAAGGTTGTCCTCTATATAAAAAACCTGGAAGAAATAAAGGCAAACCTAATTAAAGAAAAAAACCAGCTGGCGTCTTTGAAGGTAGAAGTAGATAAGCAAGAACAACAATTGGCCTCCGACATTTCCCAACTGTCCCAAAAAATTGCCGAGCTTTCAGCCCAGCAGCAGCAACTAATTAATCAAAGGTTGGCGAGCTTGAATATTCCCAAATCAGCAGGAACAGGTGCACCCGCATGCGTTGACGATCGGGACACAGACCCCGGCTTCTCTCCTCGTTTAGCGTTTTATACCTATGGGGTTCCAAATAGAATTGGGCTTAATCAATACGGAGCAAAAGCAAGAGCGTCATTTCAAGGTCACGAGGATATCTTAAGAGCGTATTACAATGATATTAGTTTTGAGACACGCGACAACATAAATATTAAAGTTCAGGGCCGTGGTGAAATGCCACTGGAAACGTACCTTTTAGGTATTTGCGAGATGCCTGAAAGTTGGCCAATGGAAGCTCTTAAATCCCAAGTAGTAGCTGCGAGGAGCTATGCCCTTGCGTATACAAATAACGGAGCTAATGAGATTTGTACAACAGATTCTTGTCAGGTTTATTGCGGAGAAAAAACCGGTCAATGGAAAACTGCGGTTCAAGAAACGGCAGGAAAGGTAATGGTTCAAGGAGGTTCTCCAATTAAGGCGTGGTATTCCTCAACGCACGGAGGATATGTATTTAGTTCTGGTGAGATTGGGTGGTCTGGGACGAGTTGGACGAAACATGCTATCGATGCATCAGGCGGGATCGGAAGTTTTTCTGATTTGCAAAGCAACGCGTATGATAAAGAATCACCTTGGTTTTACTGCGATTGGGGTTCGCGAAGCGGATATAATAAAACCGCCTGGTTGAAGTCCAACGAGGTCGCCGACATAGTTAATGTAATTCTCTTGGCCAGGGCCGATTCCAGTACCGGAGACCATCTTTATCAAACTGACAAACCCCACCCCTACG
>CAYJKR010000011.1:0-36405 GCA_964371165.1 uncultured Gammaproteobacteria bacterium
AACATTTATGGCATTCATCTTGCCCAACCCCACCTGGAAGACCTGAAGTCAGCCGCCGATTTGGTTAATTCCGAGGGCGGAGATTGGGGATATGTTACTTTGGTGATTCAGGAAAATGACCGGGACCTTGGGAAGTGGCAAGGGATATTCGACGAACTGCGCCTCCTTCATCTGGTCCCCATTATCCGCTTGGCGACTTCACCCGTCGGCGAGAACTGGCGCCGACCCGAGCCCAAGGACGCCCAAAGCTGGGTCGATTTTTTGAATTCTTTAAACTGGGTGACCAAAAACCGCTACGTAATTTTGTTCAACGAACCCAATCACGGGTCGGAATGGGGCGGGGAAGTCGACGAAAAAAGTTATGCCGAAGTCGCCTCCGTTTTTGCCCAAAAATTGAAAGAGAAAAACAAGGATTTTTTTATTATGCTCGCCGGTTTTGACGCCTCGGCACCATCTTTTTATCCCGGACTCGAAGACGAGGAGGTATTTTTGAGGTCCGTCCTCATTGAGGACGGACCTCTGATGGACTATATAGACGGGTGGGCGAGCCATTCCTATCCAAATCCCGGATTTTCTGGTTCTCCCTGGGACTTTGGGCGGGGAACGGTTAGGACTTATCAGTGGGAACTCGATTTATTAAAAAGTCTAGGGGTCAGTAAGGAGCTGCCGGTATTTGTCACGGAAACGGGCTGGAGGTTGGGCAACGAGAACACGGTCGCCAACTATTTTTACGCCGCCTACAGCGAGGTCTGGAGTCAAGACCAGCGAGTTTTGGCGGTAACACCTTTTGTCCTCGATTACCAGGGGCCGCCGTTTCTTGAATTTTCCTGGAAAAAATACAATTCCCAGGACTTCTATCAGCATTATTTTACCGTCCGGGCGATGGCGAAAATAAAAGGCGAACCGACGCAAATACAAAAAGGCGCAATTGAATTTCAACTGCCCCGTGAGCTGGTTATCCAATCGAAGTACGACTTTAGGATCAACCTTAAAAACAACGGCCAGGCGGTTTGGGACAAAGACGACGATTACACAATACAAATTACCGAAGACGGCGTGAAAGCTTCGGAATTTTTGGTGAGCGACTTAAAAGACGTCGAACCGTTTCAGGAAAAGACCGTCGACTTCAGTTTAAAAACCGAGGAGCCGGGAAAACAAAACGTCAAATTCATTTTGTCCAAAAACGGCGAGAGCATTTTGGAGTCCGAGACATGGAATTTCAACATTCTTCCCCTCCCGAGCCTAAAATTTGAAGTCAATACTTTCCCCATATTTCCCGGGAAAGGGGACAACTTCGAAGTCCAGATTTTTGACTCGGAACAACGCCTCGTTTTCAAAAAGAAAGGCGTCAAGGTTGACAATAGTATGGGAGAAATTACCAACATCCAAAACGTCGCCATAGGCGAACGATATAGGGTGGTAATTCTTCGCCCGGGCTATCTGCCCAGGCAAGAATTCCTGACCTTTAAAAAACAGGAAAATTCTCTTAAATTCAAGTCGATGTGGGGGGTTGACTTTAACGAAGACGGAAAATTCGAGTTCCGGGACTTACTTTATTTTTTCACAAAACTTTTTCATCCTCTCTAAACCCCTTTTGATGTGTTCCATCCCGGTGGCGTAACTGAAACGGACGCAGTTGTCGTCGCCAAAGGCGACTCCGGGAATGGTGGCTACGTAGGCGTCGTCCAAAAGCTTGGCGGAAAAATCCAAAGAACCCTTTATTTTGTCTCCATAAAAGTAAGAAACGTTGGCAAAGACGTAAAAAGCGCCGTCGGGGATGGGCGCCTTGACTCCGTGAATAGAATTCAAGCGAGTCGTCATCAGGTCACGCCGCTTTTTGTATTCCGACACCATTTTTGGGACGTGGTCTTGGGGTCCGGTAATGGCGGCCAAGGCGGCTTTTTGGGAAATCGAGGAAGCGTTTGACGTCATATGGTCCTGGATGCGGCCGGCGGCCTTGATGATCTCTTCCGGCCCGGCGCAGTATCCCAACCTCCACCCCGTCATGGCGTAGGCCTTGGAAACTCCGTTGACGACGATGGTCAGCTTTTTGATCTTGTCGTTTATCGCCGCTATAGAGACGTGCTCCTTGTCATAAATCAATTTTTCGTAAATCTCGTCGGCCAAAACGTGAATATTTCGTCTCACGCAAATGGCGGCAATTTTTTTCAATTCTTTCTCCGAATAAACCGCGCCGGTCGGGTTGCAGGGAGAATTGAGAATTAAAAGCTTAGTCTTGTCGGTAATTGCTCCCTCGAAGTCGTCTGGGTCGAGTTTAAATCCCCTTGTTTGTATGAATACCGACTTGCCGCCGGCGATTTTAACCATTTCTTCATACGATACCCAGTAGGGGACGGGTATAATTACCTCATCATTGGGGCCGACAAGGGCCATGATTACCTCTGCGATCGCTTGTTTGGCTCCCGCAGAAACGAGGATTTCTTTTGGCTCATAATCCAACCAGTTGTCCCGACGGAACTTAGCGCAGATTGCCTCCTTAAGTTCGGGAATGCCCGAGGTGGCGGTATATTTGGTGAAGCCGTCGTCGATCGCCTTTTTTGCGGCGTCTTTAATATTGAACATCGTGTCGAAGTCCGGTTCTCCGGCGGCCAAAGATACCACGTCTAAGCCTTGCTTTTTCATTTCCTTGGCTCGGCTAGTAATAGACAAAGTAAGAGACGGATTAATCGATTGGGCGAGGGGCGACAGTTTCATAGAATGGGCCCGGAATTTATAATTGCCGGTGCTACTCCTTTGTATCTTTTCATATTTTCGACAAACAGGGTGGCCAGTTTTTTGGCTTGGCCGGCGTAAAATTCTTTATTTGTCCAGGAGAATGACGGGTCAAGGATACTTGGGGAAACGCCCGGAACGGATAGGGGAACCTCAAGGTTAAAAGTTTTGTCGTGCCTGGTTTTGAGGCGGTCGAGATGCCCGGAAAGGACGGCGTCGATTATGGAACGGGTATCTTTGATGGAAATTCTTTTTCCAACTCCGTAGGCGCCGCCGACCCAACCCGTATTGACAAGGAACACTTTTGTATTATTTTTTTTCAAATATTTTTTGAGGAGGTTTAAATAGACCATCGGCTTTAAAGGCATAAACGGCCCGCCGAAATATGGAGAAAAGGTCGGCTTCGGTTCTTTGATTCCCCGTTCCGTCCCTGCCAGTTTTGACGTGTAGCCGGAAAGAAAATGGTAAGCGGCCTGGTTAGGCGTCAGTCGGGCGACCGGAGGCAGGACGCCCGTGGCATCGGCGGTCAAGAAAATCACGTACTTGGGATTTTTGCCGACGCCCGAGGGGACGGAGTTCTTGATAAATTCCAAAGGATAAACCGCCCGGGTATTTTCGGTGATTGAGTCGTCGTCGAAATCAAACGCGCCCTTCTTAAGAACCACGTTTTCAACGAGTGACCCTCGCCTATGAATGGCTCCCCAAATCTGCGGCTCGGACTCTTTTCTTATCCTGATACATTTGGCATAACAGCCGCCTTCGATGTTAAAAACGCCCTGGGGCGACCAACCGTGTTCGTCGTCGCCGATAAGGCGACGCGATGGATCGGCCGAGAGGGTGGTTTTTCCCGTTCCTGAAAGGCCAAAAAATACCGCGGTCGTTTTGCCGCCGCGGTCAATATTGGCGCTGCAGTGCATAGGGAAAATCTTCTTTTGCGGCAAAAGGTAGTTCATATATGTAAAGACCGATTTTTTTATTTCCCCGGCATATTTGGTGCCGCCGATAAGAACCGTTTTTTTAGCCGGATTCAAAACGATAAAGGCTTCGCTGCGGGTTTCGTCTGTGGCGGGGTCGGCGACGACCGAAGGCGCGCAGTAAAGGGTGAGCCCGGGCTTGAAATTTTTTTGCTCGGCCTTGGAAATTTTTCTGAAGAGGTGGGTAGAAAACAACGCCTGATAAGTCGATTCGCAGTAGACACGCAATTTAAGAGAGTGTTTTTTTTGCGCCCCGGCCTCGGCGTCAATAATATAATATTCTTTTTGATTGTCAAAAAAATTCTTGACTTTTTTTAACAACTTCTCATAAGTTTCCGGCCTGGTGGGTAAATTGACCTTGCCCCAATTAATCTTGTTATGGACCGTCTTGGTGTCGACAATAAACTTGTCGTTGGGGCTTCTCCCGGTGTAGCGCCCGGTATAGACGACGAGGGTGCCTTGTTTGGTCGAGACGGCTTCTTTGTTCTCCAGGGCCTGCTTAATGAGGAAGTCTACCGAAGGATTATGATAAACCTTGGGAGGTTTCATTTCGTTATTATACTACTTTTTAATCTGGTTCTTGACCGATTGAATCGCTGAGGCAACCTCGGCATCTGAGGCGAGATAATAGTGTTTTGTCACTTTTAAATTATCGTCAAACTCGTAAACCAAAGGGATGCAATAGGGGATATTGACGGAAACTATTTCCGTATCCGACAGGTTATCCAGGTATTTGACGATGGCGCGGATAGAGTTGCTATGGCCGGAAAGAATAACTCTTTTTCCGGCGGCAATTAACGGGATAACTTTTTCCTTAAAATAAGGAATAACTCGTTTGTAAGTGTCTGCCAACGATTCGCTCGCCGGGAGAATATCGCGGTCAACTTCTTTGTATCTTGGGTCCCGTGCTGGGTGGCGGGGGTCGGTTGACTCCAAAGGCGGCGGCCGTATCGCGTAGCTTCTTCGCCAGGCCTTCACCCGCTCAACGCCGTATTTTTCCACGGTTTCCGCCTTGTTTAGCCCCTGGAGAGCTCCGTAATGTCGCTCGTTGAGGCGCCAGTCTTTTACGACCGGGATACCGGCCTGGCCGAGCGCCTCTAAGGCAACCTCGAGAGTTCTTATGCCGCGCTTCAGCCAAGAAGCAAACCCGACGTCAAATACGTAGCCTTTTTCTTTAAGAATAAGGGCGTATTTTTTGGCGAGTTCGACGCCTTCCGGAGCCAGGTCGATGTCGGTCCAACCAGTAAAACGGTTAGTCCATTCGGTCTGCCCGTGGCGGATGATGACCAATTTATTCATAGTCCGTTTTCTATCTCGATTAATCGATTGTGTTTTGAGGTTCTGTCGCTTCTGGCCGGGGCACCGGTTTTGAGGTATTCGGCGCCGCAGGCATAGGCTAAATCGGCTATAAACGGATCCTCGGTTTCGCCAGATCGGTGCGAAATGGCAATCTGCCAATTGGCCTCTCGGGCCGCTTTTATGGCCTCGACGGTTTCTAAAATGGTTCCGATCTGGTTTGGTTTGATTAAAACCGCGTTACTGGTTTTTTCCTTGACGCCCTTTTTAATTAGTTTGGGGTCGGTGGTAAAGATATCGTCGCCGATGACGACGTAATTGGGGTCGACGGCGGTAAATTTTTTGAAATTGGCCCAGTCGGTCTCGGCAAACGGGTCCTCAAAGGAAAATACCTTGTACTTTTTTTTGAGACCCTCGTAATACTCGATCAGTTCTTCTCCCGTCAATGATCGACCTTCCTTTTTAAATAGATATTTTCCGCCTTTATAAAACTCGTTCGCGGCGGCGTCGATCGCCAGTCGATAGTCCTTGCCGTTAACGTAGCCGGACTCTTTGGCGGCCTCGATAATCAACTGGAAGACTTCTTCATTGTTGTTTAAACTGGGCGAGAAGCCCCCCTCGTCGCCAACCAAAATTGCCAAACCCCTGCCTTTTAGAACTTTTTTGATGTTGTGGTAGATTTCCGAGGCGCACTTAATCGATTCTGAAGCCAGTTGCCTCGAGGGAACAATCATGAATTCCTGGATGTCAAAGTTCCAGTCGGCGTGGCGGCCGCCGTTGACGACGTTGAACATGATTTTCGGAGGCGCGGCCCGGACCTGGAAGTAATATTTATTGATAAACTGCCAGAGGGGTATTTTTTTTGAAGTAGCAATAGCGCGAATTAGGGCTTGAGAGACTGACAAAATCGCGTTTGCCCCGAGACGCGATTTATTATCGGTGCCGTCAAGATCAATCATCTTCTCGTCGACTGTTTTTGGATCGGCTTCCTCACCAATAAGGCTCTTTTTGATCGTTTCGTTGACGTGGTTTATGGCCTTGATTACGCCTTTACCATGGAATCTTTTTGAGTCTTCGTCTCTGAGTTCAACCGCCTCGTGCGTTCCGGTTGAGGCACCCGAGGGAACAGAGGAAGAAGCGGTAGTTTCATCGTCCAAGGTAACAAAACACCTGACCGTGGGATTGCCTCTCGAATCGAGGACCTCGATCGCTTTGACGTCTTTAATTTTCATATTGTTTTAAATATTCTACCCTTTTTTTTAATTCTTCGCCTTCCGATTTTGTCAGATAACTTCCCGGGCAGACAAAATCAGGCTTGAACTTTAGGGAATTTATTAGGGGGATGGTTTGGTCGTTGACCGCTCCGTCCAAAAAAACTTCCTTCCTATAGTCTAATAATCTAAGTTGCTCAATTTTATTGAGCGTTTTTGATATGAAAGAATTTCCTTGGGCGCCCGGGACAACCGACATTATTTGCAAAAAAGGAATATTTTGAAGACTAAATTTGTCCGCGAGAGTTTCTACCTTTTCCTCGGGATTGAGGACAATCCCGACCGGGAACGGGGAAAAACTCAAGACGTCAAAAGCAAAATTGTTGACGACGGAAAAATGGACAAGGATATTTTTAATGGTAATGACATTTTTTAGAGCTTCTAATTTTTTAATTTCTGTTTCGTAATCCTTGACCATCAAATGAAAATCAAATGTTATTTTTTGGTCGAGTCGAGAACCATCTTTTTTAATTTCGTCAATAATTTCATCGAGCGGGGCCGTTTTGTTGTCGACCAAAATGCCGTCGGCAATATCGATTTGAAAATATTGGAAGTAAGGTGAAAGGCGCTCGACTTGACGGAGGTAATCTTCGGCCTTATATTCCAATATCGAGGGACAGGTCCGCATATGTTTTTATTTTAGCAGAGTATAATTGATAAGAAATATATGGATAGAAAAACGCCAATAGAAAAATTAACAGAGATTGTTTCTATCGCCTCCGTGTCAACCGATCCGAAAAGAAAGAAAAATATTATTGCCGCCGCCGAGTTTATAAAACATGAGCTAACCACCTTAGGTTGTAAGGTTGATTTTTTCCAACGCGACGATTTCCCACCCCTTATCATCGGCCAAAAAATTATTGACGAGTCGGCCAAAACCATCGGCGTTTACGCCCACTATGATGTTCAGCCCGAAGACCCTGTGGAAAAATGGTCGACGACGCCTTTTGTATTGACAAAAAAAGGCGACAAGCTCTACGGCCGCGGGATCGCCGACGACAAAATCCATTTGATCCAATCTCTGGTCGCGGCAAAAAATTTAATCGAGAAGAAAGCATTAAAGAACAACCTGGTTTTTATCTTCGAGGGCGAAGAAGAAATAGGCAGCCTTAATTTCGAGGAGCTAATAAAGAAAGCCCGAACGGTTAACGACTGCGACTGGTTTTATGTTTTTGACGTCGGGATGAGGGGGAAAAACATTCCCCAGATTTTTTACGGTCTAAGAGGAATAGTGTCGGGAGAATTGACCGTGAAAATAGGGGAGACCGACCTTCATTCGGGAGTATTCGGCAACCGGGTCTTGAACCCAGTCCAGGCGATCGCCGAACTTCTGGCAAAAATAAAAGACGGCAAAACTCATAAAGTCAATATTCCCGGCTTTTACAACAATGTTAAAAAGATTAAACAGGAGGAGATAGACATGCTACCGAGTAAATCTATAAAATCAAAAATAGACCCTTCTTTTGAAGTCAATGGAATTTCTTCTGGCTATACCGGTCCGGGCTGGAAAACGATCATTCCCGCGGTAGCGACGGTAAAGTTCTCTTTAAGATTGGTACCGGACCAGAGGCCGGAAGAAATCAAAGACCTATTAAGAAAATTTATTAAAGCCAACCTTCCGAGAAATGTAGAGTGGGAGCTAAATTTGTCCCCCGGGTCAAATCCGTTTTACACCGACTTTAACAATCAATACACAAAAAAAACCGCCACGGCATTAGAAAAAATTTTTAATAACAAAACCCTTTTTAACAAAAGCGGTGGGTCGATTCCGGCCGCGGAAATTCTTCAGAGGTTATTCAAAAAACCGGTAGTTTTGACCGGGTTTACCCTGCCGGACGAAAACATCCACGCCCCCGACGAAAATATCGACGAAGAAATGTTCTTTAAAGGCATAACGGCAATGGAAAAGATTTTCTCGCTCTAAGGCTCCAAACTATCCCATTTGTAGCATATATGCGACTGACAAAATGAACCTCCTATTGTAAGCTCCTTTTTATGAGTAAAAAACCGATAGTTTATACCTTTATTGATAGCCAAAACCTTAACCTTGGAGTGAAAAGCCAGGGATGGAAATTAGACTGGAGGAAATTCCGTCAATACTTGCGTAATAAATACAACGTGACCAAGGCATTTCTTTTTATTGGTTATAAGCCGGGAAACGAAATGCTCTATGCAATAATGCAAAAAATGGGATTCGTCGTTATTTTGAAGCCGACTCTAGAACTACCCGACGGGACAGTAAAAGGAAATGTTGACGCGGAATTAGTTTTGCATACCATTATTGAATATAAAAACTATGATAAAGCATTAATTGTTTCGGGCGATGGTGACTTTTATTGTTTGGTTGAATATTTGGTGAATAAAAATAAGCTACTCCTTTTATTAGCTCCAAATAGACATTATTCCCGCTTACTTCGAGATTTTTCTAAATTTATTGTTAGAGTAGATAGATTGCGAGAAAGCTTAGAATTTAAAAAAACGACTGGCATCGGCGTTCGGTCGAAACCTTAGGCCTATCCAGTCATCGTGATAATTTATTATACCATTAAATCTTTTTTGTCAATGAGCAACGACCTTTTATATTATTTAGGTTTTTCCCACTTTCCGGGGATAGATCCGATAAAGTTTAAGGAACTTTTAAGCCGGCAAATGCAAATAGCCAAGGCGTACTGGGGAAGGAAAGAGCAGTTGGAAAAGATAATCGGAAGAAAAGCGGCGGCCGAGTTTATAGAATTTAGAAACCGATTTGAACCAATAAAAAAACTGGAGGAATTAAAGAAAAAAGAAATTCAAACAATTTCTCTAAGTGACAAAAATTATCCGGAATCTTTAAAAAACATCACCGACCCGCCTATTTGTTTATACATAAAAGGAGAATTTCCCAAAAATACATTATTTTTTTCCGTCGTCGGCACCCGTTTGCCGACTCCTTATGGACAACAAATTGCCTACAAATTATCGCGCAAACTAGCCGAGGCGGGGTTAATTATTGTTTCCGGTCTGGCCCTCGGCATCGATACAATTGCCCATAGAGGGTGCTTGGATGCCGGCGAGAAAACAATTGCCGTTTTGGGTTGCAGCATTGACCGAGTTTATCCGACCGAGAATTTTTTTCTCCACAAAAGAATCATACAAAACAAAGGGATAATAATTTCTGAAGTGGCGCCCGGAAAAACGGTTACAAAAGAATTATTTTCCCAAAGAAACCGGATCATTTCCGGCTTATCGTGTGGAGTTTTAGTAATTGAGGGGAGTGAACGATCGGGGACTTTGATTACCGCCCGTTTTGCCGGAGAACAGGGAAAGGATTTGTTCGCCGTCCCCGGACCAATAACGTCGACAAAGTCTTTTGTTCCGAATCTTCTCATTCAAAACGGCGCCAAATTAGTAACCAAGGCAGAAGACATTCTAGAAGAATATGGAATGAAGATTAAACCAACTTAAACTGAATTAACAAGAAGATCGGCTTCGCGGTTTTTCTCGCGGGGAACCAGTCGATAAGTAATTGGTGTTTTAATTTCCTGCTCCAGTCCCCGGATTTTAAGAATATATTCCTTGATTTTTCCTTGTTTTACCTTGAATAATCCATTGACCTGGTTCACCATGAGGCGCGAGTCAGAATAAAATTCGACCGACCTGGCTTGCCTGGAATAATTTTTTTTAACTATCTCGAGAGCTTTAGTTAAAGCCGAGTATTCGGCTTCATTATTAGTAGCAACACCGATAGATTCGTGGTGGTGAAAAACTCTTTTGCTATCAAGATAAAACACCATTCCTATAGAAGAAGGGCCTGGATTTCCCTTGGATCCGCCGTCGGTAAATATCTTTAGAACCATTATTTTATATTAAACAATTTTTTGGCGTTGCCGGTAGTAATTTTAGCCAATTCTTCTTCAGGAATATTTAAGATGTTCCCGATAAACTCAACGACAACAGAAATATTTTTTGGTTCGTTGGGAAATTTCCGGTCGGGCGCCAAAAATGGAGAATCTGTTTCCAAAACCAGCATTTCCAAAGGAACATTTTTAATAAATTCCTGCTTGTCTTGGCGATAATTAATATCTCCGTCGACGCCGATGAAAAATTTGTGGCTTTTGGCATAGTCGAGAAGTTCTTGGTCGGGTTCGCAGCAGTGAAAAACGGCCCTACCAGAAAGATCCTTAACAAACTCATTGACCACTTCCAAAAAATCCTTTTTTGCCTCACGGTTATGGAAAATCAGGCTTTTTTTATACTTCATTGCCAGTTTGATTTGTTCCCTTAGAACCTCTTTTTGTAGGTCGATAAATTTTTGCTCGACGGCGTAATCTTGGTACTTGGTTTTGCTGTAAATATGCCGATCCATCCCGACTTCACCCACGGCAAGGACTTTATCACTTTTTAGCAGACCCTCTATTTGTTTTAAATCGGCTTCACCGGTATTGTTAGCTAGATATTTATAAATGTGGTGGGGGTGGATGCCGACGGCGGCGTAGACATTGTCGTATTTTTGTGATATTTCGATGGCTTTTTTTGAAGTCTCGATGTCGGTTCCGGGAGTCATGACGTGAGTAATGCCGGCATTACTAGCCCGTTTAATAACCTCATCAACCCGGCCGTCAAAAGCAGAAAAATTCAGATGGCAGTGGGTGTCGAATAACATACAGTTCTATATTATATGGTATATTTTAGCTATGACCATCTTCATCGGCGCCGACCATAGGGGATTCGATCTAAAAAACCAGATTATGGAGTACCTGCACGAAAAGAATATCCGGATAGAAGACCTCGGCGCCTACGAAAAGGAACCGTTGGATGACGCGGCCGACTTTGGCCAAAAAGTCGCCCAAGCGGTCTTGCAGAACCCCGAGAATCACCTCGGCATCGTCGTTTGCGGCTCGGGGTGCGCCGTCTCAATTGCCGCCAACAGGAGCCGCGGCATCAGGTGCGGCGTGGCGATGAATGTATCGCAGGCGCAGCATATCAGAGAAAACGACAGCGCCAATGTCCTGGCTCTCGCCTCCGACTACACCAACTACGATGAGGCGGTAAAGGTAGTGGACGCCTTTTTGGCGGCCGCCCCTAAAATGGAAGAAAAATACTTACGAAGGCTTAAAAAACTAGACCAGTAATTTTAAGAAATCTCTCTTGAATTTTTTGCCTGAGAAAAATTGACCGCGGCTATATGCTTTGCTTCCCAGAGTACTTCTGAAATCCTTGTTGAAATAGATTTCACCGATTTTATCGGCGATGTCATGGGGATTTTTTGGATCAACGTAGGAGGCGGCTCCTTTGGAAATTTCCTGCAGAACCGGAATATTGGAAAGGACAGAAGGGCACTTAAAATTGGCCGCCTCCAGCCACGAAAATCCAAAACCTTCGTCCCGTGATGGCAAGACGTTAAGGCTGGCTTGTTGATAAAATTTTATCAACTCCGAATCGGTCAAAAACCCGGGAAAAACAAAGCGCTTGTCGTCTTTTGCGACGGAAAAAAATTCTTTTAATTCTTTCTGCCAAGGGTGATCGTGGTTTTTTGTTTGAAAAACTTTTCCGACGAAGACACCGGTGACGTTTATTATTTTTATTGCCTTGGCCAAGTTGACTAGATTTTTATTCCAGGTGGCGTCGCCGACATACAAACAAAATTTTTGAGGATGATCTTGGGAAAAATTATCGACTTCAGAGCCGATAAAAGATTTTTGGAGACACGGATAAACAACCTTAATTTTATTGTCAGGAAGACCCAAGATATCAACAATATCTTTTTTCGCCGCCTCGGAATCGGTAATAAACAGATCGTAATTTTTCAACGCCAGTTTATTAAAAACAATATTTATTTTCCCCCGGACTCCGGCGGAAAAATGTTCAGGATATTTTAGAGGGATTAAGTCGTGGATGACGGCAAATTGGAGCGGAGCAAGACGCTTTAATGTTAAGGGCGGTTGGAGAAAGTTGAAGAAAGGATTAATAAAGACAGAGGCTTGACGATTAATTATAGACGACAGGTCGGACGTAAAAACCCATTCGGGGAAGCTCTCTTTGAGGAGTTTAAGATATCGCCCGACGCCGCGGACAGAACTCAATTTATCCGATTGGGTCGGGTCAAAAATGTAGACCTTGCTCATGAGCTAATTTTATCATTATACTTTTAACTATGAAGAGAAACGTAAGACTCCTGGCTTTCTTTAATTTCTTCAGTGAGTTAAAATTTCACAGCGCGGTCTTGATTATTTATTTTGCCAAAGTTACCAACTCTTTCACTTTGGCAATGAGTCTTTTTTCGGTAGCGATGATTTCATCGGCCTTATTTGAGGTCCCAACGGGAATTTTTTCCGATAGGATCGGTCGAAGGAAAACTATAATTCTAGGCGTCTTTGCGGCTGTTTTTTCGGCGATATTTTATGCCGTTGGTTCTGGCTACTGGATTTTATTTCTTGGAGCCGCTTTTGAGGGCCTGTCTTACGCTTGGTATAGCGGCAATAACGACGCCTTGCTTAACGATAGCCTAAAGGAGGTTAATAACCACCATCTGTTTGACGAATATTTGGGCAAAATTGGTTCGTTTTCTCAGGCGGCTTTGATGTTGGGCGCCGTTATCGGCAGCATTATTGCTTACTGGTCATTCCCAGTCATAATGTGGCTTTCTGTAATACCTCAATTTGTTTGTATCTTCATCGCCTTTTTAATAATAGAGCCGAAAATGGTAGTAAAGGAATCGGCCAATGTCTTTTCCCACCTTCATTTATCGAGCCTGGCTCTTTGGAAAAATAGACGCTTGAGATTATTGAGTCTTAGGTACATATTAAACGAGGGAGTAGGAGAAGCAAACTTCCAGTTTAGGTCCGCTTTTATAAACACACTCTGGCCGGTGTGGGCGATCGGTTTTAGCAAGGCAATTTCTTTTTTTGGCGGGACGATTAGCTATTGGTTTAGCGGCAAGATAATAAAAAAAATAGGGATTTACAAAATTTTGATAGTCTACGACGTTGCCAATCGAGTCGTCAACATGGCGGCGATATTCAT
Organism: uncultured Gammaproteobacteria bacterium; assembly: GCA_964371165.1. GTDB lineage: Bacteria > Patescibacteriota > Microgenomatia > UBA1406 > GWC2-37-13 > GWC2-37-13. The sequence continues at coordinate 13,277 of CAYJKR010000011.1, forward strand.
TGCTAATGTTTTCTCGCCGGTATTGATGTCCCTTACTTCTATACTTTTCGGCCCCGGGTCTATTGCAGCCACGACGTTAAGACAACGCGAATATCCGCAAAACCAACAAGCGACTATGGCATCCTTAAATTCGTTAATGGCAAAATTATTATTTGGTGTCTTTGCCATTATTCTTGGGTTTTTAGCCGACAAATTTGGTCCGGCTAGGGCCTATTTAATTTCTCAAATATTATTGGCTTTTAATATTTTGACGGCTATAAAACTGAATCAAAAATAGTATAATGACAGGGAAATATGGCAAAAATAATTCTTTCAATGTCTGACGCCAGGGGTCTGGTCTTTGCCAACAAATATCAAGTTGATGAATCAAAAAAATTCTTCAGCCGGTGCATCGACGGCAGATACAAAAACGACGAAGGTCTCGCGCCGCAGGCATTTCCGGGAGGTGACCTCGGAGAGTTGGCATTAGTTTTGGCAACGGCCAATTTGTACGGTTTTGAAATTGACCGAAAAAAAGCACTCAAAACCTTAATTGATTTGATCGGAGGAAAAAATAATTTTGGTTTTCATTCCGACCACCACGGCGCGCCTAAAATGCCGGCTTCCGGCTGCGGCCATTTCAAGCAAATTCAACTGGACCCGGCCGCCTACAATCTTCAAAAAGAAGATGTAGGCTTCATTAAAGAAAAACTGGCAGAGGTCAAGAAGGCCGGCGCCGAAGAGGTCGTCCTTGACGGAGACCATATGGAGGGAGCCATCTTGGTGGTCAAAGGAGGTTGGGGAATTATGCCGCAATACGCTCTCGAGACCGACCAGGGTAATAAATTAGTTCAGGTTTTTGTCTATCAACAAACCCTAACCGACGAAAAACACAGGGAATTGGCAAAGAGGCTCGTTAAAGACAAAGCGGTCAAATTTAAATTGGGCGAAGACGAAGAGTATTTATACCAAGTCCTGTCGGACACGGCCGAAAATCACCTTATGGAAACGGCCAAGCGCCTGGCGCCCGACGTGCCGATATTCAAAGTTGATTTTGACAGCGGCGGCTCATTTGATATCATACAGCTATGATTCTCGGGCCAAAAAAATTACTCCAACTCGTTAGAACCAAGCGACTCGTTGACGGTTTGGACATGCGGGAGCTGACCGCCCCCGAGGGGGCGGGGTTTGATATCAGGCTCGGAGAAATCCATAAAATATCGGGGGGGAAAGCGTTTCTAGGAATCACCCACAGGGAAACACCCAAGATTAAAACGGTCGCCGTTTACAATCCGAAAAAAGTAACTTCATACACGATAAAACCGGGTCAGTTTTGCTTGATGTCCTCGATTGAAACGTTTAACACTCCCCTTGATTTGACCGTCAACTTCAAGCCGAGGACGACCACTTTCAGGAGCGGGCTCCTGATCAGAACCGGCAACGTCGCGCCGGGGTATAGGGGAAAAGTTACTTTTGGCGCCTTTAATGCCGGGCCAGTACCGGTGACCATCGAGCTCGGTTGCCGGTTTGCCCACGCCCAGTTCTACAAGGTCGAAGGCGGGGGAACACAATACAAGGGGCAATGGCAGGGGGGAAGAGTCACGACCAAAAAAAGAGAAAAACAGATATGAAAAACCAAGGCGAAGAGCAATACCTGGATCTTCTTAGGGATATCGTCAAAAACGGCGTTTCCAAGCCGGTCTGGGGCAACCCTCAGGTGACGATAAAGACGGTTTTTGGTCGACAGATAAGATTTGGCCTGGCCAAGGGATTTCCCCTCCTCACGACAAAAAAAGTTTTTATGCGAGGCATTACCCACGAGCTGATTTGGTTTTTGAAAGGGGGTTCGAATATAAAATACTTGGTCGACAACGACGTCCATATTTGGGACGAGTGGGGATACAAGCAGTATAAATCAAAAATAAAAAACTCAAAATCCAAAATATTAAGCCAAGAAGAATACATACAAAAAGTCAAAGAGGATAAAAGTTTCGCCAAAAAGTACGGCGAATTGGGGCCGGTTTACGGAGTCCAGTGGAGAAGGTGGCCGACCGGCGACGGGCGCCATATCGACCAGTTGGGCTGGGTGATTAATAAATTGAAAGACCCCAAGCAAAGATTCAGAAAACACCTGATCGTCTCGGCTTGGAACCCGGAATACATCTACGAAATGGCGGTTTCGAGGGACAAATCGGTGGTGCTGCCGCCGTGCCACACCATGTTTCAGTTCAACGTCATCGGCGACAAATTAAACCTCCAACTTTACCAAAGGAGTGCCGACATATTCTTGGGGGTTCCTTTTAACATCGCCTCTTATTCTCTATTGCTCCTGATGGTCGCCCAAGTGACGCGGCTTAAACCGGGCGACTTTGTCCACACCTACGGAGACGTCCACATTTATTCAAACCATTTCAACCAAATCAAAGAACAGTTGAAAAGAAAACCAAGGGCGTTCCCGACCGTCAAATTGAACAAAAAAGTAAAAAATATCGACGACTTTAAGTTCGACGATATCAAGATAGAAGGCTACAATCCTTATCCGCCCATAAAGGGTGAAGTAACCGTAGTGGGCGGCTTTTAAAATGATAAATATCATCGCTGCCGTAGGAAAAAATAGGGAGCTCGGGGCAAAAAACAAACTCCTTTGGCACATACCTGCCGACATGGAGCATTTCAAAACGAAGACAGAGGGTAACGTCGTCATTATGGGGAGGAAAACCTTTGAATCGCTCCCGAAAAAGTTCAGGCCTCTTCCAAATAGAATAAACATAGTTGTTACCCGGGATACCAATTATCAAATAAATGAAAAAAACGTTTTTGTTTGCCACTCAATTGAAGACGCCATCGAAAAAGGCAAAGAATTTAATAAGGAGGTCTTCATTATCGGCGGGGCGCAAATTTACAGATCGGCTTTAAAATATACCGACAAGCTTTATTTGACCTTGGTCGATCGCGGATATCCTGAGGCCGATGTATTTTTTCCCGACTACTCTGAATTTAAAAAGAAAACCTTCGAAGAGGATCATTCTTCGGGTGATTTAAAGTTCAAATTTATTGAACTTGTAAAATGAAAACCGTTACCTATATAATTAGGTCAGATTGCCGTTATAATTTTTAAAACATTTATGGCAAAAGCCGCGAGTCCAGGCGATTTGAAATCCGGGTTGGGTGGTCTCGAGAAAACTTTACAAGTTTATTTCCTCGACAAGGCTCCTTTTCAACTTCCGGACGGTGTCAAAGAATTCATCGTCAAGTGGGGCCCTTGGATTATTTTAGTCCTTTTAATCATTTCCCTTCCCGCCCTTCTTTTGGCTTTCGGGCTGGGCGCCTTGGTCGCTCCTTTCGCCTTCTTGGGCGGATTAGGGGCGGGCGTCAGCTACGGAGTCGGAATGATTTTTTCTGCCGTAGTTTTGGTCGTCGAAGCTTTGGCTCTGCCCGGTCTTTTTGGAAGAAAAATGTCGGGTTGGAGAATGATGTTTTATGCTTCCCTGATTGGCGCTCTTGGAAATTTGATCAGCTTTAATTTGGGAGGACTCGTGATTGGAACAATTTTGTCTTTGTACGTTCTTTTCCAAATCAAGAGCTACTATAAATAAAATCGACGGGGAGTACGATTATGTCTTGCCGGCTAACAGCATAGCCTTAAAACCGGCCAGTCCCCGCGATCATACCAAGCTTTTCGTCTATGACACGGCGAAAGACTCAATTGTCATCGACCGATTTTATAACCTTCACCGATATCTTCCCACCGATTCTTTTTTGGTCCTGAACAATACCAAGGTTCTGCCGGCCAGAGTGTTAATGAAAAAAGAAACCGGCGGGAATGTCGTCGTTCTTTTTTTGCCCCCCGCAGTTGTCTCTAGCTCCAAAAAGGAGGTGTTTGCCTCAGCGATAGTGGACAGAAAAATAAAGGTCGGCCAAAAAATATTTTTCGACAACGGAGATTTTTTCAAGGCTGTTGGTCAAAAAAAACACATCTTTAACCTAAAATCGAATTTTTCTAAAAAAAAGCTTTATCGGTTACTGAAAAGATACGGGTCGATGCCCATCCCTCTCTATCTAAAAAGAAGTCCGCTGAAACGAAATCAGCTATTAAAAAAATACCAAACTGTTTTCGCCAGGCGCGTTGGCTCGGCCGCCGCGCCGACCGCCTCACTGCATTTTACCCACAGGTTATTTAAAAAATTGAAAGGAAAAGGAATAAAAAACTACTTCGTTACTTTACACGTCGGCTTGGGAACATTCGCGCCTGTTACAGGACACAATCTGAAAACAAAAACTCTCCACGAAGAATATTTTGAGGTCGAAAGATTGGTATCGCATTCAATTTTTCAAGAAAAAAACCAAGGAAAAAAATTGACTGCGGTAGGGACAACCGTAGTCAGGACGTTGGAGTCGCACTCTCGGTCGGGCAAAACAACCGGTAAAACTAACCTGTTTATTTACCCCCCTTACAATTTCAAAATGGTCGACCAATTGATTACCAATTTCCATCTACCGAAGTCGTCCTTAATAATGTTGGTCGAGGCGTTTTTAAAGCACAAGAAAGCCAAAAAAGGTTTGATCGAATTGTACGATATTGCTATCAAAAACAAGCTCCGATTTTACTCGTTCGGAGACGCCATGCTGATATTATGAAATTCTATAAAAATCTTTATCGATCAAAGAAATCGAGAGCCCGATTGGGAGAAATAGTAACCAAGCACGGCGTGATCAAGACGCCGGCTTTTGTTCCGGTCGCTACCAAAGGAACGGTCAAAACTATGTTGCCGGAATTACTCCAAGAGATAAAAATCCAGGTCGCCTTTGTCAATACTTATCACTTGGTAAGTCACCCCGGCGTCGAGATTATCGAAAAGGCCGGCGGAATTCATCACTATTCAAAGTTAGACATCCCTCTGATGAGCGATTCGGGCGGGTTTCAGGTTTTCTCGCTGGCGCGGGGTCACCGGCGCGCCAATATCCGCGGCGAAGAGCAACCGTTGGTGGTAAAAATAACGGACGACGGCGTTAAATTTCGCTCGACTTACGACGGGAAATTAATAGAGTTCACGCCAGAGAAGTCGATGGAATACCAAGAGAAAATAGGCGCCGACATCGTCATGGCTTTTGACGAATGTACTTATTATCCGGCAACGCACGACTATACCAAACGCGCCATGGAGAGGACCCATGCCTGGCTGAAAAGGTGCAAAAGCAAACAATATCTATACGGAATAATTCAAGGGGGAACCTTTGAAGATTTGAGAAAGCGGTCGGCCGAGTTTGTCGTCAGCCAAGGTACTCCGGGAGTAGCAATCGGCGGCGTTTCCGTCGGGGAGAGCAAACAAGAAATGAGGAATCAGGTGAAGTGGGTTTCCGATTACCTTCCCGACAATCGACCGGTCCACCTTTTAGGAGTGGGCCAGCTGGACGACATTTCAGACCTCGTCAAATACGGAATCGATACCTTCGATTGTGTCGAGCCAACCAGGTTGGCGCGGATGGGGACCATTTATCAGACGAAAGGTCCGGAAATAGACATCAAAAGGACTGTTTATAAAAACAATTTAGACAAGGTCGACAAAAATTGTAAGTGCTACGTCTGCAAAAACTTTACCAAATCGTATTTGTTCCATTTATTCAAACAAAAAGAAATTCTTGGCTATACTTTGTCTACTTATCATAATTTATTCGTGATGGAAAGGTTTTTTGATAGAATTAGGGAATCCGTCGCCGAGGACCTAATATGAAAAGAGTCGATCAAGCCAGACAAGGATATTTAAAAAAAGACATCAATCTTGTCAAGAAAAGCCACGCCGTTTCGGCGATCCACCATTCAATCCATCACCAGGAAGCCCACCTTAAATCCTTCAACCTTCCGGAAATAATTTTAGGGGGGCAAGACGGTTTGGTAAATGTTCTGGGAGTCATATTGGGGGTCGCGGTGGCAACGGCAGACACTAATATCGTCATTGTCGCCGGGCTCGCCGCCACATTTGCCGAGTCGGTCTCGATGGCGGCGGTCGCCTATACCTCGCGCGTCGCCGAGGCCGACTACTATCAATCCGAACTAGAGCGGGAGAAGTGGGAAATTGAACACGTTTCCGAGGGAGAAAGGGAAGAGATTAGGGCTCTTTATGAAAACTACGGATTTAAAGGAAAACTACTTTCTGACGTTGTCGACAAGATAACCGCCAACAAAAAGGTTTGGCTCGAAATCATGATGGAACAAGAGTTGAAACTGGAAAAGGTCGACCGAAAGGAAGCCTTGCCGGCGGGCATAGTTGTCGGGGTGTCGGCGATTATCGGGTCATTTATTCCTTTGACGCCGTTCCTTTTTCTGGCAATCAAGCCGGCGATTACCGTTTCTTTAATTGTTTCAGCGCTGTCATTATTTTTAATCGGCTTTTACAAAGCAAAAATAACCCTCGGGCGTCACCTGATCTGGCAGGGACTGGAGATGATGTTTATTGGCATGGCCTCGGCGGCGGTCGGATACCTCATCGGTAGCCTCTTCAAAATCTGAAAAAATCTGCTATAATACTGTTTTAACAGTCTAAATAATTAAAGATGGCCGAACGATTATTAACTCGACCACCCGAAATAACCGCAAATTATCTTCTTTCTGAGAATAGAAGGCCGGAGGCTTTGACTAGGATGCATGAATATATGGAAGCCAAAGCTAACGGTCAATTAACTGACGGAGTGTTTTGCAGCGATGCGAGATTATTGGGTACCCTTGCCCTTGGCACTTATAAAATTAGGCCGACTAGAGACATTGCCGTTGCAGGAAGAATTAACCCTTTTAAATATATCGCGACGCACGACGGCTCAAAGCAAATAGTGGTCGCTGGTCATTACGATTCGACGACGCAGAAAGCCGACCAACCCGTCGACGGGTGCGGAGGATTAATGGCGTTGGCAAAAATGAATTTAATGGAAAACTTTGCGGGTGACACCGCACAAGGTTATGTAAAAAAATACGTCAAAAGCCCCAACGTTACTTTTCAGACCATGATGTCATCGGCAAAACTGACGCAGTATACAGACAAGCCCGTCTTGGCCGTTTTATGGGACCACATTACTTATCAAATTACCCCTATCGCCTTGTTCGACAGAGCGAATAAGCGATATAAAGGCATTATTTCCCAGGAAGAACTCTTCAAGGCTCCGGAAAAATTCAAAAACATCAATATTATGGATATTATAGAACCGTTAAACTTGAGCGGGTTAATATCGGAAGAATTAACCCAGCTTTTGAAAAACAATGAACAATTAGTAGAAAAAGTTACAGAAAATCAAGTTTTCATGTCGTCTCAAAAAATACAGGATCCTCCTCTAGTAATGGTTACCACTTCGGTTGTTCCATTCACGGCGCGTTACCCGTCTTTGGCAATGCCAAACATGGTTTTTAAAGTTTTATTGCCATTTATTAAAGAAGGTGGCGGGTCGGGAGTTTCTATTGAACCAGAATATACAGAATTTGCTATTTCCCAAGCCCACTATCCAATCTCTCACGCCGTTACCGCCGAATCGGGTCAGGCTTTTTTTGACACCAATAAGATCCTCATCGAGACCCCCGACATAAGAACGTCGCTTCAAATCGCGGAAGAATTTAAAAAAAGACCTTGGTTTAACGAATGGGAAGAAAAAAAGAACGGAAAAATAATTATCGCCGGGGTCAAAAGCGGTGTTACAGAAGAAATCAACGAAATTTAAAAAACTTTGTAGGCCTTATTAAAAATTTCAAAATCGACTTCTTTTTTTCCTTCCAGCTGGACCTTTTTAATAGACAATTTTCCGCCTTTCAAATCCAAATCGATTATTTTTAAACGCTTGCCGTTGGGAAGAATTGTCCAGATACCTGGCCAAGGATAGAGACCGCGGAAAAGATTGTACAAATTTTTCGAAGAATTTTCAATCTTCAATTTTAAAGTTTTAAAATCAATAAATCCATCTTGCTTGGTGAGCCTATTCGTGTAAGTGGCAAGGGAGTGATCTTGAGAATTTGCCTCAAGTGAAAGATCCTTCGTCAAGCTCAGGATGACACGGCGCGTCATTTCAAAACCCAGTTCAGTTAATTTAATTTCCAAGTCCGGCCGTTTGTCGGGCGGTAAAATTTCATATTTTTCCTGGGCGACGATCGGACCATGGTCGACTTTTTCATCCATTTTTATAATTGTCACGCCCGTTTGTTTAACACCCTCTATAAGTGGGCTGGCAATGGGGGATGTGCCGCGATATTTGGGGAGAAGAGAAGGATGAATATTTAGAAAACCATATTTGGGTACATCCAATAATTTTTTGGGAATAATTTCTCCGTAAGCGTAAACCAAACCGAGATCAAACGAAGAATACTGTTCGAGTTTATCAAAAACAGGCAAACGGTATTTATTCGCCATTTCCTTAACCGGCGTCGGAGACAAAACTTGTTTTCTGCCGACGGGTCGGTCCGGTTGGGTGACGACAAATTTTATTTCGACAATTTTTTTTAGCTCGGGGTCTTTGATTAATTTTTCCAAAAATAAGGCGGAAAAATGGGCGGAGCCGAAATAAGCAATATTAAATTTCATGTTAATTTGATGGCTCGACTAGGTCTGGGATGGCGGAAGGGGTGGCAAAGATTAAGGGTGTGGTGCTGGCTTCCTTGGGGGATGGCGAAAGAGGAGATTTGGTTGGCGACGGGCGACGGGTGGGCGTAATTGACAAAATATAGTCGATGGTTTTGTTGGTTTTTTCGACCCGCTGTCCGTACCTGACGCCCAAAACGAAGGCCAAAATCACCGTCAATAAAACTAATAATAAATATGGCTTATTTTTCATGGAATAAGTATAACAAACCATTGACAATTAAAAAGATTTCTGCCATCATCAAGTTATGAAGGCAAAAATCTTCGCTGTGTTCTTATTTTTAATGGTGAGTTTCTTGGCGGTGGTTTTATATGTCTCCGCTCAAGACATAACTTCGATCATGAGCCAGAATAAAATCAGGACCTGCCTCAATGCCGACCCGACGATTACGAAAACCAAAAACAGGGCCTGCCGTTCAAAAGATCCCGAGGAAGAAGCCGAATGTGAAGCAAAGGGAGAATGGCTATTGGGAGACGCGACACAGATGCACCTCACCGGAAGCTGTGATGCACCGGCAGGTTGCGAGATTTGGCACGAAAACAGCGCCAGGGAAGTGAGCAACATACAAGCGGGATTCAGGAAAGTCGTCAATCACGTTGCCGCCGGCCCGGTTAACGTTACTGTTACCGGCACATTTAGAGATCACGTTTCTCATACTTTCTATGCCATAGGCGACGCGCCGGTTGTCACCGAAACAGGTGAAGGAGGGGTCGAGGCGGAAAATCAAACCCAACAGGTTGGGCAGGTATCAAACTTTGAATTTCCCCAGACTCAAGGAAGCGCCCAAGAATGTGTCGGCGTTTATTGGGATCCGTTCGGTCGGGTATTCGACGCCGTGTCGCTCGAACCGATACCGGGCGTTAATGTCAGTTTATTCCAAAGTCCATCAAAACAACTGGTTTTTTTACCAACCAATCCGGCGTTAACAGATAAAGCCGGAATCTATAATATTTTAGTCGATACGGAGGACGATTATTATATAAATGTGATTTCTCCAGCCACCCATTCGTTTATTGCCGACCCCGATCTTAATCCCAACTACAGCTTAATATATTCCGACCTTTATTCGCCGGGCGAGGTATTCCACGAACCGCCTTTGCCAGCCAATATTCCCGAAGACTTTGACATTTCTCCTTATCACCACGATATTCCGCTTCAGCCAAAAGGCGAGCCATATAGGGAAGCAGTTGCCGAAGTTGTGGAGGGAACTTTAAGTCAAATTGACCTAAATGACTTTGTCAATTATAAAGGCCAGGTGACATACCCCTTAGCCCAGATCTGTTTAGTCGGGGAAACGTCGGGAGTGGTTAATTGTGGTAACGCCGACAAATATGGCAACTTCAATATTTCCATTGATAAATTGTCTTTACCGCAAGAGTTTATCGAAGTTAAAGTAGAGAAAGTAGATTTGACAGCCTTATGACAAAATTAGCCCAGACTTCAATCAGAATCGATCCACCCACTCCGACTCTCAAGCCGGTGGGCTTTGACCCGATCCTAAGCTATGTCGAAGGCTATGCCTATACCCAGTCAGGCGTAGTTATTCCGAAGGCCAGAGTTACGGTCAAATTAAAAGCCAATAACGAACTTTTTTACCAAACGACCGCTGACGAAAACGGATTCTTCAATGTCTATTCAAATAATTTACCTTTTTTTGAGTATTATTTGGAGATAACCAATCCGGTAGTGGGCACCCCGGTCAAACAGACAACGACAGAATTTATTACTTTTAACCAGGATTATTTAACTGCAGAAGGATTGGATCTGATTAAGTCAACCCGAGCCGGTGAGCCAATCATTAACCCGGAAACCGGTAGGGAAAATACTATCTTTAGCACGCCAACGCCGGTTATCACTTCCCAGCCGACAACCGGCAAAACAGGCAGCCAACTAATTGCCCTGATTCTCATTTTGGTGTTTTTGATCGTCGCCGTCGCCGCAATTCTTTTTTACATCGTCAAAAAACGCCAACAAATCTCTTCTTGACAAACCGCATATCAGTTTATATACTAAGACTTGGATCCTCCTAATGAGGCCAAACGTTTGAAACTTTTTCTTAACAAGATCGAACACCTGGGTAAGTTCGGAGCAATCCGAATTATAAGATAACTTCTTTGTTAACCCGTGGGTTAGCAAGAGTATCGACCCCTTTTATTCATGGGAAAAAGTTCATCAAGCCTCAATCTGGGGGATCTTTCGCTAGTCTTCATCCTTTATGGTTTCAAATAAGAAAGTACAAATAAAGCAGTCTGATGAGTTGGACGTTTCTTCTTTGATTGAAAAAGTAGAAGAAAAACCAATCGTGCCGGCAGAGGAAAAACCAATTCAGGCCGTAAAGCCGACCCCAACCTCCCGCGAGATTCCTCTCGAGGAGCGCCTAAAAGAAGACCTTAAGATCAGCTACGAGGCCAAAGGAATTCTAGACATAACATTTGGCGGCTACGGCTTCTTGAGACAAGACTATATCTTGTCGCCCGACCGCGACATCTATGTTTCCACTTCGCAGATAAGGCGATTCTGGCTTCGTCGGGGAGACGAGGTCGAGGGATTGGCCCGTCCTCCCAAAGAAGGCGAGCGGTTCCATTCTCTTTTACTGATCAAAAAAATCAACGGCGTTGAAATGACCGAGGAAGGATCTTCCAAACGAAAAGACTTTGACAAATTAACTTCACTCCACCCCAATAAACAGATCAAATTGGAGACAAAAAAAGACGTCCTATCAATGAGAATTATCGATTTGATCTCGCCTATAGGCTTTGGACAGCGAGCCTTGATTGTTTCTCAGCCCAAGGCCGGCAAAACGACCTTCCTGAAGGAAATTGCCGAGGCGATTGCGATAAACCACCCGGACGCCTATCTGATGGCAATTTTAATCGGCGAGAGGCCAGAAGAGGTCACTGAAATCAAAAGGTTTATCAAGGGTGAGGTGGCCGCCTCCAACTTCGACGAATCACCCAGACAGCAAATAAAGGTAGCCAATTTAGCCTTGGATAGAGCAAAAAGGCTCGTTGAGATGGGTAAAGACGTCATTATTCTTCTCGATTCGGTGACAAGATTGGCGCGAGCCTTGAATTTGTCAACCACGGGTACGGGGAGAAGCCTTTCGGGCGGATTTGACCCTTCGGCCTTATACCCGGCCAAGAAATTCCTGGGAGCAGCCCGCAACTGCGAAGAAGGCGGCAGCTTGACTATCATCGGAACCGCCTTGGTTGGGACAGAATCACGCATGGACGACCTGATTTATGAAGAACTTAAGGGCACCGGAAACATGGAGATCCATCTAGACCGCGGCTTTGCCGACAAAAGGATCTATCCGGCCATAGACGTAGAAAAGTCGGGCACCAGGCACGAAGAACTACTTTACGAAAAAGAGACTCTCTCCAGAGTTGCCACCTTGAGAAGAATGCTAGGCCTCCTGAATGGCGAAGAAAGATTGACGGCCATGATCGATAAACTCTCAAAAACCAAAAACAACAAAGAATTCTTGGACTCTCTCAGTAAAGGCGCTTAATCCACGGTAGATTTTAGAGTATTCTATAACGTGTACTTCTACCCATCCCAATCCTCTCCACTTTTTTAAGGTTGAGTAGTTTTTTAAGAGCCTGATTGACCGTTGGTCTGGCAACCTTTGTCTTTTCTGCGATCTCTGATGGCGTGGCTTCTTTGGTTTCACCCAAATACCCTAAAACGGCCAGCTGTTTTTCCGATAAAGTTTTTTCCACCATGTCGACATTGAGTAGGTCGACCGCTTGCCTTGACTGGTCCAAAATAATATTCAAGAAAAATGTTAACCACGGGACAATATTAGGACCTTTAGACTTAAAAGTAATTTGCGTCTTTCTCAAAGCAATATAATATTGTTGTTTTTTTTCTTCAACCAACTTTTCATGTGATACATAAGGCATATAGAGATAACCCGCCTGCAGCATTAAAAGATTGGTTAAAATTCGGGATAAACGGCCGTTGCCATCGCGAAAAGGATGGATCTTCAAAAACTCAACCACGAAATTACCTATTACCAACAAAGGATGATATTTTTTACTTTCAAACACCTCAATTGTCCACTCGACTAACTCTTGCATTTCAATCGGAGTCAAATAAACAGGAGTAGTATCAAAAATCGTGGCGATGACATTGCCCTTAGAGTTGATCATCTGCACCTTATTTTCCGTGACTTTGTATTGCCCACGATGAAAAGTGTCCTTTTTGACATATTTCAATATTTCCTGGTGAAAGTGTTTGATTGTACCCTCGTTCAGCTTGATTGAACGCCAAGAATCAAAAGCGTTTTTTAACAGTTCATAATAGCCTTTGACTTCCTGAGCGCCGCGATCCTTAAATTTTTGTACAGCAATACCTTTCATCAGCTCTTCGACCTCTGAATCAGAAAGCTTAGCACCTTCAATACGGGTTGAAGCACCAGTTGAAGTTATAAGGACAGATTGTTTTAAACGACCAAGGATTTGCGGATGCAAATTGATACCGGCAATCCAGCGGCCTTTCAACTCGTCAATTGCGGCGATAAGAGATAAAATGCTGGTTGGAATCATCTCCAGCCTCCGATCAAACTTGGTTAAATCAGCCATATTTAATATATAAAACTAACTATATAAGATTATATTAGATTATATAAGATTAGGCGCGGGCTTGTCAAGCATAATCGCCATATTATATTGACTTCCCGTAAATATACTATATACTACTATATAGTATAGTAATTATTACCTTATGATAGACATTTCCAAAAGGATCAACCGACTAATCGGGCAACTCAAAGGCATTGAAAAGATGGTCAAAGCGGAAAGAGAATGCCACGAGGTACTCCAACAGATAACCGCGGTCAAAAAAGCTATTGACGGATTGTCAAAAGAAATTGTAATATCAGATATTTGCCGGATTATCCCGGCTCAAGAATCAAAAAAAGTAGAAAAAATGCTAGAGCGGGCGATTAATCTCTAAAAATATGGACTCTAACATCGAAAACGTCATTATCATCGGCGGCGGGCCGGCCGGACTGGCCGCCTCAATCTACAATGCCCGCGCTGACCTTAAACCCCTTATTATTGCCGGCTCTCCTCCCGGTGGTCAGCTAATGCTGACGACCGAGGTAGAGAACTATCCGGGATTTGAATCTATTCTCGGACCGGACTTAATCGAAAAGTACCGCCAACACGCTCTAAAATTCGGTGTTCGCATCGTCGATAAAAACGTCACCGCGGTCGATTTCTCTAAAAAGCCCTTTAAAGTTTCAACTCCAGAGCAAACTTATACAGCAAAATCAGTCATTATTACCACGGGCGCCAAAGCTCTTTGGTTGGGATTACCTTCAGAAGAACGCCTCCGAGGTCGCGGCGTATCGGCCTGCGCCACCTGTGACGCCTTTTTTTTCAAAGATAAGACAGTCGCCGTCGTTGGTGGAGGGGATACCGCCATGGAAGAAGCCCTGACGCTGACCAAATTCGCCAAAAAGGTCTATATCATCCACCGGAGAGAGGAATTTCGAGCTTCAAAAATCATGCAAGACCGAGTTCTAAAACATCCTAAAATTGAGGTAATTTGGAACACCGCGGTTGAGGAAGTTCTTGGAGAGCAGAAAGTCACCGGACTGAAGATAAAAGACAAATCGTCCAGCGTCAAAGAATCGGCCGTCGATGGCTTATTCCTGGCGATCGGCCACAAGCCCGACACAGATATCTTCAAAGGTCAGATTGACCTCGATCAAAAAGGGTACATCCTAGTTAAAAATTCAATGACAAACAGAGCCGGCGTGTTCGCCGCGGGCGATTGTGTCGATCACCAGTACCGACAGGCGGCCACCGCCGTTGGGATGGGGGTTGCCGCCGCCCTTGACGCCGAACGCTGGCTCGGAGAGCAAAATCTATGACACAAGGACAAAAAATGCTGGAAAGCGCCCAACAACTAATCAGAAAGACGGGCAAGAACATGGGTTTGAGCGAGGAAGTTATTGAACGACTGGTTCAGCCGGAACGGGTCTTCGAATTTAATTTTCAGGTCGATATGGATGACGGGAAGAAAAAGATGTTTCGCGGTTGGAGGATTCAACACAGCAGTGCTTTAGGCCCTTATAAAGGCGGAATTCGGTTTCACCCGGACACGGTTAGGGAAGAAGTCCAGGCTTTAGCCACCCTGATGTCGATTAAATGCGCCGTCGCCGGCCTTCCTTACGGCGGGGCCAAGGGCGGAGTCACGGTTGACCCCAAGAAACTATCAGAATTAGAACTGATGAGATTGTCAAAAAGATACGCTTTCAAAATTGCCCCGATCATCGGAGAGGACATAGATATTCCGGCCCCAGACGTCAATACGACGGCAAAAATTATGGCTTGGATGATTGACGAATATCAAAAAATCAAAGGCGTGAAGAGCCCGGCCGCTTTTACCGGCAAGTCGGTTGCCATCGGCGGTAGCCTTGGCCGAACCGAAGCCACCGGACGGGGCGGGGTAATAGTTTTGGAGGCGCTGCTCAATAAACTAAAAAAGAAAAACAAAAATTTGACGGTAGCCATCCAGGGATTTGGCAACGTCGGCTATTATTTTTCGCGCTTAGCCGAGGAAGAAGGTTTTAAGATTGTTGCCATCTCCGATTCTAAAGGAGGTGTTTATGTTAAAGACGGCCTCTCTACTGAAACCACCCTCAACTGCAAAAAAGAAAAAGGCATGGTTTCCGGCTGCTATTGTAAAGGCTCAGTATGCGACATCAGGTACGGACGGACGATAACTAATGAGGAATTACTAGAATTGCCGGTCGATATTTTAGTCCCGGCCGCCCTCGAAAACGTCATCAACGAGAACAATATGGGCAAAATCAAGGCCAAGATCATTGTCGAGATGGCCAACGGCCCGATTACCGAGGAAGCCTACGAGTACCTTTCCAAGAAGGGCATAATTATTGTTCCCGACGTTCTCGCCAATGCCGGAGGCGTGACCGTTTCATATTTGGAGTGGTTCCAAGGCAAAGCCGGATATTACTGGACGGAAAAAGAAGTCAACGGTCGATTGAAGGAAATGATGGAAAAGGCATATGATGCGGTTTGGAAAAGATCGAAAGAAAAAAAGATTCCCCTAAAACAGGCGGCTTTTGAGGTCGGCATCGGGCGGATCGCCGACGCTTTGGTATAATTAAGGTTATCTTTTATGCAAGATTTGCCGCAGTTTTGGGCGTTTCTTAAAACCTACTTTTTTACGAAGTTTTTGAACTTCGGCCGCACCTTTGAAGCGGTCAAAGACGTTATCGTTGCCTTCTTGATTGTCAAGCGAGGCCGCTACTCTTCCTCTTTCTTGAATACTTCCTTTCTTTTTATTATCGCCTCGGCCTTTATCGCCGGGCCGGTTATCTTAGAAAATTCGCCTTTTGCCTCGCGCCCCCAGGATACCGGCTCTTTTCAAGCGGCGGTCGTTTCCTACAACCCCTACGAAAGCGCCTTGGAAACCGTCATCTCCACCAAACCGCGAAGCGCGATTGAAGACTATCAGGTAAAAGGCGGGGATACCTTGGAGGCGATTGCAAAAAAATACGAAGTGACCACCGATACGATCAAATGGGCCAATGATTTAAAAACGGACGTGATTAAACCAGGACAAGTACTGAAAATACCGCCCGTTTCCGGCGTCGTCCATACCGTGGCCTCGGGTGAAACCGTCTACAGCATCGCCAAAAAATACCGAACCGAAGCCCAGAGCATCGTCAACTTTCCGTTCAACGACTTTGTCGACCTCGATACCTTTTCTCTGGCGGCCGGTCAGATTCTTTATGTCCCAGGGGGCATAATCGAGACGGCGCCGCCCTCGGCCAGATTCGTCGCCCAAATTCAAGCCGGAGTCAGGGGGTCGTCGACCTTCATCTGGCCGGCGAGCGGAATCATCACCCAGGAACCGGTTTGGTACCATATGGCGCTCGACATCGCCAACAACGCCGCCCCGGCAATTTTGGCGTCCGACGGAGGGACGGTTACTTATGCCGGCTGCGTCGCTTACGGATACGGGTGCAGTATTATTGTTGACCACGGCAACGGCTACCAGACTCTTTATGCCCACCTTTCTTCCTACTCTGTCGAACCGGGCGCGGTCGTCTCTCAAGGATCACAAATCGGGGTAATGGGTTCGACCGGCCGATCGACCGGAACCCACCTACACTTTGAAATCAGAAGTGGCGGGTCTTTGCTTAATCCGTTAAACTTCTTACGATGATAGCCAACCTGTTAATTTGCTTGACAATCGTCTAATAATCGTCTATTATTCGTCTATATATGTTTGCTCCAAAATACACGATTACTGACCTACTGCTCGCCAATATTAAGCGTATTACTATGCTTGTGCAAGAACTCAACAATCGACAATTCTCAAAAATAGTCTTACTCGAACTCGAGAGAACGGCGCGGGCGGTATCGAGCTATGCTTCGACAAGCATCGAAGGGAACCCTCTACCGTTAACAGAGGTAAAAAAAGTTATCAAGTCAAAACCGGAAAACATCAGGGATAGCGAACGGGAAGTGCTCAACTACAATCAAGCATTAATAGCACTAGAATCTGTATTGGCAAAAAAGAATTTTCGCTTATCACTACAATCAATTCTTGATATTCATAGGCAAGTTGTTGACGGGTTGCTTCCTGAGTTTGAGGCTGGTAAATTGCGGCAAAAGCCAGTCGTTGTCAACGATCCAAGAAATGGCAAGATCGTATATCTCCCACCCGACGCAGATAGGGTTGAGCCGTTAATGAAAGCTTTAGTGACATTTATTGAAAAAGAACAAGGCAACATCGACCCCTTAATCCGTGCCGGCATCTTTCACAAACAAATGGTTATTATCCATCCATTCATGGATGCCAACGGTAGGGCTACTCGCCTGGCAACGAAAGCGCTTTTAGCCAAAATGGGACTAAATACCTTTAACCTGTTTAGTTTTGAGAACTACTACAACCGAAATGTCTCCAAGTATTTCCAGATGGTTGGGGAATATGGCGACTACAATAATCTTTCAGCAACCATTGATTTTACTGTCTGGCTTGAATATTTCACCGGAGGTATCATCGACGAGCTTTTACGAGTCGAAAAATTACTTTGGAGAGTTGGCAATACGCCCGAAACGAGATTAGAAAAATATCATAAAAAATTAGTCGACTTTATCCGTAAAAACGGGTTTATTGCCGATCGCGACTATGCCAAGTTTACCGACCGCGCCAGAGCGACCAGGGCTCTTGATTTCCAAAGGCTGATAGATCTCGGGATGATTAAACGCAAAGGCAAGGGTAGGTCTACCTATTACGTTCTAAAATAATTAGGGCGCGGCCTCTTCGGGCAAATCGATCTTTGGTTCTAAGGTAGCCGTTTTTTCTTCGGGTAAATTCAATTCTTTTTTAAAGCTCTCTAGCTCTTGGCTCGCTTTTTGGAAGTCCTCCGGCGACACGTCCTTATTGATGAGCTTGGTGACGTTTTCCATCGCGACCGTTGCCTTGTCAAACTCTCCGTTTTGGTAATAACTCCAAGCCAGGTTATAGTGGGCGTTTGGCCAGTCGGGTTTCAAGGAAACCGCCTGTTCGAAAAAGCTTATTGCTTCCCCATATCTTCCTAGAAGATAGTAGATTCCGCCCAGGTCGACCCTCAAGGCGGGGTTGGCCGGGTCAAGGGCGACGGCTCGTTGATACGAAGAGATCGCCCAAGCTTCGCTTCCCTCGGCCAAAGGAATGATATTCCTGTAGACGCTCGCCAAGTTTTCAAAATACTGGGATTTGTTCGGATTCAGCCTAACCAATTCCTTGGCCTCCGTTATCGCCGTTTGGACCGCTTGGGCAATAGTTTGCCGGCCCTGTTCGTCGATGGCTTCCTGTTGGGCGATCGACTCGGCGATCAAAAGGTTGGTTTGGGAAAAATTCAGAACAAACCGTTCGGTGTAAGGATTAATCGACCGGGAAGTTTTCATATTGTCGTAAACGCCCTTGGCGTCGCGGCTGATCAAGGAGTCGATCGATTTTTTGAAATAATATTCGCCCGCGTAGAGGCGGCCGGCAAAGTATCCCAGTCCGGCGACGGCCGCTAGAAGAATAACCGCGGCGCCGATATAGACGACCGGTAGGTCAGCCAGGTCGGTTTCTTTATGTAATTGCTTGACTTGACCAGCGATTAAGCCGAGCGTTAAAAACAGTAGGAAAAAAATCGTCAGAGACGGCGGAAAAAACAAAGAAACCAATAGAATATATATAAGAGGCAGTAGACCCTTGGCTTGACGAACCACGGCTCGGAATGCGCTGATAATCAAAAATCCGAAAGCAACAATTCCCAAGAGCCCCGCCTCGGTTATGATATGAAAAGGAATATTTCTTGAAACGGAGAATGCGGGGATCTGCCAAGTCGACGATTGATTATAGGCGAGGTCTTTGACGCTGGTAAAGGCGGCGGAAAAGTTGTCGATTCCGGTCCCAAACAAAGCCGTTTTTACGCTCTTCATTACTTCGAGAACGGCATACCAGCTGATGGAAAACGGCGGCAAGAGTAAAAGATTATTTCTGACGATGGTAAAAACGACCAATCCTAAAGCAACAACAGGCAAGATGATAGACCCTAGACGATAGATCTTAGATTTTTTGTCATCCTGAGCTGGACGAAGGACCCCAGGCAAAGCCATAACCACAACGAACCCCAGGATTATTGCCAAGTCCAGCATTCCACCCATTGGCGTAAACACCGGATTTTGCAAAAAATCTATCGCCGGAGATAAAGAAATATTCTTAAGGGGCTGAAAAAAGAAAACAATTGTGGCAAGGGACAGAACAATTCCTGTTACTCGAAGCGCTCCCTTTAGTGTTTCGAGCGAAGTCGAGAAACGACTGATATAAAAATAAACAATCCCCAAAATAACCAAAATTCCTACCCCGAAGTTTAGGTTGTAAAGAGCCTGGACTTTGTTAGTAGAGGTTATTATTGTTGATAAGGCAACGGACATAATAAATAACAAAATCGGAATATCAAGAGGTTTATTTGCCCAAGAGAATTTTTTAGAAACAATCAATAAAATAGCCGAAGTTATGAGTAGAGCTAATACAGACGCAATCAGCAAATAAAATTTATTGAAAACAAAATAGTCCTGGGTCAAAGGAAGGAAAAATAACGGGAAAAGAAAAACAAGGCCGCCCAAAATATATTTTTTCATAAGAAAAAATTATACCAATTTTTAATCTTTAATACAGGCTTGGTTGCATTGTGGATTGACATAAAAAATGTGATTGGGATAGACAGGCTTACATTCTTGGTACGTTCCACAAACGTTACAAACGCCGTCGACGTCGGGAATGAAATAAATCGGATCGTATAAAGAACAGTTGCCGACGTAAACCGGAGTCGGGGTCGGCGTCGGCGTCGAAGTGAAACGGGTGCAGTACTCGACGCTCTCGTTGGGAGAGGCGACGCCATAATTATAGTTGCAGTCGCCGTAGGGCCCGCAGGCGTTTTGGCATCCCAATTGCGTTATCAGGGGATCGCTTTTATTGGCCAAATTCAAATAAATCCAGTAGCTCGATGGACAAACCTCGTCGTCAACCATATAAAGATATTTTTTTGTCGGTTGCCTCGGGTCGCACGGCAAGCTATTTAGATAAGGAGAAAAATCAGGCGACGTCGACTCGTTGCCGCAGATATTGCAAGTGGTTTGCCCGGCGACGGCGTTGTAACAAATTTCGTTTGGCTTGGGATAACAACCGTGGTCGTTGTACCAGTCTTCCAATACTTTATTCAGGCTGGATGACTCGCCCTTTCTTTTGCCGTCGTTGGCCTTGTCTATTTGGGTTTTGGGGTTGAAAACAACCATCATACCGACCGCCAAAATAACAAGAAGGGAAACGACGATAAGAATTTCCAAAAGAGTAAAAGCTTTTTTCATATTATCAGTTTACTATTAACCAATTAAACTTGGTAGGTGTTGTTGGCGGTATGTTAATAACCACTTTAAAGTATTTTTTACACGTCGAGCTTCCGATACAATCTTGTTTTTCAGAAACGGTTAACTGGTTGTTTAACGGAGCCTCGGACGTCGGCGTCAGATAGACGAGCGAGTCTCTCTTTATCGTGTTGTTGTAGATAATGACTTCGCTCGAATTGGCCGGCATCAGAGCCACTCCGGCCGAGGATGTCGCCGTTTCTATCGCCGGGGAAAAAATACCATTTACTTCAAAATTATCCGCCGCGGCAATGATCGAAGCCGAGTCGGTCGCCTCCAGATATTTGTTCAGAATAAGGTCTCCCTTGACGTCGAGATTGCCGGCTAACGTAACCGTATCGTTTATCGGTTTGATTTCGGCAGTTTTTATCCCGCCTTCGGCAATGAGCTCTCCACGCGTCGTGATCGTCCCGTCGCGGGCTACGGTGACAGCGCCGTCAAAGAAATTTATTTTTGACAGGGCGGAGAATTTCAGCTCGGAAGCCAAGGACGTGATCGAATTGTTTTCAATTAGTGTCGTTCCGGCAATGATCGATCCGGAAACTGAGACGTTGTAGAGATTGGAATTACCAACAACCGTCAATTCTTGTGTTGTTATATCGTTCGAGTTTATCGAGAACAACTCGTCGTCTATATTTTGGTAGTTATCCGGATCCGGCACGGGATTGTTTTGAATATCGGCCAAGAGCGTTTGGATTTCGTTGACGTTGCTTGCCAGGGCAGAGGAGTCGTTCGCGGTAACTGCCAGACGATTGGCTAAGTCCGTCAAGTTATCGGCTTCAATTTCCTTCGCCGTCAATTTCCCGGAAATCGACGCTTCATTTGTTTTCAGTTCATTGGCATACAAAGTTCCGGATACGGTCGCGTCATCTCTGATTGAAAGCGATTGGGCGACCACTTGACCAGAGAATGATGCGTTACCGGCGTCGTCGATTGTCGTCACCGTTTTACCCTCCAACCCCTTGATAATTATCTTGGCCAGTTCCCCCGAAGTCGAAGAGGAATTATCGTTCGAGTCTATCGAGAACTCTCTGTCCAAATTAATTACCAAATCTTTTTCCACCGGCTTTATTTCATTCGTCTCGATCTTATTTAACTGCGCCGTTCCGGTGGCGACAATATCGACCGTTTCGATAATTGGAGAACTGATTTTTTCCGCCTCGATTGACCCGGCCGTCAAGTTGGCGATAACGGCCTGCGAATAGGCGGCAACATTCTCCAGTTTTTCTCCGGCGGCATCGACGAGTTGGTAAGTTGTTTTTCCCAAATCTTCAACTTTCTCAACCACGAGGTCGGAAATATCCCCGAAAGAAGGTAGGGCAATAGAGTTACCGATAAGCATCAGGACTTGGTCTTTTCCGGAATCAGGACCCCAATTTTCAAGGGCTTTTCCAATAGTTTTGTCACCCGGCCGGGCCCGGCGGGCTTTGCCTTCCTCGTCACTCGAAGTCAATAGATCACCCGCCGAAATAGCGGGTGAATCGGAAGCGACTTTGACCGGTACTCGTCCGGCCAGCCCCAACAATCTTCTGTCTTCGGCCTCGAGTCCCAAGGTTTGGCCAGCCAAAGTAGAGATAACCCCGGCGATATCAGGGTCATTTATTCTGTTTGTTTTACGAAGAATCGGTACCCCATATTCGTCAAGTTGCCCGGTCATGGCGACGACGTCGCCGGCGCCGATCGATTGATCGTTGACGGTATAGTATTCGGCCAAGTCCGCGCCAAAGACAACCGCGTCAAGCCGTAACTGTTGGGTCTCGCCGGTGTAGTTGTAAAGTCGCACCGTATTGGCGTCGGTTTGCTGAATCTTAAATCCATTGCCCCATTCGATTTTGGCATCATAGAGCTTGGGTCGGTAGGCCGAATTAGTCGTTGTTAAAATTGCCCGATACTGAATGTATTCATCCGGAGTCGAGGAGATGGTGGATCCGGCCGAGTTGGTTAAGTACCGGTCGGCAGTGATGTTGTCGATATAGGTATTAGTGCCAACTTCGGTGACAGTGATTCGCAATTTAGTAATGGCGTCTCTTTGGTCATAGGGAATATCCGTAATATCCCAGTAAACTTTTTGCCAGACATTGGCGCTATCAACATAAACAGTTTCGGTCTGTTCGGTGGCGGCACTTTCACCGATGCCGAGCTTTATTTCATTCCCCGCTTTTGAGGAAAATACCCAAGCAGTGACATAATCGTATGTTGATAAATCAGCCGAACTGATAGTTGCCTCCGCATAGCCATTAGCGGTTCCGGTCGTAAAAATTCTGGTAAAGTTATTAGAACTTGATTCATCCTCATCTTCAAAGAAATTGACATTTCGTGTTGGATCAGAGGCTGGTGGAACTGAATTTGTCGTTGCCGTCATGGTGGCATAGTAAGTACGTCCATTAGAGCCGTCACTGCCACCGTACCAAATTTTATAAGTTGTGCCATCAATTAGTATTCCCGGAGGCACGGCTTGAGTATCGTCACCAGTTGTGTTCGTTCCTAATGGAATCCTGCCGTTGGTACTGCTAGTATCAGAGTTGCTGGGAACCGTATTATCGTATTTTGTCCAGGTCAACCCGTCCGGCGAAGTGGCATAGTAAATAC
>CAYJKR010000012.1:0-34399 GCA_964371165.1 uncultured Gammaproteobacteria bacterium
TATCTTAAAGGATTTGGACTCACCGAGTCGGGGTTAAATCGATTGATCAAAAAAGCCTATGAGACTTTGGGGTTGATTTCTTTTTTGACCGCGGGAGAGATCGAGGCGCGCGCCTGGACGATAAGAAAAGGAACACTGGCTCCGCAGGCCGCCGGAGTAATCCATACCGACTTTGAAAAACATTTCATCAAGGCCGACGTTATCCCCTATCCAAAGTTTGTCGAAGCCGGGGGTTGGGTCAAGGCGAGGGAGCAGGGGCTGGTACAAACTGTAGGACGCGATTACGAAATGAAAGACGGAGAGGTGGTCGAGTTTAAAGTCAATGTCTAAACTTTTTCCACCACTTGATATAGATAACCATAAACCTCAGCGAAGAAAATAGGGAAAAAACAAAGCCCGGGAATCCGTCCATAAACCCCTTGTGACGAAAATACATCGACAGAAAAGTGATCTTGGGCAACCAGATAAAGTACTTAAAGAAGCTCAACTTGGTGTCCTTGGGCATTTTCTCGACCTCGAGCGTCGTATAGCGGTTCCAGCGCATTAAATAACGGGAAAAATCAGGGTCGGCGTAGTGCAAGAGCGGATTTTTCAGATAACCGACCTCGCCTTTTACTTCGACATTCTCGTGGACGTCTCGGCAAGGGAATTTGGCTACTCCCATTTTGTAAAGACGAATCGTGTAATCCGGGTATTGGCCGCCCTTCATTAAAAACCTGGACAAAAACCAGTTTTTACGGGGAAACCAATAGGCGGCGACGCTGTCTTTTGAATTAATAATATTTTTTACTTCCTGTTTCAGCTCCGCCGTTAATTCCTCGTCGGCGTCAAGCTGCAAAATCCACTCACCTCGGGCGGCTTCAATGGCTTTTTGCTTGTTGACGTGAAACATTTTCGGATTTGGCGAGGTAATAACTTTGACTTTTTTGCCGTAAGACTTGGCGATTTCTACCGTCTTATCAGTTGACCCGCCGTCGACAATTACCACTTCGTCAACAAAATCTAAGGCAGAATCTAGAGGGTAATGGATGTTCTTCTCTTCGTTAAAAACGGCGATACAAAGGGATAATTTCATAACTCCTTTTATTATATAATATCTTCATGCTAAAAATCGTCGCCGTTCCCCATAAGGTCCTTGCCTCGCCGACTAAACCGGTCGGCAGGATTGACGACTCGGTGAAAAAACTGGTCAAAGAAATGGAAGAAACATTGGAGGCACAATCCGACCCCCAAGGCGTTGGATTGGCCGCCAACCAGGTTGGCTTAAGCCTGTCTCTTTTTATCATTAAAAGAAATCCGGAAGCAAAAATACAGGCCTTTATTAATCCGAGGGTATTAAAAGCCGTCGGTAAAAAACCCGCCAGTAAATCGGCGGGAAAGCGAAGAAAAAGGCGTCGCTCGGTTAAGCTCGAAGGCTGTCTGTCGATTCCCCGGATTTGGGGGCCGGTGAAAAGGACCGATAAAATCTATTTGGAATATAAAAACTTGGCTGGAGAGACGAAAAAGGAATGGTTTTCCGGGTTTGTGGCGACGATTATCCAGCACGAAATCGACCACCTGGAAGGAATTGTCTTTACCCAAAGGTCGTTAGAGCAAAAAGCGCCCTTATATAAAGAGGTCAACGGTAAACTCAAGCCGTTTGAAGTGTAACGAATGGTTTGACTCCGTCTTTCACATCGCGCCTGACTCGCTTGAGGCAGCTCGCGCATAGTTTTATCCTCTTTACCAGGCCGTTTTCGATTATATTTAGCCTGATTAAATTGGCCCTAAAAACTCTCTGTTTTTTTGGGGCTCTCTTTTTCCAGCGTCCGCCGGCGACACCCCGGTGGTGGGTATGAGTACGGCCGTATAAAACGCCCTTGCCGCAATGATAACAGACATTTTCCATAAGGATTTATGATAACATATAGGAGCCTTTAATTCAATGAATTTTAACCATGATTAACTACTTATTTAGCAATCCATTGAGCTTTATTGTTTACTTTATCGCCTTGTTAATTGCCATCGCCGTCCACGAATTTTCCCACGCGGTGAGTGCCGACTATTTGGGAGACCCGACTCCGAGGCTTCAGGGAAGGTTGAATCTCAATCCATTGGTCCACATCGACAACATGGGACTATTGTTCTTGCTTCTCTTCGGATTCGGTTGGGGCAAGCCCGTCGAATTTGATCCGTATAACTTAAAACACCCCCGCCGCGACGCTGCCGTCATCTCAATATCCGGCCCTCTGTCTAACTTAATTTTGGCGTCAATTCTATCCATACTTCTAAGACTGTTTATATATTTTGAACTCGGGTATTTGATAACTATAGCCACTTTTATCTTCATCCCCGTAATCCAGATGTCGATAATTTTGGGGGTCTTTAATTTATTACCCATCCACCCCTTGGACGGGTTTAAAATTGTCGGCGGAGTCCTGTCCGAGCAAAATGCCCGCGACTGGTATGGACTGCAAAAGTACGGGATCTTTTTTCTTCTCTTGATGATCTTGCCTATAGGCGGCGCCTCGATGTTGACGAGAATATTGATACCAATCGTCTCCTTTTTCAATAACCTGCTCTTGCCTTTTAATGTTGCCGGTGGAATCGTTTGAGTTAAGGAGTCGGTGTCGGCGTCAATTTATTGATGCACTTCAGATAATCTTGTGTCGAGCAGCCCTTGCCTAATTTTGCTTTTATTGCATTACAATCTGTTTCCGTACAGCCCTCTGTTCCGTCGGAAATCTTTAAGGTTTGAATCGGCGTCGGGCTGGCCGAGCTCGAGGCCGAAACAGTAGGAGTCGGGCTCAAAGTTCCGCTCGTGGCGTCGGTATTTTTTGTTGTAAACGTCCAAGGAACTCCGCCATTGTCATATTTTTTCTCGCCTACCCTGACGTCAAAATAATAGGTGGTGTTGGGCGACAGAAGGGTCAAATCGAGAGAATGGGTCTTGCCCTTGGTCGCCTCCGGAGCGAAGAAATTTAGGGCGGTCGGGGTCGTGCCATACTCAACTACCCCCTGGGTATCGGCGCCGGTTGCCCAAGATAACTTTACCGAATTTTTTTCGATGTTGGAAACGACCACGTCGCGGGGTTCCGAATCGGCTGCCCGCGCGCCTATGAGTTGAAAGGTCAAAATCAAAAGGCCGATAAAGATAATGATTCCAACGACTATCGCGGCGATTTTGGTTATTTTAGGATTCATAGAATAAATCTCAAAGCGCTTCCTAATATTAATAATATCATTCCCGGCACGGCAAATTTAGCGACATTGTCCCAGATTCCCGTTTGAGGGAGCTCAGACGGGGTTTCCGCAACCCCGGTATTGTCCGCCGGCGTTGCCGTCGGGCTCGAGCTGCCACCGGCTCCAACCGTTACTGCCGAAGTGCCGTTTTGTTCACAGACGATGACGTTGGTGGCGTTTAGGTCATTTTTGATTATCTTTGACGAATTACAATCGAAAGAAAGAGTTCCCGAGCCGTCCTTTAACCCTTGGAAAGTAATGGTAGCGACCGTCCCTGAAGTTGTCACCGAACTGCCGGTGTCATTCACATATCCGGCGATATAGACGCGGCCCGAGGTGGCGATGTCGTTGGCGACGTTTGGAAATAGAGAACCCGCGGTAACGGTCGTGGCCTTGAGAAGAGTAGAATCATAAATGACATAAACGTCGGTCGAATAGATGCTGTCCGAACCCGGATTCATCACCACGCCTACCTGGAATGTTCCGCCGTTGGTTGCCGTCGCCGTGCTTTTGTCAAACGTCAATGACGCTGCCTCAACGGAAAAAACAAACGGCGTCAATCCGAAAAAAATCATCAATAATAGTAGGGTTTTCTTAATCATTTTAATCTGGCAATGTTTGAATAACCTCAACTGCTAAATCGGCCAAGGCAGGACTCAAAACCTCGGTTTGATCCGTGACTAAATCCGTTTGTTCTTTCCCGGCCGATTGCCTTAAAGAAAAATTATATTTTCCGATTTTTTTTGGTTTAAACGACAGGGTCGCTATGGCCGTCTCCGACGTGGCGCTTCCCAAAATGGTTGCTTCCTGGTTTCCGACCGACTTAACCGAGGTTAAAAACAAATACTTACCTCGATCGTTCGGATAAATCGTAAAATCTCCCAGTTTGGACTCCGACGAGACAAATTCAAATGCCGTCGGGTCATAATATAATACTACATCGTAACCGACGATGTTTTCTCCGTTTGAATTGGCCGATAAATTGACGACTACATTGCCGCCTATCGGGTAGCTTTCCTCACCGGTTACAGATAAAGACCCAATGGTGGGGATGCTCGTCGGAATAACCATATTTTCCTGCTTCAGGGTAACTGAACTATTGATTTGCTCCGGGGCATTTATACTTGATTTGGATTGGGTGGTCAAAAACAAGCCCGTGCCGACAAAAATGGCAAAGAAAACTGCCAAAAGATAAATCATGATTTTGTTATTTGGTTGATTATTTTCCATTACAGTTCGTCGCTCTTAATTGACAATGATGAGATTATCAGCGAATAGTCCTGGGTGTCGCATTTGCCGTCGAGGTTGATGTCGCAAACGGTGAGCGTTGCCACGTCGGTTTTATTGAGATTGTTTTTAACAAACGACAGGTCCACCGAATTGATGACGCCGTCTTGAACCTTGTTCGGGCCGTAAATGTCTCCCGACAAAAGCAGTATTTTGGACAGGTCCCTGCTGTTATTTCCTACTGCCAAGGTTAAATTTGCCGCAGAACAGCTATAGGTACCGGCGCTGGTTTCGCTCGGCGCAATGTCGCAGATTTTTTTCTGGACGTGGCGGGGGCCTTTGACATAAAGGAGATATTTTTTACCCGCCGGTGAGCTCAAGTCAAAACCAACGTTGCCGCTCCAAACGCCGCTGGCGTCGCTAACAAAGGTGCCCGATTTGACCAAAGGCGTCGTTAAATCGGCACCCGACAAGGTAAATTTGACATTCATTGAGTTTCTTGCATCGTCCGGTTTGGTGGTAATTCCTTGGAACTTGAGTTTGGCGTTAATTTTTACGTTTCCGGTAATGGTGCCCGTAGGCGTAGGAGTCAATGTGGGTCCACCCGGCGTTATCGTAGGACCAACCGTCGGAACAGCACCTCCCCCGTTGATATCGAGTTGGGAAGCGGCCGAAAGCAAAGCTTCCGATAATACCATATCTGCCCCAAAGGTATAAAATTTGGCGTCGTTGGTATTGTCTGTATCGCTCGTATCAACTTTGATGCTGGTGCCGACAGACGATAACGTCTTGAAAGTAAGCGTCGCTAAATTGGTCGGTGCTGCCGACGCTAAAAGTAGTTGACCGGTTGCGGTTTGACTTTCTCCAATCAGTCTGACAGCTCCGTTTGCGTTGACAGTGGCCAAATCGCTGTCGGTTTGGCCCAAGCCTGTGCTCACCGCTCCCAAGTTATATACAATCTTAGTCAATTGAATTTTTGTTTTGTCAAAAATCAACTCAACCATATAGCCTCTTAGGGCGGTATCTAACGAAGGCTTGACTTTCAAAGCAACGGTAAAAGTGCTGTTGACGGCGGCAGTCGCCGAGTACGGGTCAAAGGTTAGCTTCAACGGTTCGCCGCTGGCTCTGCTTTTCGGCGCCTCTTTATTGAGGAAAATAAAATTCAGGACCCAAAAGACCGCGCCGACGGTGACCAAAAACAGAAAACCGGTCTTAATCCATTCTTTTTTCATTATTTTAGAGATTTGATAATAATTTCTTTGTCGATGTCGTCGATTAAATTGTTGCCATTAAAATCGGGGTTGACTGTCGGAGGGACCTTGCCGCCGACTCTGGCGGCCAGATAATAGAAATAGTCGATAAAGGTAGCCTTTCCATCTCCGTTGGCGTCGCCTTTGGTTATGAAATATCTCTTGCACCAGGCGTTTTTGTGGTCGGCCGTCGGTGTCGACTGGAAAATACCGTTTATGCCGCACCCTTGAGAACCGGCATACGTGATTGTCGTTGACGTGGTCGTATGTTTATCAAATTTACAATAAGTAGTATTGCAGACATTGGAGGCGCATTTGCAGTTAGGATTCGGTGTCGGAGTCGGGTCGATTGTGCTGGCGGTAAAGGTCGCTTCACAGGCGGCGGCGTTTTTTGAGGTGGCATTGGCAGCGTCGGTGAAATAAGCGGCGACCTTGATATTTTTCGGTTTAGGATGTCCATAGACGGGGCTCGTCCAGTTGAGATCATTTCTATCCAGTTGAGAAAAATTAATCGTAATCGTATTGGAACTACTAGTAAAAGAATTCTTAATTGTTCTTGTATAGTTTCTGTTTGTCCCTCCGATTTTGAATATAATTGCCTTATTGGCATTGTCGGTATTATAAAAACGGTAGGAAAAGGTTTTGATATTGGTGTTTTTAGCTGTGGCTGTTAGAGTCAGATTTCCTCCCGAGGTTAGATTGGATCCAGAAATGGTTATTCCTTGGCAATAGTCTTTTGCGCCGATTGCCGGCGGAGTGGTTGTTTCTTCAGGATCCGGAGTCGGGGTTGGTGTTGCCGTTGTCTGTGGTAATATCACAGCAGTTGGCTTTGGCGTTGCCGTTGGTTTTGGTATTGCAGTTGGTTGTGGTGGCGGAGGCTGCGGCGGAGTGGTTGGATTCGGTATCCTACTGCATCTACCCCTTAAGCAGCGAAAACCATCTCCACAATCGTTATTTTTTGTACATTCACTTGATGTTTTTATTGTCGAATCTATATCCCCAATTGATTTCGATTGTGCCCAAGTTGCTCCTTTAAAGATAAATACAGAGCTAAAAACAAATATAATTAATAAGAATAGGTTCTTTCTCATATTACTTTTAACAACCGGAACATCAAAAAGGAAACGAAATAGAACAATACGACCTGGAAAACCGGCAGATAAAGGCTCAAAAATATCGTCACCAAGGCCAGGATGAAAAATGCTTCGTTGTGGATCGAAGGCAAGAGCCCCTTGGTAATGAGCATTAAGACAACAAGAGTCAGAAGCGCCCTTTTGTCAAACCACCACAAGGGCCAGCCCAAGGCCCACGCCACTCCCAAAAGAAGCGCGGCAATAATCAAAAAAAGCTCTTTCGTATCAAAATAGAACGGCCCGATGTACATAGATTAATCTTAAAAATTTATAACTTGATTGTCAAACTATTATCGTCCACCGTATGCTTCGACAACTTCTTGCGGTGGCGGTTTAGTTCCTTTGGGATATTGTATGGTTACGGTTTCACCGTTACTTAAAATATAGTTAATCTGCGCCCACTCGATTTCATTGAGAGTAAATTCCGTATAACTATAGCCATCTTTTGAGGAGGCGTTGACCCCTTTTGTTATCGGTTTAAGGGATTCTTTCAAAAAATCTATAGCTCCACTGCCGCTTTGATTTTCCGCAAAGGTGTCTACTTGCGGCTCGTCTATTGGTAGTTCTGTTTTTGCAGTAAACGATGGCAAAAAATTAAAATTTAACCGTGCCAATATATTATCTTTTGCATTATTAACTTTTGCCATTAAGTATCCTCCCAAGTTCGGTCGGATTTTTGGAGAGTTAGCAAGGAATATGTTTTTCACCGAAAAAGAACTGGCCAATAAGGCAAAAACTAAGACTAGGAAAATTTTGATTAAATTTTTGTAATTATTTAAAAACATAGGTTGTATTGAGTTACTCTATTGTAAATTCTATTGTTGCTTCGTTATTTACTATTCTCTCTTCACCACTGCTTAAAGTCGTCCAGCCGCTTCGGCGGTATTTTCCAACGGGTACATAACTATAAGTCCACTCGATGACATTGGCTCCAGTTTCGGCTTCAAATTCTCCTGTTACAGGAAACCTGTCAACGCCGATAGTGATATTTACTATTTTATTAATTTCAGGACGCCACCCGCTCCCGCCAACATAAATATGAAGACTTGTAACCGGATCGTTTGGGTCAACCTGTAGAGAGACTGCTTGATTAACCGTATATGAAATTTTTACTTTTCTTTTTGCTTCAGAAGAAGTATAGGTCGCCTGACAATATGTCTCATTCATAATGTCTTCGCTGTTTTGTATTTGGACACTTCCTTTACATTCCTTGCCTCCGTAAAAATTATAAACTGGGCATTCAGTCTTACCATTGATTGTTTGAGGAACCGTGGCACATTTATATGAATAAAAAATTCCTTCGCTAGGATCAACGCATTCCACAGCTTTACATAAATTTGAGGCAATAAGGGTTGGGGTAGGAGTATTTGTAATTTCGTTTTCATTTTGTTGATTGGAAGAATTTGATTCTTCGCCAGATGTATTTGATTCGTTTTCTCCTCCAATTCCAGCTAAGGTCGGCACAGGAGTACTGTTAGCCCTAGGTTTTCTACAACATTTTTGAGCAGAACTACCACAAGACAAACTTGGAAAAGACGAGAATCCTCCCGTGCAACTACTGCGACAGTCATATTCATAATCTCGGTATTGATATTGAGAATTACGGGTTTCGCAAGTATTAGGACTAGACGTTGGTGTCGCCACCGCACACGATTCAACTTTAGATGGACCAACTCCGTATTTACAAGGAACTAAATTCCCCGGGCCATTAGATTGATTGATTTTAGTATTGCCGCAGGGTTGACCCGTACAGCCATACCAGCGAAACCTGTCATCTCCTCCGCATAAAAATTTATCTTGAACACAACAGGCAAAAGGAAGAAGTTCATTAGAACATACTTTCAAGTCAAATCCGTCTCCATCTGCGGGTCCATATTTCCCTCCCGACCCATAACCTTTTTGGGCCGGCGTTGGTGTTTTAGTGGGTGTTATTGATGTAGATGACGGCTTACAACAAATTCCTTCTTTGGTTCCGACTA
This sequence comes from uncultured Gammaproteobacteria bacterium, assembly GCA_964371165.1. Taxonomy (GTDB): domain Bacteria; phylum Patescibacteriota; class Microgenomatia; order UBA1406; family GWC2-37-13; genus GWC2-37-13. Next base: position 8,812 of record CAYJKR010000012.1, read on the forward strand.
TACATTCTGCTCCAACGTTAATTTGACCGATACTAGAACAAGAGCTTGTATTTGTACGACAATATGATCCCGTCGGGCAGTTTAATCCGGCTCTTGGGTTTGAAGCCAGATTATTTTGCCGGTTGATAATAAAAGAAGTGGCCAAAGTGACAAGCCCGCCCACCAAAACAAGCCCCAAGGTGAGAAGTGTCGCTATTTCCCCTCTCCGGTTCTTCATTGAAAATTATAAATTAAAATTAAGAATTGCCCTCATATATAATGTATATTAATAGCAATAACAAATCAATATATAAATGTTAATCCACCGCCTTAAAATACTTTTAACCATCATTCTCTCTTTTGTTCTTGTCCAAGGAATTATGTATTTCAGCGAAAATCCCCTTCCAAGTGCTGGGCAAATTTCCAAATTATTCACGTTTAACCTAAATCCTTTTAAAAGTGGTTCTCAAACAGGGTTTATTAATACAGGAAATGGCTCATTTGAATTCGAAACTATATCAATTACTCCAACAGATTTACCGGAAGCTCCGGATGAAATTATAACTAACCAACCGACTTCACCCATTAACAAGGCTCCGACGCCGACGGTAAAAAAAACTGCTAGCCCAACCCCAACCCAAAAACCGAAACCCACCAAGACTCCCAAACCCACCCCAACAAAAACTCCAGAACCGATCACATCGGATACCCGGCCAGGAACAAGTCTGACCGAAATTTTTCAGGAGATCAGTAAGCGGGCCTGTATTCCAGCAGCTCTCTTGAGAGCTTTTCAAACCAAGGAAAGCGGCCCCTTTTTTAGTTACAATAATCCGCCTTCCGTAATTAAAATTTATAACACATACGGGTGGTGGAAAACCGGCGCCGGAGATCCGTGCTTCGGGCTTGGTTACCATACCCAAACCGGAATTGTTCCTCAAGATAGTGTCAAGGCCGGAGTAAGATGTAGGAATGCCGTCGGGAGTACCAACGATATTAAAATTATGGGGATTATGCAAATATCGGAATGGGAAGAACAAACCAGTCGTAAATCTACTTTAGCATCGCTGCCGGAAAACATTGACCGTCGAGTTTTATTCGATAACGCCCTCATTTTTGCCTATATTACAAGAGCCCGGGTTGGCAATCCTCCGAAAGACTGCAATGATTGGCCAGATGCGATGATAAAAACGGCTGCGGAAAAACACCTCGGAACCTGTAAATACGATTATGGCAACGGAAATAAAGGTGATTATTGCGCCGATATCCTTAAATATTACAAACAATACAAATAACTCCTTGATTTGACAATTCAATTTCATTATATATAATACTTTCTATGTCACTCCAAAACAAATCATCTAAAAGAGTATCACTTGATGATTTACCCGATTTGATGACGATTCGCGAAGTCGCTGACCTTTTGAGAATTTCTCCCCTGACGATAAAGCGTTGGGGAAAAAAGGGTAAACTCCCAGCCATTCGTATCAATTCTCGCGGCGACAGGCGTTATCGAAAAGACGTTGTTCTCCGTTTGCTTGGAGTTGAGGAAGAGAAATAAATTACTTTATAAGATTTCTGAAGGTAGTTCTAAACCATTCTAATATTCTTGCTATCAACCCTTGAGATTGTTTATTTTCTGGTGTTTTGTTAACCACCTCAGAAACTATTTTTTGAGGATTTTCAGACCCAGTTTGACCAATAATTTCGGCCATAATTTTATCTATTTGTTCTTTATTAGGCTCTTCAGAATTAGGCAGTTCCTGTTCTTTTTGTTTTGATGGTTCTTTTTCTCTCTTTATTAATTCTTCTTCTATTGGAAATAATCTCCCTACCGATTTTTCAGGAAGGGGTGTAAAATTCTTCGGCCTAGATGGCTCTACTACAACTGCCATTTCTGTTGCTGCTGGTCCATCTTGCATATACTTTATCTTATCAAAGAAGATAGATTATTTTCGCGTCATTACTAAGAATAGAATCAATGCTATTACTCCTATACCCCACATCCACCATGTCTTTTTAACAAATTCTCCAAATCTTGTCCCTCCATCTAATACTCCTTTTCCAAATTGATCTTTATACTGTTGTATTGCTTGATCGGCTTTCGTCCTAGCTTCGGTCAAAAGCGATCTACCAAATTCAGAACTGCTTAAGTTTTTAATTAAGTCGCCATTTAATCTTCCTCCTACTAATAAATAGTCTGCTAGGGCTTGCTTTGCCAAACCTTCACCCTGTGTTTTTCTAAAGTCTGGGTCATTCTTGAGTTTATCTTTTACTGCTTTTATTTCTTCTATCGTAAGTTCGGGTATTGCAGTTCTCAAAGAGGTGTTTGATTGACTTTCAAGATAAACAACTAGGTTTTCTGCTCCCCCTGGTTTAAAAGCTTCTTTCAATATGTTCTCTATTCTGCCTTTATCTCCTACATAAACATCAAACTTTCCTTTTCTAACTCTGTTTTTCCAAAGGATAGACAATTTATCAATGCCCGATGCGGCAAGTTTCCCTTGTTCTGTTTTGTCTTTTTCTGCTTGTTTCGTCGCCTCCTCTTTCCAAACTGATTTTAATCCATTTAGAGTTGTATTTAGATATTCCTTCATTGCGTCTTCCCCTATATGAGTTGCTTCACGATAAAATTTCATTTGCTCCGCTTCTAGTAGTGTTTTTGCATCTGCTAATTGACCCTTTTTTTGGTCAATTTCAGCTTCTATTGCGGCTTTTTCCTTAGGACTCGAGTTTGTTTTTTGCTTTTCTTGTAGAGCGGTCAAGATCTCTTGTTTTTTAGTTACATCTTTTTGTAATGGTCCAAGTGTTGTTTGTAAACCTGCTATCTCTGTTTCTAAGGTCACGTGTTCTGCAATTTCATTTTTACTATTGGTATAGTTTGCATAATCTGGTTTTGATTCTATTTTTTTTATTTCGGCGTCGATTTGGGCTATTCTGGTAGCCCCGGTTACAGGATCTAATCCACCTCTTTCCGTTAATAAGTCGGCTTTTTGTTGCTCAAACTGTTTGCCTAACCCCTCATGTTTTTTAAGTGTTTTTTTTATTTCAGGCATTTCATTTGTTAACTCCTGATAACGAGTACTTTTAGCTTTATATTGGAGTAAATCTGCTGGATGTGATTCTAATGCTGTTTCCGCTGTTTCTAAATCTGTCCTGGCGGTGTCAATTTCAACTTGTGTAACTTGACTGGCTAATTTGGCCGTTAATTTATCTATCTCTACTTGAAGATCTTGAACTCGAGTTTCTTGAGTTAGTCTTTTATTTGGATCAAGGCGTTGGGTATGTAACTCCATTGCTTTTGATTTGAATCCTGGCATTTTCATCAAACCTTCAACAAAAGCATTAACATCTCCCCCAGTGGTTCTTATATTTTGAATTACATCGCTTACCATAGGAGCATTCATTTCTAAATAGGCGGTTAATTTGTCCCTAAAACCGGCGTCGATAACGCCATTTTCGACAAGATTTCTAACTGCATTGTCTTCGGTCTTGCTATCGTTAACTCTTCTTATCTCATCGGCATCGGTGGGGGTTTTTTTTGCTTTAGTAGTTGCGTCTCTTTCCGAACTCAAGTTCCATATTACAACCTTATCAACATCTTCTTTTTTATGGGGAAGGGCTTCTTTTGCTATTATTTTTAAAGCTTCTTCGGACTGACCAGTTGAATGTCTCTCTGCCGTTGCTTTTAATATTAAATCAGCGGTGGTGGTTCCTGCTATTGGAGCTTCTGGATTGGCCGCGACACCAACTAATCCTCTCGCTACTTCTGGTGTAAATTGAGCTTCTGCCATTATGATTTTGCGCTAAAATTTGCCAATCTTGATAACTGGTCTTTGATTGTTGACATTTTTTCTTCGTCCGTCTGTTTAATCTTATTTTCCAAGCTTTTGTTTATATAGAAAAGTTTAAAAATGGAGTATTTTTCTGATAATTGTTTCAAAAAAATATTTAGCGAACTTTCGTCTTTGATTTTTTTGCTTTCATTTAATATATAAGTAGCAATTTCTTGACCTAGGATTTGGTCAACTTTTTTTTGAGTCATTTCATCAATTAAAATTCCCGTTACTTTATTGATCATTTGTTTCTTTTTTTCATCCATACAATTCAATATATCAATAATCAAAAAAGAAAGTCAAGAGAAGACGTTTTAAATATTTTTCAAGTCTTCTGAGGCCTTTTTTCCTTCGACCGAATTGACCATAATTCCGGTTGATAATTCAAACCCCGCCCTCTCCACGAAGCGAGGGATAATCCGGAGGTACCACGAGTCGTATAGGCTGAGGTAAAAATTGTAGCCGAAGGGCTTTTTGGAATAGTGGGTGTTTGCCGCATGAATTTTCTTTAATTTCTGGGTCATTTTTTGCAAAATAGCGGCAAAGTCGCTAATTTCCTTGTCCGACAGGGATTCAAAATTATTTTGTCCTAGAGCCTTAAGCCATATCTCGTATGCCCACTCCGAATATTCTGGGCAGTAAGAGACAAAACTTTTGTTTTGTTCAACTATATTTGCCACCGGCTGCACCGTTATAGTATTGGTCGGAATCTCGTTTGGGACGACCGCTACTTGGGAGTGCGGGTGAATTAATGAGGCCCCGCTCGTCAAAGAATAGTTCTGAAAAATATACACCTTGCCTTTGGCATTCAAAGCTTTGAATCTATTGATATAGGTCTTGATTATGTTTTCTACTTGTTCGAGCGTAAAATCTTCGATGTTTTTTTCGTGGTCGGGCGAGTGAACAATCACTTCGTGGATGTCGGTGATCGGAAAAAGATTGGGAACCACCCTAATTTGCCAGCCCGGCTTTTCTTTTTCTCCCCCGCCAACCCGATAAACTTCTGGTGGAGTATCGGCTTCGTTGCCTTCGTCAAAAGGACAGCGGAACGGCTTGCCGTCCATGCCGGTCCTGACCAGACGCTTTGGGTTTGACGCCATCCACCTCGTTTTTGAGGGGTCGGAGATGTAGTTGGTCATATATAAAATATAGCAAAATAAACTATAATCTATCTATGAAAACTATTGTTGGTCTCGGCAACCCGGGAAAAAAATATCAAAACAACCGCCACAATGTCGGACAGATGCTCGTGGACTATCTGTCGGGTAAAGTCGAGGCAAAACTAGTCAAAACGGACTCTTTTATGAACCATTCAGGAATTTTCGTCAAGAAATTAAATGTAAAAATCAATGATTTATATATCGCCCACGATGACCTGGATATTCCTCTCGGCAAATTCCACATCCAGTTTGGCGTCGGCCCCCAGTTACACAACGGCCTGGAGTCAATCGAACAACGCCTTAAGAGGAAGGATTTTTGGAGAATAAGGATAGGGGTGGATGCAAGAACTAAGGACAATTGGATTGACGGCGAGACTTACATTTTAAACGATTTCAATCTTAACGAAAGAAAACTTCTTGAAGAAGAAGTCTTTCCAAAAATCCTTTCCCAACTAAAGCATCCTTAATATATTCATTAATTTCGTTCCGCAAGTCTTGCAAATATTGAATAAGACTTTTATTGATGGATTAACTCTCCCCGCTTCAATCCGGGCAAAATAAGTTCTGTCTATGCCGCACCGGTGAGCCGCTTCCTCTTGCGTCAGATGACATTTCTGTCTGGCGCGGCAGACACGTTTTCCTAGTTTTGTATAGAGGAAATTACCCCTCATTAAAAATAGAGAAAAGAATAGCAAAAAAAAATAAATCTTGTCTATGGACTATATGCTACAAAACTATCTTTTTAGCCCATTAAGACAAGATATTTTTTGCGATATACCCCTTTCCTTTTTAACCTCCAATTTTTATTATACTCCTGGAAAAAATGTTATAATTACCAGACATGAAAGTTCTCTACCTTTATATGTTTCCCCTCTGGGGCAACGGGAGTGGCAATTGGTTGCGCCGCCTCGTTTCCCGCCTAAAGGAAAATTACCCCGATGATTTCGAAGCCATGGTGGTTGCCCCGGAACGCCGAAAACTAAATGGTATTAAAACCCGCGTTTTGCACCCCCCGATGATGGGTGTTTTTGTCGGCAACCCAGAACTCCCGAAAGAAAAAAGATACTCAAAAATGTCCAACCTGGATCACATAAAAATTTTTAATTATTATCTGCTCAAAACCGCGAAAGTAATCGACAAATTTAGGCCAGATCTAATCCATGTTTTTCACACTGCCTTTCTCCCGCCCGTCGCCCGGTCGCTCGCCAACCTCTATAAAATTCCCTTTATTATTACCACCCACGGTAGCGACTTGTACTATTTCAAGGAAGATCCTCGTTGGAAAGCTAATGTCCGTGACGCCTCGGTTCGAGCCAAATATATCACCGCCAACAGCAACTTTACCCGCGAGTGGTATATGGATATGTTCGGCCACGATCTCTCCAAAAAAATGAAGACCATCCCGGCCGGCGTCGGCTACAAAACTAACTTTAACAAAGATCTGTCCTGGATCGACAAAAAATATAATTTCAAACACGAAAAAATGGTTCTCTTTACCGGAAGGTTGACCCAACACAAAGGGGTAGAATACCTTATCAAGGCGGCCCGCCAGATCAAGGCGGAAATCGTGATTGCCGGAGACGGACCGGAAAAAAAATACTTAGACAGCCTGATTCAAAAATACAGACTTACCAACGTTCATATGGTCGGTTATTTCTCCTCGCGTCTCGATACCATTAATGATTTTTATCTTAGAGCCAATGTTTACGTCGCCCCCTCGGTTTGGAACGAACCGCTGGGACTCGTGATTCTTGAGGCAATGTCGCACAAGACGCCGGTTGTCGTCTCCAGAAAAGGCGGCGTGACAACTATTGTCAAAGACGGAGTCAACGGGTTTCTCATCAGGCCGCGTTCGCCGGCATTGATAGCCGAGAAAGTCAACATGCTTTTGAACGACGACAAATTAAGGCTCAAGATGGGAGAAAAAGCCTATAAAATGGTCATGGAAAAGTTTAATTGGAAAAAAATCGCCGCCAAATTCTATCACCTGTATCAAAAAGCCCTCCAGAAACCCAAGCCTAACGGAAAATAAAGTTAGCAATCTGCTATATTTATTTCATGAGGATCCTCGTCGTTTCTCTTTTGAAAAGAAAGATAACGCCGGACGTTTTGGCTTCGCGTCCCCGAGTCATTCTCGAAATTGTTCAGGGGTTGGTCAAAAAAGGCCATCAAATAACTCTTCTTGGCACCGGAGACAGCGTCATACCGGGCGTTGAGATTATACCCGTCATAGAAAAAGAGTTCGTTTCGATGCCCCCCTATGAAAACCCTTTTTATGGAGAAACCGCATACCTCGTCAAGCTCGCAAAAAAAATAGAAGAGATCGGAAACAATTTTGACATTATTCACAACCACACCTATCCTGAATTCATCAACTTAATGGTGGAAAATAAAGTAAAAACCCCAATCGTTTCCACCATTCACGCCCAATATTTTCCCGAGTTCGACGAAGTTTTGAGCCTGTTTCCCGAGACATATTTAATATCAATTTCCGAGGCCCATAAAAAATCGTTCAAAAAAACCAAGTTCTATAAAGTCGTTTACAATGGCATTGATACCAATATTTACTCTTTTCAAGAAAAAAAAGATGACTATCTTCTTTGGCTAGGTCGCCTGTCAAAGGCAAAGAATACGGACGGAAGTTTTATGGACCCGAAAGGAATCAGATGGGCAATTAAATTGGCCGAGGATTCAGGTTCACGCCTTTTGCTATCGGGTAATATCGAGGATATGGAGTTTTATAAACGCGACGTCGAACCCCATTTAAACGACAAGATCCAGTGGATCGGTCCAAAAGGACCGGAGTTAAAATTGACTAAGCCCGAGGTAGCCGCTCTGATGCAAAAAGCCAGGGCTTTCTTGATGACGATTAACTGGTATGAACCGTTCGGGTTGGTAATGGCGGAAGCGATGTCGTGCGGGACACCGGTTATCGGGTTTGACCGCGGCGCGGTGTCAGAATTAGTCATCGACGGAAAAACCGGCTTTGTCGTTTCACCCGAAAAAGGAATTGAGGGATTAAAAGAAGCTCTGGCGAAAATTGATACCGTCAAACCTCAAGACTGTCGTGACCACGTCGTGAAAAACTTTTCCATCGAAACGATGGTAGATAGCTATGAAAAAACTTATGAGGAAATTTTGAAACAATAATGTCAGAGGCAACTGGGGAACTAGGCCCGACACTCAAAACTACCCTTCCCAGCAAGGAAATACAGGTTTACCGGCCTTATCAGGAATTAAAAGAGCGTCTCGGTCCTCAACAATACGACGCCGTCATTGTTTTTGGCGAAGGCCCGGTCAAAAGGATATTTTTTTCCGACGAGAAAGAAAGGATCGACAAATTGTATAAACCAGAACAAATTGATAGATTTAAAAAGGCATATAACTCCACTCCTCTCCCGGATTTAAAAGGAGAAGAATTAAGAATTTGGCTCGAAGCCAACGGCCCAAGAACACAGCCAGATCCGGACTATGTCGTTAAAGACATTGAAAAATACGGCCCGTTCGTTGACGCAAAACAGAGAGAAAAGGTTAGAGGCGAACTCGAATCTATTGCCCGTCACTCTTACAAAAGATACGGAGAACTAAACGCTTTGGCAGCCGGCCTTGTTCTCTATACCGGAAAAACGGATAGACTGATTCTTTCAGGCGGTCGAACCATTCCCGAAGATAAAATTAAACAAGGTTTGGGTTTCCCGTCGGAGGCAGAATTAATACGGGATCTTATCGTCAGAAACTTCGGTCAAAAAATGTATGAAATAGATAAGCCAAACTTACCAAAAGACATGACTTACAAACAGTATTTGACAGATAAAGAAAACGGTATTCTGAAATATTTTGTCATCGAGGACTCTGCCACCAACACGATAGACAATATCGTCAGATCAATCAATCACGATCCAACTACTTTTTTTAATCCTAAAAAAACCTATGAAATCGGTCTTTTGGGCAACGATCACCAAGTTCAAAGAACGACAACCCTTCTCAATCTTTTCACCGGTAACGAAAAGGGTGCCTATCCTATTTCTGCTCAAAATGACGTTCTAAAACCATTCGCCGAGATTAGAAATAGAGCCGGAAAAAAGGGCTTTTTCCCGGAACTTCTAAGATATATGACCGACGAGCCAACCAATATTGACCTTCAGGAAAAAACCAAAGGAGAAGCGATCGGCCGGGAAAAACTAGAAAACCCCGAGGATATCTTTTGGTGGCTCGGATACATCGGCCATAGTGATGTTCCCGAAGTATTCCAGGCCGTGATGAAAAAATTGAAAGATCCAAAGTGGCAACCTTACGCTAAAAAGGGGTTTGAACTATTGGGGTTGGACTTTGATAATTTCTCTAGAGTAGATTTTGCCAAAAAGCCTAGAGCAATGAGTCAACTTAAAGGCGGGTTTGAGAAGATTCTGGCTGACGGTGGTTCACTAAGGCAGCAAAAACTGGTAATATAAAGTATGAAAAAAATTGCCCTACTCCATTTCGCTTATCCACCCAATATCGGCGGCGTCGAGAGCATGCTCAAGGAGCATACTCATCTTCTAGCGGACCTGGGATACGAAGTTACAATCTTGACGGGCAGCGGCGAGGAAAACGATCCCAGAATTAAGCTCGTCGTAATTCCCGAGATGCAGTCAATCATGAGCTTTAATCCATTTTTGCAGGAAAAAATTCTTGAAAAAGGGATTATCGACAAGGATTTTTACGATCTGGCTGAAAAAATCAACGCCGAATTGATAAAAAACTTGGAAAAGGCCGACATCGTCGTCGTTCATAACATGATTACGATTGTCAGAAATCTGCCGTTTGTCTTCGCATTCAAAAACTTTGTCAAACAGTTTCCCAAGAAAAAATATTTTGGGTGGATTCACGACCACTCCTACATCAATGAATTCCAAATTAAGGATATGGATAAAATCGTCAAGTCAAAAATCGAACGCGAACTTTTAACCACTCCCATTAAAAACGTCACCTACATTTTAATTTCTCATAGCTTCAGGGAGCCCTTTTCCAAGTTAATGGGATTCCACGACGGCGAAACTGTCGTCATCCCGAACGGCATCGACATCAAAGAATTTTTGGAAATAGACGATTTGATTTGGGAAATTGTTGAAAAATATGATTTATTGAAAAGCTTTCCCATAATTCTTTCACCGGTCAATATACTGGAGCGAAAAAATCTCGATTACTGCCTTGATATTATTTCCGAACTCAAAAAGTCCTACCCGGATATCAAATACGTCATTACCGGTAAGCCGTCGAAACATCGGTCTACTCTTGAATATTTCAACAAATTGAAAAAGAAGGTCGAGGATTTGGTAATGCAAAAAAATGTCGTATTCTTCGCCGACTTTTTGAACCGGGCGCTGATGAAAACCGAAGTCCACGACTTGTATCAAATTGCCGACCTGGTATTTTTCTTGTCCCAAAGCGAAAACTTTGGCCTACCGCTTCTTGAGGCGTCTCTTACAAAAACACCCATTTTCGTTTCCGACCTCAAGGTTTTTCGCGAAGTCGGCGGTGATTTCATCAAATATTTAGACTACAAAATTATTCCCGCCAGAGACGCGGCAACCACGGTCAAGGATTTCTTGGAAAAAAGTCTCCGAGTCAAAATGAATTACCACAGCCGAAGAACTTATGAGTTGAAAACCATTCTCGAAGAGAAATTTATCCCCTTGATCGAATCATGACCCAGTCGATTAAAGACATCCTGAATAAATTCAATCCATTGGAGGACAGGTATATTTCCCGCGAGTTCCAGTCGTTTGGCATACACCTATCGGAAAAACTCGAGGGCGGCCGAAGAAAAAGCCTCTATATCAAACTTTCCAAAACCATTCCCCGGCCCGTATTGGAGGAGGCTCTTCGCTATGTGATTGACTCAAACGCCAAAAGCAAGGGGGCGCTTTTTATGTGGAAATTAAAGGAGTTGGGTGCCTTTAAAAATAGCCCCAAGCCCAGTAAGAAATAGAGCCTATACCTTTTTCTTTGAGATAATCTGTTTTTACTTGTGCCGACTCCTCGTCTTCAAAAAAGATCACGTGGTCGTATCCGTCCTCGCCCTTATATCTGATGTTTTTCTCCATAGATTGCGGGTTGGTTATTGTTTCCTCTGAAAACTTGGATTTTATTTGGTTTAACGTCAACGCCTCAGCTTGTTTTAATGGCTTGCCGTCTTTTAATGCCCAATCATATCCGTACATACCGAAAATTATTGTCAGTTTTTCCGCCGGAATGAACTGTAAATATTGATCAATCATTTCTTTGAAATTTTCGTAAGGAAAATTGGCCCCGGGTTCACCATAACTTTTGCTGAAATCATAGGCCATGACCATTATTTCGTCTGAGAATCGATTTAACGTTTCTAAATCATACGGACGTTGACGATAAAACAGGTCGCCATATAAGGCTAAGGCTAATTTAAGGTTTTTTTCTTTCGTTTGATTGTAGATCTTTTCTACTCCCCTGCTTATTTGATCAACTAAGTCCTCTGTTGGAAGCCCGCTTATTTCCAAATCCAAGACAATCCCTTCTAAACCCTCGTTTTTTATAGTTAATTTATTCAATTCCTCAACCGAATTAACCTTAAATGTCGTCCACGTGATACTTTCTGGTCGGTTTTCCTCGGGACCAAAATAAATCCAGCGATCATAACCATAGTCAAAAACTATTTCTCCATTTAAGGTCCAGTCTGGGACAAAAACCGATCTAATTTCAACGGTGTTTGCATCTTTTCTTGTTGTATTTTTATTTTTTAGGATTCTTTGAACGGGATTTTTGACTTTTTCTTCAACGCCGGGAGTTTTTAGATAATTGAAGACAAAAAAACCAGCGATAAGAAGTAAAACTATCAACAAAATTTTCTTCATATCCAATGATACCATTGACAAACCATCAGTTTTTCTTCATAATCAAAATACGATATGAAAATTACCGTTTATACGACTACCGATTGTCAATTTTCCAAGGCGGAAAGAGATTATTTGAATACCAATAAACTGGCTTTTGAGGAAAAAAACCTCGATACCAACAAAGAATTTCTTCAAGAGATGATGACGGTCGGCAATAACTTCGCCGGTACACCTGTGACCAGGATTGAAAAAGACGACGGTTCGATTGCCGTACTCAAAGGATTCACAAAAGAAGAGTTCGACACGACTCTGGGACTAAACGCGGCTCAAGCGACTCCTACGCCCCCACCGACCGCAACCGTCAATGAACCCTCTAAAGTACAAGGGCCTGCTCCCGTAGAAACAACTCCTGAGCCAGCCGTTCCGCCAGTAGTCGAAACTCCCACGGCACCACCTTCGGTAGTTGACCCAAAGTTAAATTCTGTATTGGATAAGTTGGAAGAAAAAACTGCTACTCCTACCACACCTGCAGCTCCTGCAATTCCCGACTTTCCAACCGAAGCAAAAACTACCAACATTAGTGGTTCATAAACTATGCAATCTGGTGAAAGATTAAAAGGCGTCACGGACGCTTTAAAAAAGCATTTTGAGCCGGAAATCAGCGCTTTACAAGAAGTTGGACCCGCATTAAAAACCGCTTCACGTCAGGTTCTAACCAACGCCAGAGAGGGTGCTGTTAAAACACTTGACTCGTTAGGCAAAAAATTACTCGATAAAGAAGGTAAGGGTATTTCTCTTTTAGGCAAGTCTGCTGGTTTATTGGCCGTTAACGTAGGCCTGACGGCCTTAACTAACGTTATTCATCCTGCTGCTCCCGATTTTCAAACAAGAGCCGTAGTAGCTCAGACCGTTACCGGTTTAATAAACGGCGGCGTCGGAATTTATACTGCAAAAAAAGCTCTTGAATTTGCCAAATATATGAATGCTAAGCCTGGCAAATAAAAATTAATAAATCATGGATACTTTTACTAACAAGTTAGACAAAATATTAAGTTTATTTTCCAGTCCGAATGAAGAAAAAACTTTGATAAAAGCCGATCTATTAGCCGCTCTTTATATGGAATTGACTAATAGGATGGCAGAAAAAATGAAATCACTAAATTTAGATCCTAATGAAGAAGTAAATCAAGCAGGGAAAGCAATTTTGGATAACTTCGCTAAAGAATTAGAAACAAAAATTCCTGCAAAACAACTATCTCAAATCAAGGCACTTATCTAACTTTGCAGAAACTGAGACAATCAAATTCCCTCAAAGATTAGTTTCTTTTTAAGTTATAAAATAAAGACCAACCAGCATTACTGCTATTGCCAGAATTTTGGTCAACAATACCTTGCCGGCGAGTTCTTCTTTTAATATCTTTGGGAACCATAACGAAAGAGCTATGGAAAAGATTAACACAAAAAGGCTCTGAAATCCTCTCAATACGCTTATGATGCTCACCAAGCCGGTGCTAAATGCCAAGAAACTAGTAAAATAAGCTAAAGCTATAAGCGTTATCCCTAAAACGATAATAAGTAAACCTTTTGGAGGTAAATTCGAAAATTCTTTTGTAAATCTCGTTCTCAATTTCTTCGAAAATAATAGCAGCAAAAATGTCGGCATAAACATGCCCAGGGAAAGATAAAATGTCACTACGACAAACGGGTAGACGTTATAAAACGCTTTGCCCATGACCCCTTGTACCGCATAAATAAAACTCGATAACATCATCCACCAAAAAGCCTCGCGTAGAGTAAACAGGCCCTTGATTTTTTTTACCGAGATAAGAAGTCCTCCTAAGAGAATTAAGATAAATCCTATGCTGAGTTTAAGTGTTAGAATTTCTTTTAAAAAAAGCGCGGATAAAATTAGAGTAAAAACCGGATTAAATTGAAAAAGAGGTATAACCCGTGATACTTCTTCTTTTAATAGGGCTTTATAAAAGGCAAATATGGCGACGATCTGGATCGCTCCGGCAAGAATCATAATGCTGATTGGTGTTAATCCAGGTCCATTAAGCCTAGAGGTAAAGAAAATAATGAGAGCTATAAATAATGGAGCAATTCCACCAAGAAGAGTTAAAACATACGAATCTTTTATATATTTTCCTACTATGAATTTGTCGATAATATTGTCGGCCGCCCAAAAAAATCTGGAGAGTATAGCAAAAAAGACCCAATTCATTAGCTAAATTATAACGAAATTTTAATTATTGCAAGGGTGAAGAAAATTATTTCATTAGTAGCAAACCAACTACCGCAATAACGCTACCAAAAACCTTTCTCGGTAAATCCTCACGTTCGTTAAGAAATAATGCGGCGGCGACAAAAATTAACACGACTTTGAATGTTGTTATTGCTGAAACAACACTTAAATTGCTCACTATAAAGATCAGAATCACCCATGAAAAAGATTGAAAAAATCTCAAAGCACCGGTAATCAATGTGTCTTTTGTCGTATGCCGTGTTTTATCGTTAAAAATTAGTGTTGCGGCTCCCAAAATGATTGCTTGACTCCACCAGCTCAAAAGAGTTCCCCCGGTAAAACCGGTTATTTTCTGAAGCGATCTTTCGGCCGTAAGGAGTATTCCGAGCATCACTCCCCCGCCCAGCATCATTAAAAAATGTTTATCGAAATGAAATTTTCCTATCCTGTGTTTTTTTGAAATCAATACAATCGCAAAAAGTAAAAGCACCGTCCCAATAATTTGTATGAAGGTTAATCCTTCATTCAAAAAAACCGAGGCAAGAATAATCGTTACCGGAGTATAAATATTGCTAACGAGAGTGGTTATTCCTGCGTCGACGTGCTTTTGCGCGACAAAATAGGTTATATAGAAACCGGCGCCAAAAAGGCCACAAGTAAGAGAAAGCAACCCAATCAAAAGATAGTCTCCGCTCAACTTAATTGGCTCAAAAAACGGTATTATTAGGCCTAAAAAAGCTACGATAAAGACAACCTTGAAGGCAAAATCTATTTGTCCGTCATTGTCGGCTTCGCGATTAACCGCAAGCCAACGTCGTTGTAATGGCGAGGTGCTCGCAGCAATGAAATAAAAAATATAGGCGAGAAATGAAAGCATTTGGCAGGGTCGCCAGGGCTCGAACCTGGAAAGTCGGTTTTGGAGACCGACGTGATGCCTATTTCACCACGACCCCTGGTGTACCCGGAGAGAATTGAACTCTCAGTCTCAGCCTCCGCAGGGCCGCGCTTTATCCGTTAAGCTACGGGTACATTCACTTTGCCAACCATCTTTTCTCCTAAAGCGTAAGCATATTGTACAATTTTTTCCTTTAAATACACACTATTGTATTTAACAAAGCATATCCCTCCGAAGTTTCTACGGAAGGTTTTTTCCTTGCTTCTCGATTTTCTGTAAATTTTTGAAAATTGACTAAGAGGAATGTTTAAGAGCTCTGACCAAAATTTCTTTACTTTTTTCACTCGATGATAATAATGCAAATGTAATCTTATCCTAAATTTGCTTTCATCCAACTTATAACACGACCGTAAAAGATTAACAAAAAGCAGAATTAGCTTTGGATCGGTATTGGCAAATTGTAAAATTCCTCTCACTTTACTGCCTTCTGCCCAATATAACATTGCAAGAATGGCTTTTTTCATTTCTTGACTGATTTTTAATTTATCAGTTTCAATTTTGGCCTCATGGATAATTTCGTTTATAGCCCTTTCTCTTTTTCTTTTATTGCCTTGGGCGGCTAGAGGCTGTATTTCCTTGATCCAACGAATCCTATCGAGTTTACTAAATTTAGCCGGTCTTTTTACTCCGCGAATCCATTGGTGCAATGTGCTTTTAGCCACCTTTAATTCCTTAGTTAGCTGGCCATAAGAATAGCCTTTTTTACGTAATAACTTTGCCTTATCTTTTATAGACTGACTCCATTTTATTTTTGTACTCATATCGTACTAAAGAATATTGGGTTTAGTACATATAGTTTAATCCTATTATTTATGGGAGTCAATCTTTTTACCAGCTTCCGCCGCCGCCCCCACCCCCACCGCCTCCGGAGAAGCCGCCGGAAAAACCGGAAGAGTGACCGGTCGAGCTTGTGGTTGGAGTCGCCGCCGTTGACAAACTATGAATCGAAGAATTTAGACTTGAAGCAAATACGACCGAATTGAAACTACCCGAATCATATCCCTTATACCAACTCGGTTCTCTTAAATTCATGCTTTTAAATCTCTTCGCCCAGATTTTTTCGACCCCAAACGCGACCGCATAGGGTAAGAGTTTTTCGAACATCATCTGTTTGTCGGCTTGGAATTTTAGTTGTCTTTCCTGGCTCGTCAAAAAGTTTTTCAGCGATTTGGAAACGTTAAAAGCATTTACTCCTTCAACCGTTTTCCTGGGCATTCTCCTTCCAAAAACAAAAGCGACAAAGGCTAAAACCCAGTTAAAGGTAAATAGGGCGATTCCGGCGATTACGTAGTAAATGGTCCGTACGCTTTCCGGATTCTTGGGAAACAAACCCTCGGTGACAGTCGTTTCGTATAGTTTTTTGTTTATTTCCTGGACTTCGTCGTATAATTTGGCAGTTTTTAACCTAACTTCTGTATCGGTTTTAAAGAATTTATCGATGAGCAGCTGTTCGAAGTTGAGCAACGGTCCGCCTACGTCCCGTTTAGCGGGACTACGGCGGATTAAATAAAAATCTTTTTTTGCCCTTTCCTCAATTTTTATATATCCCCGCCTGGCAAGGTCAACAATCATAGCCGAGATATCCTTGAGGTCAACCGTTTCGTCTCCCAGGGTTCCGACCTCCGCCGGCGTCAAAAATCGGTTTCCTTTCGGCGTTTTCGGAGCCTCAAACCAGGCGCGTGCCACGCCGACTGCCCCTTTGGGGTCGCGCCCTTCCTTGTACCATTTATAAATGATGTGGAATGGCAAAAAGATATACCATAGTCCGGCCGCCAGGGCGATTAAAAATATCAATATCTTGCCAACTATGGTTTGCCAAAAGGGAACGTATTCTTTAGGTAGAAGGACATTAACAATATTTTTTGGAAATCCAACCACAATCGTTAATCCCTCGCCGGCCGATAAGGGTTTAGTCCTTTCAAAAAAAACTTGACTACCATTGACAACAATCTGGCAAGATTCCCCGCTTTCCCCGTAACTGCCGGAATAACAAGCCGTCCTTAGGTCTTCTTGGGCAATTTCTTCCGGTAGATTTATCTCGACTTCCGTCGAAGTAACCGGAACGCCCCAGTCGTTTCCCGTTATATTCCAGTAGAGTTCGTCGTGGTCGGAAAAATACGTCAAAGCGCCGGAAACCCTATACCTGATGACGTAATTATGGAGGCCCGTTATGGTCCGATCGGGGTCGCCTATTTTAAGTTGCAATTTCTCCCCAATTTTAGACTTGCTGTACTGATAGTCGGTGCCTTTTTCATCCGTCACCGATACGTTTTTGAAATCCAGGACAAATTTTTTGCCGCCCTTATTGGTAGTCAGATAGGGAATGTCCCGGTAGATTCCGTGTCTGTCGAGCTGCCCGAAGTCATAGGCGATCGTTTCTACAACGTCGATCGTGCCGTCCCTATTTATATTTATGACCGACTTAAAACTCTTTATTTCCTCGGCAGAAACAGTTGAAACGATAAACAAACTGAGAAGGAAAAATAGAACAAAGGAGAATATTTTTTTCATCCAATAAAATGATATCATAAAACGATGAAATACAAAAAGGCTCCGGAAATAAAAAAAACCGTCGTCCAGCTAGCCACTAGGCTCGGCATGAAACACATTAAAAAGAATAACATTCACTGCATCAGAAGCTTCGACGCCAAAACCCGCGCCTACGCCAGAATTTGGGGAATGGCCAAGCTATTTAAAGAGGTTGTCGGGCTGGAACCGCATTACATTATCGAGGTCAACAGCCGCCGTTTCGATAAATTATCCGAACGTGATAAAATTAAAACGCTTATCCACGAGTTAATGCACATACCAAAAACTTTCTCTGGAGCTCTTCTTTCTCACCGGGGTCCGCACCACGAAATTAACGATCGCGAAGTGGAAAAAATCTTAAGAAATCTTTCGTAAAATTTCTTCGATGGCTTTTTTGAATTCCCCCTTGACGGTCGCGCCCGCGGCGTTCTTGTGACCGCCCCCGCCAAATAACTTTGCGTATTTTGTTACGTCCGTATTTTTCTTAGATCGAAAACTCAAGTTGATGACGCCTTTTTTAGCCTCCAACATAGCGACGCCAAATTCGTACCCTTTTATTCCTCTAAAAAATAGGTCAGCTGCCATTTCTCTCACGCCTTCCGGTTCATTATATTGTTTATAAACATCAAAAGGCACCGCCGACCAAACGAAGTTTTTTTGTTTTTCCATTCTGTTCAAAAATTCACCCAATAATTTAATGGCTCCAAAGTCGTAACGCTCGTAAAAATTTTCCGAAATCCAATCCTTGTCGGCGCCCTTGTTAATCAAATCCTCAACTACCCCGAAGGTCCTCTTACTGTCTTCGCAGTATCGTAAAAACACCGTATCTCCCATAATCCCGGTCAAGAGGTAGGTTGTCAAAACGGAATCCATTTTTATACTCCAATCGTCAAACAGCCGGTAAAGAATCTCGCAAGTGGCGCTCGCCTGCTCGTCTAAAACCTTAGGATAGTGTGAAAATTCATTGGTTTTATGGTGGTCGATGACGATGTAATTTAAATTCTCGGGTAATTTTATGGTCTTGCTTCCGGTGACGCGGTCATAGTTTCCCGTGTCGGGGATTATAAAAAGGTCGAACGGCTTAAAATCGAATTTACTGTAGTCTATTAGGCTGATATCTCTAGCCCCTTCTAAAAAGAAAAAGTAGGGATTAATTTTTTGGCAAGAAATGATCTTCGATTTTTTTCCTAATTGATCTAGCCCTTTCTTCAGAGCCAGAGCGCTTCCTAAAGAATCGTAATCCGGATTTTTGTGGGTATTTATTAAGATATTTTCGGCCTTTTTTACAAGAGAGAGTAGCTCCTTGGATTGTTTATAAAACATAAGATGTATAATATTTTATCAAATGAATTATTTTATTACGATCGCCGGGCCACAGTCCTCCGGCAAAACCACCGCACTAAAACACCTCCAGACCGAGAAAAAAGACTGGTACTTTGTCGAGGAAATAAATCCTTATACCATAGCCGGGATAAACCACCCGGGCGCCGCCTTTGTCGACCGGGATCTCGAAATTAACCTGGTAAAAATAGAGTTGGCAAAAATTTCCTCACTAAAAGACCGGGTCCAGCAGAACGTTGCCGTTGAAACCGGCATCGGTCACGTCGTCTATACTCAGTTTTTTGCCGGTAAACCAATCGCCGATCAATTTTATAACGATTATTTACGCCTTTATAACGACCTAAACCCTTTTTTAATCTTTATCGATACCCGGCCGGAGGTTTCGTTCTCCAGGAGGCAAAAAAACTACGAGGAAAGAATAAAAAACAAGGGTATCACTGGGAAAAAAGACAAGGAAAAAACTTTGAAGAAATACCGGGACATTATTTTCGAACTCTACCCGCTTTGGCTAAAATTTTACGAGAAATTCCCTTACCCCAAAGTAAAAATAGAAAATTCTGTCTTAAACAGAGAAAAATTTTTGAATGAATTGAATGGGGTGGTCAACTCTTTACTATCCCGCTCGTCTCCTCGATGACAAACTCGCTTCCGTCATTCTTTATTTTCACATAAGCCAAATTACCGATGCATCCGTTGGGAAGATTGTCATAAGTACCAAAACCTAAATGGATCAAAAGCGTCCTGATTGGTGCGGCGTGGGTCACTAACAAAACTGTCTTCCCTTTGTAGGCAACGGAAATTTCCTTCAAAAAAGCAACCAATCGGGACATTATTGAGGCGTCTGTTTCTGGTTTTTCCGATTCTGCCTTAGAGTTTTTAATCAAAAACCTTATCATCTCTTTTATGTTTTTTTCTTTAGGAAATATTTTTCCCTGGAACTTGCCGAAATACCTTTCTCTCAAGGTTTTTGTCGCCACGACGGCTAATTTTCTTTCTGTCGCGATAATTTCGGCGGTTCTTTTTGCCCGCGACAAATCTGAGGAAAAAATGGCGTCAAAATGAATATCTTTAAGTTCGTTCGCTATTTCTAATGCCTGATTTTCCCCTTTCTTATTTAACGGAATATCTATTTGGCCTTGGATAATGTTTTTGACATTCCAATCGGTTTCTCCGTGACGGACGAGGTATATGGTGCAGAAATCTTTCATAAGCTAGATAATATTATATAATTTAGACACTGCCGCAGTGGCGGAACTGGCAGACGCGCACGGTTCAGGGCCGTGTGAGGCAACTCATAGAGGTTCAACTCCTCTCTGCGGCACTTTTTTATTGCTTTATCTTTGGAGATATGGTAAAGTTGATTTATGTATAGATTGAATTTCGAAAAAGGATTACTAATGCGATTCATAAGCGATGTTCAAGAAAAATTGAATTTCGATTCGGAAGAATTGGGTAAAAGACTAGGAATCTCCGGTCGTACTATCCGTGATTGGAAAAGGGAAAAATTCAAACCAAATAGTGACATTATTAGGAAATTAGGCAGACTTGCTTCGATTCCCATTCCGAAACACGGGATCCTTAATAAATATTGGTATGTTAAAAAAGGCGCATCAAAAGGAGGAATAAGACGATTTCAATTATACGGGGCACCTGGAAACATAGAAAGCAGGAGAAAAGGTGGGTTTATGTCCTGGTTAAAGAGGAAAAATAATTCGGAGCTGTGGAAAAAATATACGAATACTTTTTCAAAACCACAGGAATCAAATAAATTGGCGGAATTTATCGGAATCATGCTTGGGGATGGAGGAATGACCGATGGTCAGATTACCATTTATTTAAGCGGCATTACCGATCATCAGTATTCCCGATTTGTGGCTAATCTTATTAAAAGATTGTTTGAGCTTAAAGCCAGCATAAACGAAAACAAAAAAGAGCACCTGCTAAGGGTAGGCATATCGGGTATAAATGTAGTAAAATATCTTATAGAAAAAGGGCTTAAGGTTGGCAACAAAGTACTTTTACAGGTAGGTGTTCCCGCATGGATTTGGAAAAATAAAGAATATATAAAGGCTTGTATCCGCGGTTTGATCGATACGGATGGTTGTTTCCTGATTCATAAATATAAAGTAAACAATAAAGAATATAAATATCCTAAAATATGTTTTTCCAACCACTCGGAACCGATACTTGATTTTGTTCATAAAAGTCTTTTAAAGCTAGGATATAATCCAAAAAGAACTTTTGAATATGATGTTTGGTTACATAATCAAAACGAAGTAAAAAGATATTTGCAAGAAATAGGAACAAATAATTTTAAGCCAGTTGTTAAAAGAATTTTAAAAGGAGGAGTCCGATAGCCTGGTCAATTCGGGGAGTTTGCTAAACTCCTGAGCCCTTAAAGGCTCGCGTGGGTTCGAATCCCACCTCCTCCGCCATATGCAAAATATAGCTACCATATTCGGTCTTTTGGGTTCGGCGTCGGCGTCCTTGCTTTTCTTCCCCCAGGTTTGGAGTTCTTATAAAACAAAGAAAACTCGTGATTTGGCCTGGTCCGGAATATTGATCGGTATGTTAAACGGCGTCTTTTGGGTTACCTACGGATTATTCAAGGGCGACCCTTTTATCTACGTCACCAACTCTTTCTTGTTTGTCGGCGCCTTCCTATTGATGATCTTAAAGAAAAAATACGGTTAAATGCTATAATCTCCCTATGGAAGATTCTGTAAAAGTAATTTTGAAAAAATTAGACGACATCGATTCTCGCTTAAAAAGCATCGAAGGTCCAACTTCGACCTCGGTTGTTTCCGAGGCTAAAAAAGTCGAGCGGGATCCTTTTTTTTCTAAGGCGATGGAGTTGATGGACAAGCAGGATGAGATATCATCAAAACAACTCTCAGAGGCCCTTAAAATCGATGTGAAGCGGGCCGAGATCATATTGGACCAGCTCGAAGCCGCCGGCCTCGGTACGTGCTACACTAAAGAAGTTTGAATCTTAATTTTCTTCTCAAAGTCATCCGGATGAAACCAAAGCTGCCTATTTGTGACTAATTCGGTAGTTTTGTGCTTATTTATCAATCTAAGTTGAAAGTCTTTGAGTATTTTTTCCAACCGATTGCCAAGAGCATTGTGTTTCGACCGATTATTTACTTGATTAGAAATGACTGGAAGAGTTGCGTTTGGAAAAAACCTATATACCCACTTATTTGCCTGTAAAAATCGCTCGTAAATTTTATCTTTATCGACAATTGGCTTCATCTGAAAAACTTCATGACCGACAAAAAGGTTTTGTTTGAACCTGGGGACCTTTAAATTAGCTTCGTCGAAGAAAAGATTTAGGCAGACTTTATTAGGGGCTTTATGTTGCCCCAAGGCTCTTTTTAGCCCCATAATAAATGCTATTGTCGTGGCTAAAAATCGGGCGGTAAATAGTCTATTACTCTTGGTGATTATAAATAGGTCGATATCATCTTCCAAATCAGCGTTCATCATCGAGATTGATCCGGAAAGACCCATTAATTTTATCTGGGGAAACAGGGCAACCAATCTAATAAACAGTCTAAATTTCCAATTTGACAGTTTTTTCTTGGAAATTTTTTTTCTTGAAGTTGATAAACTATACTCCCCTACAGTATTCTTTTTGGTTCTAAGGAGGGTTTTTAATCGTTTCTTGGTGATTTTTACCGGAAAAAATCTATAAATCTCTTCAAAACCAGGTTGATATTTAAAAAAAGAGAAATATTGAAGGACAGAAGTTAGTTTTTTCTCCATTTTTCCGCCAAAACTAGTTGAATGAACTTAATTAGCCTCAATTGCCTCTTCCATCGCCACGGTTGATTGATTAAGCGGAATAACCATTCGAGACCGACTTTTCTCATCAACGTTGGAGGCCTGGTCACTTGGCCGCTCAAATAGTCAAAGGCTCCGCCGACTCCGATAGCCACGACGCCGGAAAACTTCTTTTTGTGACGGGCCAACCATAGCTCCTGATCCGGAGAGCCAAAAGAGACAAATAAAACATGGGGCTTATAGCGGCGCACTATTGAAAAAATAGCCTTTTCTTCGTTGGGGCGCGGATTTTTGATGTCTTTTATCCCATACAAACCTTTAAAACTTGCCCGTGCGTATTTTTGATTGTAGCAGTCAGCAAGAGTAAGTGCTAAATTTGACCGAGCTCCGATTAAAAGCACTCGTAAGCGCAACTTATCGGCCATTTTTATCAATTCTTCCATTAGCTCAACTCCTGTCATTCTTTGTCCTATAGGGATACCGAGCCATCGGGCCGCCAGGACAATCCCCACGCCGTCTACTAATTTTACTTGGGCCGTCTCAATAACCCGTTTAAAATAGGGATTTTCTCGGGTTAAGACCATATTTTCCGGGTTAAGGGAAACAACATGAAAGAATCCCTTGGGTTTTAGTATGTATTTTCTAATTTTATACAGGATATCTGATTTTCTATTGTAAGGAATGGTTATGTTTAGTATTTTATTATCCGCCATAATTCTATTCTTACTATAAGATAAATTAATAATTATGCTTTTCCCTTTTAAGGCCTTTTTTGTTCAAATTATTTTTTAAAAGTTTATCTTATTATAATCTATTAAAAGTTAAATTATTTATAAAAAGTCGTCTATTAATAATAAATAATACTATATTGTAGTTTTAAAATTAAAATTTATAAATTGACTAAAAACTAGTAAATGTAAATTAAAAACTCTTAAATGCTATCGGATAGCTTCTTTAAAATTATCCAAATTTTCAATTGCCATCCCTACCCCCCTAATAACACAAAATAAGGGTTCGTCGACGACAAAAGAAGAGACCCCCGTGTAATAGGTAATGTACCGGTCAATATTGGTTAATAAAGCCGTTCCCCCTGATAGGACTATGCCTTTATCGACGATGTCGGCGGCAAGCTCGGGGGGCGTCTGGGATAGAACTTCCTTAATTCCTTCAAGGATCGCTTTCAGAGGTTTTGAAATAGCTTCCTGGACCGATTTTTCGTCGACCTCAAAGATTTTTGGCAAGCCCGTTTGAAAATCACGACCTTTTACTTCCATCTTCCTCAGCTCTTTGCCTTCTTCAATAAAAGCATTGCCGATTTTCATTTTGACGTCTTCGGCGGTGCGCTCGCCGATAATGAGATTATGTTTTTTCTTGAATTCCTGGATAATCGCCTCATCAAGCTTAGTTCCCGCAACTCTTATGGTCTTGTAAGCCACCAATTGTCCCAAAGAAATTACGGCTACTTCGGTCGTCCCACCGCCTATATTAACAATCATGTGGCCAGACGCTTGAGAAATGGGTATTTTTGCCCCAATTGCCGCCGCCAACGGTTCTTCAATTAAATAAACGTTTATTGCCCCGGCTTGGCGGCAAGCCGCCACGACGGCTCTTTTCTCGACTTGGGAAGCTCCTCCGGGAATAGAAATCATCATTTCCGGCCAAAACACGCGCCCCTTTAAGGCTTTCTTGAGAAAGTAGTTAATCATTGAGGCGGTTGTCTTGTAATCGGCAATCACCCCTTCTTTCATCGGGCGTGAAGCTACAATCGACCCCGGCGTCCGACCCAACATCTCTTTGGCGTCGTCGCCGACGGCTAAAACCTGCCTGTCTTCCAAAGAATATGCCACGACCGTGGGCTCGTTGAGTATGATTCCCTGGCCGGCGACATAAACTAGAGTATTAGCGGTGCCTAAATCCATGCCTATTTTGGGGCGGAAGAACATATCTATTTATTGTATAATATCTACACAAATTTATGAAGTTACTATACCGGCTTTTTCTTGTGGTCGCTTTTCTCTCGGCTTTTGCCTTTGTCGTTGCTTACGCCAGGGGCTATCGCCTTGATATAGGGCAAAAGTCCCTGGTTCCGACCGGGATCATGTCCGTTACCTCTTATCCCAAGGCTGCCAAAATTTACATCGACGGTGTCCTTAAAGGTGTCACCGATACTAATTTGACCATGCCTCCGGGCAATTATAAGGTAGAAATCCAAAAAGAGGGTTATACCTCATTCAGCAAAGACGTCAATCTAAAAGGAGAGCTCGTTGCGGCAATCGATGCTTTGCTTTTTCCCCTCAATCCGACCCTGGCGCCTTTAACTAATCTGGGTATTATCAAGGCTATATCTTTGGGGGACACGGAAAAAATTATTGTCTTCTCCGATACCGGGATCCATCTTTTCGAAGGCGGCAAAAAGCCGCTCCCCTTTTTCCCGCCATTAAAGACGATTATTCTTAAAGAGAATCTTCCGGCTGAGATCGATTTGGCCACCGGCCGAGTCACCGTTTCACCAGACGCCAAGGAAGCCATTTTTGAGTTTGGCGAGGAGGCTTTAGTTCAAGCCTATCTTTTAAATCTGGACGGAGAGAATCTGACTCCGTTTGACGTTACCCAATCCAAAGAAACTTTAATTGAAGCTTGGGCAAGCCAAAAACTCGCTAATAATTTAAAGGTTCTAGAAACGTTCCCCAAGGATTTCTATAAACTGGCGAGTGATTCGAGTACGATTTTGAGCTTCTCCCCGACTGAAACCAAGGTTTTGTACAAGGCTAATAAAACCGTGACGTTGCCGCCGATGATAACGCCGCCTATTATCGCTGCCAACCAAACCGGTGAGGCGCGCGACGTCAAAGAGGGCGGCATTTACGTCTATGACAAAAAAGAAGATAAAAATTATCAGATTGCGGACC
>CAYJKR010000013.1:0-33139 GCA_964371165.1 uncultured Gammaproteobacteria bacterium
CATTCGCTCATCAAACTATTGTCGCTCTACCGCTCGGTGACGATCAACTTGGTCTCGCCGGAAATATTGAAGCTGCCGGATGTAATTATGGATTTAGTTAAAAAGCGCGGATTAAAGATCCACGAGACCGACAGACTCGACGACGTGGTAAGAAAGTCCGACGTCATTTATGTCACCCGCGTTCAGAAAGAACGCTTCAGCGACCTGAATCTTTACGAAAAGCTGAAACATTTTTACATTGTGACGCCGCTCCTTTTGAAGAAAGCAAAAAAATCCGCCATAGTAATGCACCCTTTACCCCGGGTTGGTGAGATACTGGAAAGCGTTGATAAAGACAAGCGCGCCGTATATATCAGCAACCAGATGAGAAACGGCATGTATGCCAGAATGGCTTTGCTTTCGATGATATTAAAAAAGTGATTAATAAACAAAAAATGCGATTGTTGAGATTGCCCGGCTTAATAGACGTTCACGTCCACCTGCGCGACCCGGGCCAAACCTATAAAGAAGATATGAGGTCGGGGACAATGGCGGCTCTTGCGGGAGGGTTTACAACGATTCTGGATATGCCGAATAATAAAAAGCCGGTTACGACAATGGTCAGATTAAAGGAAAAAATAAATCTTGCCAAAAAAAAGGCGGGCTGCGACGTGGGTTTCTACGCCGGCAGTCTGGGAAACAATTTGGGAGAACTTATGAAAATGGAACCGTACGTTTACGGGCTCAAACTTTATCTCAACAAAACTACCGGCAATTTCATTATCAATACAGAAAAATTAAAAAAAATCTTTTCCGCTTGGAAAAGCAAAAAGCCAATTCTTGTCCACGCCGAGTCGAATGTCATCGGATCGGTTATCTTGCTGGCAAAAGAAATGAATAAGCGGCTCCATGTCTGCCACGTCTCGAGCAGACTCGAATTAAAAGAAGTTATGAAGGCAAAAAAGAAAAGATGGCCGGTTACTTGCGGCGTTACACCCCACCACCTTTTTTTGACACAAAGCGCGGAAAAAAAACTCGGCCCGTTCGGATTGATGAAGCCGACCTTAAAGAAAAAAAGTGACGTTGATTTTCTCTGGAAAAATTTTAAATACATTGACGTTATCGAGTCTGACCACGCTCCTCACACGATCATGGAAAAAAAATCGGCAAAGCCTCCATACGGTGTGCCCGGGCTGGAAACGACTTTGCCGCTTCTGCTGACGGCTGTTTCAGACCGCAAATTGACGATTAAAAAACTAAAACAATTATGTTTTGACAACCCTAAGAAAATCTTTAACATTAAGACTGACGAGAATACTTATATAGAAGTCGACGAGAGAAAAGAGTGGGTGGTAGACAATAAAAAATTGATGACAAAGTGCGGTTGGTCACCATTCCATGGATGGAAGGTTAAGGGAAAAGTTACCCAGGTTTTTATTAATGGAAAGAAAGTTTTGGGAATAAAATAAAATGTTGAAAATAAAAACCCCTTTTTTCAACGCTTCGGGCGTTTGGTGCACGACAGAAAGAGAGTTGAGAGCCATTGGAGAAAGCCAATCGGGTACGATAGTTTTCAAAACCATGACGGTCGAAGAGCGCCAGGGCAACCCTGAACCGCGCCTTTATCTTAAAAGCAATACGTCTCTCAACAGCATGGGTTTGCCTAACTTAGGCGTGGATTATTACTGCCAGATCGTTTCCCGCCTCACTAAATACAAAAAACCATTGATTGCCTCAATTGCCGGTTTTTCCGAGGGCGAGTTTGCCTATCTTTTTGATAAGGTCAATAACAAGCCCTTCGACGCCGTTGAGATAAATCTTTCCTGTCCGAACTTGGTCGGAAAAGGGATGTTTGCCTATGATCCAACGACGAGTTTCAGGGTCTTAAAAAAGATTATGAAAAAAACGAAAAAACCAGTCGGGGTTAAACTGCCGCCATATAACGACAGGGGAGAAATCAAGAAAATGGCCGAAGGATTGGTGGCGCTCGGAGTCGATTTTGTCACCTTGATTAATTCTGTGCCTTTGGGCGCCGCGATCGACTACAAAAAAGAACAAATGATAATCAAGCCGAACATGGGCATAGGAGGACTGGGAGGGGAGGGTATAAAGCCGATTGCCCTGGCTCACGTCATTTTGTTCAGGCACTTTTCCAAGGAAAAGCTGGATATAATCGGCGTCGGCGGGGTCAATCGCGGAAGCGATATATATGAATATATATTGGCCGGAGCCTCGGCCGTCGGCGTTGCGACCTCGCTCCAAAAGGAAGGACCAAAAATATTTGGCAGGTTGAAAAAAGAGTTGGCAGAAATTTTGAAAAGGAAAAAAGTTTCCCGTTTCGATGAAAAGATAGGAAAACTGAAAATGTATGAATAAAGTAATTAAAATCCTAAAAAAAGTCGGCGCGGTCCTGACAAACGACCACTTTGTCTTGACCTCGGGCAGGCACACCGGCGCGTATATCAACCCGGACAAAATCTTGCCCCACCCCTCGGTTAACTCGGAACTTAGCAAATTGATTGCGAAAAAGTACCAAGACAAAAAAATAGAGATTGTTGTCGGGCCTGCCTACGGCGGCATTATCTTTTCCCAGTGGGTAGCTTATCATTTAAGCAAATTAAAGAATAAAAAGATTCTTGGCATCTTTACCGAAAAAACGCCTGAAAAGCACCAACTCCTGGAAAGAGGATTCGACACCGTCATAAAAAACAAGAATGTTCTCATAGTCGAGGATATCACGGCCACGGGCAGCTCTGTTAAAAAGGTGATAAAGAGCGTCAAGGAGGCGGGCGGAATCATTAAGGGCATTGCCGTCATTGTGAATCGCGATCCAAAGATAGTTAATTCAGAAACATTTGGAGGAATTCCATTTACGTCATTGACCGTTTTCAAGATCCAGTCATACGGGGAAGTAGAATGCCCTCTTTGTAAAAAACACGTTCCTATTAACACAAAAATCGGTCACGGTAAAGAGTATTTAAAAAAACATAAATGACCTTTCAGGACAAGCTAAATAAAATTGTCAAAAAAAATAATTCTTTGGTATGTGTCGGGTTGGACAGCGATGTCAAAACCGACCAATTCTTGTTCAACAAGACCATCATTCAACAGACTTTTGACCTAGTTTGTTCATACAAGTTGAACACTGCCTTCTACGAGGCTATAGGACATGAAGGAATAAAATCGCTAAAAAAAACCTGCGACTACCTAAAAAGCGGATTTCCGTCAATTCCGGTCATTATCGACGCCAAGCGGGGCGATATTGGTAATACAAATGACGGATACGCCAAATTTGTCTTCGGATACCTGAAAGCCGACGCCGTCACCATCAATCCTTACTTAGGAGAAGAGGCTATAAGACCATTTCTAAACTACAAAGACAAGGGAATTATCGTCCTTTGCCGTACTTCCAACGTCGGCGCCGGTGAATTCCAAGACCTGAAAGTAAGAGGAGTGCCTTTGTATCAAATCGTTGCTCGTCAGGTCGCCAAAAAGTGGAACAAGAATAAAAACTGTCTGTTGGTAGTTGGCGCGACCTATCCTGATGAACTTAGGAAGGTAAGAAGGATTGCTGGGGATGAAATGACCTTCCTGGTGCCCGGCATTGGCGCCCAGGGAGGAGATTTAGAAAAAACCTTAAGGGCGGGGTTGAATTCAAAGAAACAAGGCTTGATAATTACCTCTTCCCGGGGGGTAATTTTTGCCAAGAATCCAAGAGAAGCGGCCAAAAAACTCAGGGATTCGATTAACTTTTTTCGTATGAGCAAATTAGCTTGACATGAAAGGAAGAATCCGATACAATGGCGGGAACATTATGGCAGAACCCTTAAAAGTTCCAACCATCGAGGGAGGAACGCGCTTCGCCTACTTGCTTAAATCGGCAACACAAAATAGTTTTAATTCTCACATAGAAACCAAACCTTTAGTTTTGAAACAAATTCCCGACGGCCCCTGGGACAAGTTTGTTACCTTTCCGAGTCCTAAGGATTTTCCCATTTCCAATACCGTGATGAGGCCGGAAACCTTCTTGATTAATTTAGGAAAGTCGGGAGAAGAAGTAAGAATTAATGAAGAGGCCCTCGTAAGTGGCCAGTTGGGCAAATTCGATAAACCGACGCTTTTATTTGCAACCGGGAAAGGCTTTACCTTGCGGGTAATAAACGGGATGTTCAACGAACACTCCCTGAAAATGACGGAAATGGCCTCGCACGGGTCTGGGTTTGAAAAGTTTTGGGATAGAGCAGAATACCAAAACGCAATGCAGAAGTTGGCGGTTCCAATTGTCAGGTCAAAATACGACACGGCCACCTTTAGCGTCAGGATTTTTGACGACTGTATCGCCTCGGCCGATTCGATTTACGGCTATTTATTTGCCCTATCGCAAACCAACGAGGGGTCGGAAAAGCTAAGGCGAGGGGTTAGAATAGACGCCATTACAGCGACACCCCAATCGATTCTACTTTTGAAAAAGTTCGCCGAGGTGATGGGTTTTCCCCTTGAGATTAACGTCGCCCAACTTGCGCCTGGTCTAAACAAGAAAAACTACATCGTCTATCCCGATGAGTTTTTGGAATCGGGACTTCTTCCCGAGGACCTGGTAAAAACGCTTCAAGGGTATAGGAATAAAGACGGCAGTATCTATGTAGTCGGAGATATGGGCAACGCCCAAAGAGGATTATCAGAACAACAAGTAAAAGACCTTCATTCTCTAATTTTTGACATGCATCTTGACCTTCGTTTTAATAATGAAAGAACCGACCCCCACGGCGACCACCCAAAGAAAAGAAAAACAGTCGATAAGAGAATTATCGAACAAGAAGAAACCGACGAGTTACCAGAGGTTGACTTCGTCTATTTTTCCCGAGGCGGATATTTGCCTTTCCAGTTTGACAAAACTTTTGGAAACGGTAGTCTGAAAAAAGCAAATATCATTGTCTTACGGGGTTCGCGCCAGACTGTAAATGACCAATACGGCGTCGCCTTCGGCCCGGAAAAAGAATAATTGCTTTTGATATAATAATCTTCTTATGTACACGCCTTCAAAAGAAATTCTCGATAATTATGCCCGAGTCATGATCGATTTTGCTCTAGGCAAAGGGCGAGGCGTCAAGGAAAAAGACGTCGTTTACCTTCAGTACGACGCCGAAGCCGAGCCCCTGGCCCTCGCGGTCTTCAAGCGCATTCTCGAGCGCGGCGCCTACCCGATGCTGAAAAGCAACGAAGAAAAATTCGAACGCCTCATGTTTGAGACGGCGAGCGACGACCAACTAAAATTCTTTCCGAAAGAATATACCAAAACTTTAATAGACACGATCGACCACAGGCTCTACCTGATCGCGCCGACCGACCCGTTTTTGCTCAAAGACATCGAGCCGAAAAAAATCGTCATGGGCAACAAGTCAAAGCGGGCGATAAGAAAATGGCTCTTTGAAAAGGAGGATAAAGGGGGCTTGACCTGGTCGCTTTGTCTTTACGGAACCGAGGGCCTAGCGCGCGAGGCGGGAATGACAATAAAAGACTTTTGGCAACAAATTATCCGCGCTTGCCACCTCAACGAGGTCAATCCGATTGCCGCCTGGCAGGATACCTTCAGACAAATCAAGTCCATCAAAGAAAAGCTGAACAAAATGCCGATAGACAAACTCCACCTGGTTTCGGAAAAAACCGACCTATATATCTCCTTGGGTACCAGGCGCCGTTTTCAAGGCGGGGGAGGGGCAAATATACCATCATTTGAGATCTTTACCTCGCCCGATTGGCGAGGCGTGAATGGTCACATATTTTTTAACTTCCCGCTCTACCGCTACGGCAACATCATCAAAAACATTTACTTGGAATTCAAAGACGGACGGATTGTCAAGGCGCGGGCCGACAAGAACGAGGCGCTCCTTCGCGCGATGGTCGCCCAAAAAAACGCCGACAAAATCGGAGAGTTTTCCTTGACCGACAAGAGATTTTCCAAAATCGACCGCTTTATGGCCAACACCTTATATGACGAAAACTTCGGCGGGGACTACGGCAACTCCCACCTGGCGGTTGGTACCTCCTACCACGACTGCTATGTGGGCGACATCGAGTCGATGACGGAGAAGGATTGGGAAAAACTGGGATTTAACGAGTCAATAGAACATTGCGACATCATCAACACCAATAAAAAAACGGTCACGGCCGTAATGAGGGATAAAACGGAGAAACTCATCTACCAAGACGGAATTTTCTTATTGAATTCATAAATTTTCTGGAGTATAGTTTTTTTACCGATGATCGATTTAACCACCATAATCAAAAAGGATAACATCATCACGGTTTCTCCAGACGTTACCTTGACCCAGGCCTTGTCGCGACTTTCGACGTCCCACGACGCCGCCTTTGTTTTTGACGACAAAAAGAAATATCTGGGCGTCATCAATCCATATTACGCGTTAATCCGGTCGTCCCACCCTGGCAACGCCAAAGCCGCCCATTGCCTTCACCATCCGCCAAAAATATACATCGACCATCCATTGCCCAAAGTGGCGAATTTGCTCATGGAGTCAAAAATTCATTACCTGCCCGTTTTTGACCGGAAGGAAATTTTTTTGGGGATAATTTCCGCCCGCCGAATTTTGAGCAAGCTGTCCCACCTCGAAGTATTTAAAAAACCGATTAGAGAAGCCTTGAGGTTTAAACACAGGCCCCTGACCGTTATTTATGAGGACGAAACCGTCGCCCAGGCGATTAATCTCTTTAAATCGACCAGGCTATCTAAACTGGTAGTCATCAACCGGGACATGAAGTTGAAAGGAATCCTGAGTTATTACGACCTGATCGCTTTTATGCTCGAGGGAAAAAAACCCAACGGCGGGAGAAAAGAAATAGTCGGCAATAAAGTCCATCTGTTTAACCAAAGGGCCAGAAATTACATGAAAACCTATGTTTTGAGCCTGAAACAAGAAAATTTAGTCTCCGACGCTTTTCGTTTAATTATCGATAAAAAGATCGGCAGCGTCGTTATCGTTGATTCGGAGCGCCACCCGGTAGGAATCGTGACGACGCGCGATTTGCTCCGCCTTTTTATAGAAAGCGAAAGGAAACCAATTTGGCAACTCTTTTTAAATAAGGTAAGATAATCTTCATGAAAAAGTGGTTATTAGTGGTGGTTTTACTCGTCGCATTTTTTCTCCGTTTTAATAACTCAAACTGGGACGACAATTTTCACCTTCACCCGGACGAAAGATTCTTGACGATGACGAGTTTGGAGAATAAACTACCGAACTTTTTTGTCTACGGAACCTTGCCCTTGAACTTGAATAAACAAATAGCCGTCCTTTTGAACAAAGACAACTACAACGATTTTACGATTTTGGGACGGCAACTGTCGGCCATCGTCGATTTGTTGGTGGTAATTTTGGTTTACAAAACCGCCGAAATTCTGGAGAAGAAATACCGCCTTGTGCCTGCCCTCAAATACTGGGCGGCTTTTTTTTATGCGATTGCCGTTTATCCTATCCAGGCGGCCCATTTTTTTACCGTCGACACCTTTCTAAATTTGCTTATGTTCGCCTCTTTTTATTTTGCCTTGCGCCGAAAAATAACTGCGAGCGCCGTATTTTTCGGCTTGGCCTTAGCCAGTAAAGCATCGGCCATTTTTATTCTCCCCTTGGTTTTAATCCTGATGCTTGAGCGGTCGACAAAAAAAATCCTATTGACAGGAGGATTATTCTTGCTGGTTTCGTATTTTGTCGTTCATTTGACGAGCCCCAATTATTTTCAAAGCACGAGCCTTTTTGACCCGACCATAAATGCCAATTTCATAAACAGCCTAAAAGAACTTAAATCCTTTGAGGGCAACCATATTTGGTACCCGCCGGCCGTCCAGTGGATAAACAGACCGGTGACTTTTGTCTTGACCAATTTGGCCATAGCAGGGGTAGGTTTGCCTTATTTTGTTTTGATAGTTTTTGGCGCATGTTTCGTTCTTCGCCGGCGCAAAGACTATATTCTCCTCTTTATAACTTTCTGGGCGACGAGTTATTTTACTTATCTTTCTTTCCAATTTGTAAAAGCGATTCGCTACACGATTTTTCTCTATCCTTTTTTTGCCTTGTTGGCCGCTTTAGGGTTAACAACCTTACTCAAAGGACGATCCAAGATCTATTATCTAGGAGCGATAATTCTGGTATTAATTTGGCCGCTCCTTTTTTCGACGATTTACTTCCACAAAAATACCCGCGTCGAGGCCTCGGAATGGATTTACAAGAATCTCTCCAACGGATCGTACATCTTGAGCGAATATTGGGACGACCCTTTGCCTTTGCCCGTCGAAAAAACCTACGGCAAGGCGTTTATGGGAGAACAATTGCCCGTGTTTGATCCGGATAGTCCGGAAAAGTGGGCAAAACTTAATGACGCTTTGTCAAAAGCCGACTATTATGTCCTCTCGTCCAATCGGGGATGGGGGAGTATAGGACGGGTGCCGGAAAAGTATCCCCAAATGAGCCGGTTTTATAAGGATTTGCTCGCCGGTAAAAACCCTCAATTTACAAAAATCAAAGAGTTCACGCCTTATTACTATCAATTCCTTAAATTGCCGGAAGATTGGGTAGAAGAGTCGTTCACGGTCTACGACCATCCGACGGTTCTAATTTTTACAAGAAATAAATAATGCCGCCCCTTCGTTTTTTTGCTCTTCAGCCAAAATTCGCCCGATGAGCTTATCGACAAAAAAATATTTGTACCATTTCGGCCAAATTACCCAGCGCCCGAGGAGTTTATAGGTCAGAAGGGATGGAAACGAAAGATAGTGAAATAGGTCGATATAAGCGGACTGCTTTTTGGTCAAATAATCGTCAGTCGTTATTTGCCGGAAGCCGGCTTTTTTGAATCGGCCGACCCATTCTTCTTTGGATAAAAGGTTATGGTGCTCCTGGGTTTTTCTCATGAACTTCAAATATATTTTCCCGAAAATTTTTTGTCCGACCAAATAGTCTTCCCAACGGTTGGTCATCACCGAGGTAATAAAATAACCTCCGGGCCTAAGGACTCGTTTGATTTCAGCGAGCGTTTTATCTAGGGAAGGAATGTGTTCCAATACACAGTTGGAAATGACAGTGGAGAAATAGTAGTCAGGATAAGGAATGTTCCTTCCGTCATAGTAAGCCACTTTTCTGTATATTTTTTTCTTTTCGGCGGCTTTGGCGCGGCTCGTCTCCAGGTCGAGGCCGACGTCTATCTTGTTTTTACCAAAGACCGTCTCGGCAAAAAATCCATCGCCACATCCGTAGTCGAGGACACGGCCTTTGAAATATTTTTTGTGCTTTTCAAACAGCGCTGCCTCTTTAGACCTGATTATGGACAAAAACATAGGCCTGGCCTCAAGATATTTCCTTATGAAATAAGTCATCATAGAATTGGAAAACTTTTTTGACATCAAATATTGTTTTGGCACGAGCAACTAATTTTTGGTTGGCGTATTTTTCTCTATTTTTTAAAATCTTTTTGATGGCTTCGGCCAGGTCTGCCGAATTTTTCGGTTCGACCAGGATGCCCATTTTGGTCAAGCCTATAGGCACTCTGACTCCAGGAAGGTTCGAAGCAACAACGGGAGTCCCCAATATCATCGCTTCCGCCTGGACCATGCCAAAAGCCTCGGTTCGGTTTATCGACGGCAAAACCAATAGGTCAACCGCCCTATAAAAAGCAACTAATTTTCCCCCAGACAAACTGCCAAAAAACTTATATTTAACCCTATTTTTTTCAAGAAAATTTAAAATCGACTGATAGTATAGATTTTCTCCGGCGACATCTTCGCCATACGGGCCGGCAAAAACCATCCTTATATCCTTTCTTTTTACCGCCGAAACCAAGTATTCAAGACCTTTCTCCGAAGAAACGCGACCCGCATAGCCGACCCAAACCTCGTCATTTTTTTCTTTGAGGAAGGTTTTGTAGGTGGTTTTATCGAGGTCGGCGTCTTCGACGGGCGGAAGGGTCAATTTTAGTTTATTGCCAATAAATTTATAGAAAGGAGAACTCTTTGCATAGTCGTTGGTATAGGCAACGACGGCGTCGCTCAAAATCAGCTGCAAACCGGAAGACAGGTTGGCAAAAAAATTAGCCACCTTAACCAAGGCGTTTTTTCCTCCATAGAGATAACAATGAAAGATGGCAATGATTTTCTTTCCATATAACCTGGCGAAGATAGCCAGAAGAAGACCTTCAAAATTGGGAATGTTAAGTAGGACAACGTCGGTTTTCCCTAGTTCTTTGGTGAAATAAAAAATGGATTGAGGAGAAATGAAGCCCTTATAAACCTTAAAAAGATAGGGGAGCCTCTTGACCTTGAATCCGCCGATTTTCTCAAAAGAGGAAAGACTATTTTTGTGAGGAAATGTTAAAACGGTGATGTCGTGTTTTGCCGAAAGGTATTTTAAAATTTTGAGAGGGTAAGTGGCGACCCCCGAGGTATAAGGATGGAAATAAGGAGAAAAAAATAATACCTTCATAAATTTATTTTTTGCCAGGAGATTAATTTATCCAAACCTTGTCCAAAATCGGTAGCCGGCTCCCAGGCGAGATTTTTTCTGGCTTTAAGATTTTCTGAGACAAAATGTTTTTGGTCGCCAACCCTAATTGAAGAAAAGTTAATTTTGACCCGGTAGCCGAATTTTTTTTCGAGCATTTCAATAACATTTAATAAAGAATAAGCATTTTTTACGCCGCCGCCCAAATTGAAAACTGAACCGCTCACTTTATTTATATTGTTGATGGCTTTTTCGTAGCCTTTAATCAGGTCGTTGACATACAGGAGGTCCCTGACCTGATAGCCGTCCCCAAAAATCGTGATCGGTTTTCTTAAGTGGAACTGCTTGGCAAAGTGGGCGACCCAGCCCTGGTCCTCGACTCCGATCTGGTGCGGCCCGTAGATGCACGACTGGCGGAAAACAACCGTGTTTAGAGAAAAAATCCGGTGATAGTCGAGGAAATACAAGTCAACGGCGCCTTTGGAACAACCGTAGGGAGAGATAAAATCTAGTTTTTCCGCCTCAGATACTCCGTGGGGTGAAGTAAGATTTTCATACCGCCTGGTTTGTTGATTTTTTTTCAGTTTGTGGTGACATAGGTCTCCATAAACTTTATTAGTTGAGGAGTAGACAACAGTAGTCTTGGGATTATTTTTTCTTACCGCCTCCAAGAGCAAAAAGCCGTCCTCGAGATTGGAACGGAAATCCAACAGCGGTTTTTTAATAGACGTGGTAACGGCGGTTTGGCCGGCAAGGTGTATAACCAAATCGCATTTTTTAAGGTCGCTCAAAAAATCCCGGACATTTCTCACGTCGGATCTAACGATTTTGATATTCTTGAAATTTTTGGATAAATAGGCTGCATTTTTTTCGACGCCGAGTCTCGAAAAGTCATCAACTATAACAATTTTATTTTTTCGACTCTTACCGAAATAGCTTGCCGTATTGGTTCCGATAAAGCCGACGCCTCCGGTAATCAAAATATTCACAGTTTTTTTAAATAATCCACGGTCGCCTTAAGGTTGGAAAATTTATATTTATAATCTTTGTTTCGGTCAAGTATATTATAGATCCAAAAAATTTTTGCCTTGGAATTTAAATGTTTGACGATATCCCAGTTGTCCTCGACGAAAACGTCGAGGCCTAGTTTTTTAATCATTTGTTTCTTAAAAATGTGTGGCTGTTCGTTTTTGTTGTTAAAAAAATATCCGGAGAATTGTTTTTTCGGGTCGATTACTTTTACCCATTTTTTAAAGTCGGCCTCCAAGAGTTCGTACCGGGCGGAAACGACGTAGGCTTCGATTTTTCTGTCCGAGATCAACTTTAACAAGTCGTCTATACCGGAGGCAGACCAAAGGCTGGTGTGGTGGAATAATTTCCAGATTAATTTTTCGAGGCCGCTTTTGGGGTAATAGAACTTGTTTAGATCTCTTTTCAAAATATATTTTTTGGTGAAGGCAATAATCGGCCTGACGACGCGGGCCGGGTTATAGAGCAAGACTCCGTCCAGGTCGAAGCCGACCTTGAGAATTTGTTTTTTCATTCAGGGTAAATTATACTATTTCTTATGCTGCCAGTGCTTTTGGACCTTAAATTCGTCAAAATCTATACCTTCGGCGTCTTTCTTGTCCTGGGTTTCTTTTGGTCGGCGTTTTTATTATGGCGAAATATCCGCCTCACCTCGCACAAAGAAGAAGACGTCTTCGACGGCCTGTTTTGGAGTCTGCTCGGCGGCGTATTTATCGGCCGCTTGATGTACGTCGTTCTTAATTTCAACGACTTCGGCTTTGACTTCTTGAAGTTCATTCTGATAAACGGCTATCCGGGCATTTCCCTAATCGGCGCAATACTGGGCGGGATTTTCACCCTATTTGGCTTTTTCAGTATCAGAAAGATCGATTTTTCCGAAATCATCGATTACTTTATCTCGCCTTTATTCGTCGCCCTGGCGTTTGGAAAACTGGGGAGCTTTTTTTCGGGCGTTGACGTCGGAGCGAAAACGACGTTCTTTTTGAGGATTCGCTACGCCTCATTCGAGGGGCTCCGTCATTTGACGGCCTTTTACGAGGCGCTTCTGTTTGGCGTTGCGGCCTATTTAAGTTATAGGTTGCTGTTTGAAATCAGGAAAGAAAGACTGAAGAAGGGGATTCTTCTCATGTTCTTCTTTTGGTTTTTTGCCCTGACCTACTTTATATTTGACATTTTTAAGGAACGTACCCTATACTTACAAGGCATAAGTTTTAACCTTGCCGCATCGGGGTTAATGCTATTGACAACCAGTTTTTATTTTATATATCATTTTAGAAGTTCGATCGGAAATTTTATAAACCAACATGGCGCATCTGTCAAGAAAATTAATCTCTTCCCAAAAAGAAAAGCTCCTCAAAGAGAAGCAAAAAAACCTCCTACAAATTGAAGAGTTTAGAAAAGACGATCCGTTTTCCGATCCGGACCACGCCTCGGACAACGCCGCCGTCGACACCGACGTCAGGGAACAGGTTGGCCACGACACAATCGAAGCCCAGATCAAGGATCTGGAAAAAAGGGTTGGCCAAATCGACGTCGCCCTGAAAAAAATCGTCAAGAATCAATACGGCAAGTGCGAACGGTGCGGAGACGCCATTCCTCAAGCCAGGTTGCGCCTCATTCCCGAGGCGGCCTTCTGTATCTCTTGCGAGAAAAAACTGCGCAAATGAGCTCCCCAGTCAGTTATACTCTAAACTATGGGCGACATTCAGTTTTCGGTAGTCTTTAATTTCTTTCTTTTTCTGTCGGTGCCCTTTGTCTTCGGTTACCTCGCCCGCAAAGTCAAAATTTCACCCCTCATAGGCTACATCATTGGCGGATTGATGTTGGGAAACATTTTTCCCGAGCTTTCCCAAGACGTCGCCATAAGAAACTTTGCCTATTTCGGCATCGTTCTTTTGCTCTTTACCGTCGGCCTGGAAACCAACTTCACCCGCATGCTCACCCTGAAAAAATACATAATTTTGGGCGGGTCGCTGCAGATAATCCTCTCGATAATTGCCGTGACGGCGATCAGTCTGATATTCAAGTTTTCACCGGTAATTTCTTTTTTGATAGGAATAGCCCTGTCTTCCTCCTCAACCACCATAGTCGCCAAGATAATCCAGGATAGGGGAGAGGAAGCCTCTTTCATCGGAGAAATTGCCATGGGAATCTTGATTTTTCAAGACATCGCCTTTATTCCCTTCTTGATCATATTTACCTCAATCACGACCGACTCGCTGAGTTTTTTAAACGTCACCGGGGACATAGTCGTCAGCATCCTTGAGGCAACCGTCATCATCGGGCTCTTGTTTTTCCTAGGGGGAAAGATCATTCCTAGGATTTTTAACCGGATCGCCCGCGGGTCGCGCGAGCTTTTCAACCTGTTTATCATTATCTTTATTTTCTTCGTCGCCGGGCTATCGATTTTCCTCAAAATACCGGTTCTTATCGGGGTTTTTGTCGCCGGGATTCTTTTGTCCTCGACCATCGAACACCACCAAATCTTCTCCCAAGTCAGGCCGATCCGCGACATCTTGGGAGTGATTTTCTTTGTCTATATCGGCAGCAACATCCAATTGACGGCAATTGTTACCCAGCTGCCGGCGATTGTAATTTTTACGGTCGCCGTCATCATGGTAAAAGCCATTATTCTTTTGGCGATTTTTTTGGGGTTGCGGTTTCACTCGAAAACCAGTTTTGCCCTGTCCGCCTATCTGTTTCAGATAGACGAGGACGCCTTTATCCTGATGTCTTACGCCTTTTTGAATAAGGTGGTACCTCGCGACGCCTACCTTTTTGTCATCACCAGCGTCCTCATCACCCTGGT
Organism: uncultured Gammaproteobacteria bacterium; assembly: GCA_964371165.1. GTDB lineage: Bacteria > Patescibacteriota > Microgenomatia > UBA1406 > GWC2-37-13 > GWC2-37-13. The sequence continues at coordinate 14,320 of CAYJKR010000013.1, forward strand.
CGTAACGCCTCTTATCATTCAAAGCAAAGACGGAGTCTATCAAGCAATCAGGAGGTTTATCAGGAGATATCTGGCGCCCTTGGATAATTTTTTGAATTTGCGCATCGACAGCAACCGGTCGCCGATTGACGCCCTGTCGGTCAAGCGCCACGTCGTCATTTGCGGCTACGGCAGAATCGGCAGCTATATCGGCCGCAGTTTGATCATGGCCAATATCCCGTATGTAGCGATCGACTACAACCTTTTTATCGTAGAGAGAGCGAGGCGCGCCGGCGTCAATATCATTTATGGCGACCCGACAGACCTTGACATTCTCGACTACGCTCAGGTCGAATCGGCGATTATTTTGGTTTTGGCGGTGCCCGAGTCACGAGCCCAGGAAGCGATCGTCCTAAACGCCAAAAAATTAAACCGCGACATATATATCATCAGCCGCGTCCACCGCGAGGCCGACCAATCACGGATGAAGGACTTGGGGGTAAATTTGGTCATCCAACCCGAGTTTGAGGCATCCCTCTCGATTATCAAGAAGATCTACCTCTGGCACAATATTGATAAGGGCGAAATAGTCAATAAAATAAAAAGGCTGAAAATTGAACACGGGCTGGCATGAAAAACTCAAAAATAATACTTCCCGCAATCGTCCTGGTATTGGCCGTCGGCTATTTGCTCTTCAAGAACATAACCGCCTCGGTCTTTTTGAGAAGCCAGGACAAGATAAACCTGGTTTTTTACGGGGAAAACGCCCGGTTGTTTTCGCTGGACAGCAAAGACGTCAACTACGCCATTAATTTCCCGGCCGACGCGGCGGTCCTGGTTCCGGGGGGCTACGGGCAGTACCGGGTCGGGGCGTTAAGTAAGCTGGTCGATCTTGAGGATAAACCGGAGCTTTTCAGGCGAGCTTTTTCTACCGCCGCCGGGGCTTTTGTCGACCTATACTTTTACCCTCCCGAGACAAAAATCTTTTATGAGGAGAAAAAAGAAGCCGGATACGGCCCAAGTTTTAGGGAGATTTTTTTCTCAAAAAGCAACGCCAACCTTGTCGACAGGTTATTTTCTTTTCTTAATCTGACGGCCCAAAGTAAGCAAACATACAAATTTATTGATCCTTTGGAGAGGACGCAGGGCGTTTTTTACAAAAAGACCTATAGAAAAGAAGCCCTCAATGTTCAAATAATCTATACGAAAAGCTACGAAACCGCCACTTTGATAAGCAATTTATTGGACGGGGAGGGGATTAGGGTAGTCGATTTGAGCCGGGAAGAAAAACCGGTCACGGGATGCGAGCTCATAACCAAAAAAGACCGGTTTAATTCTCAAACTGTCTCTGGATTGCAAAAGTTTTTCAATTGCCGCGTTGTAGAGGGTAAGACAGCGTTTTCTGATATAATTTTAAAGTTGGGGCGCTTGGAGGAAGATTGGCAAGCCAATTAATATGACAATTACATTCGCAATCATTCTTTTTATTTCGCTAATACTCGCTATTCGTTCTATGGGCGACTTTGAAGTCCCTGACGTGGTAAAAAAGATCTTATTCGGCAAACGCGCCCGTGGAACCATCCTGTTTATGAAAAAGAAGATCGTCCACTATTCTTCGGGTTCTTCTTCCTTGTCTTCCGTCTCAAAACCCAAGTAGTCTTTTTCCTCGCTCAACGATTCGGCCAATTGTTCGAGGTCATTATCGGTGATAACTTCCTCATCCGAGGCATCGCCGGCCTCGTCTTTGGTCAAGTTTTGCATGTTGGCCTGCATGTTGACCGGAAACGACACGTATTTGGCAACCTTTTTACCTTTTTTTTCTTCCTTGAGAAAAACGACGGTATGTTTCAAATTTGATTCCTTGACGTAGACAGAAAAGGTGCTGCCGGCCTTGATAAAAATTGTCAACCTTTTTGATATGTCGTCCGGGAGGCAACCGACGTAGTCTCCCTCCATGCTTCTGACATCGACCCGCCTTTTTTTTGCCAAAAGCGACAATTCCTGTCCGATGGCGAGACGGGCGAGAACCGATTTTTGACCGCAGTTGACCAGCGTTACGGTTTTGGTTTTACCGGGAGAATCCAAAAAAAGATAAGGGTTGAGATTGAGATTCTTCAAGCGGCCGACCTTTCTCGACTCGAGGATTTTTATTCGTTCCAGGCTTTCTTGAATGGCGAGATTGCCGGGTTGGATTGAGAGGGCTTTTTTGTAGTGTTTTTTTGCCACCCTGATTTTGCCCATCTGGATGTTGGCAAAACCGAGTCGGAGCATAGCGTCGACATTCTTCTTATCTGTTTTAAGGATAGTTTGATTTAATTTAATGGCCGTTTCCCAGTTACTCGCAATCGCCGCGTCTATCGCTTGTTTTTCTTGATGGGCGTTTTTATCCATGAGTTTTAGTAAAGTATATGTCAAACCCTCAATTTGTCAAGTATAATAAAAATGCTATGTCAGGACATTCTAAATGGGCAAATATAAAAAGACAGAAGATGGCCAACGATAAAGTAAAAGGCAGCACTTTTTCCAAGCTCTCCAAGCTTTTGACTTTAAGCGTCATCGAAGGCGGGGGGATGAAGGATCCGGAAAACAACGTCAGATTAAGGCTCGCGATTGAGAAAGCCCACGCCGCCAACATGCCCAAAGAGAACATCAATCGGGCAATAGAACGCGGAGCCGGACCGGACAAATCGCTAATCCGAGAGGTGATTTATGAAGGCTTCGGCCCGGGAGGAGTGGCGTTGATGATTCAATCCTCAACGGACAATCCCAACAGAACCTTGTCGGAAATAAGAATAGTGATGGATAAGCATCACGGAAAACTGGCTTCCGCCGGGGCGGTGAGCTATCTTTTTAGGAAATGTGCCCTCCTCATCGTTAAAAAGGAGGTTGTAAACGAGACCCAGGCCTTTGACATCGGGGAAAAATTAGGGGCCTTTGATATCGACCAGGACGAAGAAAGATTTTATCTCTATTTTCCGTACGAAAACCTCGGCCATATCAAAGACAAGCTCGAGGGTATCAAATACGAATCGGCAGAAATTGATTTTAAACCCCAAAGTTTTATAGAGTCGGCCGACGAGGACAAAATTAAACAACTGGAAGACCTAGTTACAAGCCTGGAGGCTCTCGACGACGTTCATAAAGTCTTTACTAACCTATGAGGAAATTTTTAAAAAGAGCCAGAATTGAATTCCAAAAGAGAGCTCTCAAGATCGATAAAAGAATTCGTTTTGGCATTTCGGCCGCCCTCATGGCCACCCTGATGCTTCTTTCCACTTTTTTTTATTTTGACCGGGCCTTTATCTTTATCCCGATAATTGCCGTGGTGACATATTTTTTGACCTATTTTTCTTTGGCCGAGGGGATAGAGAAGATGGGTTGGTTCGGCATGTTCGTCATGCCGGTTGCGGTTTCGATTTCTTTCTACCTCTTTTATTTTCTCTTCCCGGTCCGTTGGCTGACCCGGATTCCATTTATCATTTTTTATGGAATATCGATTTATGCCTCAATCGTGACGTCGAACATCTTCAACGTCGGAGTAGAGAAGAGTTTGGGGCTCTACCGGGCTGCTTTCTCTATAAATTTTCTTTACCAGGCGATCGTTGCCTTTTTATTCTTTAACCTGATTTTTGCCTTACAGGGCGCTTTTATTCTAAACGGCCTTGTCGCCGGGGCGATTGGACTTTTGTTGAGCCTCAATCTCTTCTGGTCAATCAGGCTAAAAAAGTATTTGGAAAGGGAAGTTTTGTATTATGCCGGCTTCGTTGGCTTGGTTACTGCCGAGCTAGCCATGTTCATTTCCTTTTTACCCCTCCAAGGCACGGTCTACTCGTTGTTTATGACCGCCTCTTACTATTCGCTGGCAGGCCTCATTTATCACCACATAGACGAAAAACTCTTTAAAGAAACCATTCGTGAATATATTCTGGTCTTCGGCTTCGTTTTAATAATTACCTTTCTTTCCTTGAGCTGGTAGCGGGTTTTGAGGCAGACCCCGGGTAGAGGATAGGGAAGTAGTATAGCTCACGTCCGTGAATAAATATCCTATAGTAATTACTGGCGAATATAATTAATTAAAACTATAGGACATTAATTGGATGATTTTTCGAGGCTAAATTTAACTATCTAGATTGTCACTATACTCCGAGTAGTATATGGGCCCGATGTGGATAAATGCGGAAATTTAGCCTCGAAAATAACAATCTAGAACATAATGACGCTCTAAAAATACTAGCGCTCACTCTTTCCAAATTACCATAGGTCCTTTTTACAATATTTAGCCTCAAAAATAATAATTTGGCGCAATAATATGCTCTAAAAATTAAGCGACGTAAAACAGAAAGGAGAGAACCGATTAAACAGATGATAAACCGACAATTAATCGCTCAATCGACGCAAGACCGTTGATAATAATATATACATAATCGAGAGAAGACGAGGGTTGTTATCCTCCGGTATTTATTTATATAAAAACCGGCCCGGCCCCGGGTTGGCAAATTAGGGATGTCTATGCTTGGAGGACGAGATACACATAACGTCGTAAATTGTATCTTTTACGATGTTATGGGTGGGGTAAGCAAGGGAAGTGGCGGATTATTACAACAATCCAAATTAAAATAATTAGCCATTAATTAAAATTAATTACAAACAATTAATCGCTTATTTCCCTCCTTTATCCTCTTAGTCTGGACGCCCCTAAAACCGGCTTTTTGAACCCTCTCCCCGACTCTCAAAATGATGCTTTAGATTATTGGGACAGTAAAAACCATATTACTTCCCTATTATTTTGTAAACCGGAGAAGCTCTTTGACAGATTTAGGATGGCCGGCCAGAACCTCATAGTCGTGGAGGTTGTTGGGGTTCAGGTTAAGAGGTTGGCCCTTAAAGTCTGTCATAATCCCGTCTGCCTCCTCAATAATAAGGCACGCCGCGGCGATATCCCAAATATAAGAGTGGCCGTTGACGACAATATTGAAGATGTTATCGGCGACATAGCAGCAAGCGGCCGCCATACAGAAAATTGCCCGGTAACCTTTAACTTCGGGGAAGATTTTTTCGTATAACTTGAAAAGGCGCGGATATATATGGGGTCTTGAGCTGATTTCGCCGTCAATCAGGCACTCCTTAAGAGGTCGATAAGCTATCTTTAGGGCTCGGCCGTTTTTGTACGCACCCTTGCCACGAGTAGCCCAATAGTAAGTATTTGAAGTCGGGTGAAAGACAACGCCGGCTTTGAGCTTACCATCGAGGAAATAAGCGATTGAAACGGCAAACTGGTCGAATCCGGAAGCAAAATTACTCGTCCCGTCCAACGGGTCGATGACGAAAACGTGCTTTTTGCCGGGCTCATATAAACCTTCCTCACCGATGAAACCAATGTCTTTTGCGGGAATTTTCTTCTTGGCGAGCTCTTTTAAGATTGTTTCCTTAACGGCCTGCTGCGCCTCAACGTCGGCCTGGGTGTAGAAATCCTTATGGGAGGTTTTTAAAGTGATATTGAGTTCTTTCTTAAAGTACTTTAAAAGAATCTTTCCCGCCGCAACTGCGGCAGACTTAATTACTAGATCCATAGAGGTATTATATCGCAGCGAAGGCTTGTTTGAGGTCGACAATTAGATCTTCTTCGTCTTCGAGCCCGATTGAGATGCGGATCAGACCCTCGCCGATACGCGAGGCGGTTCGTTCTTCCGGAGTCATCTCCGAGTGCGTCATCGAAGCCGGGTGCTCGATGAGACTCTCGACTCCACCCAACGACACCGCCAAAGTAATCACCTTGACGCTGTTGACGAGTTTTTCTCCCGCCGTGTATCCGCCTTTAAGGTCAAACGACAAAACGGCGCCAAACCCGGGGTAATTTACTTTTGACACTTTTGGACTATTTTTTAGATATTTGACGATTTTTTCCGCCGTTTCCGACTCCTTTTTTATGCGGACTTCAAGGGTGGTCAATCCGCGAAGCGCCAAATAAGCGGTCAAAGGAGACATGGTCGGCCCGAAAAATATATAGCTATGGGCAAAAAGCGGCTCCAGTAGTTTTTTTGACCCGATGATGGCGCCTCCGATAAGATCGGAATGGCCGCCGATGTATTTAGTTAGACTATGAATCACTATATCCACCCCCATCTTTATTGGAAACTGCAAGGGCGGGGGCGCGAAGGTATTATCGAAGACGGTGATGACCTTATGCTTCCTCGCAATCGCAGTAATTTTTTCGATATCTATGACTTCCATGAGCGGGTTGGTCGGGCTTTCGAAATAAACCAGCTTGGTAGTTTTATCTATAGCCGCCTCGACTTTTTTTGGGTCTTGGAAGTCAACCGAGCGGACATCAATTCCGTATCTTTTGGCCATGTGAAAAAGAAACTCACAGGTGCCGCCGTAAAGAACCGGGTGGGCCACAATCGAGTCGCCCGTCTTTAAGAAGTGAAGAAAGGTCAAAGTAATCGCAGACATTCCCGAGGCGGTCGCGAGAGCCATTTCGCCGCCTTCGAGCGCCGCCAACCTGTCTTGTAACGCGGCGACGGTCGGGTTGGTAAAGCGCGAGTAGACCATGCCCTTGGACTTTCCGGCGAATCTTAAGGCGCCTTCCTTGGCGCTCGGAAACTGATAGGTAGAAGTCAGATAAATCGGCGGGACGACCGACCCGAAGACGGGATCAGAATTGTGAACTCCGACGTGAATATTTTTGGTGGACGACTTCATTCTAGTCGAATTAACAATCATCTTATCACAATATGTAAGAAAAAACAAAGGATCGAAAAAGATTGTTATAATCAGGCTATGGATGTCTTGAAAGTAAAAAACCTTACGAAAAAATTCGGCCGGTTCACTGCCGTCAATGACGTTTCCTTTTCTTTGAAGGAGGGGGAAATCTTGGGGTTGCTCGGGCCAAACGGCGCTGGCAAAACGACGACGATCGACATGCTTCTCGGATTGGTCAAGCCAACGACGGGAAGTATTTCTATCTTCGGGCGACAGTTTGAGGAAAACCGGTCGGAAATCTTAAAACAAATGAACTTTTCGGCCGCCTATGTGAATTTACCTTGGAAACTAAAAGTTTGGGAGAATCTTTATACTTTCGCCCGGCTCTACGAAGTCGATGATTTTCCCCCGAAAGTCGACCACCTACTCAAAGAATTTAAAATAAGCGAGTTAAAAAATAAAATTACCGATTCGTTGTCCTCTGGTCAACTCACCAGGCTATATCTTTGCAAGGCCTTCATCAATGACCCAAGACTTTTATTGTTGGATGAACCGACCGCATTTCTTGATCCCGACGTTGCCGATTTGACAAGAAAATACATCGTCGATAAAGTGAAACGAACAAAGTCTTCGGTTTTATTCACTTCCCACAACATGGCCGAGGTAACCGAGATCTGTGACCGCGTCATATTTTTGAATCACGGCAGAATCATCGCCCAGGACACGCCGACCGGGCTGGCCAAAAAAATTAAATCGTGCCGAGTCAGACTTCTCTTTGTCGTAGAAAAGAAAAAAATAAATCCGGTTCTCAAAGAATACAAATATAATTTTTCTTGGCGTGACGAAGAACTCACGGTGGAATTAAAAGAAGAGGATGTCGGACAACTTTTGGGTAGGTTGTCTTTGGCCAAATTAAAATATACCCAGATTACGATTGAAAAACCGACACTGGAGGATTTTTTCTTAGAAGTTATAAGAAACAAGAAATGAACAGCAGACGAATTTTTGCCATGGTGCTCCGCCACCTCTATATCTGGCCCAGGTCGCCGGAGCGTTTTATGTGGACTTTTGGTTGGCCGCTCTTCGGACTGATTATCTGGGGTCTGACGATTTCTTTTTTACAAAGCAACTCTTTAAGCACATTCTCGTTCATAACCTTTATCATGAGCGGAATTATTTTCTGGGAAATGGTCGTTCAACCGCAGCGGGAAATCTCGATTAACTTTATCGACGAGATGTGGAACAAGAATTTCCTGAATATTTTTTCTTCGCCCCTGACCAATGCTGAATATCTAACCGCCTTGGTCATTATCGGAATCTTTAAAATGTTTGCTACCTTGATAAGTTTGACCTTAGGGGCAGTCATCCTTTATCAATTTAACATCTTTGCTACTTTCGGATTTTTCGTTCCCGCCCTGTTTATTAATCTCCTGCTTTTTGGCATGGCTTTGGGGTTTATCGTGAATGCCTTGATCTTGCGCTTTGGCTGGTCGATGCAGGAAATGGCCTGGGCAATCGTCGCCATCATCCAACCTTTGGCGTGTGTCTTGTATCCTCTGACTGCCCTACCCGAATGGGTTCAAAGAATAAGCCTAATGCTGCCGCCGACCTACGTCTTTGAGGAAATGAGGAGAATCATGTCCGTAGGCTCGGTCAATTTTACAAATCTTTTTATAAGTTTTTTCATGAACGTGGCGTACCTGGTATTTTCATTACTTTTCTTTAAGTTAATGTATGAACACGCCCGCGTCCATGGCCGGTTAATAAAAATAAGCTAAAAAATATGAAAAATATTTTAATCTGGTTTCTTTTATATTACCTCCGTTTTTTTGCCAGGATTGCCCTGGCGCTAAACAAACCCAAAGTAATCGGCATTACCGGTTCGGTCGGCAAATCGTCGACGAGAAACGCCATGCACGCCATGATGAAAGACTACTTTAAAGTCAAAGTAGTCGAGGAAGGCAATTCGGAAACAGGTATTCCTCTAGGAATTTTGGGAATTGACCCGGGTCACTACAAAATACTTGATTGGTTGAGGGCGATCGTTTCGGCACCATTCAAGATAAACAACCTAAAAGACACGGAATATCTCATTGTCGAAATGGGTATCGACAGCCCGCACCCGCCAAAAAACATGGACTATCTTTTGACAATTGTGAAGCCCGACTTCAGTGTCGTTTTAAACGCCTACCCGGTCCACACCATGCAGTTTGACGAGCTCTTTGCCCACGACTTAAGCGAGAAACAGCGGTTGGAGTATATCGTGAAAAGAATCGCCAAAGAAAAAGCCAAGATAATCACCAGGGCCGCGCCGTCGGTCGCCATCTACAACGAAAACTTGGGGTTCAATTTTAATCATCCCAAGAAATTGGCATTTGGAAGAGGAGCTGAAGCCGACATCCGCTTTGTCGACTACCGGGTGACGCTGAAGGAAACGTCATTTAAATACCTGTTTGCCAAAGAAAACGACGAAATAGAAATAACAATAAAAGATTTTGTTTTGCCCGAGGCCTACTTTGAAGTCTTTGCCGCAGTGCTTGCCGTTGGTAGATCAATTGGTTTGAGCGACAAGCAAATCCAGTCGGCGCTGGCGAAAAACTTTACCATGCCGGCCGGCCGGGGAAGCCTACTCGCCGGTATCAACTCGTCGGTCATTATCGACTCGTCCTACAACGCATCCCGTGTCCCCGTTTTGACATTCTTGGAGATGACTTCGGAGATATCGGAAAAGGAAAATCGCCCCTTTGTTTTTTTACTCGGAGATATGAGGGAGTTGGGAAAAGAAGCCAGGGTGGAACACGAAGCGGTGGCCGATAAAATCAAAGATCTAAAAGTCGACCGATTTTACGGCGTTGGTCCCCTGACCCTGGAATATGTTATTCCTCGCCTCAAGGGCGCCGTTAACGAGGTAAAATGGTTCAAGACGGCTATCCAGGCAGGGAATTATCTTCGCCGCGCTCTACCCTACCGGGCGATTATTTTAGTCAAAGGATCCCAGAATGAAATATTTTTGGAAGAAGCCGTGAAAAAGATCCTTAAAAATAAATCCGACGAAGAGAGGCTCTGTCGACAAAACCAATTCTGGCAAGGCCGTAAGAAGGCTTTCTTTCAGGGAGAGTAGCTGCGCTTCAAGGCGTCTTTTTCCTTCTTTTTTTCCAAGGCAAGGCCTATTAATCTATCAAGAAGCTCCTGGTAAGGAATGCCGGAGTAGCCGAATAGTTTAGGAAACATGCTGATTTTGGTAAACCCGGGGATGGTGTTGATTTCGTTGAGGTAAATTTTCCCTTTTGGCGTCAGAAAAAAGTCGACCCGGGCAAATCCGTAACATTCCAGGGTTCGGAAAACTTTAACGGCAGTATTTTGCACCTCCTCAACCGTCTTTTTGGGCAGATCGGCCGGGATCTTTAGTGCCGCCCCGTTTTCGTCGATGTACTTGGCTTCGTAGGAATAGAACTCGTGGCTGGGAATGATTTCACCGGGGATTGAGGCAATGGGCTTGTCGTTGCCCATGACGGCGCATTCGATTTCCCGGCCTTTGATATATTCTTCAACCATGATTTTTGTGTCGTATTTAAAAGCATCGGCAGTCGCCGCCTCCAGCTCTTTTCTGGTGTGGGCTTTGCTGATTCCGACCGATGAGCCGAGGTTGGCGGGCTTGACGAAGACCGGCAGTGAAAATTTTTGAACAATTTCCTCAATTTGTCCTTTATTATACTGACTTTTCCTAATCGTCATGAACCGGGCAATATTGATTCCGGTAGCCTCGAGGAGCCTTTTTTGGACGTCCTTGTCCATTCCAATGGCCGACCCGGTGACTCCGGCGCCAACATAGGCGACGTCGAGCATCTCGAGCATCCCCTGCAGACTGCCATCCTCGCCGTAAGTGCCGTGAATGATGGGAAAGAAAACGTCGATTTTGGCCAGGCCGCGACCCGTATCAAGGGAAATAATCTCGGGCTTGGCGGTTTTGTTGACCGGCGTTATCGCCGAACTCCCCGATTTGTTTAGTGCAATGAGCTTTGGGTTTTGGGCGTTCAAAAGATAATTAGCCGGGTTGCCCAGGAGCCAATGACCCTGTTTGTCTATCCCGATAAGAAAGACGTTGTATTTGGACTTGTCCAAAGCCTCAAAGATCGATTTGGCCGACTGAAGGGATACCTCGTGCTCGCCGCTTTTTCCGCCGTAGATCAAGCCGATATTGATTTTTTGGTTCATAACGACAAAAGCAATTGCTTGAACTCCTCCATCGTTGATACCTCGACCTTTTGGCCGTTTAAGATGAAAGTTGGCGTAGCATTGAGTCCGATTGAATTAGCCTCGGCCAGGTCTTGCTGAACGCGGTCTTTGACCGCTTGGGACACTAAGTCCTCTTGGAATTTATCGGCATCTAGTTTTATGGACGTGGCGAGGTTGACAAAGTAATCATTTGGGTTGGGAAGGCTACTCCATTCGGTCTGTTTTTCAAAAAGCACCTTCTCCATTTCCCAAAACTTTCCCTGCGTACTCGCCGCCTCGGCCGCCGTGGCCGCGGCAAAGGAGTTTTGATGGATGCTCAAAAGCGGGAAATGACGAAAGACCAAGGCAGCGTTCGGGGTGGCCGTTTTCTCCAATTCTTTAAAAAAGTCGTAAAAACCTTTACACGCCGGGCACTGGAGGTCGCTATACTCAACGAGGATATTTTTGCTGTCTGCCTTCCACTTGACGTGGTCGGTCGTCTTAATTTTATTAACCTGGGAATAGTTTGTGGGAGGCACTGCCGAATTGGTCAGTTTGTAGGCGAAAAATAGAACGACGAAGAGGGCGATGAATGAACCGATGCCAATAACAATATTTTTGGTATTCATTTATGTTATTTTATCAGACTTCAATGAATGGTCAAGACGACTTCCCGGCTTCGGGGGCCATCCAGTTCGACCAAAACAATTCTCTGCCAGGTGCCGAGAACCAGGCGACCGTCTTCAACCGGAACGGTGACGCTCGAACCTATTATGGAGGACAAAATGTGGTCTGGCGCGTGGGCTGGATTGTGGGGATGGCGGTATTTAATATCCGGCTTTATTTTTTCCAAAAAATCGAGCATGTCGAGGTCGGTTCCCGGGTCAAGGTCAGCCGTCGTCAATGCCGCCGTCGTGTGGGTAATGAACAAAAAACAATTGCCGACCTTGACGTTGCTTTTCGCCACGGCCTCCTTTATGGCGTCGGTGATATCGACGACCTCTTTATTTTTTCTTGTCTCTACGGTGAGGGTTTTTCTCAACATGAAATGATTATAACACGATTCCGTTAATCTCTTGACAGTGAACAAATGTTTACTTACAATTAACTCCATGGACTTCAAGGAAATAACGGCCAAGACCATCCTCGTCCGGTGCGGTATCCCCGGTATCGACTACGTCATCAATCCCTACATCGGTTGCCGCTTTGCCTGTAAATACTGCTACGCATCCTACATGGGCCGGTTTGTCGGGAAGACGATTTACGATTGGGGCGAATACGTCTATGCTAAAGTGAACGCCCCCGAGTTATTAAAAAAAGAAATAAAAAAGTTGAAAAACAAAGGGCAGGGCAAAGAATTGTTTTTGAGTTCGGTGACCGACCCATACCAAGGCGCCGAAGGGGAATACAAATTGACGAGACAGTGCTTACAGATTTTGGCCGACTATGGATTTGCCGGAGTCGTCTCCATTTTGACCAAATCCAATTTGGTATTAAGGGACATCGACATTTTCAAAAAACTGAAGCACGTCGTCGTCGGACTGACGGTAACCTCAACCGACGACACGATTTCCCGGTACTTCGAAAAAAATGCCCCGGCCTCCTCGGTCCGACTAAAGACCCTGAAAGTCTTAAACGATAACGGCATCAAAACCTACGCCTTTATCGGCCCGCTCCTCCCCCACTTTGTCGCCGAAAGTAAAGAGTTGGAAAACCTGTTTATCGCCCTGTCAAAAACCGGGACAAAAGACATTTTTATCGAACACCTGAATTTGGCGAGGTACATAAGACAACGGTTATTGGCGGAAATGAAAGACGTCGACCCCGACATTTTAAAAAAATTCTATTCGTCCCAATCGAAAGACTACCGATTGGAACTCGAAGAAAAAATCAGAAGCCTGATTAAAAAATATAAAATGAATTTGTTGCTAGATATGGTAATTTTTCATAAAGAATTCCAATCGCGACACCCGTATGGACAAAAAAATCTTAAACCATTTTAAAAAACACGACCCACTCCTCCACTCTTTCGCCCTAAAGATTGGCGTCGTCAAATTCTTGAAAAAAGAAAACCCGAGAAATTATTTTCTAAAACTTTGTAATGAAATCACCGGCCAGCAATTATCCGGAATAGCTGCCGATACGATTTTTTCCAGATTTAAAAAACTCTACCCAAGAGGTGTCTCGCCAAAGGCGGTCCTCGCCACGCCGCATCAAAAATTGAGGGGCGTTGGCATGTCCAATGCCAAGGCGAAGTATCTCAAGTATTTGGCCGAGGCGGTAATTTCAGGCAAACTACAGTTAAATAAACTGGACTCCTTGCCGGACGAAGAAGTAAAAAAACAATTGATTCAAGTGAAGGGAATCGGACCGTGGACCGCCGAGATGTTTCTCATGTTCACCTTGGGTCGACCCGACGTTTTCTCCCACGGCGACCTTGGACTTCGAAAAGGATTGAAAAAAATTTACGGCTTCAAAAAGGACCCAAGTATAAAGAAAGTAGAAAAAATTATTCAAAAGTGGTCTCCCTACAAGACCTTTGCCTCGCTCATTTTGTGGGAAGTTATTGAGACTTAAAAAAGGTAAGGAATAAATCTTTTTGTTTTTGACATATAATGTGTATATTTTTCTTTAAAAAAAGAAGTGAGCAGTCGTTCTTCTTTTCTAGCTTGAAGGTATGACCAACCAAGAGTTGCCAAGAATGCGGGGAGAAATAAATTGCTGGAAGCGACCAACTGCGATCCGGTTCCGGCCAAAATTATTCCCGTGTAAATTGGGTGCCTGATGTATTTGTAAATGCCTTTTGTCACCAGCTGGTGATTCTTCTTGATTTGGTATTGGTGGGCGTTCGTCCAATTGGTACCGATAACCATTCGGCCGGAGACGCTGACGGCGATGCCGATTAAAATTAAAATTAAACCCGAAAGCTGAAAACGAAAGTCATATACTCGCGGTAAAATTTGTAGCCCCAACAGTTGAGAAATAATTATCAAAGAGCCGGTCCAGAAAATTGCCGAACTGACGTATTGCGGTAAAGCATCCTTTTTTAGTCTTGGTTTTGCCCGGTCGGCCTCCTTGGATTTTATTTTCCACAAAAGCGACCAGGAAATTAGCAAAATAAGAACGGCATATCTTAAAAGGCTGTCGGTATTCATATATTCATTTTCTGTGAATGTATTTTTCCCAAAGTTCCTTGAAAAAAGGCAGAGTCAGGGTCGAGAGCAGAAATCCGAAACTAGGGACAACCGCATTCAACCATGGGCGCTCGATTCCTATTGCCCTGATGTACAAACCGATCGCCAGGTAAGTGAATAAAAAAAGAAGGGCTTTCCTCGTCCAGCTCGTTTCCCACGCCTTATCCCCTTCCACCCTTTTATTTCTTTCCTTTATTTGTTGTACCTCTTTTTCCAGTTCTTGCAGAATCATTTAAATATTTTAACGTAGTGATATAATTTAATCCAATGGGAAAAGCCGCGGCATTAAAGCACATAAAAGAATTTCTCCGTTCTAATTTCCAAATGGTGCTTTCGACTTACGGTACCCACCCCTGGACGGCGACGCTTTACTACTCGATCGACCGCGATCTGAATATCTATTTCCTCAGTAACCCGGCAACACTCCACTGTAAGCAAATAGAAAAAAATCCCAAAGTGGCGGTTGCTGTAGTCGACTCGCCCCAAAGACCTGCCTCCAAAAAAAGAGGGATTCAAATCTACGGTTTGGCAAAAAGAATCTCGGGGGTCAATAAAATCAAATACGCGCTCGATCTATGGAGGAAAACTCTAGACATCTCCAATCCCCTCTATACCTACGAGGGAATGGTCAAGAAAGCCATTAAAGGCAGAATGTACAAAGTGACTCCTAAAAAGATCAAGTTCTTCAACGAAGCACTTTGGGAAGAAGGATCGGAACCAATAATTAATCTCTAAAATGCCATTTTATATTTACGCCTGGATTGCTGCCTTTGCCTCGACCTTCACAGTACTAATTACAAAATTTACTAGCAAACATTCGATAAAAAACCCTTGGCTTTTTAATTTTATGTTGACCCTAATAACCCTAGTTTTTACCGGAGCCATTGGTTTTATGAATCATGCCGGAATACCGAAAGATTGGCCACCGGTTATAGGCGCTGGTGTTTTTTTCGGCTTGTTTTATCTCCTTTATATTTTTGCAAATTATAAGCTCGACGCATCTGCAATAACACCACTTTTTAACTTTAAAACAATATTTACCGTTTTATTAGGTAGCTTATTTCTCCAAGAAAAATTATCAAACCTTCAGTATATTCTTGTTTTCTTAATTATAGTGGCGGGAATGTTTTCCAGCATCGACGAAAAAATGAAGCTAAACTCTTTTTTTAAACCCGGCGTATGGGTTGCCCTTTTTGCCATGGCATCTTTGGCGCTAAACAGCGTTTTTATAAAACTAGCCATGGTAAAGAATGATTTGCCTACCGTTACAGTATGGATAATGATCGTTAATATGGTCGTGATTCTTCCGACAGTTTTATTTTTCAAAAAAGATCTAAAGTCGTTAAAAGCCAACCAAATTTATCCGGTTTTAGTATTATGCATTTTCCAGGTGATTTATAATTTTACCGCCAACTTTGCCTACGGGGTAAATGTTGGAATCACCTCGATAATAATTTCCTTGCCTCTCTCAATGGTGATTGTTTTTTTTCTCTCAATAGTAGCGCCAACTCTTCTCGAAAAACATACGCTTAAAGTTTATGTGATTAGATTCTCTGCGGCGGTAATCATGATCTGGGGAGCGCTCCAGTTATCGAAATGATTGTTCTTCCTCGACGAAGGATAGAGCTACGCCCGCAGTATAGGCCCGACCGGTTCTACCGATTCTATGAATATAGTCTTCGTAAGTCATAGGGATGTCGTAGTTGATAACGTGGGAGACGTCGGCGATATCTAAGCCGCGCGATGCAACATCGGTTGCTATCATTATTTTTACGACGTCTTCCTTAAACATCCTAATCGCCTGTTGGCGTTGGCGTTGGGCTTTGTCTCCGTGGATCGAGGTTACTTTAAATCCCCGCCTGAAGAGATCCCTCGAAATCCTTTCCACTCCGTATTTGGTTCGGCCGAAAACTAAAACCTTCTTGAACTCCTCCTGTTTTAAAAGCGACGCCAGTTTCTCTATCTTGGGCGTTATCCTATCGACCTTGACGATGTCCTGCCTAATGTGGCTGACGGTTTCCTGTCTTTTGACGGAAATCGTCACCGGGTTTTTGACAAAAGACTCGATCAGTCGAGTGATTGTCGGCGACAATGTCGCCGAGAAAAACAGCGATTGCCGGCTAGGCGGCAGGTAGGAAATGATTTCCTTGATGTCGTGGATGAATCCCATGTCTAGCATCTGGTCGGCCTCGTCCAAGATAATCATCTTGAAATTGCCGAGTTTCAACACTCCCCGGTTGATGAGATCCTTCAGTCGCCCCGGTGTTCCGACGACGACGTGCGGGTCCCTCCTCAATTCGCGTATTTGATCCCCCATCGAGGACTGACCGATGCAGAAGGCGCTGAAAATGGGCATATTGCCTGAAAATTTTCTTAGCTCGTCCCTGGTCTGCAGGGCCAATTCCCTTGTCGGGCTTATGATTAAAGCCCGGTACGAATAATCCTTGAGGATTTTTTCAACCAAGGGGATCAAAAACGCTGCTGTTTTTCCTGTACCTGTATTGGCAATACCGATGACATCTTTTCCATCGCGAATCGCGGGGATACCCTGGGCCTGGATAGGCATCAAAGTGGTATACCCATGACGAGCAATTGTCGTCTTGAGTGATTCCGGTAGGTCAAGGCTGCTAAATAGTACTTCATCTACAGGCAGAGGCAAAACATCAGAGACTCTGACAGTGGCTTTTCTTATGAATTCGTGGATGTTCCCGGGTCGTCCGAATCTGGTTTGGGGCCTGAACGGCCTGCGGAAACGGTTGTTCCTATACTGCGGACGGAGACGTCTTTGATACATAAAAAAATCCCGTAACTGGTAAAAAGATGGTAAGAGCTCAAAGCTCTCCTAAAAAAAGTTAAGAAGAACTTAAAAATTAAAAAATTTAAAAGCAGAACTTACGATCTTGTATACAGTATACCAGAAAAATTCTAAATAACAAGCGGATTATTAAATGTGCCGCAGGAGGGAGTTGAACCCCCACGCCGATTAGGGCACAGGATCCTAAATCCTGCGTGTCTGCCATTTCACCACTGCGGCTACAAGAATTATATCAAACGCAGTCAGACTTTGAGGCTATTGGCCCAGTCTGTCAGGAGTTTGTTGTTGCCGTCCAGGTTAAACAGGTAGCCGTCGATTTTGAGTGACGTACCGATAATTTTCGCCCCGGCTTTTTTGAGGAACTCTTCGGTCATATTGACGGCGTCGCAGAAATGACCGTAAGAGGAATCCCCCAGCCCAAAAACAGCGCACGGCTTGCCTTCCATTTTCTTTTCAGCGTTGTTTCTCATGAAGGAGACAAAATCGACGTGGGGCTGGCCCTCCAACCCTTCGTTGTCCCAGGTCGGTCCGGAAAAGATCCTTAGGTCATATGGCAAGGTATCCTCGAACGTCACTTCGCCGATGGTTTTAGTCGTCACTTGGTGCCCCAATCCAGTCAAGGTTTGAGAGAGAAATTCGCAGGCCGCCTGGGTGCCACCGGAGTAAGTCGCATAGGCAATGAGGATAGTCATAAATTCATGATAACAAATTTATTTCTTGGCCCTTTTTGGCCTTCTCGTCTTTTTGGCGGGAGTCATGAATGCTACCTTGGGTTCTTCTTTCAAGGAGAAAAGGATCGTGATTGACCAGAGCAAAAAGATGATGGCGAAGAAATTGGGAAAAGGAGACTTCAGGTATTTGATTACTTCGCTCGTCAAAATTGGCCAGGTAACGGCGTGCATGCTTACTTTAAAAAGCTGCCCGTAAGAATACCGGGCGCCGACAATTTTGCTGACGAGCCAGACGACGACGTTCAAAAACAGCAAGATAAACATAATTCCGAGAGCCCAAAATAAGGATCCGAAGAGCAAGAATAGTATCAGGCCGGAGACAACCAGCCAGTCGATAAACAGGGTCGCCTTTTGCGCATAGGGCTTGACCGTGTTTAAGAAGTTGTCGACGACGCCTTTGTTTACAGAGAGATTTTGTTTCAAGTCGCGGAAATAGAAAACGCTGGTTTGCTGGATGGTGTTGTTTTGTGCTTTTGACGGATAGACGACGGCATTTTTGGTCGCCAGAACATAGGCGTTGTAATAGGGGTAGTCCTCAATCGACCCTTGAGTATCGATGACTATAAGATGGCGCGGGTCGTTCCACTCCCGTTGTTCCTCCAGGTCAAAAATATACGGCTCTTCCATATTGGTTGAAAGCTGGCCGTTGGTTATTTTCAGTTCCAAGCCTTCGGGATAGATATTGGAGACCCTGTTCATAACTTGATTTACTCCTGGCGCAATGTAGGGTCGATTTTTTAAATACGAGGCGCCGAAAGTAACGCCCTTTATCAAAACTATAATCATCAGCAAAAACCAGAGGTATTTGAAAGAAAACCAGAACTTTGTCTTGGCAACGTCTTTGTAGTAGGAGGGGTTAAATAGCGACTGCTTGAGAGAGTAAAAAAAAGTATTGAGTTGATTCATATTTAAATAATAACATATAACTAAACTTTATTGTATTTGTGTCCGCAAGGGCCGATCACCCGGGCTTTTTTTGCAAAATTGAATGCTTCAGGATCGGTATAAGCAAAAACAGTCTGTTTTATAATTCTTGGCACTTCTTTATTATCCCTTTTTCGACACGGACCTTTAGAATGGGCGTATGAAAAACTATACGCCCTTTTCTCCAGTCCGTACTTTCTTTCTGTCATGAAACAGTATTATAACAGCATGATATAATTGTTAAAACAAGGAGAAGTCGC
>CAYJKR010000014.1:0-23789 GCA_964371165.1 uncultured Gammaproteobacteria bacterium
AACCCGGCCCACATGAAAAAGTTGGGATTTAAATATTATTCCATCGGCCGTCCTTTATGAAAGTACTCGTGACGGGCGGCGCCGGTTTTATTGGCAGCCATTTGGTTCGTTTTTTTTTGGGCAAGGGCGACGTCGTTTGGGCGGTCGACAACTTCGTCACCGGACAGCCCAGAAACATCAAGGAATTTTCCGGCAACAAGAACTTTCATTTTATTGAAGCCGACGTTATCGATTACGACTACTCGGGTTTGCCGTCTTTCGACCTGGTTTACGACCTGGCCTCCCCCGCCTCGCCGGCCGACTTCGAAAGGCTGTCTTTTGAAATCTTCAAGGTCAACAGTATAGGAGTCATTAATATCCTGGATTTTTTTGTGCAAAGCCGCAGTAAAACCTTTGTTTTTGCCTCGACTTCTGAAGTTTACGGAGACCCCGAGGTCAGCCCCCAACCGGAAACCTACCACGGCAGCGTCCACACCACCGGACCCCGGGCCGTTTACGACGAAGGTAAAAGATTTGCCGAGGCGGTCATTTCGGCCTACATCAGGAAATATAATATTGACGCCAGGCTCGCCCGAATTTTCAACACCTACGGGCCGAATATGAGCCGCGAGGACGGCCGGTTTATCTCCAACTTCATCAACCAAGCTCTTACGGGCAAGCCGTTGACCGTCTATGGCGACGGCAAGCAAACACGCTCTTCTTGTTACGTTTCCGATATGGTGACCGGGCTTTATTTACTCGGAACAAAGGCCAATCTCAAAGGAGAAATCGTCAACATCGGCAACCCGGACGAAAGGACCGTCTTGGAAGTGGCCGGCTTGGTCAAAAAGTTGGTTAACTCAAAATCTAAAATTGAATATATGCCTATCGCTGAAGACGACCCGAAAAGAAGGTGTCCGGATATAACGAAGGCAAAAAAAATATTGGGATGGAGTCCGAAAGTGGGGTTCGAGAAAGGATTAAAAATGACCATCGATTACTTCAAAAACCTATGAAAAAAGTTGTCGTCGTTGCCCCGACTTTCAACGAAAAGGGCAGCATAGAAGATCTCGTTAAACGAATCTTCGAACAGTCGACCCACCTCCCCAATTGGGAGCTGCACGTTTTGATCGTCGATAGCCGCTCTACCGACGGAACCATCGAGGCGGTCAAAAAGCTCCAGAAAAAATATCAAAATCTCCACCTGTTGGAAACCGACAAGGAGGGATTGGGCAAGGCCTACATCAGGGGTTTCAAATACGCCGAAGAAAAAATCAATCCCTATCTCGTTTTTGAAATTGACGCCGACGGCCAACACGAACCGGAAAGAATTCCGGCTTTTATCCGGGAAATTGAGAAGGGAGCCGACTTTGTCGTAGGAACGAGATACGCCAAGGGCGGGTCTATCCCTGCCAACTGGGGTCTGCACCGGAAAATCTTGTCTGCCGGGGCAAATTTATTTGTCCGCCTCGGGTTCATGAAACTAACTGTAACCGAGTGGACGAATGGATATCGGGCGGTTAAATTCTGGCTCGTGAAGAAAGCTTATGACCACCTGCAAAACTATTCCGGTTATGTCTTCCAGGTGGCATTCTTGGACTTTGCCCTAAAGGAAGGGGCGGTCGTCGCCGAGGTGCCGGTTAATTTCAAAGAAAGGCTAACCGGAGAATCAAAAATCAACGCTCCCCAATACACTCTCCACACCATATTTTATGTTTTATCCCATTCCTCCTTCATTAAATTCGTCGTCGTCGGACTCATCGGTTTTGCGATCGATTTTGGCCTGTCATACGTAGGCATTCAAAAAATGCGCCTGACGGTATGGCTGGCGACTTTGATGAGCACAGAGACCGCCATCGTTTCAAATTTCCTCCTCAACAACTTCTGGAGCTTCAAACACAAAAAAATCGAGGGCGGGAGCGGGAGCCTACTATCTAGTTTCATTAAATTTAATGTTGTCTCGTCCGGTTCGATTGTCATTCAGGCCGTCGGATTACAAATCCTGACTTCCCTTTTTGGTAGAGAACTTTGGTACCTTTACAAGGTATTGATCATCGCCTTGGTAATAATCCCCTACTCGTATATTCTTTATAACAAGGTGGTTTGGAAGGGTAAGTAGATTATTCTTCGCTCTTGGTCGAGTATTCGGCCGAGACCCAGCCTTCGGTGAATTCTCCCTCGACCAGTCCGTCCGCGTTGTCGTTGTATTTGATCTTGTACCAACCGCTTTTTTCCTCTATAAATTCGTATTTTTCACCGGGTTTTACTTTGGCCGCCTCCGTGGCGTCGACCGAGGAGTCTTCCCTGACCCGGAGCCAACCTTGGGGATTGTCGTCGATCGTGATATAGGTAATGCCGGTTGCGGCTGATTGACTCGCCTGCTTGGGCGTCGGATTGACGCTCGTTTGGCTTTGGTCAAGAGCCAGCTTGAATGCGGCGTTCACTCGAAACCCCGGGTCGACGTTAATCTTTTGGGTGCGGCGGAAGAACCCCGGCATAAAAACCGAGAGTTCGTGGTCTCCGCGCAAGACGTCCTGCAAGATAAGTGGCGCCACCCCTTTTTCGTCGTTGTCCAAAGTGACGATTGCCCCCTGGGGTTCGGTTTCGACATAGATTTCTCCGTAGCTGCTGTTTTTGGGAGGGGTGGACATTTTCTCGGTCGTAAAAATCTCGCCGGCCGAGGCGATGTCCGAGCTCCCGAGCTCTCGATTGACATAGGTCAGGGCATTTTTAAAGACATTGACCTTGCCGTTCCAAGAGGCGGTATCGGTGGCCGTTCCTTCGGGTATCAGCTTCAAAAGATATTCCCCCACTTTATATTTCGCCTCGTTTATCGGCGTCTTGCCAATGAGCTCGTTGTTGATAAATACAGATGACGCCGGAGACGATACTACCTTTAGCCTGCCGTAAGCGTTGCTGCGGTCGAAAATGAAGAAGCGGATCACAACAAAGGCAATAAACAAACCGACCAATATTAAAAGGAGTGTTAATTTACTTCTCATACGCTGTAATATTGTATTCCAATTGCTAGAATAATTCAACGCTTCCTTTTGGTATAATGCGGTTGTGGCGGAACTATGGACCGGACAAAATATCGGCCTCTCCCTACCTACCCTATTCCCCCGTTATAATGACCTGTTATCGAATTTCCTTGAAAAAAACAAGGGTGTCGCCGTCAACAAAAAAAGCGACGAGAAAGAAGTAAAAAACCTCGCCGGTCAATTGGTTGGGCTGATGAGTTATTTGGCAACAGAAATAGCAAAATGGCCGCCCCGAGAATTATTCAGACAAGTAATCTTATCAAACGGCGCCTCAAGACTGGTCCACCGGCACGAAAACGGCGAAGAACTACGTTACCACGTTTTCCACAGGACGCCCCAAGAAGATAATCTGCCAAGGGATTTGCTGATTCTCAATCAGCGCGTTCCTTCCGGGGTCGACACCCTGGAAGAAGTTCACGAACAGGGCATGGAAATATACCTTCCTTTAACCGAAGGGACGGTATTTTACGTCAACGATCAGGTAATTGATCCTAAACCTCTCGAGAAACTAGTCTTGGTTTTGCCCGGAGACGTCCACAGACACGTCAAGGACAAAGGCCGAAAAGGAATAGAGCCGGCGAGGGTACTGATTGCCGGGGCCTTTGGGTTTTCGAGGGGAGAAAAGGTCCCTCCCTATTATGAAAATTCGAACAGATTTACTTCTATTAACAGAATAATTAGAATAAAGTGATATGAAAATAGTAAATTACACCATTCCAAAAAAATATTTTAGTAAAGACAGATATAACCGACTCGAAGCTAGGTTGGCAAAATTCAAGCTGAAAAAGGGCGACATCATTAGATTCAACGAGATAGATGAAAAAGGCAAGAGAACCGGAAGATTTTTTGACCGCAAGGTAAAAGATTTCCACAAGATCCACAAGGCCATCAAGCTTTGGAAGAAAAAAGATCTGGAAAAATGGGGACTCTATATCTTTCAGCTGGAGGAAACTTAACCGACTTTAATCAAAATTACTCCGGCTAGCATTATTAAACTGCCGAGCCAAACCGAACCTTTCGGTTTGTCGCCAAAAAGAAACCAGGCAAATAGCAAAACAAAAAATACTTCCAACTTTTTGATCCCGGAAACGAGCGCTACCGGCCCGTCGGTAATTCCGTATAAATAAAGGAGAGCGAGCGCAGTATAGACGATTCCGTTCAAAGACAGACTCCAAAAATTATTTTTTAAGCTGGCAACCCATTGCCTGTCTTTGCTGATTATGTAAAAACTGATCAACGCCGTCATCATTATATTCTCCAGCAGTAACAAAAATGATTGATTGACCGGCTGGATATTTTTCAAGGCAAATTTGTCAAAAATCGAAGTCAAGGGCATCATGGTCACGGCGAATAAATAGGCTCGTGAACTCTTATTCGTCAACAATGTTTTGAACGGTTTCCAAATGTTTTCTTTTGCCTCCTCGACTTTGAGGAAATAGCCGCCAACGACAACTAGTAATAACCCAATTAACGGAAAAATTCTTATCGATTCCGACAAAGAAATTAAGGCAAGGATGTATTGGAAGACGATGCCAAAAAAGGCGAGCGGAACCACCTCAGATACTAAATTCCCTTTTAACGATTTTAAGGCCAACGTTTTTAAATAGGCAAAACTAAAAACGGAGGCCAAAGTCGCCAACCAGAAAATGGTATTGAGCTTAGGCAGGCCGTCTTTAAGGGCCGGATAGATCAGAAACGGGATCGAAAAAGAAAACAAAGCCCAAGAAACTAGTGAGGCGCTTATATTGTTTAAGGCTTTTTTGTTGAGAATAACCGAAATAGCCGAAACTAGAGCCGAAGAAAACGCATACCAAAACCACATATTGTTTTTTAATTCTATCAAATTTTTGTTATCATAATAACCAATGATTAGAGAAAAGCTTTTACACGCCCTTGGAGAAACTTTAAATAAAATTGGTAGTAATGAATTTGCTCCTGATCTTAACCCACCTACTAATCCTGCCCACGGCGACTACTCTACCTCGGTTGCCCTCAAATTGACCAAACAACTGAAAAAAAGCCCGCTGGAGATTGCCGAAGAGATTAAGAAACATTTTCCGAGTTCTAAATACGTCGAAAAAATAGAGGTCGTCAAACCGGGCTTCATAAACTTTTGGATAAACGACAATGTTTTCCTCGACTTTGCTCAAAAACTAGCTAAAGAAAAGTTTGACTTTCCCGCCTATCACCTGGGCAAAAACAAAAAAATCATGGTCGAGTTTGCCCACCCGAATACCCACAAACTATTCCATATCGGGCACCTACGAAACATCTCAACGGGTGAGGCAATTGTCAGAATATTTGCCGCCGTTGGCAACAACGTAATACCCGTCAATTACCAAGGAGACGTCGGCCTTCACATCGCCAAATGCTTATACGGAATCGGTCAATCGGGTGCAGACTGGAAAAAGTTCAAGACTTTGAAAGACAAAATTGAATTTATAGGCAAAATGTATACCGAGGGAACCCGCGCTTATGAAGAGAACGAAAAAGCCAAAGAAGAAATTCTTGAAATCAACGAAATGATTTATGACGAGAATCCAAAAATCATGCCCCTTTGGAAGGAAACCAGACAATGGAGCCTGGACTATTTCAACGAAGTTTATAAAAGAGTCGACAGCCGGTTTGAAAGGTTTTATTTCGAAAGCGAATTCTACAAAAGAGGCCTGGAAATCTGCAAAAAAGCCTTGGGTGACGGGGTTCTCGAGAAAAGCCAGGGGGCGATCGTCTTTAATGGCAAAAAATATGGCCTTGACACCCGTGTGTTTATAAACTCAAAAGGTTTCCCGACCTATGAAGGAAAGGAATTGGCCTTGGCGGAGAAAGAATTCTCGGAGTTTGGCGACCTTGATAAAGTGATCCACGTCGTCACCCCGGAGCAAACGAGTTTTTTTAAGGTTACCTTTAAAGTCCAAGAGCTCTTGGACGAAAATAAATATAAAAACAGGCAGTATCATCTGGTTTATGAATGGGTCAAGTTGAAGACCGGAAAAATGTCTTCGAGAGAAGGCAATATAATCGAAGGCAATTGGTTGATAGACCAAATCAAGGAAAAAATATTAAAGCAGTTTGAATGCGACGAGACCACGGCAGAAACGCTGGCGGTGGCCTCGGTCAAGTATTCATTCCTGAAGCAAGGGACCGACTCCCCGATCGCCTTTGACATCGGCGAGTCAATTGCCGTTGACGGAAACTCGGCGCCTTATCTTGTCTATACATATGTCAGATGCCAAAGCGTCCTCGGGAAAGCTAAGGGAACTGAGTTTAATGCAGATAAAGTTGATAAAAACAGCGACGATATAAATCTTCTTCGCAAACTCTATCAATTCCCCGCGGTTGTCTCAAAATCGGCAGAAAATTACTCACCCAATCTTATCGCCAACTATCTTTACGAGCTGTCTTCCCAGTTTAACCTCTTCTACCAAAAAAATCCCATTCTCAAATCCACCGAACAAACTAGAAAGTCGAGGCTCCTCATAACCAAGGCAACGGCCAACGTCATTAAAAAGGGACTCAAACTTTTGGGAATTAAAACGGTTGAAAAAATGTAAATATGGCACTCTTTGTCTGTAAAAACTGCGGCTATGGCTCGGCTTCCTGGTACGGCAAATGCCCTGACTGCGGGGGGTGGAACACGATGACGGAAAGGCCCGACCTTGCCAAAGGGTCGTCAAAAAAATCAGAGTCGGTCAAAAAAATATCCATTACTTCTCTAAAACAAATCAAGTCGCACGCGGCTTCCCGAATACCAACTGGGGTAGCCGAATTCGACCGCGTCGTCGGGGGCGGGGTTGTCCCCGGGTCGGTCATTCTTTTGACCGGAGAACCAGGCATAGGCAAATCGACCTTGGTCTTGCAGATTTTGAAAAACATAAAGACGCTGTATATATCAGGGGAGGAGTCGGGAGAACAGGTCAAGGGCCGTGCCGACAGGTTGAAAATAGATTTGGACAAATTTTTGTTCAGCAACGACTTGCAGATCGAGGGAATTATTGAATCGGCCACCAATCTTGAAGACAAAATCGAGGTTTTGGTAATAGACTCCATTCAAACCGTCTATTCGAAAGAGATCGAGGGCGCGGTTGCCTCGGTCTCCCAGCTCAAGGAAACGGCAAAAAAACTGGTGACGTTTGCCAAAAAAAATGGCGTGACGGTAATCATTGTCGGCCACGTCACCAAAGAGGGAGAAATTGCCGGGCCAAAAACGCTCGAACACTTCGTCGACACCGTCTTGAATTTTGAAGGGGAAAAGGTTTCCAACTATCGCCTGATTCGCGCTTCAAAAAACCGTTTCGGGGCCACTGACGAGATTGGAATTTTTGAAATGACTTCCTCGGGCTTACGCCAGGTCGACGACCCAATGGTCTTTGTCGAAGAGAAGCGCCAACTCGAACCCGGCAAGGCCCTTATAGGAGTCGCCAGTGGCGCGAGGCCGCTCTTTTTTGAAATCCAAACCTTGGTGACGCCGACGGTTCTCGCCTATCCGAGGCGCGTCGTCAAGGGGCTATCTTATAACAAGGTGTTGCTGCTTTTGGCGGTCGCTCAAAAATATCTAAAGATCCCCCTCGACCGGTTCGACGTCTACGCCAACGTCATCGGCGGCGTGACGGTCGAAGGGACGGCGAGCGACCTCGGTTTGATCGCTTCTTTGATTTCCTCTTTTAAGAATACGCCCGTACCGGGTAGTTCGCTTTTCTTGGGCGAGGTCGGGCTCTTGGGCGAAGTCAGAAAAACATACCTCGAGGAAAAAGTCATCACCTCGGCCCGACGACTCGGTTTAAAAAAAATCTTCAGCCCGGCCAATATTAAAAACGTCAGGGAGTTGATGGGGTTATTTAGGTGAAGTCTTCGTGAAGGTTTTTTCTATCGTCGTTTTCCTGCCGTTTGCGCCTATCAGTTCAAAAACGATTTTATTATTCCCCTCCTTCAAAGGAAAGTCATAGGTGAAGCGCCCGTTTTCGTCTAAATAAATTCGTTGCCCGACAATTTTCAGCGTCGCTTCTTTTTGAGTCAGGCCGGTGACGGTGACTTTATCTTCCGTTGTAAAGCTGAAAGTAGCTGGGGTCGTGATCGTGAGGGTGGGCGGAGAAAAATATATTTTCAGCTGGTAGACAAAATATATTAAAAATATTAGCAAGCCCCCGACGATTGCCATGCGCAAAAGTTTTTTCGACTGGGGTGCCAGGTAGCTTGAGGAGACTCTTTCCTTGAATTTGACCTCCTCCTGTCTTTCGTAATCGCGCCTGAAGAAAGCCAGAATTCTTTTAGAGTCCAAGCCGAGAATCCTCGAATAATTCTTAAGGATTCCGATGATGTATATTTTTGAAGAAAAAAAGTTCCAGTTATTGTCTTCTAGCGCCTTGAGATACTTTTCGCGGACTCTTATTTGTTTTTCGATGTCTTTCAGTTGAAGCCCCTTCACCAAGCGTTCTTCTTTTAATATTTCACCGACGGTTGCCATACTATAAGTATACTCCCGACTACACTCTCCCGGTATACTCTCCCGTTTCCGGATTGATGCTTATGGTTTCTCCGACTTTGACAAATAAAGGAACCAAGACGGTAACGCCGGTTTCAACGGTAACCGCCTTTTTAGCGCCGCCGGAAACGGTGTCGCCTTTGACGGCGTCCTCGGCCCCGGTCACCTTGAGTTGAATGCTCATCGGTGGCCTAATGGTCAACGGTTTGTCGTTGTGGAGATAGACAAACATCCTGTCTCCTTCCTTGAAAAACCGGTGAACGTCGCCGACGACGGACAAAGGGACGGAAAATTGGTTATAGGTTCTCGGGTCCATGAAATAAAGGCTTTCGCTGTCTTTGTATAGATACTGCATCTCGATGGACTCGACGTCGACCGTCTCCACCTGTTCGTTTGACTTGTAGGTGTAGTCGACATTCTTTCCGGTAATGACATTCTTTATCCTCGCCTTCATGAGTGCCGAACCTTTTCCAGGAGAGTAAAAATCGGCCTTCTGTACCTGCCAAATTTCTCCCAAGTGCTCGACGAACTCGCCTTTTTTCAAGTTGCCCGCGTTTATTCTCATAGAATATTTATCAGCCTTAATTTATTAATCGAGTCAACACCCGTAAATATCATTGCCAGCCTTTCAAAGCCTATGGCAATCCCCGAGCAGTGGGGAAGTCCATATTTTAACGCCTCGATAAACCCCCTGTCAACCGGATGATTGACTCTTTTTAATTTTTTTCTCTTTAATTGTTCTTCATTCATCCTTTTTTCCTGCTCCCTCCAGTCTGTGAGTTCGGTGTAACAATCTCCCAGTTCAATGCCCGAGATATAAAATTCAAAGCGTTGGACAGTCTTACCATCGGGATTTGATTTGGCGCAGACGGCAAATTCTTTTGGGTAGTCATAAATCAAAGTCGGGTAACCGTCTGTCCCCAGGCGGGGTTCTATTTCTTGGGAATAAATTTGGCTCCAGACGTCCTCGTAAGAAAATCCCTTAACCCTGTAGCCTTTCTTTTCCGCGGCGGCGAGAAATAGCTTATGGTCAAATAGTTCTCTCACGGCGATGCCCGAATATTTTTTGAAGGCCGCAGCAACGGTGATTTTTTCCCACCTGGTTAAAGAGACATTTTTTCCCTGGTATTTTATTTTCTTTCCGCCAGCAATATACTGAAGCATGTTTAAAAGTTCATGGGCAATATCCATGTAGTCGGCGCCGACTTTGTAGTATTCCAACATGACAAACTCGGGCGAATGGAGGTTAGAGGGTAGTTCTCCGTTTCTAAAACTCTTTCCAAGATAATAACAGCTGCCGACTCCATACGAAAGAAGGCGCTTCATAAATAATTCCGGAGTTGGGGCAAGATACAGTTTTCCTCTTTTGTCCAAAAACCTATGCTCGGTTTCAAAAACCTCCATGTAAGATTCGGGAATGAGGGCGGGAGATAAAATAGGCAAATCTGTCTTCAGGTAGCCCTGCTTTTTTAGAAACCGCTCTACCCTCTCTTGGACGTGGAGATATTGTTTGTAGTTTTTTAGATTTTCTGCGTTTGTCTTGATTTCCATTCTTCATTTTCTCATTTTTGGAGCTATTTGACAATAAGAATAATAAATAATATAATTGCTCCCGATGGAAAAAAAAGTTTTAAATTTAAAACCCCCGAGAAGAAATACGTTTCTAGCCGGTGTTGATAGAAAAATAACTAATAATATAATTGGTCTTGGTATTGGAGCAGAAGCTCTTATTGGATTATCGCATCTACTTTTAAACAATCGGCCAGAGACCTTGATTGTCGACCTCCCAATAATTTTGTTGTCGGCTAAAGCTATGGCAAATTTAACAATAAATAGGGACAAGATCAGGGCACAAGCAGAATACGACGCAATAATGCTAGCGTGGAAAATTTATGTTGGAGTGCCACGATTCGGCCCTAAAGCACAGGCAAGGGAAGAAGCGAGAATGAAAAAATTAGATGAAAGAGCCGAAGAACTAGCAAAAAACTATCCAATTAAAAAACCGGGGCCATTCTTTCTTGGTTAGTTTATTTTAAATTAATTCTTCCAACTCTTCGAGGATTTTTTTGGTTTTGTGGGAAATTCTTTCCGGCACGGAGATTTTGTAGATGACGTACTGGTCACCCCGCCTAGTGGAATTAGGATAAGGGACTCCTTGCCCACGCAAACGAACTGTTGTCCCCGGTTGCGTTCCTGGTCTTATTTTAAGTTTAACCGGGTTATCGATTGTTTTTACTTCTACCACTCCGCCTAAGACCGCCGTCGGATAGGAAATTTCTTGCTCTAAATAAATGTCTTGCCCTTGGCGCTTAAAACTTTTGTGCGGCTTGACTCTAACCTGAAGATCAAATTCGGCAAATCTTATCGTCGTTCCGTCGTCGACCCCGGCCGGGATTTTGATGGTTTTCTTGTCTCCTTTAACGACGGTTTCTTTTTGGACACCGTGGACGGCCTCGTCAAAATCCAAAGTGATCTGAAAAATCTCCCTATGCTGTTCTCTTCTTCCCCTTGAGAATGGCGATTGAAAACCAAAAAATTGCTCGAAAATGTCAAACGGATCGGAAAACCCGCCAAAGTCGAAGTTCTCAAAAGGATTGCCCTCGCCGCCGAAATTTGTATAGACGTGGAAGGGACCTTGCTGATAGTATTGGTTACCCGCACCGGCGGGTCCTGCACCGGGTGCACCCTTGAAGGCGGCTTCGCCGTACTGGTCGTACATTTGTTTCTTTTGGGGGTTCGATAAAACCTCGAAGGCCTTGTTTATCTCTTTGAATTTTTCGTGGGCTCCGGCGGATTTATTGCGGTCCGGATGCCACTTGAGGGCCTGCTTTCTATAAGCAGTTTTTATTTCCGTGTCGGACGCGCTTTTGCCAACTCCGAGAACTTCATAGTAATCAGCCATAACAATTAGTTTACCACTTCTCCTTCTTCTACCTTATCCTTTTTCTTGTCCGAAGCTGGTTTTTCCTCTTTGGGAGGTTGACCGGGTTGCTGTGGCGCACCTTGCTGGCCCTGGTACATCGTCTGGCCGATTTTCTGCAAAGAGTCAGAGAGCTCTTTTGTTTTCGCATCCATCTCTTCTTTGGTATTTTTGGAGATGGCATCTTTGAGCTCCTTTATTTTTCCTTCGACCTCAGTTTTCACTTTTGCGTCGACTTTATCCCCCGCATCTTTCAGGGCTTTTTCGGCGGTGTAAACCAGTTGGTCGGCTCGGTTTTTCACTTCGATCTTTTCTTTTTCTACTTTATCTTTGTCGGCATTCTTTTCTGCCTCCTCTTTCATTTTTTCGATTTCTTCCTTATTCAGCCCTGTCGACCCGGTGATCTTTATTCCCTGGCTCTTCCCAGTGGCTTTGTCTTTGGCTGTAACCGACAAAATTCCCGAGGCATCAATATCAAAAAAAACTTCTATCTGTGGGACACCGCGAGGAGCAGGTGGAATTCCGTCCAGAACAAATCGCCCGAGCGATTTGTTGTCTCGCGCCATCGGCCGCTCTCCCTGGAGGATATGAATTTCTACCTGGGTTTGGTTGTCTCCGGCGGTCGAGAACGTTTCCATCTTTTCGGTCGGAATGGTGGTGTTTCTCGTAATCAAAGGCGTCATCATTCCTCCCAAGGTTTCGACGCCAAGAGTCAAAGGAGTCACGTCCAAGAGGACGACGTCCTTGGTTTCGCCGGTCAAAACTCCGGCCTGTACCGCCGCCCCGACGGCGACAACCTCGTCCGGATTGACCGATTTATTCGGCTCCTTGCCAAAGAACTTCTTCACTTCGGCAACAACCAATGGCATTCTCGTCATTCCTCCAACCAGTACGACTTCGTTAATCTTTGACGTATCGACTTTGGCGTCTTTGAGACACGCTTTGACCGATTCAAAGGTTTTGGTCACCAAGTGCCCGATCAAAGATTCCAATTTTGCCCGTGTCAATTTCATCACCAAGTGCAAAGGTTGTCCTTCCCTGACCGTGACGAACGGCAGGTTGATTTCGGACTCCATGCTGGTTGACAGTTCTATCTTGGCTTTTTCGGCCGCGTCCCTCAAGCGCTGAAGCGCTTGCGGATCTTTTTTGAGGTCGATGCCATTTTCTTTTTTGAACTCTTCGGCGATGTGGTCCAAGATCACCTTGTCAAAATCGTCTCCCCCGAGGTGGGTGTCGCCGTTGGTCGCCTTCACTTGAAAGACTCCCTCGCCCAATTCCAAGACAGTGATATCAAAAGTTCCCCCACCCAAGTCGTAAACGGCAATCGTGTGGGCATGTTTCTTATCGAGGCCATAAGCCAAAGAGGAGGCGGTCGGTTCGTTGATGATACGAACGACCTCGAGCCCGGCGATCTCGCCCGCCTGCTTGGTGGCTTGGCGCTGGGCGTCGTCAAAATATGCCGGAACGGTAATGACGGCTTTTTCGACTTTTTCCCCGAGATAGGCTTCGGCATCGGCCTTGATTTTTTGCAAAATCATCGCCGAGATTTCCTGAGGCGTATAGGTTTTCCCTTCGACTTCAACGACGGCCATGTCGTCTCGGCCGGCCTTGATGGTATACGGGAGCCATTTCTTGTCTATTTCAACCGAGGGGTCGCTAAATCTTCGCCCCATCAGTCTTTTGATGGAGAAAATGGTGTTTCTTGGATTGACCACCATCTGGCGCTTGGCGACATCCCCGACGATCCGCTTTACCGGATCAACAACCGAGGGAATGACGTTTCTTCCTTCGGCCGAATGAATTACTTTCGGCTTACCGCCTTCCATAACCGCGACGCAAGAGTTGGTTGTTCCTAGATCGATTCCGATTATTTTTGCCATAGTATTTAATTTAATAATAAACTTTTAATTAACTTTTTTGCTCACTTTAACTTGAGCCGGCCTCAATATTCTCTCTTCCAATTTATACCCTTTTTGCAAAACTTCTACCACTTGGTTGTCTTTGTCTCCGGTGACCATCTCGACCGCCTCGCAAAAGTGCGGGTCAAATTCGCGGTTCAAGACCTCGACTTCTTCAAGACCCATCTCTTTTAAAATTGCCTCGAGTTGACTTTTAGCCAACTTCAGTCCTTCGTCTTTGACAAAGACTTCCGCTTTTTCCAAGGTATCAAGAAACGGCAGCAGGCGCAAAATCAAATGATTGTTGGCGGATTTGATCAAAGCTTGTCTTTCCTCCCTGGTCTTTTTCTCCAAATTCTGGTAATCCGCGAGCGCCCTTAAATATTTGTTCTTGTACTCGTCTATTTGTTTTTTAAGTTGCTCTACTTCTAATTTGCTGGTGTCTTTTTTTTGAGGTTTCATCGTTATTGACCTTGTTCTTTAATAATATCTCCTATAAGATGGGAAAAATACCTTATTTGCGGAATGACTTCTTCGTACAACATTCTTTTTGGCCCGACGACGCCGACGATACCCTTGAGTTTGTTGCCTTCAAACTCTCCCCAGACGCTCGCCAGGTCGTCAAAGGCATTGTCGTGGAAGTCTTCGGCCCCGAGCATACACATGACTTCGTCGTCGATTGTGCCAAACTCGTTTAAA
Source organism: uncultured Gammaproteobacteria bacterium (assembly GCA_964371165.1). Taxonomy (GTDB): domain Bacteria; phylum Patescibacteriota; class Microgenomatia; order UBA1406; family GWC2-37-13; genus GWC2-37-13. Next base: position 14,017 of record CAYJKR010000014.1, read on the forward strand.
ATCCTGTCCCAGAAACTGTATTCGTCCAGCCTTCCAAAAAGGGTCCTCGAGAGGTTCAAGTCATAAAATTCCGGCTCGGTCAACAGGTTGGCGACGCCGGCATAGTACAGATCTCCCAAATTGGTGGTTGCCAAGGATAATAGGCCTGTTTTCTGAGACAGAACTTTAGTCGCCTGGGAGAGAAGCCGGTGAGCTTCTTCGCGCTCGTCCCAGATGCTGTTTTTGTAGGCGACCTCATCCGTCGTTGACAGTTCCTTCTGTTTCATCAGGTGCTTGATGTAGAATCTAAAGCCCTTGGCGGAAGGAATCCTACCCGAGGAAAAATGGGTTTTTTTGAGGTAGCCTTTTTTGGCGAGCTCGACCATTTCATTTCGTATCGTTGCCGGAGACACGCCGAGCTTGTATTTTTTCTCAAGGATGTCGCTCCCGACGGCCACTCCCGTTTCCGAATATTCCTTTATAATGGCCTTCAAGATGTCGACCTGTCTTTGAGTCAAGTCTTCCATATTTAGCAATGCTACATCACATCTGCTAATTTGTCAAGGGGTATAATTGATATAATTTGATATGACAAAATTAGGCGCGCATCAATCGATTGCCGGGGGTTACTACAAAGCGATCGAGAGAATTCTCAATATCGGCGGCAACACTCTCCAGATTTTCTCCTCCTCTCCCCGAGGCTGGAGCTTTGCCCGGTATGATGAAGGTCAAATCAAATCGTTTGTCGAGGCAAAAACAAAGGCCAAAATCGAACCGGTCTACTTCCACGCTTCTTACCTCGTTAATCTCGCCGACGAGAGCAGAATTGGGCACCTGTCCAAACAATCTTTAATCGCCGAGTTGAATCTCGCTCCGCGTCTTCAGATCAAAGGTTCGATTATCCATCTCGGTTCTTTCAAGGAAGACGAATCGGGCGCTAAATACAAAGTGCTAATTGAGAATATAAAAGAAGTCCTCGATAAAACACCTGAAAATTCTTTCTTTATTATCGAAAATGCCGGCAACAGGAAAATTGGGCAAACACTCGAAGAAATCAAAGGAATTGTCGATGAGGTACGGAGCGAGCGCGTAAGAATTTGCTTGGATACCTGCCATCTTTTTTCAAACGGTTATCGTTTCTCTACTAATGAAAACCTCGACCATTTTCTTGCCAAATTAAAAGACCTTAATTTGCTCGACAGGCTCGAGGTTTGGCACGTCAACGACAGCCGCGATCCTTTCAACTCCGGCCGCGACCGCCACGAGAATATTGGCGCTGGTACAATTGGTAGCGAAGAATTCAAAACCCTGTTAAATCACCCAAAAACAAAAGACTATCCTTTTATAATCGAAACACCCGGTTTTAATAACGAGGGGCCCGACAAAAAAAACATGGATATCTTGAAATCTATGATTTCAAAAATATGAAAAACTATCAGGAGGAAATAAAACAGGAATTGAAGAGATTTGAGAAGTTGGCCGTCGATAAAAAAGTCTATAACCAATTCCTCAAAAAAATATCCGAAACCGACCGGCTGACCAAAGAAGTCAACGTCGATACGCACATCTGCGCCTTTCTTGTCCCGGTGAACCGGGAAAGCAAATCTATTTACATGGGCCACCACATCAAAGCCGACGACTGGATTCCGCCGGGGGGCCACATAAAACTTAACGAGCACCCGACCGACACTGTAGTCCGGGAGTTTGAGGAGGAATTGGGACACAAAATAGGGAAAGGCCAAATCGAAACCTTTACCCTGACGGTCAAAGACGTCAGCGGCAATCCCCGCTCCCCCTGTTCGCTTCACTTTGACTTTTGGTATCTCGTTGACGTTCCAAAAGTAAATTTCAATTTCTTGAAAAAAGAATTTTACGACGCCCACTGGCACAGTTTTGACGAGGCGATTAAGAAACTAAAAACACCGCAGTACAATAAGATTATCAGACAACTGGAAAAGATATTATAATAACAATATGGTGACTCTTCCTAAATTGGTTTCTGAATTCCTGGACAAATTCAGGAAAAATCATTTTCAAATCTATGTCGTTGGCGGCGCGGTGAGAAACCTGTTTCTTAAAAAATCCATAACGAACTGGGATTTTACCACCTCTGCCCACCCCGAGCAGATTCTCAAGCTCTTCCCCGACGCTTACTACAACAACACCTACGGCACCGTTTCCATTCCAAAGGCCGACATGATTTTTGAAGTCACGCCTTTCCGGCGCGAGGGGGAATACAAGGATTTCCGCCACCCGGACAAAGTCGTTTGGGCAAAAACGATTGAGGAAGATTTATCCCGCCGCGATTTCACCATAAACGCCATGGCCTATGACGGGAAAAAAATCATCGACCCCCACAATGGGCAGATAGATTTAAAAAACAAGCTAGTTCGCGCCGTCGGGGACCCCGACAAAAGATTTAAGGAGGACGCTTTAAGACTGATTCGCGCCGTTCGCTTCGCCTCGGAGTTAGGACTCATGATCGAGGAGAAAACGCGCGCCGCGCTCCAAAAAAACGCTGCCCTCATCGCCAACATTTCCTGGGAAAGGGTGAGGGACGAGTTTTTGAAAATCTTAGAGAGTGACTATCCCTCTGAAGGCGTGGTGTTTTTGAAAAACATCGGCTTATTGTCCCATATCCTGCCCGAGGTCGACATTTGTTTTATGATTCCCCAAAAGAGTCCGCTTCGCCACCACATCTATGACGTCGGCACTCACTTGATTCAGTCGTTGAAATCGTGTCCCTCAAAAGACCCGATCACGCGCTTTGCCACCCTCATCCACGACGTCGGCAAGGCGGAAACATTTAGGCGCGACGATAAAACCGGACTGATAACCTTCTATAACCACGAGGTGGCGGGAACCAAGCTCGCCAAAGTTATCGCCGATAGATTTAGACTTTCAAACAAACAAAAAGAAAAGCTCGTCCGTTTAGTTCAGTTTCACCAATTTACCGTCTCTGAGATCCAGACCGACCGGGCCATCAGACGTTTCATAAGAAACGTCGGGCCTGAATATTTGGACGACATTATCGATCTTCGATACGGCGACAGGATCGGTTCGGGGGCGCGCCCGACTTCATGGAGATTTGACCTATTTAGAAAAAGATTGGCCGAAGTGCAAAAACAACCGTTTGCCGTCAAAGACTTGAAAATAAACGGGGACGACGTCATGAAAACATTGGGAATCAAACCGGGGCCAAAAATCGGGGAGGTTTTGCAAAAAATCTTTGCCGAAGTCGAAAATAAAAAAATAAAAAACGACAAGAAAATACTACTTAAGGAAATTAAGAAATTCTCCTAAATTCTTTTTTTCTGCTTGAATTGTGGTTGCCTCGCCGTGTCCGGGATAGACAACCGTTTTTTCTGGCAACTTCGACAGAGCGATTAAAGAGTCGGCTAAATCAATTTTCCTGGAGTAGGAAAAATCAAACCGCCCGATTGACCTGTTAAACAAAGTGTCTCCCGTAAAAATTATTTTTTCTTTCTCAAAGTAATAGCAAACGCTCCCCGGCGTATGCCCCGGAGTTTTTATAATCTTAAACTTTCCTTTTGTCGAATAGGCTATTTTTTTTGGTTTGATGATAGTAGGCGAGTAACCCAAAAAATATTCGGCGGTCTCCTCTACCCTGTCGACTAGGAATTGGTCTTTCTTGTCGATAAAGAATGGCGCGTCAATTGAGAGCTGGATCTCGCCTACCGCCATGATGTGGTCGAAGTGGCCGTGGGTGGCAAGGAGTCCCGTCAATTTTAATTTTCGTCTTAGAAGTTCTTCGAGAATAAAGGAGGCCTCGTCAGCCGGGTCGACGATGACACACTCGGCGCCGTCTATAACAAAATAACAGTTCGCTTGGAGTTCTCCTAAAGAAAATTTCAAGATTTTCATTTTCTAAATAAACCTATAAGCCAGAGAATGTCCCTCGTCGAGTCTTTTCCGATTTCTAGGGATATTTTTTTGAATCCTGTCTTTTTTATCATTTTCGACAACTCATTTTTAGAGAGCAGGGTAAATTCACGAAGTTCCCCTACTGACAATTCGTCTTCTCCCTTCCATTGTCCTTTGCCCATTTTGGTTCTCAAATATAAAATCCCGTTTTCTTTTAATACTCTTTTCCACTCTATTAAAGCATCAATCATATCTTTCTTTTCTAAATGATGAAACACGGCATTCGCCCACATTCCTTGAAAATAATTATCGGAAAATGGTAGTTGTCTTACGTCGCACTGAATAAATTTAATTTCAGGATTATTTTTTCTAGCGATATCTAGCAAGTTTTTTGATAAGTCTATTCCAATAGCATTAAAGCCTTTGTCTTTAAAATATCGGCAGTCTCTACCAGCGGAACAGCCCAAGTCGATGATTGAGGTGTGGGGTTCAAGATAGGAAGTAAGTTGCTCGAGATTTTCTTTTCTTAACCTTGGTGCAATTTTTTGAGCATAACGAGCAGCAATTTTATCGTACTGGTCTATTGCTCTTTTTACTTGGTCTCCCATGAAATTATTTTACCGCTTTTCTTTTCTCTAGCCAGACCAAAATCGGCGTGGCGACAAAGGGCGAAGAATATGTCCCCGTGATTGTTCCAATAAGAAGGGCGATGATGAAAAATCTGATCGTCGACCCTCCCAGCATGATCAAGGCCAAGAGCATGAAGACAATCGTCATCGAATTGTTGAGCGACCTGACCATTGTCTCCTGTAGAGCCTGGTTGGCCAAGGATTCTATTGTTCCCTCTCCGGAATTCATGTACTCTCTGATTTTGTCGAAAATGACGATCGTGTCGTGGACGGAAAAAGACATCGTCGTCAAGACGGCGGTGACGAACATGGCGTCAAATTGAGCGCCAAAAAAGTGAGATAACAAAGAATAAGTGCCGACCACGACGAGCAAATCATGGATCATGGCGACTACGGCAGCGAGGGCGAATTTGAAACCCTTGAAGGCAAAGCTCATATAGATAAGTATTCCTATTACTGCCAAAAGCGAGGCGACGGTCGTCTTGACAATCGTTTCTTGCCCCAAGGTGGCCCCGACCGTTTCGCTCGACAGAACGGTTATTTTACCGGCTTGTTTTTCCAGGTCTGCCTTGAAGGTCGCTTCCTTTTTCTCGTCGATCGGCTTGCTCTTTAAAATTAATTTTTTGTTTGCCAGGTCATAGTCGACTGCCTCGATTTTATTTCTCTTTATCGACTCTTCCAAAATATTTTTATTTATCTCCTTTGTCAATTGATAGTTGAGGTTGGTTCCTCCGACAAAATCAATCGAGAAGTCATAACCCCACCTCACCATGGAAAATATACCGGCCCCGATTACGAGTATTGAAATGAACAAGTAGATTAATTTGTATTTGAGGAAATTAACCATTTTTGTAAAAAATGTTTATTAACCTTCTCGTAATCACTACCCCGGTAAACAAGCTGGTGGCGACTCCTATCGCGAGCGTCAAAGCAAATCCGCGCACCAGCCCAAACTGGGGCAAGAACTCCCAGTTTAGGGGATTGAATAAAATAAAAGCTACGGTTAGGGTGGTAATGTTGGCGTCTTTGATGGCATCGATTGCCCGGCCGAACCCTAGCCGTAGGGCAATGTCCCAAGGCTTGTTTTTTCTTCTCTCTTCCTTGATTCTTTCAAAAATCAGAATGTTTGAATCAACCGCCATGCCGATCGACAAAATAAATCCGGCAACACCGGAAAGCGTCAACACCACCGGAATCGTCTTGAAAATGGCGTAAGAGATTAGCCCGTAGATTATTAGGGCCAAGTCGGCGATTAGTCCCAATTTGCCGTAGTAAGCCACCATGAAAAACAGGACGGCGGCTAGCCCGACCGCACCGGCGGCGACGCTTTTTCTTATCTCCTGCGCCCCGAGAGTAGGCCCGATGTTTTTTTGCTCGACCAGGTGGACCGACAAGGGAAGGGCGCCAGAGTTTATGGCAATTGCCAGTTTTTTTGCCTCGTCCGTACTAAACGAGCCGGTAATCACGGCCTCCCCTCCCGTAATCTCTTGCTGGACAACCGGCGCGGAAATTATCTGGTTGTCTATAAATATCGGCAACTGTTTTCCGATATTTCTTTTGGTAATTTCGCCGAACAATTTTGCCCCCTCTTGATTAAACGATAGGGCGACTTGGGGGGCGCCATTCTGTTCGTTAAAAGCAACGCTCGCCTTTTTGACATGTTTTCCGGTTAGCGCGGTTATTTCGAGGGTGGCGGTGGTAGTTCCTTCTTTTATCACTCCCTCGGCAAAGGCTAAACTAGCGGTGCGGCCTATCAGGGCAACCGCCTCGCTCACGTTGGTGATGCCGGGCAAGTCGACGGTAATCCTGTGACGGTTACCGGTCTTTGAGGTAGAAACCGACGGCTCGGAAACCCCGAAGAGATTGACTCGGCGCTCGATGATGTTGCGGCTCGACTCTAAGGCGTCCGCCAGATCGGTCGCGGGAACGCTCGAGGTCTCCGCCTCAAAAACCAAGTGGCTCCCGCCTTTTAAATCCAGTCCCAAGTGGGTGCTGAAAAAACGGTTATTAGGCAGGTCGATCCAGATAATCAAACCGGCGATTAAGAATAAAGCTATGTATTTTATTACTTTAAACATATACGCGTTATTTTAGCAGTTCGTCCTCGACTCCGACCAACATCACCTTGGGCTGTTTCAAAAACCTCCAAATAAACGGGTCGTTGTTTTTTTTGCGAAAGAGGAGTTCGTCTTCGGTCATCACCGTGTAGTTTATCGGATGGCCGAAATGCTTTTCCGCGTCCTTGACGATTGACTCGACCTCGGCGACAACAACGACGCCAACCAACAAGAGGTAGATTTCGTCTTCCTTGATTTGAATGTTTTTGGACAGTTTCAAGGAAACGGCGATGTATTTTATTTTCCCGATGTTGGAAAGATTTTTGTAAATCGTATCGGCCATCGGAGTCGTCTTGGTAAAAATTCGCGTGAATTCGTCGTAAAGGTGGTAGCCCTTATTCAAGGAGTAGTAAATCTTGTTGAGGCGCCTTTCCCGGGAGAGAAGTTTCTCGTCGGTCAAGATGTCGAGCTCTCTTTTTACCGCATTCACCTCTTCGTCTATCTCGCGGACTATGCGGCGCAAATAAAAAGGTTCCGTTGGGCGATGGAAAAAAAACTCGAGGATTTTCCGGCGCGCCTTCGAAGGAATTATATGTTGTAACATATCATTGCTTTCAGTAGGTGACTTTGTTACCGACGGGCAACATCTCAATAAATATTTGTCCTCTGACAATCGAGATTTCTTCTCCGTTTTGATCGGTAAACTTAAACTGTGACTCCTCGTCCAGCCTCGACCAACTTCCCTCTATGGCTTTGCCGTTTTGGAAAATCAAAGCGTCGCCCGTTCCCGTCGTTTTATAGAGGATGTGTCCCCCTTCGTACCCGTCGTTGGCGGGCGATTCTTTGGCAAACATGACGACGACGTTTTTCGCCGTCAGCGGTTTACTGGTATTGAGGTCAAGGTGGGGAGAGCCGCCGTTGCTTCTTTTGTAACTATTTGAGGCCTTGTCGTAGGACCAGACGACAGAGAAATCTGAGGCGAAGCTGTCCCAAAAACCAAAGTCTATCTTGGCGACTTTTCCGCGCGATGCGGCCGGTGCGTCGTCTTGGAATTTCCACGGCGTGTAATCCTCGTCCCAACTGACGCCCTCCTCGTCAAGGTTGGTCAACTTTCTTTTGTCCTTGGCGTATTTCCAAAGCTTGGAAGGCGAAGAATAAACGGTGTGTTCGGTTGCCCGGTTGGGTAGCCTTTCGTAGTCGCGCCAGAAGTTTGGAAACGGAACGGAAAACTGATTCATGTCGTTATATGAGGACCAGCCCAAATCGCCGATATAGCCTAGAGCATCGGCTGGGCCCGGATGATTGGCGCCGCCGACATGGGCGTATAAAGGATAGGCTCCAAAAGATTGCAGGAGTTCGATAAAGTAGATTCTTGCCGACCGTACAGGCCCAATGTAGGGAGCGTCCTTGCAGTAAAAAACAGACAAGAATCTGGTGATCCCGCCTTCGGCGACCGCCTCAAAAATTACATCGGCCTGGGATAAACCCGACTGCGGCCTGGCTTCTTTGTGATTTTCTATCATGACGCCGAGCGGTCGTCTTTTTTCCCAATTTGCCTTCTGGGTTTTTGTCAGCATTTCTCCATTTATGGGACATTCTTCCGTTTTTGGTTCATCAGAGACTGCGCCGTTGCCGTTTCCCGATGGCGGCTTGTAAGAGGAAAGGGGTGAAATAATTCCGCCCCCTCCCCAGTTGAAAAATGAATACGAGGTCACCGCCGAAGCCAAAAAAACAAAAAAAATAATCACCAAAGCAATTTTTTTATTTACCATAAATGCTTTCAACTGCTAATAGCTTTTTCTATCGCTTTTTCTTCTTCTTTGGAGAGTTCGTACTCGACCCCTCTCCCCTCCCGAACTCTTTTAGTATACACTCTCAGACCATCTTTTGTGTAAATAAAATTGAAGACAATTCCGCTCTGTTGGTTGTCCAAGAGACAGACAACAAAACTCTCGCTCCCGCCGCTCCTTTCGAAGGGATTGAACCTTACCAGGCTGACTTTTTGCAGGTGGAGCTCGGAATTTTTTACTTCTGCCTCGACGCGCTGTTTTAGCTCTGTCAGCTCCTTGCCCATCTTTGACTCATTGGCAATCAGCGTCTCGAGGATGTCGTCCAACTTCTCTTTTTTCGTGGTGGAGGTCAAATTGTAGTAGTGGTTCCTCAGTTTAAAAACAATTACGGTGAGAGCTAGGATCCAAATAAAAAAAACGCCGGCTATTAAATACATTATCATTGAATACATTATATAATACATATTATGCCGAGGAAAACCAAGAAACAGAAAATTCTTGCTCTCCAACACAGGCAAAATCTTCTTGTCGCCCGCGAACCGTCCCAAAAACAGCCCGAGCCGGAAAAAATATCTTCGGAAATTCCGACGCCGGTTATAAAATTTCCCGAGAATTCTTATTTTTTCGGCGATTTGAAAAAAAGTTTGATTTTATCGACAATCGTGGTTGCGCTTGAAATTGCCTTGTATTATGCTAGGCTTATTAAATAAAGAGAGGAGGTGAAGAAAATATGTCATCAATGTACTGTGTAAAATGTCGAGCAAAAAGAGACGTCGCTAATCCAGAAAAAGTGACGATGAAAAACGGCAAACCGGCGATGAAAGCCAAATGCCCAGTTTGTGGAACGGGAATGTATAAGATTGGATCCGCGTAAGCGCGTAAGTATTAATATATTAATATTTCTTTTATCCAGCACTTATCCATAAGTGCTGGATTTGGTTTTAATCGATCTTTTCTTGGAGTTTGAATGAAGCCAGCTTTTTGTAGATCGGCTTTCTTCCTTCGAGGATGCTTTCAAACAAGACCAGCTTGCTTGCTTTAAAAGAAATGTCGATATTGGCTTTTTCCAACTTCTTTTTGAGGGCAAAGTACTGCTGCTTGGAAGAGCGCCTACCGCGAGCCAACGTCAGATGGGGAACAAATTTTCTTTCGTTGTACTCATTCCCGTCGAAGCTGTTCTTTATCAGCTCGGCGACATCCTCCAACCTTTTCTCTCTTTTAAACTCTAAATAAATTACCAGCTTTTGGGTGGCAAAAACGTCGACCGTCGTCGAGTAGAGATAAAAACCTTCGCGGTCGAATATCAAATCCTTGACTTTCTTTTTTATCGTATCCAGTTTGTTGGTCTCGCCGAAATAGTGGACGGTGATGTGGAAATTTTCCCGACTGACCCAGTTGAAGTCGGGATATTGTTTTCTTAGATCGTCTATTTG
>CAYJKR010000014.1:23889-32737 GCA_964371165.1 uncultured Gammaproteobacteria bacterium
AAGGTATTGATCGTTTCTTGAAAAAAAGGGAAGATTGATTACCATGTCGACAAAATTAAAAGATGCGAGAATCTTGGCCCTCTCTTCTTGGGAATGAATCGGAAGTTTTCTTTTGGTTTTTTTAATAAATTCGTCTGACTCGAGGGCGACAATAAGAGAGTCTCCCTGCTCCCTCGCTTTTTTGAGAAATTGGAGGTGACCGAAATGGATTAAGTCGAAACAGCCACCCACCAAGACTGTTTTTTTCTGTCTAAAATGTTCTAATTTTTGTTTTGCTTTATTAAAGCGAACTATTACCGCGTCAGTTCTCACGCAATAATTATACAATATGTATGTATATGGTATTCGAAACAGAAATCATTCACGAAAAACAAAAAGCCATCATTGTCTCCAGGCAAAATCACTCATTTCTAGATCTCTTGAAAGCCAGGCTACAAAAGGCGTCGGTTGAATATTTTTTTTCTTCCAGGACTCCAAATAGCTTTAAAATCTTCGACTATATCTTTTTCATAAACGAGAGGTTAGCCGCTGATAGAATCAAAAAATACCCGGAGAAAAAGTTTATTTTCATCCTTCTCAATCAAAAGGATAGGAGGCACCACGATTACAAAATACCCAATGTCAAGGTAGTCTCAGTAGACGGTCAACACCTCGAGGAAGCCGATATCGACAAACTTCTCTGGTTTGCTTTTTCGGAAACGGGCGAAGACTTTATGAAACTATCACCTAGGTCTTTTTCTAAACCAAATCCCCATTCTGCTCTAGGATTTGATTGGAGGAAATTTGCCACCCGCAAGTTTCTGTTTTTGGCCGCTCTATTCGTCATTTTTGTCTACCATACTCTATTTGTCTTGCCGTTTTTAATTTCCGCCGCCGAAACCTGGGTTTCCTATAATCGTCTCAAAAAGGAGGATTTCGTACGCGCCGAAGACTCTCTCCAGACCGCCGGATTCTATTTAAAACTAACCAAAAAACTCTACACCCTTCCCCGTTCCACCTTTCGCCTGCTGGGTTTTGCCCTTTACCCAGACAATGCGATAGACCTCGTGGGACGGAGTCAGACGGTAATGAGCGAGGTTGTGTCGCTGACGAAAAACGGAAAACAACTCGCCACACTTTTATTTTTGAAAAACAAAACAAGCGTTGAGAAGTCAGACGCCGCCCTTCGCCTCACCTTGGCCAATCGATCTCTTTCGGTTATCGAGGAGAACCTGGCCGTCATGGCGGAAAATCTTCCTTCCAGATTCCGCCTCACCGATATCGGTGAACTCTTGAGCCAGTCGCAAAAAATTTTTGATTATCTTCAAAGGAACGTTTCCTCGCCGACGCAAAAAAAATTCCTTCTTTTTTTTGCCAACAACCGGGAGCTTCGTCCCGGAGGAGGCTTTATCGGCTCGTTCGGAATACTCAAGATGGGAGACTATTCCATCGACAAACTCGAGATCTACGACGTCTACGACGCCGACGGGCAGTTGACCGTTAAAGTCGACCCACCCCAGCCGATTGCCCAATTTCTCAACCAACCTTACTGGTTTTTGCGCGACTCGAACTTTTCCCCTGATTTCTTGGAAAACTACCAGAGGGCACTTTTCTTTTTGGAAAAAGAGATGGGCCTGGCAGACTTTGACGGCTCGATTCTAATAACGACGAGCGCCATAGAAAATATCCTAGCCCCCTTCGGCGACCTATATGTCCCCGACTACAAAGAAACGGTGAACTCCCAAAACTTTTACCTAAAAACGCAAATCGAGGTCGAGCAGGATTTCTTTCCCGGCTCGACCCAAAAAAGGAATTTTTTGTCTTCTCTCATGAACCAAATATTCATCAACCTGGACCGAGTCTCCCTCCATGATTTGGGAATAAAAATAAAAAAATCGCTGGACGAAAAACAAATCGTCGCCTACTCAAAGGAAGAAGGCTTTCAATCATTTCTTGACTCGACCTTCTGGTCGGGACGCGTGATCGAGCCAAAATGCAACATCCAGGAAAACTGCATCATCGACTACATTTTCCCCTACGACGCCAACCTGGGCGCCAACAAAGCCAATTATTTTGTCAGCAAAAATATGTATCTAAAAACGGCCATCGACAACGACGGAAAAATTAGCCACGTTTTGTCGATCCAATACAAAAATAGTTCCCCTTCCCTGATTTTTCCGACCGGACTCTACCGCAACTATTTCCAGGTTCTTTTGCCTACCGACTCCCTCGTCGAGTCGGTCACCAAAAACGGAGTTTTGATCGAGGAGGTCGACCAAGCCGATGACGCCTACAAAAAAGTCGGTTTCTTTTTCGAGGTCAAGCCGCTTGAGACGGTGGAAATAAAAATTAATTATTTTTTGGGGAAGCGCGTTTCCTCCCAAAAAGAAATCTACCAGTTTATTATTCAAAAACAAATCGGCGCCGCCAATTCCGACTTCGTCCTGGAGCTCTCCCCCGCGAGTAATATCCAGGTTCTCAACCAGAATTTTTCTCCTATTGTCAAAGATAGGGAAATCGTCTATAATACCTCTTTATCGACCGACAAAATTTTCTTGATCGAGTTGGTCAAACAATAACCATATGAAAAAACTGACTCTTAAAGTTGAAAAAAGGGAAGTCCTCGGAAAAAAAGTAAAGAAATTGAGACGCGAGGGAATGCTCCCGGCCAACATTTACGGCACCGATTTTAAATCGACCTCGGTGACGGCCAACCTGAAAGAGTTCTCCCACGTCTACAAAACCGCTCGAGAAACCGGAGTCGTCCACCTCGAACTGGACAAAAAAGAAGTTCCCGTTCTTATCAAATATGTGCAAAGGCACCCGGTTTCGGATCTCCTCCTTCACGTCGACTTCAGAAAAATCGACCTGACCCAAAAAATCCAAACCGAAGTACCGGTTTCGGTTGTTGGCACATCCGAGGCGGTTGCAGTGGCCGGCGGAGTGTTGCTGGTACAATCCAATACTTTAGAAGTCGAGGCTTTGCCTTCGGACATTCCTCAAAAAATCGAGGTCGATATCTCGGTTATCAAAGAAATTGGCGGCGAAATTAAAGTTTCCGACCTGAAAAAGTCAGACAAGTATGAATTCAAGACGGCGCCCGAAAAAGTCGTCGTCTCGGTCGTCGCCCACAAAGAGGAAAGCGTTACCCCAGACACCGTTTCTGCCCAACCCGAAGTTATAACCGAGGCGCCCGCCGAGGGTGAGACAGTTGAAGGCGAGGCTGGCCCAACGGAAGCTCCAGCCGTCAAACCGGGAGCCAAACCAGGAGAAGCTACTCCCAAAGCCCCACCGGCCGAAAAAAAGGCCGCTCCTCCCCCTCCACCGGCTAAAAAATAAAAGGCTGTGGTAGAATATACCTATGACAATCATAAAAACTGAGTTTGCCTTGGCTCTTAATCAGGTGGCAACGGAACGCGGTATATCACCTGACGAAGTCATTGCCGCTATCTCCGAAGCGGTCATTGCCGCCTACAAAAGAGAATATCCCGAATCCCAGGAATTCGAACTGACGGCCAAAGTCTCCAAGGAAACCGGCGAAACAAAGATCTTGAAGGAAGGCGCCGATATAACGCCCCCCGGCTTCGGAAGGATCGCCGCCCAAACGGCCAAACAGGTAATTCTCCAAAAAATCAGGGAGGCCGAGAAAAAGACCGTCGCCGCCCACTATATGAATCAGGTCGGCACCATTATCAAGGGGCGTGTTATCAGGTACGACGGCTACAATGCCTACCTCGATATTGGCCGCACCGAGGCCATCCTCCCCAGGGAAGAACAAATGAAGGACGAGCAATATCAGGTAAACGATAGTCTGATCGTCTATCTCAAAGAAATATCCCAGGATAAGTTCGGCAACCCAAGGATTATCGTTTCCCGCGCCGACCCGCGTCTTATCGAGGAACTTTTCAAACGAGAGGTCCCCGAAATCACCAACGGGACAGTCTCGATCAAAAAAGTAGTACGAGAACCTGGAGAAAGAGCTAAGATAGCGGTTTTTTCCGAAGCGAGTGGGGTCGACCCGGTTGGTGCCTGCGTCGGCCAAAAAGGAGTCCGCGTCCAAACCGTCACCGACGAGCTCGGGGGCAAAGAGAAAATCGACATTATCCAATGGAACCAGGACGAGAAGCTTTTCCTCATTTCCGCCTTGTCTCCGGCTAAGATCACCGAGGTAGAACTCGATAAGGAAGGTCGCAAAGCCAAAGTCACCGTTGACGAGAAAGAAGCGCCTCTGGCAATCGGAAGGGGTGGCATTAATGTCAATCTGGCCTCCCGCCTGACTGATTTTGAAATCGACATTCTTCAAACCAAATCCGAGGCTGCTCCCGAGGCAGAGCAACCCAAAGCTAAAGATATGGAAGCAAAGAATGATGAACCGGCTCAAACCGAAGCACCAAAACCATCAACTCCAATCGTGGAAGAAAAACCAACTCCCGTAAAGGAATAAGCTGATATAATTATTCCACTATGATTCAACCTCGTCCTCCGATTGTGACCATTTTGGGACACGTCGATCACGGCAAAACGACTCTTCTCGACTATATTCGCAAAAGCCAAATTGCCAAGGCCGAGCACGGAGGCATTACCCAGAAAATCGGCGCCTACGAAATCAAAACCGATTTCAAAGACTACAAGACCAATAAAATTACTTTTATCGACACGCCCGGCCACGAAGCCTTTTCTCGCCTGAGGTCGCGCGGCGCCAATGTGGCCGACATCGCCATTTTGTTGGTGGACGGCAAGGACTCTCTGATGCCCCAGACCATCGAATCTATTTCCCATATCAAGGCCGCCAACATTCCATATGTTGTCGTCATTAATAAAATTGATCTGCCCGAGGCCAGGCCGGAAAAAGTAAAGATCGACCTTATAAAGCACGAAGTTTTGGTCGAAGGCAAAGGCGGACAGGTGCCGGTTGCCCTCGTTTCCGCAAAAACCGGCAAAGGGATAAATGAACTTCTGGAAGCAATTCTTCTCATTGCCTCGGACCTCAATTTGACATACGACGAAAGTAACCCTCCTAAAGCTTACGTCATCGAAACCAAAAAAGACAGACGCGGCATTATCCCCTCCCTCATCGTCAAAGACGGCTTGATTTCGGTCGGCGACACCCTGTTTGATGGCGACCACAAAATCAAGGTCAAGTCCTTGATCAACGACGTCGGTCAAACGGTTTCCCGGGTTATTCCTTCTGCCCCATTTGAAATGATGGGTTTTAGCGAAATGCCCGAGGTAGGAACCTTCATTACTGCGTCTCCGGTCTCCCACCCGGAGAAAGCCAGCGAAGCCCCAGGGCGGCCCAAAAAAATTGACATTAAAGATTTGTTGGCGACGCCAAAAATAGAAAAACGGCTGTCTCTGGTTATTAAGGCTGATGCGACGGGAAGCCTCGAAGCCATAAAACAAAGCCTCTCCGAGAACGACAACGTCGACATCATTTTGGGGGCGGTTGGCGAAGTCAATAAGTCCGACATCTTCCTGGCCAAAACAACCAAGTCTATCGTCATCGGTTTTGCCGTCAAACCCAACGCCGAGGCGGAAAATCTTGCCAAGCAGGAAAAAGTAATTATTAAAACCTATAATATAATTTACGAATTATTGGAAGAGTTGAATGAGGTCGCCGATCTTTTGAAAGAAAAAGAAGAGACCGAGAAAACGCTCAAGGGAGAAGCAAAAATATTGGCGACCTTCAGAATAGAAAGAGAAACGATTTACGGCGTTAAAGTAACGAAAGGTAAGATCAATCTGGAAGATAATATGGAACTGCACCGGGCCGATAAATTAATCAGCAAAACCAAACTCGTATCCCTCAAGATCAGGGCCAAGAACATGAGGGAAGTCAAGAAGGGTGACGAGGCCGGAATGGTCTTCTCTCCTCCACTTGACATTGCCATAGGCGACATGGTAAAATCTATCCTATAGAATTATGGATAACGCCCAAAACACCATCGCTCGAATCAGCGAAGTATTCAATAAAGGCAACTCCGGGATTATCGTCATTCCCTCAAACCCCACCGTCGACGCCATAGCGGCTGCCACGGCGTTGTATCTTGGCTTGACCAAAATGGGAAAAAATGTTTCCCTGGCCTGCTCGACTAAACCGGAAACCGACCTGGTCGCCGCCGATAAGATAAAAAACCAGTTTGCCACGGGAGGCGATTCTTTGATGGTTTCCTTCCCTTATTCCGACGGGTCAATTGACAAAGTCGACTATAACATCCAGGGAGAAGCTTTCAATCTGATTATTACCCCTAGGAGCGGCTTTTCCAAGCTCGACCCCAAGGCGGTCAGTTTCTCATATACCGGAGGCGTGGTTGACTTTATTGTTTCCATCGACGCACCGACCCTAAACACCTTGGGCCCTATCTATACCGACAACCAAAATCACTTTACCGGGCGAGACATCGTCAACGTTGACCGCCACTTGACCAACGCTTTTTTTGGCACCGTCAATTTCGTCAACAAGACCGTTTCTTCCGTATCGGAACTGATTTTGACCATTTTGGAGGAGTTGAAGATTGAAATTGACCGCGACATGGCAACCAACCTCTATTCGGGAGTCGCCGCCGCGACCAATAACTTTACCTCCTACTCTGTGTCCGCCGATACTTTTGAACACATCGCTACCCTGCTTCGCGCGGGCGCGGTGAAAAAGATTGTAAAAAAGCCCGAACCGGCCAAGATAAACCACGTTCCTTCGGCCGAGTCGCAACCAACGGCAATTGAGGAAGTGGAGAAAGAAAAAAATGCCCAAGACTGGTTGAAGCCAAAAATCTTCAAAAACAGCGGACTCATATAAGGTTGTATAATTATCTTCATGAATCTTACCGTCGTTGTCGTTGGAATATTATTTGTCGCCGCTTTGGTCGTTATCCGTTTTTGGTTGAACCGCCTCGAGGACAAGTCGAAGATTTCCGACGACCTGGTCGAGTGGCTAAAAAACTCAAGCCTCCAGTTTGCCACGCTGCAAAAGTCCATTGGCGAATTTTCCGAAATCGGCCGTTCCATGAAAGAGCTCCAGGAGTATCTGACTTCGCCGAAGCTTCGGGGCAACATTGGAGAGCAGGTGCTAAAAGAACTCCTCGCCCAAAATTTCCCCAAGTCTTCCTATAAGCTTCAATACCATTTCAAAACCGGTTCTATCGTCGACGCCGTCCTTATCACCAGCCAAGGCCTTATCCCTATCGATTCCAAATTCCCCATAGACGCCTTCAAAAAAATATCCCGCTCCAGCGACAAGAGCGAGACTGCAGGCCTAAGAAAAGAGTTCGAGCGCGACGTGAAGGGCCACATCGACGACATCTCCAGAAAGTATGTCCTCCCCGAAGAAAAAACTCTCGACTATGCTTTGATGTATATTCCTTCTGAGAGCGTTTATTACGAACTAATAAACAACGAGGAAATTTTCAACTACGCCGGGCGCAATCGCGTCTTACCCGTTTCTCCGATGAGTTTTTACGCCTATCTCAAAGCCATTTTGATTTCTTTCGAGGGTCAAAAAATCGAAACCAAGGCCAAGGAAATTCTAATCATCCTCCAAGCCATGAAAAAGGATTATGAAAAAATGGACGAAGCCCTCTCCACCCTCAACCGACATATCGTCAACGCCTACAACCAGTCTTCCCAGGTGACAAAAAATTTCCAGTCTCTTGGACAAAAATTGACCTCCACCAATTTACTTTCCGAACCGGAAAAAAGCTAACCATGGAGATCTCTTTTAAACACGAAGTCAAAGAGAATGAAAAAATTTCCGGTCAGCAACTCGTTGACATAATCATTAAGTCCAGGAATATCAACAACGTAAAAGAATTTATCGACCCCCCCTCTCCTCTCACAATATCAATTGTTGATTTTGACAAAAAATTTAATTCTTCTTTCAAGAAAATATTAAAAATACTAAAGGAAATGAGAGCAAAGAAAAAGATGGTCGTCGTCTATACCGACTACGACGCCGATGGAATAACGGGTGGAGCTATCCTTTGGGAGACTTTATATAAACTCGGCTTCAATGCCATGCCCTACGTGCCGGACAGGAAAAAAGAAGGCTACGGATTTTCGATAAAAGGACTCGACAACGTTATAAAAAAATTCAACCCGTCTTTAATAATTAGCGTCGACCACGGCATTACCAAGGTAAAAGAAATCGCCTACGCCAAAAAAAAGGGAATAAAAATCGTCGTCACCGACCACCATTTAAGGGGAGATACCTTACCCAAGGCGGATGCCATTTTCCACATCCCCGCCCTGTCGGGGTCGGGTGTTGCTTATTTTTTTGCCAAGGAAGTGGCTCGGGCATTTAAATCTAAGGGTGAATTATTTTCTTCTGATTATCTCGCTTTGGCATCCATCGGCACGGTTGCAGATTTGGTTCCCTTACTCGGACCTTCTAGAAGTCTAGTCAAGTGGGGACTCGATGCCTTTTTAAAGACAAGGCGCCCTGGAATAAAGCAAATTCTAAAACAAGCCGGTATCGAGGACAGAAGAATTACTCCTTATGAAGTCGGGTATATAATCGCGCCAAGAATAAATGCCGTCGGCAGATTAAGCGACGCCACAGATGCCTTGCGTCTGTTGTGCACTACGAGCGAAGTCAGAGCTCGAGACTTGGCTCATCGCGTCGGACAAATGAATGTCGATAGACAGAATTTGGTCGTAAAGTCGGTCGAGGAAGCAAAGAGTAAAATAAAAGGATTAAAGTCAAATGTTATCATTTTGGTTTCAGAAAAATGGCATGAGGGAATCATCGGCCTGATCGCCTCAAGGCTCGCCGAAGAATTCTACCGACCGGTAATCGTCATGACAAAAACAGACGGGTTCTATAAAGGTTCCGCCCGTTCGATACCATCGTTTCATATTACCGACTTCTTGAAGT
>CAYJKR010000015.1:0-26240 GCA_964371165.1 uncultured Gammaproteobacteria bacterium
CCCCCAGGAAACGGCAATAATTTTGATTTTGTTTTTCTTGCAGGCTTCGACGTCCCTTATTTCGTCTCCGATATAAATCGTTTCGGATTTGTTGAGGCGATAGGTTTTAATCAGATCCGCAAGCTCGTCAGCTTTGCCGAGGATGTTGCTTTTGCCATAAACAAAGTCAAACATCTCTATTTTATTATTGACGATAAATTTATCGATATTTTCTTTTATATTCGAAGACAAAATTGCCAACCGATAACCTTTTTTGTCCAAACCAATCAGGGCGGATTTTACACCGGGAAATATCTTGATTGTATCTATTTGACGGCCCAATTCTACTTGCATTTTTTTTACCATCGCCGGGACAAAAGGGAGTTTGAACCATTCTAAATTAAGACCCGTCTGCATCAATTCTTTAAGGTTTTTGGAGCGAGTTTCATTAATAATTTGCCTCTCGGTGAGACCCTCGACTTTTAAGAATCTGGCGATCTCAAGAATTTTCTTGAAGGTAAACGACAGGGTGTCGGCGATCACGCCGTCGAAATCAAAGATAATTGTCGTTATCTTTTTCATTGTGGAAATTATATCTTATATAATATCCTTATGCTAACTTTACTAAGATTTGACCTTTTCGCGACTGCTTTTTTGCGCATAATTTTGCCTCGTAACGAGCTTTTTAACTGGATTTTTTCCTTTTTTTCACTAAGAGGGAACTCGATTTTTATCTGGATACTGGTAATTCTGACGGTGATTTTTATCGAGGAAAAAAAGAACCCCGGGTTCAGCCTAAAGGACAAAAAATTTGTCTTGGTTTTTCTTTCCTCATTTATTTTGACGGCTCTTTTAACAACCTTTGTCGTCAAAAATGTTTTCCGCCGCCCCAGGCCATTTTTCAGAACCGACTATTCCCGTTTCCAGTTGGCCAAACCGATTTTAACGAGCGCCTGCCCGGTTGATTTCTCCTTTCCTTCGGGGCACGCCTCGACCGCCTTTGCCGCGGCGACGGTTTTGACCTACTTTGATAAAAAACGTCGCTGGCTCTATTACCTGACGGCCGTCCTCATTAGTTATTCGCGGATTTACCTCGGTTGCCACTATTTTCTGGATACGGTCGCCGGAGCAGTCTTGGGCTATTTAATGAGCCAGATTATATTACGTTTATCCGCCCTCGATACATTCCCATTCCGCAAGAAAAGTTGATCACACCCAATACTTTCGGCGTAAATTCTATTAGATTTTCGCCGGCTTGAATGACCTTTTGTACGCCCAAGGCCGGCGCGACCAAGTAGGCCTGGCAGCCAAAAACGTTGACGCCTTGGATTTTCCATTTCACCGGGATACCGTTTTTAACGGTAAAAGAATTGGGAGAGTAGCCGGCGCCATTGACGTCCATTTCTATTACTTGGATGCCGTTTTCGATTGCCGCCGTCGTCGAGTTCCCCGTCGCTCCCCCACTTAAAGGATTAATGTTAACGCCGTATAGCGTTAAAAAGTTGGAAAAATACAAAAAACCGATCATAAAGACAATCACCCCCATCGTTTTCATAAAGTAGTTGTAGAAGCCGGTCTTGGTAAAGGACCCGAGGCTGCCGACCAAAAGCAAAGCCGGAGTCGTACCTAAGGCAAAAATCATCATTGTGAGAGCGCTTTGGACGGGCGAGGCTTGGCCCAAAGCATAGACTTGAACCGCCTGGGTAAATCCGCAGGGCAAAAAATAGGTAATCGCGCCCATCAGAAAGGGGGCTTTTCTAGGATATCTTTCTAGTTTGTGTTCCAGCGCTTCAAAAATTGCCTTGTTTAACCCCGAGGGAATTATTCGCCCGATGGAAATAATTTTGGCGAGATCGAGCCCTAGGAGCACCATAAATATGGCCGCCAACAAGGTCAAAAACGAGCCGAATTTTAAATTTGTCACCAACGCCTGGCCGACCAATCCGGCGAGAAATCCAAAAAAACCATAAGAAGCGATCCTACCGGCGTTAAAAAATAACGCCGTTGCCATGTTGTCACTTGAGTTTTTGGTTTTTGACTTATTTATCAAAGATAAATACAAAGCTCCTGATGTCGCCATACAGGTTGAAATAGAAGCCACCAGACCAATGGCAAAAATTGCCATAAAGCTCAAGTTTCCGGTGAAGTTCAAGGTCGGGACAAGATTTAGTTCCTGGGCCATGAGGTATAGAAGAATCACGATTGACGCGATTGCTACGGCTTCGAATAGTCGTTTGGTCCAAGGTTCTTCGCTGGTTTCCCCGTCTTCTCTTATTTGATAGCCAAAAGGAACGATTTGACGGTTGAGAAAGTCTTTGTTGAGGGTTCCCGTATAAAGAACTTCGGCGGTTTGATTCTTGAAGTTGGGCCTAACTTCTTTGACATTATCAGCTTCCCTAAATTTATCGTTTATTAAAACCTCGCACGAAGGGCAATGCATTCCGTCAACGTGTAGGGTGGTTTTTCTTACCTCTGCCATAGAAGAAAATTTAACCATTTTGGCAAGGTTTTTTCAAGAGAAGATAAGATCTTATCAAGAAGCATTCATTTCTAATTGTTTGGGAGGGCATTTCATGTCGGCATACGAACAAAATACACAACATTCACCCTCTTTTGGCTTTAATAGCTCCCCACACTTTTGGCATTTATAGAAATGTTGACAAGCATTAGTCGGCATTTTTGCTTTCTGTACTGCGTTGCATTTAGGGCAAGTCAGACGTGCATTTGTTATTATTTCGGTCATAACTTTACTTTGTAAAATATAATTAGGACGGTTTGGACAACTTATTATAGTGCCCATTTTTCTTAATGAGTTTCCTATGTGTCATTGGAATGAGTAAGCCACCGGCGGGTTTTTTCGACCGGGGTTTTCTTACCTTTCAAGCATTATTGCTTCAAAAAGTAATTATAAAGTACCGCAAAAAGATAACCGACCAACCAAGCAAATATTGTTGCGGAAACAATTCCTAAAATAAATGACTCTGTACTCAAATTCCAGGCGCTGATTTTGCTGATGTCTATGCCGTGAAACCACGACTTGGCGACGTTCATGGAAATTTCCGGAAACAAACCGACTAAAACTCGGCAAACGACATAAACGATCGCTGTGGTCGCCGCGATTGCGTTGGCAGTGGTTAAAGGATTGTGTTTCATTTTACTCACCTCCTTTCAAATTCCACTTAAATCTGGCTTCTTGATCGTTCAAAACTTGTTCGATTACCAGTTCGATATTGTCGGTTTGTTGGAGCGGGTCGGGAAAAAATAATTCACCGCTCCGGTGGTGACCGCCCGGAGGCGATCCCTCCCAAATTGCTCCCGTCAACCTTTTTCCTTTGTCATCAACTAAAGAAGACAGCCCGGCGATGTCAAAAGTTAGTTCAATGGAGTGGGTGTCAAACTGAAGATTAAACGTCGGCTTTTCATTAAAAACCAATCTTTTTGGGGTGGCAATAATTGTTACTTCTCCTATTTGAAGAGTTTGTTCAGAAAGTTGCTTCTTTTCAATATTCTCTACTGGTTTCTTTTTCTGCCCAAACAAAAAAGTCATTAATAAAATTAATGCGAGCGCGCCCCCTAAGATAAAGGCTTTATTTTTTTCCATATTAAGCATGTGCCCAATAAGTTCATTGCGACTCCGAGGACGATCAAAGGCGTTTGATACCTAACCAGAAAAACGGCGAATCCGGATAGGCCGATGATCGGCAAAACCTCGCTCAAGTGGTGAGCACAACAGGCGATCATTCCGATTGTCGAAGTTCCTCCCGAGGCCGCCGTCATCATCCCGGGTTGATTAAGATGCTTTGGATTTGATATCAGGATTTTCAGCTTTGAATATAACCCTACTTGGATTCCAAAGCCCAAAGATAAAGCCATAATCCAGTACCAAAGGCCTCGAAACTGGGAAATCGTCGTCGACCAACTCCGAGTCGCTATCATCATTACGGCTACATAAACAAGAAGAAGGCTTAAACTTGCAAGAATGCCGTTAATTACTGGTTTTTTCATAATATTCCTTTGGGCTCTCCTTAAAGGTCGCCAAACAGTGGCCTGAGCAGAAATAATAAGTCTTGCCTTCATACTCGAAAGTGAACTTGGCGTCTTTTTTCGACACTTTCATCTTACAAATCGGGTCGACCGCCACATCTTGACTCCCACCTTTAAAAAAATCAAAAATTCCCATAAATAAATATTAGAAATTATAACTTTGCTCTGCGCAACATAAGAGCGTTAAAAACGACAATTATGGAGGAGGCGCTCATAAGTAAAGCCGCCCACTCGGGTCGCAACAGTATTCCGAAAGCCGGGTAAAGAACTCCGGCCGCGGTCGGGATGGCAAGAACATTATATCCGGTCGCCCAAAAAAGATTCTGAACCATTTTTTCGTTGGTCTTGCGACTCAAAGAGATTGCCTTGACAACGTCGAGGGGGTTGTTTTTCATGAGGACGATGTCAGCCGACTCAACCGCTACATCCGTCCCTGTCCCTATAGCTACCCCAACATGGGCCTGGGTTAGAGAGGGGGCGTCGTTCACGCCGTCCCCGACCATAGCAACGACGTGACCTTGGTGCTGCAGCTCTTTTACTTTATTGACCTTCATATCGGGGAGGACCTGGGCAAAAATCTTATCGACTCCCAACTCCTTGCCGATTACCTGGGCGACGTCCTCGGTATCACCCGTCAACATCGCCACGTTAATTCCCATTGAATGGAGTCTGTCGACGGCCTCTTTCGACTCGTCTCGGACCATGTCGGCAAGATAAATCGTTCCTGCAAATTTCCTATTCATGGCAACATAAATCGGTGTTTTTCCCTTGGCATCCTTTGCCGAATCTTTTATCTTTATTTTCATCTCGTTAAACAGTGCCTTATTCCCGACAACCACCTCTTTACCCTCAACTTTTCCGGAGGCTCCTTTACCAGGGTAGGATTTAAAACCGACGACTTCCGGGATTTTAATCGATTTGTTCTTGGCCGCTTTCACGATGCTTTGGGCAATGGAGTGTTGGGAGTGGTTTTCGACCGCGGCGGTCAGTCTCAATAATTCATCGTCAACCGCGCCCTCGACTCCAAACTCTCCCTTGGTCAGAGTACCGGTCTTGTCAAAAATGACGTAGTCGATAATTCTTGCTATTTCCAGCCCCTTCATTTCCTTAATTAAAATTCCGTTTTTTGCCCCGAGAGTCGTCGTGATCGTAGTCACGGTAGGAATCGCCAGACCCAAAGCGTGCGGACAGGCGACGACTACCGCCGAGACTGCCAGGGTGGCGGCAAAAACTGCTCCCTGGGGGTTTACGAAAAACCAATATACAAACGATGCTAACCCGGCAAAGATGGCAATAAACGTCAGGACGTTGGCAGCCCGGTCGGCTAGATGTTGAACATTAGGCTTAGAAGACTGGGCATCCCTGATGAGTTTCATGATTTGGGAGATGGTTGTATCTTGGCCTGTCTTTGTCACCTTTATTGTCAGCGAGCCGTCTTGGTTGATTGTCCCGCCGATTACTTTGTCGTCCTTTCCTTTTGATATCGGTCTCGACTCGCCGGTCACCATCGACTCGTCAACGGCGCTTTCTCCTTTGATGACAACGGCGTCAATTGGGATCTTTTCCCCAGGCTTAACCAATAGCGTGTCCCCTATTTTTACCTTTTCTGTTTCGACCTCGACCACCTTTCCGTCTTTTACAAGGTGGGCGGAAGCGGGAATGAGTTTTGCCAACTCCGCCAGAGCTCCGGTGGCTCCCCTAACCGCCCTCATTTCCAACCAATGTCCAAGAAGAAATACGGAAATTAGGGTAGAAATTTCCCAGTAGAGAGACTCTCCGGGAAATAAAAAAGTGGCGGCAACGGAAAAGATGTAGCCGACGGTGATCGCAAAGGCGACCAGCGTCATCATTCCTGGATTTTTGGCTTTAAGCTCGCCTTTAGCCGACTGGAAAAAAGGAATGCCTCCGAAGAAAAAGATTATCGTCCCGAGTATAAACAAAACTACCTCTATACCTTTGAATTGAAGACTAAACCCCAACCATTTTTGGATATTGGCGGACAAAAGCATTGTTGATAAAACCAAAGGCAAGGTGATAAAAAATCGACGACGAAAATCTCCCTCCATTCCATCAGAGTGTCTTTTATCTCCATGGTTTTCATGGGACATCGCTGTTAGCTTCATTCCGCATTTTGGACAATCGCCTGGATGGTCTTGTATAATGTCCGGATCCATTGGACAGGTGTACATCATATTTATTTTTAAACTCCGCAACTCCCTCCGTTTTGCGGCGGCTGTTCGATAATCCCCTTGTCGGCCAACCACTTTTTAATTCCCGACCAACCCGTCGCCGACGAGTATTTTTTTCCCAGAACAACTTCTCCAGGAACGTCCTTGAAGTCTTTATTCTCGCTGTTTTTGAAATAAAGCGCTAGGTCATAGTAATTGCCCGGGAACCAAAAGGCGTTAAAGTATTTGCCCGCCTCGTACATCTGCCGTTCAGTTGCTCCGCTAGCAGCCATCAACTGAAAAACCGCCATCAAGGCCATGCCGTGGTTGCAGTCGGGAAAAGCGGTCGAATTGTCACAACAAGGGCGATAAACGTTGCTCGCCACCTTTTCGATGAGCGCCTCTTGCCCGGAGGTCATTGGGACTAGGTCGGATTTGGAATAATAATCCATCGAGTTGTTTTGGCCTAACGACCACCCTCCGGTTGAGGCAAAGCCGCTCGCGCCTTCTAGTCCTCCGTATTTCATCATTTCTCCCTCGGCCAATATCTTTGACTTGTTGGCGAGCCCAACGGCCCAGAAAAAGTTCAACAGAAAGTAAGAATTATCCCTATCAATTTTTACTTTTTTATTTGATCCTTTGGTCAAAATGTCTAGTTGTTCCTCGGTCAGTGGTTGGCCGCTTTGTTGATAAACCTGTTTTAATTTCTCAAGGTCAATCACGCCGGAGGCAACCATCTTCGGGCCAAGATCTCCGTAAGAAGCGTTTATTTCATATCCCTGTGCCGGGTTTATCTGGTCGAAAAGATTTTCTCTCTGACTTTCAGTTTTTTTATTGGTTAAATAACTCTTTACTTTGGACAAAACACCCGTGGCTTGTAAAACCAGAAAAATATTTGCTAATAATAGAATAATCAGAAGGGTCGGCATCAACCGTTTATTTTTCAACGCTTTTTTGAAAAGTTTCATTTTTTGGGTTTGATTAATTTATAAAAGACTAAAATGATTATAGCGAATATGGCAATGTCGACGATCGGGTTTTGAAAATACTTGCTTAAATTAAATATTAATAACCTTAAAGGTTTCGTGTATCCTTCCATTTGATACATCTGGATTTTGTTGAAATAATTGGCGACGACGATGCCAATCCCTGATAAAATAAAAATTGCGGCGCCCAAGAATTTGAAAATTTCATAAATCCTTTGGCGGTTTCTACCGGAAATCTTGTCGGTCAACTTTCCATAAAACAGGCTCATGACAAAAAGGGGGAAAACAATTCCCAAAACATAGGCGAGGGCAACTATCAGCGCCTGAAATAGAGTCGGAGAAAGAGAGGTTAAGGTAACGGCGGCAAAAAGAACCGGTGCACAGCAGGAAGAAGATAAGCCCGACATCAATCCCAACCCAAATACGGAAAAAGTATTGACTTTTTTATTAAATTCGGGTCGGACGTGAAATAATTGAGGAATTTGAAAGAGCGGTTTCAAAGTCATTATACCCATAAAGATCAAAAATAATCCTCCCAGGTAATAAATAGTCTGGTGATATTGGTCAAAGAAAAAAATAAAAGCCCTGAATCCCAAGGCGACCGGAATCAAAATTGAAGACAAACCTAGGGCAAAAATAATCGTGTACCACATCACTTTATTCCTACTTTTAAAGATTGTTCCTAAATAAGAAGGGAGTAAAAAAGTAATGCAGCAGGGAGCAAACAGAGCCAAAGTGCCAGCCAAAAATGAAGCCGTTAAGGAAATGCCAAAGAAGAAATTACTCGACATTGGCCCTGACTTTAAATACTAACCGCTGATTTTCCGGGTCGTTTGTCTCTACATAAACTTCGCGGTCTATGATTCCATAAACCGGCATGATGTAGGGACGATAAATTATCCTAATGACTGCTTCTTTCCCAGGTAAAATTTCCCCAGCAAAGGCAGAAACGTTGTGCATGCCAAAAAATTCGCTCTCTTTCCCGTCGATTATAATCTGGCCAAAAGTGCAGTTACAGCTAGAATTGATGTTGGACAGCTGTAATGATTTCTCGCCAATATTTTTTATCGTGAAGTCGGCTGATTTCTCATCAGATACCTTCATTTTTTCCAAGTCGGCAAAGGTCATTTTGACTTCTGCCCTCGGCCTTTCTTTGTCTGTAGATTGATAATTGACGATAACTTTGGCTTCTGTTTTGCCACCCTGATTGACAAAAAAATAGGCGCCAAAGATTAAAGCAACCGCTAAAACAACCCCCGAGACTGTCCAGACGACTGGTTTTATAGTTATTTTCTCTTGAAAACTTCTATTACTTCTTTAACTCTTTCGTCGATATTTTCGTTGGACGCCATCGAATCGCGGACGCAGGTTTTTAAGTGATTTTCTAGAATTAATTCGTCGATTTTGGAGAGCGCCGACTGGACAGCCTGGGATTGTTGGATAATATCGAGACAGTATTCCCCTTTCTCGACCATATCGATTACCTTGTTTAGATGTCCCCGTGCTATTTTCAATCTATGAAGGTGGTTTTGTTTCTTTGGATTTTGATGTTTCATATCCTCCCCCCCAGGATATACGAAAATGCATAAGTTGTCAAGGACAATTATTGATTTTTAGCCGATTTAAGCTATAATATAGGCTAAATATGAAAGAGACTTCTCCAAAATCAATTATAAAGAAGGGCGCGCAGGCGACGACTCTTTTAGTATTTGCTTTCACTTCTGCCTGCGGTGGATCGACTCCAAATGTAAATGTCACAATTCAAGAATGCGGTGATCAGGCGGGACTAGACATTCAACCCGGCTCAATATATGAGGTCAACGCCAAAAGAGGCGGAATTACGAATATAGGAGTTGATCCTAGTGGTAAAAAATTAACAATTGACGGGGTATCGATGGGAACCAAACCGAATACGTATGAATATGCCAATTCCGGCAATTTACTGAACAATCATTTAGAAATAACCATCCAGGGTGACGTAGACAATGACGGTGGTATAGATATGAATGTGAAATCAGTTTGTCCCCCCGCTTCAATTACTCCGACTCAGTAAGATTTTACTTCTCTACCCCGTAGAATTTGACGCGGTCACCTCTAAACATCAGGTCGAGCTCTCCCGTCGGACCGTTTCTGTGCTTGGCAATGAAGAGTTTGACCAGTCTTTTATTCTGGTCTAGTAAATCTTCCGATTCTTCTTCGTGATACAAAAACATGACAACGTCGGCGTCCTGTTCGATCGCGCCCGACTCCCTAAGATCAGCTAGTTGAGGCTTTCTGGTGCCCCTTTGTTCTACTGCCCGGGATAGCTGCGAGATCGCTAAAATCGGGATTCTGAGCTCGCGGGCGAGGTTTTTTAACCCCTGGGAAATATACGATACTTCGGTGACGCGGGATTCCATAAAGCGCCCGGCGTTGGCCAACTGGAGGTAATCAACGACGAGGAGTCGAATGTCTTTTTCGAGTTTTAGCTTTCGCGCTTTAGTCCTCATTTCAAGAATTGATAAACCTGGCGTGTCGTCAATATATATCGGCGCTTCCGATAGTTCTCCCATCGCCTCGGTCAGTTTTTTGTAGTCTTCGTCCGACAACCTTCCCGTCTTCAACCTCCAGGCGTCGATGTCGGCTTGCCCGACGAGGAGTCGGTCGACCAATTCTTCCTTGCTCATTTCGAGAGAAAAGAATCCGACCGGCATCTTTTCCTTGATGGCTGTATTTAGGGCCATATTCAAGGCCAGGGTGGTTTTACCGATTCCCGGCCGGGCCGCCAAAATAAGAAGGTTGGAGTCCTGCATTCCTGCCAGTTTATTATCCAGGTCGGGGTATCCCGTCGGAACACCCCTGAGGTGGGTACCTTTTTTCATGAATTCCTCTAGGCGTTCAAAGCTTTCCGCCAAAATTTCCTTCAGTTCGATAAAGTCCCTGTGCAGATGCTGTTGGGAGAGAGAAAATATCTCGACTTCGGCCTCGTCCAGCAGTTTTTTTACGTCTCCTTTTTGATCAAAGGCGCGTTCGACTATCCGGGAGGACAATTCTATTAATTTCCTTTTCACATAATGGTTCTTGACGATTTGGCCGTAGTGCTCGATGTAGGCCGAGGTAGGAACGGTGTTTATAAGGTCGCCCAGATAACTCTTGCCGCCGATTTTTTTCAAGCCGTCTTCCTTTTTTAAGGCGTCCTGGAGGGTAACAACGTCTATCGGCTGCTGTTTCTCAAAAAGAGTCAGCATCGAAGAAAAGATCTGTTTGTGGGCGGGGTCGTAGAAATGTTCCGGTTTTAAAAACTCCGCCACCAAATTCATCGCGCCGGAATCAATTAAAACCGCGCCCAATACCGAGCGCTCTGCCTCCAAATCTTGGGGTGGGACTTTGAAGGATTCCGAATTGGAGTCCGCCATATTAAATGCTCAAAACTACTACTTTCATTTCCTCTTCTTTTTCTTCCGGTTTGACGATAAGCTTGGGAAGAGGAGTAATGTTTTCGGCGCCAAACCTTTTGGTAAATTCTGTTACCGGCTCGAGTTTGCCGAAAACCTTTGAGTTTAAACCTTTCTGGTTGTAGTGCATCGGGATGACAATTGTCGGCTCGACTTTTTTTACCAACGCCTCGGCTTGTTCTGAATTGATGGTAGGACCGCCCCCGCCAGTTGGCACCATAAGAATATCGACGTCGCCAATTGAATCGATAAACGAATCTTCTGGAAGCAAACCTAAATCGCCGCAGTGAAGGATGGTCATTCCCTCGGCTTCGATTTTAAAAAGAATGTTTTCTCCCCGCTCTGCTCCGCCATGCTCGTCGTGAAAGCTTTTGTAGCCGAAGATCCTCACTCCCTTTTTTTCAAATTCGCCGGCCATATCGACGACCAATGGGGTCGAACCTTCCGGCGCGACAACTTGTTTCCATTGGTTGTGGTCTTCGTGTTGGTGGGAAACGGTGACGATGTCGGCTTCGACTTTAGGGAATTTGAGGCCGACCATTTTCGCGTCATATGGGTCGGTCACCACCTTGGCAGTTTTGGTTTTGATAAGGAATGAGGCGTGTCCGAGATATTTTATTTCCATAAAGTGTAACAAGAATAGCAAACGTACAACCAAATTTCAATTGGAGCCCAAAGTGGGAATCGAACCCACAGTCTAACCCTTACCAAGGGTTTGTTTTACCACTAAACTATTTGGGCGGCCCAATTATTATACAAAAAAGCCGCGCTGTTGTTATACTGGATTTATGGCAAAAGATTTTTTGTTTTTTTTCGGAATCGTTATTGCCGGCGTCTTCATCGAGGTTCTATTCTCCCAATTTCATTATCTCCTGACAAAAAAACACATGAAGCACTACCATTTTTCTTTCGGGAGGTATATTTTTCTCATGCTTTTCCCGTTGATTACTACCATCCTTCTTACCGTTTCCGCCGGAGCCACCTTGATTAAAATGTTTATCGCCTTTGCCGTCATCGGAACTTTTTTCGAGTGGCTCATCGGTTACTCTTACCACATGGTCGTCGGCCAGAGGCTTTGGACATACCATAGGCTCGGATTAAGCGGGTATACCAGTTTGCTTTCGATTCCACTTTGGGGCTTTGCCGGGGCAGTTTTCTATCTTCTGGCTCGAGTTTTTGTTTAATTGCAAAGGTTCTTCTTTATTTCTTCCTGCTGACTTTGCGGGAGTTTTTTTATCTGCTCCATGATCGGCTCGGAAGCACGGTCTATGAGCAAATTGGTAACGATATTGGAAGAGGTCGAGGCGATATTCTGAATGACGTCGGTGGCCGCGCCCATTACCTCTTCGACGGCGTCCATCGATCGGTCAAGCGCGTTGGTCGCCAGGTCTTCGGTAGCTTTGCTTAAATCCTTCTTTTCGGTTTCAACCGATAAAACTTCCTGTACGTCTTTTTCTTTGTCTTTGCTTTCCGTCATCTTGCTGAAAACAAATCCCGCTAAAAGAAGAAGGATTAAAAATCCTACTTTAAAAACCACCCCGTTTGAAGACTTTTCTATTGGTTTTATCGCCATAGTCATATTATAATATTAACCATTGGTGGTTGTAGCTCAACGGCAGAGCGTTGCCCTGTGGAGGCAAATGTTGCGGGTTCAAGTCCCGTCAACCACCCCAATGGTCAGCTTTATCAAAAAAAACCTTTCTTATGTCCTTCTTTTCGTCATTTTTTTGGCGTTTTGTCTGACCCGGTTTTATAACCTCGACCAACGGATCGTTTTTGGCTGGGACCAGGAACAGTTTTCGACCCAAGTAAGAGAAATCATCGTCAACCATAAGCTGACTCTTCTTGGCGCTAGGGTAAACAACGACCTTGGTTTTTTTCTCGCCCCCTATTTCACCTATTTTTTAATTCCTTTATTTTTATTGACTCGCCTCCACCCCGTAGCCTTAAACTATCTTGTACTCATCGAGAACATTATTTTTTTTGCGTTGTCTTTTCTAGCCATAAGAAAGCTGTTTTCGACTCGTCACGCCTTGGGATTTTTGGCCTTGTGGACGGTCAATTTCCAGGCGCAAATCTATGACATTATGCCCTGGTGGATACTTCTGATTCCTATGGGTGTCCTGGTGACACTTTTCTCGCTCTATCGCCTCTACCAGGCTCCCAAAAAATGGCTTCCTTGGGTTTGGCTCGGCATTATGACAGGATTATTTTTTAATATGCACTTCCAATTTGTCTTTGTCTTTATCTTTGTTAATCTGGTGGTTTTCTTCCTCCTTAAAGAACAAAAGGCTCCCTTAAGACACCTCGGTCTATATATACTATCTTTCGTTGTCGTCTTTGTCCCACTATTATTGTTTGATCTGCGCCATGATTGTCTAAACTCCCGCTTGTTTATCAATTTTTTCCTTAGGGGAACCGACGCTGCGCCCAAAGACTATTTGAGTTTTGTCCCGGTTCTCGTCAATTTCTTCCAGCCGTTTACCATAATTAAGTCAACCGTTTTGATGGTCGGCTTTTATCTTTTTATCATGGCATCGTTTGTTGTCTTGGCGCTGAAAAAGAAGAATTTTTTCCGCAGTTTTTATTCATCCGCCGCAGTCATTTGGCTATTGACTCCGATCGCCTTCTATCTTTACGGCAAGCGCCCTTCCGAATATTACTTTTTATACCTCTTGCCCTTCATCTTCATCGCCATCTCCGACCTATTTCTGACGTTTAAGAAAGCTTATATCCTGGCTGTAATTATTGTTTTGCTAGCGTTTGGTAACCTAAGCTATATAACGCAAAATTTGGCTTCCGACTACACCGGGCTTTACTACAAAGACCAGGTGGCAAAGTATTTGAAGAGTAACTTGTCAGGCAAACGCTTTAACGTTTCCTACGACGGCGTCAGCGTCGACCCCGGCTTCCGTTACCTCCTAGATTATTATGAAGTCACTCAAAGCGGTGATTTTACCGATCCTTTGGTCGAAGTCAGCTTTCCGGCCCGCAAAAATACTCCTAAGATAGGCAGCTTTGGTATCATTATTCCTTCCTCGCTATCCAATTGAACTATCTTATAGTATAATTTCACTCTATGGCATTACCTGACGGACCATTAAAACCAGTTCCCGAACCAAACCGCGGCGAGCCGAAGATATTCTTGCCGAAAAATGTTTCTCTCCATATATTTTTTACCGCCCATGATTCTCGACAAGATTTAGGCGATTTCAATCACTTCAGGAATTTGATTAGAAACTCAGATATTTTTATTCCTGAATCCACGGACTGGGTAGATTATATGGCTAAAAATTATAATAGTATCTCCAAGGGGGATTATAAAGTTTATACTCGAATTAGAGACAACATCCTAAGAGATACTAATAATCCTTCAGACTTCAATATCGCATTAATCGAGGCAGTTTATAGTTCCCGGGCTCGGATAGATTTTATCGATGTTCAGGGAAATGAATTTGATAGAGGAATCGATTCAGCCATTGAGACTTTTTCTAAATATACGGGAGATTCTTTTCAAGATGAACTTGCCTTAGCTGATAACTTTTGTCGACAGTTTGCCCGACTGCAAGGTCCAAGAGAAGACCATATGCTTGAACAAATAGGACCAAAATTAACTGATATTATCGAATCGCATCCAAAATGGCGTTCCCAAGACAAGGTTTCTGTTTTGTTATTTTTAGGATCTGTGCATACGAGAATTGCAAAAATATTACAAGACAGAGTAAAACCGACCGAATCGGGACTTCCAAATATTTCTTATGAATTTAGTAACCGTGAAATTCTTTCCTCTGATGAATTAGCTAATAAATATAAAGAGGGAGAGGTCGTATCTAAAGACGAACAATATCGACTACTCTTAGGTACTATCGCCTACAAATTAATCGACGGGAACTTTTTTAAACCGGGTATTCGTAAAACTTTAGTAAAAATTTCTAAAATCTTATCAGAAGAAGAAATAATTGAATTCTTTAACGCTCAGAAAAAAATTGATATTGGGATTGGTCAGAAATCGCAATATCCTATTATTAATAAAGTAGAAAGTTTAGTTGAATCTTATAGTAAAAATTAAAGTTAAATTTATTTTGCTATACTTTTAAAATGGAAGAAAACGCGATAACGATTTACGAAACACCCGATAAAAAGGCTCGATTTTACTTCTCCCTCTCAGACAATAATCTTACGACCGGAGTTTTAGTCATGGAGCCGAATTCCGCCCTGCCTAAACATAATCGACCACACGCTATCGAGAATTTGACTCAAGTTTACGGCAAATGTCTGATGACGCTTTACGATGAAAAAGAACAAATCAGGGAAATAGAGTTGGCCGTCGGAGAAGGCGTCAGGATGCCAAAAGCCCAATGGCATATTCATGCCAACCCCTTTAACGAAGTCTCGGTGACTCTATTTATCGCCCAGGGAGATATTACTGATATCGTTAAACACCTTATAGAAACCAGTACAAGAATAGAAACGAATAAACCGAAGAATTCATAATTTTTTTCCTGGAAATAGCGTAGCTCGCTCTATAATTCTTACTTTTTTAGCATAACCTTTATCCAATAAGGCAACTGACACTAAGTTAACACACCCGGGACTATTTTCATGTTCTGTTTTAGCAGTAGATCCAAAAACCAAGGCACTATCAAATATTGATCCCGTTTGATTAAAGACGTCTGGAAAAGTTGCCGTTATCTCATAATCGCCACCCAACCAAGGAACTATTCCGTGATCTTGGGGGGAACTAATTAATATTCGACTTTTATTTTGACCCGATTGCCATGCTTCAGCAAAGCCGTCCATATAGCTTTGAAATGTTTCTTCACTAAACCATCCCTCGCCCATATGTTGGATGTACACCGACAAAAACAACGCGAGGACCGTTTCTTTTTACTAAATTTTCCGCTATGGCGGGCCAAATAGAATTTTCTTCACTCATTAGCTTATGATTTTATCATATGAATAGCGCTAGGCCAGATTATTTGAAACTCTAGAAAGAGAGGATAAAATTAAATCCGCTTTGCTGAAGTCCCCACCTTTTGTTTCCCGGCTCGGGATGGCAAATACTATCATTCCGGCCGATTTTCCGGCCTCAACACCTTTCGGCGCGTCCTCCAGGACCAGGCAGTCTTTCGGGTCAACTCCTAGCCCTGCGGCTGCCTTCAAAAACACGTCCGGAAATGGCTTGCCGCGTTTGACGTCTCTTCCCGAGCAATAAAAATCGATGTATTTTTTTATATCCAATTTATCAATCACGATTTCGATCGACTGCCGCTGGGAGCTCGAGGCAATCGCCATTTTTATTCCTTTATTTTTAAGGTCCTTAAACAGATCCATCAGGCCCGGTCGGACAATTATTTTTTCTTTTAATGACTGGGTATAATATTTCTGTTTCCTATCGATCAATTCTTCTTTGGAGATTTTTAATTTCTTTGTTTTAATGATGTCCTCCGCGCCGTCTAAATCGGTTATTCCAATATACTTAATATTCTCTTCTTCGCTCAATCCGTCTCCTCCGAAATCTTTAATGGCTTGGTCAAAGGCGAGGCGGCTTACGGTCTCGCTGTCAATCATCAGCCCGTCCATGTCGAAGATAACCGCTGTTATCATATCAATCCTATTTCTTTACCAATTCTTGCCGCGGTGGAAACGAAGTATTTGAGATTCTCTTCTGAATGAAGAGAATTTATCTGTACCCTGATCTCATCTTTTCCGGGAGGGACGACCGGATAGCTAATCGTCGTTACCAAGATGCCGTTTTCAAATAGACCGGTCGCCAACTCTTTCGCTTTGGCGGCGTCACCGATGAGAATGGGTTGAATCGCGTGGGTGGACTCACTCGCCATCTTAAAACCTGCTTTTTGGATTTCTGTTTTGAAATAGGCAATATTTTTGTTCAATGACTGGAGTAGTCTTTTGCCTTTATCGGTATCGATGAGCCTGACCGACTCCAAAGCCGCGCCTGCTACCGAGGGTGAGACGGAATTGGAATATATATATGTAGCGGCCGATTCCCTAAGATAATCGATTAAAATCTGGTCCCCAACGACGTAGCCGCCGTCCGATCCAAACGCCTTGCCCAGAGTCCCTATCAAGATGTCGCACTTGGCTCCGCTGGTCTCCTCGACTCCCCGCCCGATATTCCCGTAGGCGCCAACGCCGTGGCTGTCGTCGATAAACAGCACAATGCCTTCTTCATATTCACCGCTATATTTCTCCGTAACCTCTTTTAATTTTTTGATGTCGGCCGCCTCTCCTAACATACTAAATATCCCGTCGGAAATGACGAGAACGCGCTCAAATTTGCCTTTGTTTTCCAAGAGCACCCTGTCCAAATCGGCATAATCCAGGTGTTTGTAAATCGCCTTTTGTTCCCTCATTACGTTGGCGACTCGTACACCGTCAATGATGCTTCTGTGGTTTAAGGAGTCCGAAACCACAAGGGTATTGCCCGAGACCAAGGAATCCTTGCTCTGGCCTTTAATTAAACAGAAGATTACCGCTAAGTTCGCGGCAAAGGCCGAAGAAAATACCATGGCGTCGTCTCTTCCGTGAAACTTCGCCAAGGCTTTTTCCAAATCCTTGTAAACCTGGTAAGTTCCGGCGATAAAACGGACCGATCCGGGTCCGGCTCCATACGTATTTGAGGCTTCGTGTTCGGCTTTTTTGACGTCGGGATCAAAACGCAGTCCCAAATAGTCGTTGGCGTTGAAAATCAGGTATTCCTTGCCGTTTATGATTGCTTTGTGATCGGCGGTGAAGCCGGTGATGACTTTTTCTTGGCGTTTGCTGGTTTTGGCTTGGTCGATTCTGGCCAATTCCGACTGTAAAACCTTAACAAAACTGTCTTTCATAAATTATTTATTTAACTTTCTCTTAATGTTATCATACAGGGCGCGGGTCATGCCGGCCAAATCGTATTGGTGCTGCCATCCCCAATCGCTCCTCGCCTGCGAGTCGTCTATCGACCTCGGCCAACTGTCGGCAATTTTCTGCCGATGGTCAGGCGCGTAAGAACAAACGAATTCTGGGTCTAATTTTTGGATTTCCGCGGCCAACTGTTTGGGTGAAAAGCTAATCGCGGCAAAATTATAGCTCGTCCTGATGGTTATTTTTTCCTCCGGGGCTTCCATCAACTTGATGGTTCCCAAAATCGCGTCGTCGATATACATCATTGGTAGCATGGTGTCTTCCTGCAAGAAACAGGTGTATTTCTTGTCCTTGATTGCCCCGTAAAAAATATGGATGGCGTATTCGGTTGTCCCGTCACCGGGCTCCGCCCGCCAACCGTTTAGACCCGGATAGCGAAGACTCCTGACGTCAAGGTTGTATTTGAGGAAATAGTACTGGCAAAGCAATTCTCCGGCTACTTTGTTGACTCCATACATGGTCGTTGGTTCAAGAACCGTATGCTGTGGTGTATTCTCTCTCGGAGTCGTAGGCCCGAAGGCGGCAATCGAGCTCGGCCAAAAAACCTGAGTTTTGTATTTTACCGCCAGGTCCAAGACGTTTTTTAGTCCGCCGAGGTTGACCTGCCAGGCGAGTTGGGGGTTTTTTTCGCTTCCGACCGAAAGCAATCCGGCCAGGTGATAAATTTGTCCGACGTCGTGCTTTTGAATGACTTTTTCTAAATTACCAAGGTTAGAGACGTCTCCTTTTTCGATAATTCCTTTGAAGTTGTCGTCGGTTTTGTTATGGCTCAGACAAACAACCGAATCGTCACCATGTTTTTTTTGCAGCGCTGGTATTAATTCCGAACCGACCAGGCCGAAGGCGCCGGTGACGAGAATTTTTTTCATGTAAAGATAAGTGTATCAAAAAGTTATTGATTAAAAGATGCAAACAAGGCGGTGGCGCCGATTGCTACCATGCCTACACCATTGAAAACAACAAGTTTAGTTAGGACTTCGGCTTTTTTCTTACCCAATTCCTGGGCCAATAGGTCAGGATTTTCAGTTAATTGACCTCTTTTTGCTTGGAGAAAAATATTTAGTCGCTCAAAAGTCAAGGCAATGTTGCTAGCGGTCGTGACGCTATCGAGCCCTACCTGAATCGGTAGGTCTAAGGCAGTCGGATAAACGGTGGCCGCCGTACCAAAAATAACTCTTGGTAGTCTCGCGCCGAGGACGGTGGCCGGATTTTTCCCAGACTCTGGTACAAAATATCCTTTTTCTTCAACCTTGGCTCTAAATAGGCTCGGTAACGGACCTGTTATTCCGGCAAGGGTGGCGGTAACAATACCAAGTCGGTCCCTTCTCGCCGCGGCCTGAATAATTCTTGAGGCCGCCATTCCCGACTCACCCAACCTATCGCTTACAACATCGGTTAAGGCGCCATTAATCGTCGATTCTCCTTTGGTCCTGGCAATTTTGCCGTCCAAGCCGTCAAGAATGGCACCGGCGGCCATCAATCCTAAGGCAATCAGTGAAGTGTCTACTCCCGATGTTATTGTTTCGGGGAGAGCTTTAACCGCGGAGCCTATTAGGGTCAAACCCAGGCCCGTTTTAGTCACGGCGTCGGCGGTAATTTTTGGAAATCTTTTTATCAACCGGTCGACCGGCTTGGTTAATATAGCGTCGCCGATTTTTCTCAAAGAAGAATTGCCTCCAATGGGCCTTTTAAAAGATTCTCCTGTCATGGAGGCCTATTATAGCAGATTGCTATTACCATCTGGCGGCTTGGGCTTTATGAATATTTTCCATCCGAGTCTTCTTTTGGGCGGTCGTTGGTTTGTCTTCCTCGGGAATGTTTATTCTGTCCCTGGCCTTGAAAATGTCGGCCTTCACCCATTTTGGAGCCGAGCCAAGCATGTCCATCACATTACGCGCGTCGGCGCTATCGGCTACCAAATGATGGTCCTCGATATGGGCGTCTTTTTTGCTTATCAGCCAGGCCTGCGTGTTCCAACTGCCGCTTTGGCGCCTTCCAGATAGGCGTTCAACGTGGCCCTTTTTACCAACGTCGTGCATTCTAAAGGAAACGAATTCTTCTTTTGGTCGAACGACGATTCTAAAGAACTTTCCTTCTCCTCCTGCCCCCGGCTTGACTCTGCCTCTCCCCTGTGGTTGCGCCATCGAGCGCTGTCGGGAAGACATCGAGTGCCAAGCTTTTTGGGCCTTTTTGATATTGAGTTTTGCCGCCAGGCTTTGTTTTCGAGTTGTCATTTTATTCACCCCCTCTCTTTTTGTTTGAAATATTCAATTTGTTTCAATCGTTTCTTCGCTTCCCCTTCGGTTTTATACGTCCCCATATTCCTGCCTTTTTCCGAAACGACGCGATAGCCTTCTTTGACTTTTTTAATCATATTGCCTCCTTTCACCCCCAGCGTTCGGCCTGGGCTTTGCGGATGTTTTCCATCCGGGCTAATTTTTGCAGTACCGTAATCCGGCTCTTTTCCTTATCGTTTTGTACTTTGAATTGGTAATTTGAACCCCCGCCATTCGGTTTGAAAAATATCGGCTTGATGAACATAATGGGTTATAACTTTTAATAACCTAACGATAAGAAAGTTAATTAAGAGGCTAGTAAAAATAGTGTAAGAAAGAGGAAAGAAGTTGGCGCTGGACTGAGACTTAGGGTATAAAAAACGCGCCGGGCCCTTCGAAAAGTTCTCCGGACTCGGCGGCGCATAGGTTAAAGAAAAACTCTTGTTATTATTTTATATTCTTATAGTATTTTTTATTATTTAACTTTTAATCTGATCATTACTTTCACAGTAGCACAATACTTTTTTCTTGTCAAGAGGTATTTTATCCTATAGTTGATATGGCGCAGTAGCTGACAATCGCTGCGGAAACAATGACATTCAAGCTCTTGTTTATCCCCCACATCGGGATTTCCGCTATCTCGTCGACCAATTTAAGAGTTTCCGGAGTCACTCCAGAGGTTTCGTTGCCTAAAACCAAGGCTAAAGGAAGCTTGTAATCGACTTCTGTGTATGGAATTGAATTTTTAGCCTGCTCTACCGCAACTATCATTGTATTTTTAAGTTCTTTTATAGCCTCTCCGGCGGTTTTTTTGTATTCCCAGGGAACCACTTTATACGTCCCTATCGAAGCCTTTTTAATCCGGGAGTTGGGCGGTATCTCGGTCTCTCCGCAAAGATAGATCTTTTCAACTGTTAAAGCGTCGGCCAACCGAAAGAGTCCGCCGATGTTATAGGTATCGTAGATACTCTCCAGTATAAAGTAAATCGGCCTTCGTTTGATGTGTTTTAGTTTTTCTTTGACTTCGTTCTCGTCGACGTCGCGAAGTTCTCGAGCATTCAATTTCATAGCTAATTATACCATTTCCCAGGTCCATTAACCTATAGTTGACAAGCAATCGGTCTTATAGTATAATCCACCTTATGAAAAATATTATTACCGGCTTGGTATTAGTTTTTTCAATTTTGGCTTTTGCAACTTCCGTTTCGGCCGATTGTATCGGCGAATACGGTCAATACGGACAACCGTGTCCTTCTTATGGAATTGTCGTTGATAAGTTAGTCGGCAAACCGGGAACGTCAACCGACTCCAATTCTTATCAATACGTCGATAACTTGACCACCTCTGATCCCCGCTTTATCCCCGACCAGGTTGTTTTCTTTAAGGTCAAGGTAAAAAACACTTCAACCACCAAATTGACCAATGTCGAGGTCAAAGACGTGGTTCCTTCATATTTGGATCCTTTAGAAGGCCCTGGTAGCTTCAATTCGACCAGCCGCGAGATCACCTTTAACGCCGGAGACTTCAATGTCGATGAGGAAAAGACCTACATCTTCAAAATGAAGGTTTTGCCTCAAGGCAGCCTACCGGCTGACAAAGGCTTATTCTGTGTCACCAACTTCGTCAAAGC
Organism: uncultured Gammaproteobacteria bacterium; assembly: GCA_964371165.1. Classification (GTDB taxonomy): domain Bacteria; phylum Patescibacteriota; class Microgenomatia; order UBA1406; family GWC2-37-13; genus GWC2-37-13. Next base: position 21,445 of record CAYJKR010000015.1, read on the forward strand.
TTCGACCAGTAATGCTTATGACGATGACACCAGCCAACTTTGTATCGAAAAACAGGTTACCGCTGCTCAAGCCGTTCCTTCGGCCGGACCTGAATTCGGGATTCTCCTTATGGGTGGTGAATTAGCCCTCTTGGGTGCCGGTTTGTACCTTAAAAGAAAGGTATAATAATTCATCTTATATAAATACAATTAAGGACTTTGTTCATTATTTGTGCATAAATAAACATGGATTGTTTTGAAAAGGACTATAGTTGAAAATTAGGGGTTCGTCTGGTATACTATAGGGCATATGTTTACAGGGACGGAACATATAACCAAGGAGAGTGCTAGGTATCTTAAATACCCAGGAACTAGGGAGTAGTTTTCTATTCCCTGATTCTTGGGCTTTTTTATGCCCGAGATTGTTTCGTCCCCGGCGGGGACTAGCTTCCCGCCGAAGGGCGGGATGATATTTAGTCCCCGCCTTCCGGAATTCGGAAGACGGCGTGTCTGAAGAAGACTCGCGATAAAGCAAAGCGGGTTCCGCTTCAGGGCACTTTAACAAAATGGGTGTAGATATCGACAATCCGAGGCCGGCTATATATAGCATTGGCTGGTTTACGATTGATTTGATGTCTACTTTGCTCGAAAGAGCAAATCAGGTTATTTTATGGGTAATAGTGGGCAAAACATGGCTCAAACGAACACGAACCTGAATCACCTCTAAAATCCTTTCTTTCCGAAAGATAACACCTATTGAAGGTTTTATCGAGTAGGGAAAGATTGGTACTGCACCCTGCTCCCGATTCATTCGGGACTAGAGAGCAGTATCAATTCAAAAAGAAAGGAGAAACATGAACATCATAATCGTATCAGTAATATGCATCTTAGTGGGAATATTCATTTATCAAAGCATCAAAAATATAAGGGAGACAAATAAACAAATTAACAAAATACGAATAGAATTCAAGAATTTAGATAGACAACAAGAAGAACTGGAGGTGATAAGAAGAAAAGGTAGAAAAACAAGAATGGCTATTGCAAAACTAGTCGGTATGAATTGGACCGAATAGCGACATAGTGTCGTTAAAAACTAGGCAGTGAGAGAGAAATCTCTAAAACCTTTATTCCTGCGTCGTGGGAATATAAATCATCTCACCGAAGGTGGATGAAAACGAATCCGAAAAGAAAACTGATAAAGGAGAAAGTCATGTTACTCACTCTAACCCCCTTTGGAGCGGTTGTTCTAACAGTGCTTGCAGCGCTGTTAATTGGTGTCGTGGCGGCCTTGCTCGTCAATAAGCTCATCGGCTTATCTTTACTGGTCGATGTTCTAGCTGGCCTAGCAGTCGCACTGGTGTTTGGCATGTTGATCTGGTTGATCATCGTTAGCGGCGTCGCTTTCCGAGAGCCCGTCCTACTTCCTACATCAGGAAATGCTGGCAACCAGTCCGCGCCCGAGAACAACCCACCCGCCCAACCCGCTGCACCTGCAGAAAATACCTCATGTCTAACAACCGAAGAGGCCAAAAACCTCACTGGTGTTGACGTCCAACGCTTAGGCACAGAAAATTGTGCTTGGATTTGGAGAGGTGTTCCACCTGCCACGATTGTTGCAAACTGCCCCTCCGGGTTTGTTTGTACATTCGATGTGGTTGATGACATTGTCGTCGTCCACTTAGGTGTCAATCAGACAGCCACTATTCGTGCCGGTACATGGCGCTACATTGATGGTTATCCATCCAATGATGACGTTCACAACGTCTGTGCCTTATACCTCAAGGAGAAAAACTTCGGTCTTATCGAAGTCCCGACCTTTCAGGTACGATTCCAAGCTGTCAGCGATGGCACCCTCGGTCCAGTCGGGCCTCAATCCTGTCCGTAAGGACAGTGAATGTGCCATGTCGGCACTGTATAAGTTTCCATTAATTTGGAAACTCGGCATAACCTGCAACCCCAGGAGGTTTAGAGAATGAATAATTCTCGAGGTCCTCCAAGACATGACTGGGTATACCAATTGATTGGATTTTAGTTGCACTACGCAACTTTAGCTTTTTCTAGCTAATAAAAATCCTTTCATACCCCCTTCATGTCTTTCCCCATAACCACAAAGTTTTGTGGTTAGAGGGAAATATGAAAACTATTTCATTTGTCATCCCCGTGTATAACGAGGAAAAACGAATCGCAAAAACAATTAAAGCCCTTTTAGGGGGTTTCTCTTTCGTTGGCTTGAAATTGGAAAAGGTCATCTTTGTCGATGACGGATCGAAAGACGAAACAAAGTTAAAAATTAAAAACCAAAAGTCCAAAATCGAAAAGAAGTTAAAGGCAAAAATAAAAATAATTTCATATAGCAAAAATCGCGGTAAAGGTTATGCTATAAAACAAGGAATGTTGGCTTCAAAGAGCGACTATACTCTCATGTTTGACGCCGATATGTCGACTTCTATTTCAGAAGTGAGAAAGTTTTTGCCTTTAATAAAAAAAGGTGTTGATGTCATTGTCGGAACGAGAAAAAACGGTGAATCTACTGTCACCAAACACCAGCCTTTGTATCGAGAGCTTTTGGGGCGCGGCTTTACTCTATTATCAAATATCATTCTTGATACCTGGGTAACCGACTTTACCTGTGGATTTAAAGCCTTTTCAAAATTTGCCAAAAATAGAATTTTTACCAATACAATTATCGATCGGTGGTCTTATGATGCAGAAATACTCTATCTCGCAAAAAAAATGAATCTTCCTATGCAGGAAAAAGCCGTTAAATGGAAGAACGATCCGGCAACAAAGGTTAATTTATGGAAGGATTTGCCGGAAACCATAACGGACCTTATCAAAATAAGGTTTTATGATTACAACTTGTTAATTTCATTTTCGAAAAAACCAGCTTTAGTATGAAAAATAAAATAATTGTGATTTCTAGCTATCCAGAAAAATCAAAAATCCACGGCGAAAAAACAGTCGGCGGTGCTTCTTATACAAAGAATTTGCTTAGTAATCTAAAGAAAACAAGCAAAAATATAGAAATAGAGGTTCTCGCAGAAATTCATGATAAAAAAGAAAAATATAATGAAGATGGAATAAGTGTTAGTCGCATATGGAAGCGGTCTTCAATATTGTCGCTTATTGATTTGACTTCATTTGTCTTGGCCCGCCCCGAAGATAAAATCATTGTTTCCCTCGAATTTTATATGTTTGGCGGAGCGATCGAAAATGTGTTTTTGTTGTTTATGCTTTTGCTTTGGAAACTGGCCGAGAAAAAAACATTTTTAATTCTCCACCAGGTTGTTATAAATTTAAAAATAGCCTACTGGCCTATCATACTTTTGTCTGAAAAAATTATTGTTTTTGAGGAAAAATTCCGTTCTGTTTTAAATAACAAAAAAGTTTTATTCATTCCACACGCGGTAGAAAAGGTAGCAATTACTAAAAAACCAAGGGAAGAACAAAAGAATTCTCTGTATTTTGGTTATTTTTCTCCTTACAAAGGGGTAGATTTTCTGCTTAATTCTTGGAAAAAGGATTTCGGCGGGTTGACTTTAGTCGGTGGGGGCAATCCTAATCATATCGGCAACAAAAAGTATTCCCGCGCCGTAGAAAAATTAATGATGAGTGCCAACAAAAAGGGGGTTAAAACAACCGGTTTTGTTCCAGAAAAGAAAATTTCTTATTTTTTTTCAAACAGCGATCTGCTTATACTGCCTTATAAGGTGTTTTTTTCTTCGTCGGGGCCTTTATCGCTAGCCTTCGCTTATGAGAAGCCATTCATTTTATCTCGACCTATGGAAGGATACTTTGATAGTCATGATTTTGTTTATGCTCTAAAGAAAACTGGCCTCAAAAAAGAAGACTTCATTTTTGATTTTAATCAAAAAGGCTTCGATCAGAGATTGAGTTGGGCAAAAAAAAATCTCGACAAATTGGCTGCCTTTTCCAGGATAATGAAAGAAACGAGATCGTGGAATAAGATTGTCAAACAATATGAAAAACTTCTTGAATAAGTATAAGTATCAACTTTTGCTTGTTTTTATTACTGTCATTGTTTTTTTCATTAACTATTCTCCGGGAACCTATTTGTCTGGCTGGGATAACCTACAAACCGAGCTCAATCCAGGATTAGCCGTAAGGAGAGCAATTTTTTCAGTTTGGGAAGAATACCAGAGTTTGGGACTGACAGCCGGCATGGCTCACGCCGCCGACCTTGTCAGGGCGTCTTTTTTATGGCTAATGTCGTTGGTATTGCCGCAACAGGTCGTTCGCTATTTTTTCCATTTCTTAATGCTGGCCTTAGGAGGGTTCGGAATGTTTCAACTATTGGGTGGAGGAATTGTGGCTTTCGTCGGGTCACTTTTTTACATGTTTAATTTAGGAACTCTTCAGATTTTTTATGTTCCGTTTGAACCTTTCTCGTCCTTTTTTGCTTTTTTGCCGTGGGGAATCTGGAGTTTTCTGAAAATTATTGACAACGATAAACAATCAAAAAATTGGTTTATTTTTTTCTTAATAAATCTACTGGGCACACCTTCTTTTTATACCCAACAGCTGTTTGTTGTTTATCTTCTTGTTTTGAGCTGTATAGCTTTAGCCAATTTAAAAAATATAAAACGAGTGTTTATCGCTCTTTCCCTTATTTTAGTCATCAACTCTTTCTGGATCTTGCCCCAACTGTATTTTTTGAAAACGAACGGTAATTGGATTGCTCAAGCCAAAATCAATCAAATAGCCACGGAAGATACCCTCTACCAAAACTTAAGCAAAGGAACATTGGACAATTTTTTACGCCTGGAGGGGTTCTATTTCGATCTTGCCGGGATAAA
>CAYJKR010000016.1:0-21069 GCA_964371165.1 uncultured Gammaproteobacteria bacterium
CCGTTAACGCTTCCGACCTAGATAGTGCCGTGTCTTCTATCGTCAAAACATACGGTGGAATTTACTTTGAAAAAAATGAGGATGAAAAAATCCAGCCGATCGTCGAGGAAGAGATCAATCGTTTCAACCAAACCTTGAGTCGGGGTTTGAAAATTCTAGAGAAAATTGAGCGCCCGTCAGGCAAACAAGTATTTGACCTCTATCAATCCTATGGATTTCCAAAAGAATTAACGGAGGAACTATTAAAAGAGAAAGGATTGGCTTTTGACAAAAAAGAGTTTGACGCAGAGTTCGTTAAACACAAAGATTTATCCCGGACTTCCTCGGCCGGGATGTTCAAGGGAGGCCTCGCCGACCACTCCTCTCAAACGATCAAGTATCACACTGCCACTCACCTTTTGCACCAAGCTTTATTTGACATACTCGGTAATGATATTAGGCAGGAAGGCTCAAACATCAATGTCGAAAGATTGCGATTTGATTTTTATTCCCCTATCAAGCCAACATACGAGCAGATCAAAAAAGCCGAACTCATTATCAACAAAAAAGTCAAAGAAGAGATACCGGTTTCTTTCAAAATCATTCCCCGAGAGGAAGCTTACAAGATCGGCGCCCGATCTTTTTTTAGAGAAAAATATCCAGATATGGTAAAAGTATATTTCGTAGGCGATTATTCCAAGGAGTTTTGCGGGGGTCCCCACGTCGTCAATACCAAGGAAATAGGAACGATTAAAATCTTCAAGTTCGAAAAGATTGGCAGTAATCTATATCGAGTCTACGCAAAATAAATCCCTTATTTTATGATTTGACTTGTTATTTGTTTTGCAGCTTCTTTCATGTCAATTTCTTTATAGATTCCTGACCCAACAATGGCATGCCAATTTTCGCCTGCGGCTTGAGCCATTTCACTTATTTTCCCTCCTTGCTGAATAAATCCTGGAGCATATAAAGTATATTCTTCTCCTGAAAAGATGCTGTCAAATAATTCTTTATATTTTTTTACATAGTTTATTTTGTTACCTGGAACAACAAAATCTCTAACGCCTTCCTTTGCAGCATTCTCAAAAATTTTTACAGGAGCTTCGTCATCAATATATCCACCTTCGCTCCGTAGGAATTCATCCTGCGTCATATGAGCTCCAACTAAAACCCCCACCCCATTGTCTATAAGAGCACGTATCCAGTCTCTTTCTGTTTTTGCTCCTGCAAATGGAAATAATATGGCGGCATCCACTCCTGCTAATCTGCACATTTGGGCAAAAGGTTTGCCCATGTCTGGAATATCATTCCCTCCTTTTTGATGGTCATAAATAATAGGAAGGTTCGTATGTTGTCTAATTCTTGCGATAGTATTGGGCATACCTTGTTCGAAAACCAGTTGAAAACCGACTTTATATCCGCCTATTCCCTTAACATGATGAGTTGCCTCAACTAGATTACTAAGTAATTCAGCCTGTACGTCGGTCGCGACAATTACACTTTTTTGATGAGGAATTCTACCTTCAAGATTTGCCATATATTAAAGGAATTATTAATTGGAAAGAAGTATATGACTCTTTAATTAAATTGTCAAGTTGGGCCGATTAGTATACTCTAATTCTTTTTATATCAAACTTTCCCCCGCCTAAAACTTTTACAAATAACGTTTCAGCCTTATCGATGTATAGACTGAATTTGTCGAGTTCTCTTGGTGCTATTCTATTTTCTAAAAAACAATACAGCAAAGTAATGTTGTCTCCATGGGTTACTAAAATAGAATCTTTGTTTTCTTTTACTCTTTTGTCAAAAACTTTTTTTGTCCGAGCAAAAATACTGGCGGGTTCTTCTTGAATTCCCGGTTTGTAACATTCGCTCCAATCGTTGTCCTTCGGCATCGGTTTCCCTTGTAACTTGTTCCATCTAACTTCGGTTAAATCTTCGTCTTCGTAGATTTTGGAATCAGTTATCGAGGCGATAATTTCGGCGGTTTCTCTCGTTCTCACTATCGGACTGGTGTAAATCGGAAGATTCATAAAATTATTGTCTTTAAACCATTGCCCAATTTTTTTCGCTTGTTGCCGTCCTTCTTCCGATAATACAAGTGGCAAATGGTAAGGATAAATCTTTTCGGGATTATCATATTTAGCGTGTCTGACTAAAAAAATATTCATATGTTATATTATAATCTATGTCCAAAAAAGACCTCGTCTCCTACGCTGATTTTGAAAAACTTGATTTTCGTGTCGGCGAGGTTATCGAGGCAGCTGCCGTTGAAGGGTCAAACAAGCTTCTAAAACTACTGGTGGATTTGGGAGAAGATTATGGTAAGGTGGATATTTTGTCGGGGATTGCCAAATTCTATTCTTCAGAAGACATTATTGGAAATAAATACATTTTTCTTGCTAATTTGGAGCCACGTCAGATCATGATTTATTCGTCTCAGGGGATGATGTTTGTCGCCGACGACCCCGAAAAATTCCAACTTGTGCCTCTTGACAAAAGTTTAAAAAACGGTACAGTTATTAGGTAATATGCCAAGAAAAAAACCTTCTGCTACCCAATCTAACGTTGTTAACCAACCAAATAATAATATTCAGTATCTCATTCTCGCCGTCTTAGTCGTTGCCTTAGGTTACATGTTTGTCCGACTGATGTCGTTGGAAAAAAAGTTTACTGCTCTTACGGCCGGGACGACCCAACAAGCTCCCCCTCCGACAACGGTTGAAATAGACAAGGTTAAGCCTCTGTTTGCCAAAGGCTTTATGTCTTTTGGCGATGCAAAAAGAAAAGTCCTTTTTGTCGAGGTGAGCGACCCCAGCTGTCCCTACTGCCATGCCGCAGGAGGCGCCGATCCCGAGATTTCAAAACAGATTTCACCCAACTTCCAATACGTCTCCGACGGTGGAACTTATGTCCCGCCGGTAACCGAAATGCGAAAATTGGTTGAAGAGGGCAAAGCCTCTTATGTTCAAATCTTTGCTCCAGGCCATGGCAATGGAGAACTCGGTGCCCAATCGCTCTACTGTGCCTATGAAAATGGCAAGTTCTGGGAAGTGCACGACAAATTAATGTCGTTTAACGGCTATAATCTCCTCAACGACACCGTTAAAAACGACCTTGCCAAATTGCCCGAACTTACCAACTTTTTGTCCGGTGTAATCGACACCAGTTTCCTAACCAGCTGCGTTCAAAGCGGAAAATATGCCCAGACTCTGCAAAGAGATGCCCAATTGGCCCAATCGCTCGGATACCAAGGAACACCCCATTTTATTGTCAATACAGCCATATTCCCCGGAGCCTACAACTACAACGACATGAAGAGTGAGGTTGACAAGAGTCTTTAAGCAGAAATTCTTTCGTATTTTGGCGTTCCTTTTTTAGGAGTAAACAAAACCGTGTCAACGGATATTCCGAAGTCGGCTGTTATCGCAGCACTGATATCCCCTGCCAGCTGCGGGTCTTTTATTCTCAATATTCCGTGTCTCCTTGCCCAACCTGTTGATCCGTTCTCTGCGTAAACTCCTAATACTACTGGCTTTTTTATTGGACTGGCTTTATGCGTCTTATTAGTTATTATCAAAGGCAGGGTGTGTTCCAAACCGGGAAGTCGAAGAGGATAATATAATTTTAAATCTGCCTTCGAATTTTGATGGTCCTCTATAAATTCTTCCGCTGAAACCTCCTGAGCTTCAAAATCGATTTCGAAAGTTCTCTTAAAATCAATTAACCCCTCTTTTTTTTCAAACTCTTCCCAAACTTCCGAATAAGTCCGTTGAGAACCTGAATGCGGTCCAATTCCCGCTTCAATAAATGATAAGTTCTGTTCTTCCAGAGCTTTGGTTACTTGATCTATTCCTTTTCCTCCGAAAGAATACCAAAATAAATGATCTCCTCTTTTTCCGCCATAAAGGCCGCGAATATGCGGATAAAAATTATGGTACAAGGAAATTGCTCCACCCGATTGGACAAATTTAGGCAAAGATTTTAAAGAATGTTTGTCGATGAATTGTCCCGATTGTGTATGAAAACCGTGGTGTTGCCCTATATGATCCTTATGATACGGTCTTACCGAAACAAAAAATTGGAGGTTTTTACCTTCTATATCCAAATCAAGAACCGTCATTGGCACCGTTGCTCTCGGGTATAGATAAACATCGCGCGTTTCGATATTGGCATATTCTCCGTGATAATAATCATTGACTTGACTTTCCCCGATATGAACGAGTCTTTTTTTAAACTCTGGAAAAGGAACATATTCTCTCGGATCCGGGGAATAATCAATGCTCCACCAAAAGGGCGAAATTTTTTCTATGAAGTCATCTTTCTTTAGTCTTCTAATGAGAGATAAACTTGCTGGAGCAAGTGATGAAGTTTGTTCAAGATTGCGTAAATAAATATTTTCCTTTTTCATTTAATTAAAGTGCCCAAAAAATATTTGTTAAATCTTAAATTTACTGTCGACTATTGAAGCAACTGAGCTTACTTCTCTTTCTGTTGGATCTCTGCCCTCTCTCATTAATGTTTTTGCCAATATAGTAAAAGGAAAGACATCTTCTACAATTAACTCTTCCGGCTTTATTTCTCTGAAGTTTGTATTAAGTTCAAGGTGAGCCGCTACTAACCTTGAATCCCTTTCTGTTACTTGATCGCCTTCGCTCCCAAACAACCACATCGTGGCTTTCCCAAAATCCTTTGGCATAGATTTTAGCTCCTTCTCTGTCCTCTTATATATAAATTTAGATAAATAATCGCCCCCCTCAAACATCCATTCAATGTTTTTCATCGGTATTTTAGTAATTTGAGAAACTAATGCGTTTCTGTAAATTTCCCCTAATTGTTTAAATCCAAGGAGTTCTTGATTAAAACCTGCTCGGTAGGATTCTGTTGAAAATTTAATAAAATGTAAAAGGCATGTGTTAAATACATCGTCATTCAAATACTGTCCATAATTAGCTAGATAATCTGAGGAGTACAAATCTTTAATCATTGCCCGAACTCCGAGCGTACGCGATAAGCCGACGTCTTCTCCGTAAGTTTTTTCCATTTCTTTTGAGACTGAAGAGCTGTGCCAACCATTTTGAATCAAAGTCAAACAATTAGTGAAGTGATCGGCTACTGATTTCCTTTGTGTTTCTACAGAATCACCCGGCTTCAATCTTTTATTGACAAAATTAAACGGCCTCCAATAATCCTTTCCTCGACGATGAGGATTAAGTAATCTGCCAAGTTCTACAAGATATTGCATGATTCGCGAAGATTATATCATACCCTGGAGCGTCTGAACAATAAATGAGTGTGATCCCAACGAGATTCGAACTCGTGTTAACAGGATGAGAACCTGCCGTCCTAGGCCTCTAGACGATGGGACCTGCCGATTTGACAAATCGACCTATCTATAGTAATATTTTATCATTCAATCCCCAATTTGGGTAGATAAATGCGGGGGTTATTTTTTTTAACGAAATATGAAAAAAACTCAGTTGACGAAGACAGGTTATGAAGCTCTGAAAAAGGAGTATGAGGAACTCGTGTCGGCTAAGAAGCCGCAGGCAGTCGAACGTCTCCAGAAAGCCCGCTCTATGGGTGACCTGTCAGAAAACAGCGAATATTCTGCCGCCAAGGATGAATTGGCTTTTGTCGAGGGCAGAGTTCAGGAAATCGAAGAGATCCTGAAAACCGCCGAAGTGGTCGAAAACCACAAAGGAAGCACACACATTGAACTAGGATCATCCGTGACTCTTGAAACCAACGGCAAAACCGAGCTTTTTCAGATCGTCGGAGAGTTTGAGGCCGACCCGATGAAACAAAAATTGTCGCACACTTCCCCGATTGGACAAGCTTTAATCGGAAAGACTGTTGGCGACTTGGTCGAGGTGGATGTTCCAGCAGGAAAAACCAGATACAAAATAATTGACATTAAGTAAGTTGTTGGTATAATAATTTTAACGCTATAAAGAGGACCCCTTCGGGGCAAGACCTCTTTGCACCGGGAAGAAATCCATGCATGAAACTAGACCCCGGCGGGGATGCCCGTTAACGCTTACAATGAGTCCAAAGCAAGGTGGTACCACGGAATACTAGACCGTCCTTGAAAGATTAGTAGTTTACTAGTTTTTCAAAGGCGGTTTTTTTATGGCATTGGTCGAAAACGTTTTATCACCGGGAATAGGAGAAGCCGGAAAAATAGTTCCGAGCAACCACGACACCAGGGCCGTTTTGGTACTGGACACTATCGCCGACAGAAGCGGGCTTATCAATGCCACCGCTCTCCTCAACAACCTTCCGCCAACCATAAACAGGCGGGTAGTGAAAGCGATTTCCAACGAACCCTCCTCGATCGGGGAAAGGCTCGACGGCTCTCCTTTCCGAGTGGAGGCGTCTATCCCCTTTTCAAACCCTAGAGTCACCGGTCAACCGCTCCATTGGATTGTTGCCGGAGAAAACATTGGGTCAAGGGCAGCGGAAGAATCTCAATTAACAACCCTTAAAGACAGAGTAAAACAGATATCGGCCGATCAAAAATTCGAGCCCCAAAAAGGAGAAGCCTTACTCGGCTATGCCCAGAGAAAATCCGCCGTACCTTTGCGGTTTGTTAGAATTGTGTCTGATAATTTTTCGTATTATAAACACTCCCTGAAAGAGGTCTACGGCGAGGCGTTTACGAGTTACCCCTACGACGTTGTTGACGCCATAAAAGTCAGCTGCGATATTAATATCTACGTCGCCGTCACCGACGGTTCAAACGACAGAATACTGGCCATAACCGGAGCCGAGATGATCAAACTCGCAGGAATTCAGCTGGCGGAAATTGGAGACTCCGCTTCGCTAAAAGAAACCCAGGGAATGGGTTTGGGACCATTGATAAAAAGATATTTGCTTCAAGCCATGCAGGCGGGGGGCAATATTCCCGCACTTAGTTTTACCGATAGCAGAATCGCCAACGACGCGGCCGTACTGAAAGCCAATAGAAGGGCGGGTTTCGAACTGAATCCGGATATTATCCTTCCCAACCATACTAAAATTTCATCCGATCGCGATCCAGGCCATACCACCGAGCTTACCGGAGCCGACGGCACCATCTTTCAAACCGAGCACATGACGATGACCTACATTACCGGAGAAAAAGTCGGCGAGACGTTACAACGGCACGGAGAAATTCCGTTATAATTCTAAAATATTATGAAAAAAGACTTAGTTGACCTTGTTTTGCGCCTGGTCCGTATTAATTCCATTTATCCCAACGAGGGTAAAATCGCCGATTTTGTATTTTCGTATTTTAGCAAACGTCACTACAAACCCGTCAGGCAAAGAATAGAAAAAAATCGAGATAATATTATCGTCGAAAAAGGGTCAGGAAAAAAAACCATTTTGCTGTATTCCCATCTCGACACCGTCGGCGTCGCCCAAGGTTGGAATGAAAACCCTTTTCGCCTCAAGGTTAACGGCGACCGGGCCATAGGCTTGGGCGCTTGGGACATGAAAGGCGGCATGGCTGCAAACATGCTTAGCTTTATCAACTATGAACCAAAAAACTTTAAGCTCCGAGTGGTCTTTTGCTCGGACGAGGAAAATATATCAAAGGGCGCCCTAAAATTTGTCGACTTAAAAGAGGGAAAAGATATCGACTGCGTTTTATCGACCGAGCCCGCATTTAAACACGGACTCCAAGGAATTGTCACAGGTCGCATAGGGCGCGCCGTTTATCGGCTGGAAATAAAGGGCGAGTCGAGACATACTGCTTTTTATGATAAAAAATATGACACGAACTATTTTGCCGCGGAATTGCTTTTGTCTATCAATAAACTGTTAAATAGAACTCGCGAAGGCAAAAAACAATATTTTTTTGCCAACAAGATCGAATCTTCCGCCGTCGGCATGTCCATCCCGGAAAAAACCGTCATCATCTTGGAATCGAGCGTCATTCCTCCGACAACCCATAATGAGATGCTTGGTGAATTAAAAAAAATTGTAAGAACAAAAATAAAAAAATACAATAATTATTTTAAAGTAGGAGTAACCTTTGCCAAAAGAGATACACCCTTCTTAGACGGATACGAGATAGAAAAAGGAAATAAATATTTAAGAATGCTTGAAAAATCAGTAAAAATAATTACTGGCAAAGGCGCCGTACCATATTTTAGATCGTCGGTCGCCGACGAGAACGTCTTTGGTTCCCGCGGCCTCACCGTTTTGGGTGTCGGCCCAGTCGGTGACAACGCCCACGCCCCCAACGAATGGGTGTCCTTAAGCTCTCTGGCAAAGCTGTATAATATAATTAATAACTTTTTAGTAGAAATAGACAAATCCTATGATCTGGGTTGACCGCGAAGCACAAAAACTGAAGGAAAGGGGCCTCCCTCTCGAGTGGGTCGACGATATGAAAACTCCCTCGGGAAGAATTCACGTCGGGTCTCTCCGCGGTGTCATAGTCCACGACCTTGTTTATAAAGCCCTGTTAGAGCTCGGCGTCAAGTCAAAATTTTCCTACGTCTTCAACGACATGGACCCGATGGATGCCGTTCCAGGCTACCTAAACCAGGAAAAATATCAAGCCTATGCCGGGCAGCCTTTGTATAAAATTCCCTCGCCCGAACCCGGTTTTAAATCTTACGCCGATTACTTTGCCCAGGAATTTATTGGCGTTTTTAATTCGTTGAATTGCCACCCTGAGATTATTTGGTCGACCGACCTTTACCGGTCAGGAAAAATGGACCAAGTGATCAAATTGTTCTTGGATAAGGCCGACACGGTTCGCGAAATCTACAAAACCGTGGCCCACGCCGAGCGTAAAGGCGACTGGTTTCCTTACAACCCTATTTGTGAAAAGTGCGGAAAAATAGGAACTACCAACGTCTATAAATGGGATGGTCAATACGTCTATTACCGGTGCGAGCCCTCGATGGTCAAATGGGCCGAGGGTTGTGATCATGAGGGAAAGGTCGAGCCCAAAGGCGAGAACGGAAAACTACCGTGGAAACTCGATTGGCCCGCCCACTGGAAAGTAATCGGGGTGACCGTTGAGTCTTCAGGCAAGGACCACATGTCCTCGGGCGGCTCTTACGATATGGCGGCTAACTTTTGCCAAAAAATTCTCGGTATCGAGGCTCCTTATGCCTTGGGCGGATACGAGTGGTTTACCGTCGGCGGCAGAAAAATGTCTTCCTCAAAAGGAATCGGCACCTCGGCGGTCGAGGTAACAAAAATTTTGCCACCCGATGTCTTTCGTTTCCTATTGGTTCGAACCCCAATCTCGACGCACCTCGATTTTAACCCTTACGGGGTAACTATCCCGAATTTGTTTGACGACTACGACCGTTGCCTGAATGCCTACTTCTTGCGTTTAGAGAATAAAATTCCCGAAGGAAAAAAAGGCGAGGTTTTGGAAAACTTTGCCAGGATTGTTGAATTGTCCGAAGTAAAACCGCTACCCAAAGAAAGAAACTTAATCCCCAGGTTTAGAACCGTCGCCAATCTATTGAAAGTGGGAGAAAAAAATCTTCCCGGCTTTTTTGAAAAACAGAAAGGTACTGGCCTGACGCCTTTTGAAAAAGAAATGCTCGAAGAGAGAACCGCTTATGCGAAGATCTACCTTGAAAAATACGCGGATATAAAGAGTCGTGAGAAAAAAACACAGCTAGGGCAAAAGGGAAAACATTTATTCCCTACTTTGGATAAATCGGAAATTTTTACAATCGATAAAAAATTAGCACAAAAATATCCCTCTATAAATATTGGTATTGCAATTATTAAAGGAGTCGATATAAAGAAAGGCGATGCTTCCTTGAGTAATGAAATACAACGATTCGTTGAATCACTAAAGGGTTTGAATAATGAAATGATTAGTTCTTATCCAGAAGTGCAGAGCTATCGAAGGGCTTATAAAGAAATGGGTCTCGATTGGCATTCAAAACGACCTTCTCCCGAGGCGCTCCTCCGGCGTGTCTCTCAACAAAAAAATCTTTATCAAATCAATACCTGTGTCGACGCCTACAACATGATCGTGATGAAAAATCGAGTTTCAATCGGTGCTTTTGATTTAGATAAAATTCAACTTCCCACCGTTTTGAGATTTCCTAAATCGGGCGAGGAGATTCTCCTTTTGGGAGACAGCGAGCCGACAAATTATAAGCCAACCGATCTGGCTTATTTCGATAAAATCGGCGGATATAATATTTATTTTAATTACCGCGACGCACAACGAACAGCCGTCACCGAAAAAACGAAAAACATTATTTTAAATATCGACGGTATATATGATATAACCCGAGAACAAGTAGAGCAATCTCTTAAAGAAAGTGTTGAAATCATAACTAAATACTGCGGTGGAAAAATCGATCTCGCCGGAATCGTTACTGCTTAATCGAATACTGTTGTACTCTTAACGGTTTTTGAAGATGCTCGAAGATTTCTTCAGGAACAATTCCCGAGCCGAGGGCGTGCGCCAATTCTAAGTTTTGATCGTCTCCGGTAAAGGGGATTCTAGTCGCAAAATTTGATTGGACCCTTTGACCCGGAGTGGTATCGTCAAAAAATATTAGTTCGAATTTCATTTCTTCATGGGGTTCTATATACCCATTTTTCAATGCCTCTACGGTATCCATGCCGAACGAATAGTTTGGATTGGGATTGAAATCCTCCGGAACCCGGCCAGTCCATTCGCCTACTCTCAACTTAGTCAGGATCGAATAAGGTATGGGGTTGATTGGATCGGGCATAACAACACATAGACCAGCCGAAGAATAAACGAGGGCTCCTTGAGAATCTTTATAAAATTTCTTTAATCTCTCTATGTCAACGCCACCCGTTGGCTTATTAATTATCGTTCTTGTTTTTCCATCGGGATTAAACGAAGCAAAATTCCAAACCGTGTCGTTGACAACTAAAGGTACAACCGTTCCTCCAAAGGTTGCCACCAATTGAGAGTAGCCTAATAGACTCTCTGCTTTTTTTCGAGCTATGTCTAACACCACTGGTTTTTCGGGATTATTATCCTCAACAAATAGTTCTTGATTTCCTTCGGCCCTGCCTATATTGTCTAATAACTCTTGTCTTTTGATTATTTGATATCCCCTGTTTTCAAGGAGTCTTCTTTTTACCGGACTGCTGGTTACGTAATGGGAAGAAACAAAATGTTTAAATTCTTGCTTCATAACAAAAAAACCCGCTATTCGCGGGTGCGCTTTATGGGCTTTTTGGGCCTCTAATCTTTAACCTCTGCTTTACCATATTAAATCTTACACCGAATATGGGGCAAAATCAATATGTATTTTTGTATCAGAATGTATAATTATTAAGTCCATGAAAACACTACTACTTGCCACCCACAACCCGGCCAAGCTCGTTGAATTAAAAACCGGCCTCCGGGAACTAGAAAAACGAGGAATTAAATTAGCAAGCTTAAACGACGTTAGGGTAGAGAAAGAGCCCGAGGAAAGCGGAAAAACTTTTCAGGAAAATTCCGAAATCAAAGCCAGGTTTTATGCCGGTCTTACCGATCTTCCGGCCGTTTCCGACGACGGGGGGCTGGTTATCCCCTATTTGGGTGGGGGGCCCGGAGTCAAGTCGCGCCGTTGGCCGGGGTATGAGGCGAGCGACCAGGAACTAATCGACTATACCCTTCTCCATTTAAAAGACGCCGAAGGGACGGATAGGCTCGCCTACCTTGAAACCTGTGTTACTTTTTTTGATCCCTCGACCAAAAAGATTTTCTCTGAGCAGGAAAAAATAAAGGGTCATATCGCAAAAAAGGCCATCGATAGGCCGACCAATGGCTATCCGTTTCGTGGATTGTTTGTCGTTGAAAAATACAACAAATACTACGACGACTTGACTCCCCAGGAGCACGACGATATCAACCATCGCTTCGTCGCCTTGCATAGGCTGACAAAAAGGATTAAGGATTTGTTATGATGTAGGAAGACATGCTGTCCGTAGACTATATCCGTAACAATAAAGCTGGAGTTCTTGCCGCCGCCAAAAATAAGGGGAGAGAGGTCGAATTGGACAAGATTCTTATACTTGACGACCAAAGAAGGAAACTCATAAAAGAAATTCAAGAATTTAGACAAGCAAGAAATAAATGGTCCAGTCTTCATAGTCCAAATCTTCCTATGAATTTAAAAAGGGGGGATAAAACAATAAGAGAGCATGGAAAAGAATTAAAACAAAAAATAAAAACATTAGAAGACGACCTATCCAAAGTTGAGATCCAACTAGACTTGCTTTTGTCCTTTGTCCCCAACGTTCCCCTGCCCGAGGTTCCGGTTGGAGCCGACTCCAAAGGAAACAAAGAACTGAGAAAGTGGGGGGATTTACCTAAGCTTGATTTCAAACCAAAATCCCACATCGAACTCGGCGAAAACCTCGACCTCATAGACCTTGAGCGTGGCGCCAAAGTCTCGGGCTTCCGCGGCTATTTCCTAAAAAACCAGGGGGCAATCCTCCACTTCGCCCTGTTATTTTACGTTTTCAATAAACTCGTCAAAAAAGGCTATACGCCGATTATTGCCCCGGCGGTGATAAAAAGAATGGCCCTTTACGGGTCGGGCCAGTTCCCCTGGGGCGAACCCGATACGTATAAACTAAATGACGAGGACGCCTATCTCGCCGGCACCGCCGAGCAGCCGGTGACCGCCTACTTTGCCAACGAAATCCTAAATGAAAAGGACCTACCAAAAAAGTTTGTCGCCTTCTCCCCGTGTTTCCGGAAGGAAGCTGGCGCCTATGGCAAAGACACCAAAGGCCTGTATCGGCTCCACGAATTTTGGAAGGTTGAACAGGTTATTATAGGAAAGCAGGATATAGACGAGGCGAGAAAACTCCACGAAGAATTACAAAAAAACTGCGAAGAAATTCTAGAAGACTTAAAACTCCCCTACCGGGTGATGATGATGTGCACCGGCGACATGGGCGAGCCGCAGATGAAAAAATACGACACCGAAACCTGGATGCCCTCGCGAGAGGCCTACGGCGAGACAATGTCCAATTCCATCATGGGAGACTTTCAAACCAGAAGGCTCAGGATTAAATATCGAAAAAAGGGCGGAGAAACAGAATATTGTTTTTCCCTGAATAACACCGCCCTCGCTTCTCCGAGAATATTAATTGCTGTGCTCGAAAACTACCAGCAAAAAGACGGCTCTATTCTCGTTCCAAAAGTACTTCAATCTCTGGCAGGATTTGACAAAATCTCTTCGAAGAAATAATTATTTGTTTATTGATGTTGCTTTATCCCAAACCGAGTAGAAATATGATCTATGGGCTTTTGCGACTCCCTCGCTATAAATAATCATCCCTGTTCTTTCGGCCAGATTTTTTGGATTGCTGGCGGCCAAAATGCTTATCTTTCCGTCAAAAATCATTAAATGATATCCTTGATCAGAAAAGTGTTTAATTTCATACCCCATTTTCACATAGCTTTGAAGAAGTTCTTTGTTTTCCTTGTCATATTTGTGGACGATAAATTTTATTTTGACCCCTTTCTCCATAAGGTCTCTGTTTATCAACTTTATTTCATCGGGAACCGGTTCTCCTATTGAAATGATTAATACCTCTTCTTTGGCATTTTTGGCAAATTCCTCGTAGGCCGAAAACATTTTCTGCCTGCTGGCAATAATGTCCACTCGGGTTTGAGGAGATTTGTCTTTGATATTTATCATTTCTTGAATTGCTTTAGCTGATGTTTCCTCCAGCGCCTGGGCTTTATTCTTGAGAAACGCCGGTATGGCAATTTGTGGAGGGAGCGCTTGGTAAGTCGTTGGACTTGTATCTAAAGAGGTAATAAATTCCTTTCCTATCAAACTTTTTATTAGTCTATATACCGCGTTTGGGATAATCCCGCTAATATGGGCTAATTGTCGTCCCGTTAGGGAACCCTCCCGAAGAAGATTAACATAACAAATAGATTCGTGTTTTGTCAGGCCGAGACTCACAAGATTTTTTGAGTCAATCAAGCTCAACCTTGCCTTGGTTTTCGTACTTTTCATATCAATATGCCTTAATTGTAACATAAAAATGTTACTAGTCAAGTAGTTATATTAATATATGAGTGTATGGAAAGAAAAGTACAGATGGAAAGGACTAAACCAGTACCTAAAGGTTTAAATATTACCCCAGGCGATATTGCTGCTCAAATAAAGCATTATCAAAATCGTCCTGATCTAATAAAAAGACCCAATGGATATCCGCCTAGTACGTTCGGCGGTATGTGTGAAGAGCGATTGCGCGCATTAACCTCTTCGCCTCCGGAAGTAACTATAAAGAAGTTGGAAGAAATATATGCTTTTACCGAGGGCCTTCGTAGTCAAGGATTAGACATATTGGATATAACTACTCAAACAATAAGAAAATATCGATCGGTTGTTGACTATGTTGATTTATTTAACGCAACCGGTAACAAATTCCTAGACGAGGTCGCGGATAATGAATGGGAGGCTTGGAATAATGAATGGAAACGGTTGAAACAAACATTTATCAATTGTGAAATTGCCTTAACTTTGGAAGATTATAACGCCGTTGATAGAGACGCCCCTCAAAGACTACAAGACAATCCAGGCAAAACTATGGCAGAACTAATGACTGATAAGGAAGAAATGGATTATATAATGGAATCAAGAAAAAGGTACGTATGGGATTTAATACAAAAGAAAAAATTTATTTCCGAACACGGAGAGGCTGAATTTGAAAGAGGTGTCAAAAACATGGGATTTACTAGTATTATTCAGTGGGGCATAGATAAACACGTAGAAACTCTGAAATATTTAGAATCGATAGGAAAGATCGATCGAGGACTGCGAGAAATGATGTTATGGCGTTAAGGCGTAGGGGTTGGCGTTGCCAAGACAGACGCACTGCAGTTGACCTTACTTTCCGTTCCTTTGACAAAGTACTCGACGCGGCCGTAGAAACAGTTTTTGGTGACGACGTTGGCCGGTTTCTCATACCACTTGGAGCCGGAGCTATAATTTTTCAAAAGATAGCTCATTACTTTGTTAAAAATCGGCGCCGCCCCGGTTATTCCTGAGGTTAAATATGGATTCATCGGCGTGTTGTCGTTGTTGCCGACCCAAACGACGACCAAAAAGTCGGGATTGTAACCGATCGTCCAGTTGTCCTTTTTGTCGTTTGTCGTTCCCGTTTTAACCGCCACCTTGTAACCCGGGATCTCGAGCTGGGAATTGGCCCCGAAGGCCTGGGTTCGGGCAAAGTTGTCGGATAAAATGTCGCTCACGATATACGAAATCGAGGAGTCTATTTCTCTGATTTTAAACGGGTGGAATTCGGTCGAGAAATTGTCCTGGCCGGTCACTTTGAGGTAATAACTCAACGGAATTTTGTAACCGTTATTGGCTAAAACTCCAAAGGCGGTTGCCATGTCGGTCATCGTCACCTCTCCTCCGCCGAGGGTGAGAGATAATCCATAGCGAGAACGGTCGGTCCAGGTCGAAATCCCGAGTTTCTCGGCGTAGTCAATGAAGTCGGGAACGCCGACTTTTTCTAAAGTCTTCACCGCCGGAACGTTATAAGAGTTTGCCAAGGCGAGTCGAAGCGGCACCTTGCCGTGGAACCTTCCGTCGTAATTAACCGGCACGTAAGGAACCGAACCCGGTATGTTAAAGGCAATCGGCGCGTCGTCGATGATGGTCGCGGCGGTGAAGCCTTTTTGGAGCGCCAACGAATACATGATTGGTTTAATCGAGCTCCCCGGTTGCCGGAGTGCAGTCGTAACATTAAAGGCGCCGTCGACCAAGTCAAAATAGTCGCGGCTTCCCGCCATGGCAATAATTTCTCCCGTTTGCGGGCGTGTCACCAATATCGCTCCATTGGTGATATTGAGATATTCCAAATTGACCAGTTCCTCTTTGAGAATTCTCTCCACTTCTTCCTGAATATCGAGGTCCAGCGTTGTCGTTACCCTGAGGCCTCCCTCTTCAACCGTCGAAATTCCGTATTTGTCCTCGAGTTGGCTTTTCACATAAAAGACAAAGTGCGGTGCCTTGATTGAGGTTTTGGGTGGCAAGACTATTACTTCGGACTTCTCCGCCAAAAGACGAGTATCTCCGTCAATATATTTTTCTCTCTCCATCGCCCGCAGTACCTCGTTCCTTCTTTTTTTGGCGGCTCCCGGGTCGTTATAAGGAGAATAGATCGAAGGCGCCTGCGGCAGGCCGGCTAGAAGGGATGCCTCCTCAAGAGTCAATTCTTTGGCGTCTTTGCCAAAGTAGGTTTTGGCGGCTTCCTGAATTCCATAGGACGATCCGCCGTATGGCACCTGGTTAAGATACATCTCCAAGATCTTGTCTTTGCTGTAAATTCTTTCCGTCCAAAGGGCGAGAATAATTTCCCTGAATTTTCTTGCTATCGTTCGGTCCGGAGTCAGGAGCGCCGACTTGACCAGTTGTTGGGTAATGGTCGAGCCCCCTTGGAGGGATTTGTTAAGGATCGTGTCTTTGATCGCGCGCAAAATTCCGGAGACAGGGGCAATCCCGTTGTGCTTATAAAAATCCTTGTCTTCTATGGCAATGGTCGCCTCAATCAGGTCGGTCGGCAGTTGGGACAAGGCGATCGGGGTTCGATTTTGGCTTTTATAAATTTCGTACAAAAGTTTGCCGTTTCGGTCGTAAATGTGGCTCGATTGGGGGTAGTTAATTTTACCGATGCTATAGGGTGACGGCAGTTCTTTGACAAAAATATAGCTCTGCCAAACAGAAATTACTATTAAAGTTGCAGTCACGCCGGTCAAAAAGTATCTCGCCCTGGTTCCGATAAAAGACAACGATATCGTCGTCGAGGCGATTCTTGGGAAGCGCGGCAATTTTATCGATTTGAAAAACCTAACCAAGTTGTTCAGGCGGGATAGAATATAGAAGAATAGTCTCTGCGTCGCCTCTCCAATGTAAATAAAAAATAGGGCGACAAAATATAGCAGTTTGAGGACGCGATTCATGACGCCTATTCTATCAAATATTATGGGCTAAATCAATTTCAGACGAGCCTTCACTACAAGCCGTTTCCAATAGGTTCCGGGAGGAACGCAGGTCACCAAAGTCAAGTAAGATCCGTCTTTTGTCTGCTCCAAAATGGAAACTTCGGTCGGGTCAACGACAAAAGAACTGGTCACTTCGTATTCATATTCTATGTCCCCTACCTTGACCTGGATCATATCTCCCTTTTCAAGAGACGGCAGATAAGTAAAGATTGTTTTGTAGTCTTTCGTATTATAAAGCTGGGGCAAGGTCGAGTGGCCGAATATCGCCACATTACCGTATTCTCCGGGCATCGACTCGGGCAAGTAATGGACCAGGCTCGCAGTTAAATCCTCGCCGCCAACTACTACTTTCGCGTCTTTGATGTCGAGACGGGGAATGGAAAGACTATATTCCTTGACCGCCTGGCTTAAACCGATCTTTCCTTGCGGTCGGTTCGGAAACCACAGGCTCGCTTTGGTATAGTCGCGCAGGTTGTTGGAAAAGATGTTAAAACTCCCGAGGACCGAATTGGCTTCAGTCAAGGAGGGAACGGCGTCTTTGGAAACCGGCGACGCCAACGCATTCTTGAGAAAAATCCGGGAGTAAATCTCAAAAGATAAGATCGGATAAAACGACCAAAATAGGAGAAGCGCCCCGATGGTCAGAAAAATATACGAAAACAGGCTGACGGCTTTTTTTCGCGGAGTGTTGTGTTGTTTGACGTATACCTTTCTCATAGTTAGCGCGCTGAAATAGTCAAATTAATGTTTTTTCTGAACCATGGAAGAAACTTGGAAAGAAAAGGAATCGGTTCAACTATTTTTAAATCGTACTCTTGGACTCCAAATTTGTCCTTTAAAAAGGACAGGTTGTTTTGGTGGCGACCCGAAAGCGCCGCAACGATATCTTTTTCGGAAACTTTTTTAACCGCTTTCCCGTTAATCGTCAAAGACAAAGACAGCCTGTCTCCGGCAAGGTCGACTTTATCAACTTTGTAATTTATTAAAGACTTGTCGAGCGAAAATCCTGACTTGACCGCCGGGGACAAATCTTTCTGGATAGCGGTCAACAGCTTGTCCTTGTCGTAAAGATAAAAGGTAGTTTCAACGTTAGCGTCGATGCCGACCTCTCCGGCTTCTTCCCCGACTTCTTTCGAGAAGGTGGACTGGGATATTTGCGTCTCGGTCAAACTGGAAATAATCTCACCACGGGAGCCGGACGGCGGCTTGATTTGCTTTTTGGCCAGCGCCAAAATTGCCCCTTCCAGCTTTTCTTGGTCGTCGGCGGCTACCGTCTTGACAGTTTTTTTTGTTCCTCCCGAGAATGCCTGGTCGTTGATGGCAAAATACAAACTACTTGATAACCCCTCGATCGTAAATCTTGTTCCTTTGGCCAAATTGCCTTCCGGGCCAATCGCACCGGCCGTTACGCTGGCGGTGTTTTTGCCGGGTAGTTTGGCGCTGCCGTCTGACGCTATAGTTGCCGAAGCCACCTTGACTTCGGTGTCGGTTAGAAAATTTAGCGCCGGAGACTGAATCGTGGTTCCTTTGGCAAACACCTTTTCCTTGTCCTCAAAATTGTAAAGAGTCACCTGGCCTTTGGCCGGATCCCCTATTTGCCGCTCTCCCGTCGCCTCGGTTTGCTCGGTGAAATTGGCGCTTGACGTAGCTATCAAATAATCTAATTCAAAATCCGCCTCTTTATCGATTGCGGTTGATGCCAGATAAACTTTTATATCGGCCTTATGGAAAAAGTATTCGTTTAGAAATAAGGCAACAACGATTATGACGACTCCGACAATGGCGGCTACTTTGCCGGTTAAAAAAGACAGATTTATTTTGGGTATGGCCGGGATAGTCGGAAGGGCGGGTAATTTAAAGCTCGGCATGATAAAAGCCGGCTTCTGGGGTGCTGTCGGCTGGGCAACTCTCTGTTCCCCTATGTCTTCGTTTATTAAAAAGCCAAATGTCTCTTCGGGTTTTTTGGCGGGTGCCTCGGCTACCTCCGAAGTCCCGGTGACAATCTGCTCGGCAAAAATATCGGCCAAGGCTTGTTTCACCTCGTCGACCGACAAAATGTCGACGCGGGGCAACTGGACAAAGTAGTCCTCGTCGAACCTATAGGCAATAATTTTTTCGGCGGTGGCGCCGAGATTGTCGCCGTCGTAAAGAATAATTCTTGAGGGCAAAAGCGATTGACCTTTGATTTCTTTTAAGGCGACCTGTAAATCGTCGGTAATATTATCGGTTCTTGCCAGGGAGACTTTTTGATTTTGCTTTCCCCCTTTGTAAGCAAAGACGCTCAAGTCGTGGCGATCCAGTTCTATAAATATCGCCGTCGGCTGAATATTTTCTTTGACCTTCATGACTCGTGTCGCACCCTCGACGCATTCGATATAACCCATCGCGGTTAATTCGAGATTTTTTACCAGTTCTTTTATTTTCGTCAAGTAGGGCTTTTTGATATCCCCCACTCTCTCGTCGACAAAATGGGAATAGACAAAGAAAATTGTTTTATTGACCGTCGTGCCGAGTTTTTTTTCAATACGATATAAGACTTCGTCGACGTCGTCGGTCAGGTTCTCCCAGCCGTTGGAATACAAAAACTTTTCCGACTCCCTGACCTCGACCCGTCCCCGGTGCTTGGCAATTACCATCACGGTTCCCTCCTCCTCTTTTAGGAGTAGGCCGAGATAAAATTCTTGCTTTGGTCCGACGGTTGGAAAAAATGGTAGTTTCATGGTGTAATGCTGTATTTTGTAAAAATTTGTGTTATGCCTTGGCTGGCTGTCCTTAAGGCTTCGTTATAAGAAACGCCTTGGACGGTTGAATTGACCGCGTTCTCTATATATTTTATTATCTCATCATTTAAGCCGTTGTCATAGGTCCTCGAAATCAAAGGCTGGGAAACAAAATTGGCGGCCTGTTTTATTACCGGCGCCAGATACTCGTTTTGCGCCAAGATCGGCGCCAGGTCGACTCTTGAGTAGGGCTCGCCGAACGGCCTGACGCGGCTCTGGATCTCATAAAGGCGCGTCATGTTTTCTTTTTCCGAAAGGAATCTCAAGAATTTCCAAGCCTCGATTTGGTTGGCGCTGTACCTGGAAACTCCCTCGACCCAGTAGGAGGCGAGCGAGACCGCCTTGGCGCCCGGTACCGATGGCACCGGCACGACCTTCATTTGGATGTCGGGGTTGGCGGCCTTGATTGTCAATATTTCCCACGAAGGCGCGATAATGATCGCCACCTTCTCTTGAATAAACGCGGTGGTCGAATTCGGCATGGCGTCATTCCAATACACTTGCGGTGACTCGGCAAATTTGCGATAGATTTCAAGTGCCCCGGCCGCCTCGCCTGAATCCAACCGCCCCAGGCTGCCGCCGTTTTGAACCAAAAGCAATCCAAAGATATCGGAAAAATGGTCGATGTTTGAGGTTGTTCCTATGGCAATACCACTCGTGATCAAAGCGCCGTTTTGATCCTTGACAGTTAGCCTGGGGACGATTTCGGTAATGTCGTCCCAAGTCGATGGCGTCGTCGTCACTCCGGCCTTTTTGAAAAGATTCTCGTTGTAGATTAACACCAATCCGTCTATAGACAAGGGAATGCCGTAGTAGTATGAGCCGACCTTGAGGTCTTTTTGGGCGACTGGATAAAAGGTTTTTTCAAATTCGCTACTACTCATTATTTGCGAAGGCAAGGGGGACACGATCTCTTTTATTTCCGGCAGCCAGGTATTGTGAAAACGAAACAGGTCGGGTCCTTGGTTTGATTTGCTTCTCGCGATCAATTTTTCCCGATAGTCGCTGGGAGACATTTTTTGGTAAGCGATCTTGACGCCGGGATTTTTTTGCTCGTAAAGGTCGATCATAGGTTTCATGACTTCGGCCTCTTCCCACAGGCCCCAGTAGGTCAGGGAAACCTCTTTTTTGGCGGCTCCCCCGCCAAAGATAGCCTTGATAATGATTACCAATAAAATAACAAATACCACGGCGGCGCCGACAATAAAAATGGGAAACTGGGGTTTTGACTCCTCGTAAACGGGTGTCGGGGGGAGTTCGTTGGGGGGCGCTTCGACCTTTTCCGGTGTCGAAACATCTGGGGCGACTTCTTCAACCGGTACG
>CAYJKR010000017.1:0-19635 GCA_964371165.1 uncultured Gammaproteobacteria bacterium
ATATGGATCAAGGGAATGCCGAGAAAAGCGAACAAGGCCAAAAGAGCATGCAGGAACAAGCGAGAGAGACGATAGACCAGATATTGGCCAACCTTGCACGAATTGAAGCTTCAAGCGCTTCTCCAGAACAGAAGGCGCAACAAAAAGAAGCTTTGGGAAAAGAAGCTGTGAATTTATTCAAAAAAAATAAGGACATAGTCAGTGATTATACCGCGCAAGAAAAAGAATTAAGCGACGAACAAAAAAAAGAACTCAAAGACGCCAAGGAAAATTTAAGTAAAGCAGTTGTTCAAGCTTTGACCTTGGCCGATAAAGAAGTAAAGATTACTGAAAATCCCAAGACGCAAAGAATTCTTCGAGAGTTGGCAAAAACTCCTTTGACAGAATCAGAAACAATCGATGCCCAAGAGGTTTTAGGTAAATATCTATTGGGGGAAGACGCCAAAGATATAGTAATAGCAAAAAAAGGAGAGCAAAAAAGCGACTTTCAAAATGACATAAATCTTCTTTGGTCTGAAAATGAAGGAGCGGCCAAAAAGTTTATAGATGCTCTCGATAATCAAGCCTCTGACTACAATCTTAAGGCAAATGAGTTGAGGGAGGCATTAGAGCCCGTGCAAGATAACCAAGCAGAGTTACAAAGACAAGCAGAGCAACAAGAAAGATACCAACACCGGGGGGAATTTGAAAATATTGGCGTTTTCGAAAAATTCACCGAAAAACAGATGAAGTTTATTACCTTACTACACAATCCAGAAGAATTTGCCAAAACAATATATAAAGAAATTCACGCCAGCGAGATACCAGGGGGCAGGGTCGATCAGGAAAAACAAAACGAAATTAACAAAGAAAAGAAAGACATTGAGAATAGACTAAAAAAGCACTTTGAAAAAAGAAATATGCCCGTACCTACGAATCTGGATGACACAGTAGAAAAAGTGTTTCTAGAAGAGGTCTCTGGTAAAATCGCCAACAAACTTATGGATATCACGGGCCACTTATATCTTCAATTACAGCAAGAACGACCGGATAAATTTTTTGAAGACATTACCCGAGAAGATTTTATGCGTGGTATAACAACGACCCAATTAGCCATAACAGCCGCGATTAGAAAATTGGCAGTAACCCTAGGAGAAGCAGAAAGTAATCCTAAGCACGAACTACACGATTTGGTCAATGGCGTCAAGCTGATTCGCGACGCCGAAGTCGACGACGACATTATCCAACGGAGAAAACTCATCGGTAAAGACGACAAAATGGAAGAAATCGAACTGAATTATCCCTGGCTCAAACCATTGCCTTATGGCAAGGAAATAAAATTGAGCAGCTTCGTTGAGTACATGAATGTCGGTTTAATCAATCACTGGACTCACGCCATGGAATACTTCCACAACACAAGAGTGATGCACAACCACCCTCCCGGCGAGAAGGGATTTTATTCGCAACTAGGAGGCTATGCGGAACATCTGAAAGGAACCGACATTGACGAGTTATTACTCCTTCCTGACGGCCAGGTTGTTCTCCAGGCCTATCATTTGTACGATAAATTACTAGAGGAGTCTCTTGCCGCTCAGGACTGGAAAGTAAAAGCTTACCAATTTACTAATAAACTGGAAGAGATAAGCACTAGACTAGAAAATGAGGTTAGAGAAAGATTGCGATTGCTTTATCCTGACAAATCAAAGGAACAATTGATTAATGCCGTCAATACGGCGGTCGGTATTGCGCGGGGAATGTTACTGACCGAGCCGGAAAAAAATGCTTTTTCCGATCCGGTTGACCCCGAAGGCGGCGGGTTCTATGCTTCATATGCTACCAACGACGCCGGATCTCTAACGGTATTTAACCCGCTCCACGTCAACCTTCGTTGGCAGGGAGAACACATGTTGCCGATGTTCTATTTTATGCCCCTGGGTAAAGAAGGAGAAGGTAATAGAGGACCATATGATCATAAAAAACTTTGGGATAACGCCAAGCTCTATATGGAGTCGATTAAAACAGGAAAGAGAGACGCTCGGCTCCCAAAAAAACTTTTTATCGATCAATTAGTAGACATCATTAATGTGGGAGGCCCGGCAAAAAGAAAAGGCTGGCGTATGCTCCACAGCCTTCAAGATCACTACCACTATTATGAAAGAACCGTAAATAAAAAAGGCAAGGTATTAACAGAAGATATTATAGACCCCCTGGAAACTTTCAAGGCGATGGAGATGATTGGTTATGAGGCGATGTTTCATTTTATTGACGGGAAAAAAGCCGGGGCCGTGATACTAAATTCCAAGGAAGGTACTCCGGAAGCGGCAAAAAGAAACCAATGGTTTGAATATCTTTATGAAAGGTACTTTCACGAAGGAGATGCAAAAAATTATACTCGGGGAGAATTCGAAAATTACATGAAAAAAATAAGAGAAAAAGGTAAAGAGAATGCTTTAAAACACGTTAAAGAAAAGGGTTCTTATGAAGCAGGATCCGAAGCAGATCAGATAGAGGCGGAGACTTCCAAACTTTTCCTGGACAGATTTATTCTCCGAGAAATTGCCGCCAGGTTTCCGTCAAAACTGTTGAGAATGGATCGTAACCGATATCACGAAGACGGCATTTCTCGTTGGAAGTCTATCCAACAAGTTTTTAAGGATAGATGGGACATCAATAAATTTGATTCCGTGATGAAAGATCTGTCGTTCGCGGAAATGCTTTTGCGCCAGGAAATGAGCAAGATAATCCGAGAAAGGGTGAAACTTCAACCAAATATTGGGTTGAATGAATTCAAAGATATCGACTTCAAGTTGAGCCCGGAGAAGATAGGTAAATTATTTCGTCAACTCCAAGACAAAGATGGAAATAGGACTATGGACGACCAAAGAATCAAAGACGTTTTAGATTTGTATGATGAAATTGACAAAAGAATTATTCATGGAAGAAATAAAGTTACGGGAGAAAGGTATTTAGACGGACCCTGTCTAGAAGATGTCCTCAATTATACTTTTACATTTGGAATAGAAGACACCGACATTTCTCTAATGGCTTGGCGGGCAACCGGTCCGAGAATGACGGCTCGTGCCATTAAAGATACTGGAAGTTTCGAATCCGACGTAATTCCGTGGATTATCGACGCGCCAAAACTTTTAAATCAAATAGCAATTTCCGGTAAAGGAGACTTTAGTCCCATTATTGAATATCTTCGTAAAGCGCAGTTGACAATTCAAAAAGTCCACGGAACCGGCGCCGACCAAGAATTTGTTTATAAAATTGCCAGCATGGTGATTCAATATTTTAAGAAAGACGCGATGGCTAAACCATTGTTCGGAATCTTCAGACTAGGCAGAAAAAATTCTATCGCCGCCGAATACGCGGGAAGGTCGAGCGCGGTTTGGGAATGGGACGCCCGAGACATCGATCGCTTTATAATCGCCCTTGAATCTAACTCTCTTATACCCAAAGTTCCTTACAAAAAACAAGACGGGCCAACGCTGGAGGACAGATATTTTGATTTCTGGGGTCTTTTAAAAAAACCAGTAAAACTCCCGAGTATACTCGGAAAAAGAATAAAAGCCGACTATCAATGGAATTCGCACCGCTTGAGGAAAGAGTTTGGAGGAGACTTAAAAGACATCATTTGGGATACGGTTAACCAAGCTCTTCCCCTTGCGATGATTTTCCTTCTTTGGCAGTACTTTAAAAAGTCTTACGAAGAAGAAGCCGGAGGAAAGAAAAAATAGGTATGATATCATAAAACTATGAAGCGATTTTTATTTTTAATAATACTTTTACTTAGCTTTTTTTTTATAAACCCGGCTTTAACTTCGGCTCAGACACCGGCACCATTTAACAATAGCATAACTGTCCCCGGCTTTAACTGCGGCAAGGCCGAGGACTTAGCGAATAACCAATGTTGTCATGTTTATTATCCTACTAGCTTCGTCCCTCCGGATTTAGGACCTTTGGGTGTGGTTTATGACCTTTTTTCATTTATTTCAAACAATTTTTTACAGTCATTCGTCCAACCTCTAATTTTTACAGCTCAGGACTTGGCCGGCAAAACCATTCAAGCCTGTGAAACGGGTGTCCCATCGGAAGCCGACGTTAACAGTCCAGCGTGCAAGTGTATCAATCCGATTACGCCGTCGCCCTCTTATCTCTACGCCTTAAATCAGCTTTGCCAGAGGCAGTCAACGGTGAACGAAAAAAATGCCTGTTTATCCTGCGCGAACGAAGGCGGGGTTTGGTCGGGCGCAGGGTGTATCTATACCGACGCCAAACAATTCATTCAAAATACGGTTTTTGGATGGGGTATAGGATTGGCCGGAGGTTTTGCCTTGCTTTGCATAATCTATGCTGCCTTTATGATGCAGTCGTCGCAAGGCAACCCAGAACAATTGAAAAAAGCTCAAGAAATGCTTACTTCGTGCATAATGGGATTGATGCTCATTATCTTCTCTGTTTTTATTCTCCGATTAATAGGAATAAGTATTTTGGGAATTCCTGGATTTAGTTAAGAAGTTATTTCTTCACCTCGGTTTGTCCCTTTCCTCTATTTGGCAGTAAGCTATTAATAGATCCTTTAAAGAATTTACCAATAGCTGAATCTCCAGTTAAAGCAGTCAAACCTAGACTGACACTCCCAATCTGTCCAAGTAATCCTACCCCACTACCAACCCCTGTTGTTACCCCTCCAAAGAATGTACCAACACCTATTGTAAACGGCAGATCTTTAATACCCAAGGCCTCCTTCGCCGCTTTGACAAAATCAGGTATTAAAAATATTAACCCTAAACCGATCATCAGCCTAAAGGAATCGCTATCAATTCCTCCAAGATAAGGAAGTCTTGCCGTCATTTCTGTGTTACCAATTTTAAAGACTATCAGGTAACTCAATACAAAGACACCAACCATAATGGGATAAGCTATTAAACTACTCAATATACTTAAAAGCCAATTTTTAAACGCCGATCTGCCCGGAACGGCCTCAAGCATTAACAAGAGTGGGGCGATTACTATGTTAACAATTAATTTGAGATAATTAGTAAAAATTAATAAAGACAATCTAATTAACATTAACAGAATTGAAAAACCAATCAGCAACCAAACGATAACGGGTAAAAGTAGAGCATAACCTAAGACAAAAATAACCATAATCATAATCGGGAAGAGACTCAAAGTAAAGAATCCTTTCAAAACACCTCCTATACTGAAACTAAGACCTTCTACATTAGCTAGCCCTATTAAACTACTGGCTCCGTCGGTAAACAAAACTATTATCCACTGGGTCAGAAGCACCGTAGCTATGCCTGCCAAACTCCTCAATATGACGCTAAAAGACAAAGGCAGTATCTGTATTAAGGCGCTTCCCAAGGCTACTCCAACCGACCTTGATCCGAATCGGGCGCGAACATCTCGAAGCAAATCACCAAAGCCAGACAACATATATTCGTTTTTGAATTGAGTAGCGTCATAATAGGTGCCACCTTGAGGATTATTACTCAGAATGGACACAATCAAACCCATCAAGATATAGGTTAGGTCTATGATAAATCCGGCAATCGCGAAAGAGAAAGTAATCAATATCAAAGCTATTATTATTCGCGGCAAAGCATTTTCTACAGAAATGACCGTTTGCGGATTCATTTTCATCCTAAACATGATCATAAATCCTATGGAGATTAGGATTATGACTAAAAACATATAGGAGAGATCGCGGAAGATCTTCCAAATATTGGAAAACGGTTGAATAGCGGCAAAACCTATTCCTTCGGAGGCAAATGTCTTGGGTATGAAACCGGTTGATTCTAAACTGGAATATACCCAGTAGATTCCCGAGGCCGGTGGATTTGAAAAAGGAACAACAAGCAGTTTGGAAATAAAACCGAAAGTACTGTTTTCGAAATTTTTGTCTCCATCAGAAGGGTTATTACTACAGGCCTCTCCTATCATTTTACAGATGCTAAAACGATACAAAGAAACCGTCAATTTGCCTTGTTGGGTAGAATTCAATTCCTTATCGTTAATAATCTTGTAAATCTCTGCGCGATTTTTTTTTATCGGGTCAACTTCCGGCTTTAAAGCGGTTTTGTCTTTGGAAATAAAGTAAGAAAAAAGCGTAATTACTGAGACAAATACAGCGATGACAATAAATATCTTTTTGGCAGTTGATAAAAACTTTTTAAGGCCTTGGATTAAAAACGGCACCATAAATTGATTGTAGCGGAATTTTATTTAAAAAGAAATTGGTTAGCAGGAATGGCCGGATAGTTGGCAGTCTTCCATTCGTTGAACTCTTGAAGAGATTGGCCCTTCGGCTCGCTCAACGTCACCGTGAATTTGTCTTCGCCATAGTCAAAGTCAATGATAAAGGTATTTAACGAAATCGGTGTTCGGTAGCGCAGGTCCTGTTTTTGGTTAATCTGGTCCGTCACTTCTTTAGGCAATTCTTCCTCCGCCGCTCCGGTAAAGTCGGCCGGGGCTATAGTCGGGCTTTGCCCTTCAATCGGAGCCGTCCCGACCGTGGTCGGGGTAGGGAAGGCTTCACCCGTCGGTTGGTTTATTGCCCGTCTCCCCATTGGGATAATAACCAGGGCGAGAAAAATGACCAACAAGATTCCGGACAAGATAAGATATAGCCTGATATTCGGTTGTTGCATATTAACGTTTTACTCCAAACGCTCCCTTGTATTTGGGAAACGGATAACGGTCGTTCTCATTAATTGGGGGCGAGGTGCTTTTCCCGTAGTAGGGATCATAGGCATAGATATTCCCGCCTTTCACGTCGGTTACCCAGAAAAAATGGCCGCCGGTAGGGCCCTCCTTGAAATCGCCATAAGCAAAAATCGTCCAACCGGCGTCTATATATTTCTTGAAGTCAGGCGCCACCCGGTCGGCGGTTTCTTCGCCGTATGACATATATGTGGTGGTTTTTAACCCCAGGCTTTCTATAGCCGCTTTGGCGTTGGAAGGAGTAGAACCTCCACACCCAAGGAAATAGCCTTTTTGTTGATAAAGGTTAACTATTCTTTGCGGATCGTATTCGCTACCCAAATATGAAGAAGCGATCATGGCGACAGTAGTCGGACCGCATCCGGACTGGCACAAAGTGCAGCCAGAGGGGAGAGATATTTTGCCATAACCGTTACACTGGGCATAGTAAACCAACCCGGAGGGTTTATTACTAGACGACGAAGGTTGCCTTTCAGTCGGTTGACCTGAGGCGGGCGACGGCCCGGGAGTAGTCTGAATATTTTCCAAACCTTGACCGAAGTTGACGAAGATATTCATAAATTCAATCAGGGGGTCAAGATCGGGGGTGGTTGCGGTCTTTGATTTATCGACTCCGCCTGTAGAAGGCAAGGAAGCAGAAGAATTAGTATCGGATCCGGTCGAGAATTGATCTTCAAATAAGACGACTTCCGGATTGCTCGCAAGCTCGTTTAAACCATTGTCGCTAATCCAGCCGACGTATTCCTGATAACCTTCCTGGGTTTTTTCGGTGACGACCATCTTATCGACCTCTGGTGAATAGTCGAAACGGAAGTTTTCCGTCTCATAGGGGGCCAGGCTTTGACCGGCGTTGATTATCTCTTCCCGGTTGAAGGTTTCGAAGGAGACAGTGGTCGGAGCTATGGTATTTTTTTCGGTTGTCGGAGTGACTCGTTTGGCAGAGTTAAAGATAAAAAGGAGGGCGATTACAAATGCGAGAACGATAGTTGCAATAATTAATATTTTCCTCATATAATGAGTTATGGCCGATTTCTTTGATTTTATAAAAAATCCGAGTACTAATTCAACCACAAAGAGTCCCGGCAACGGCGTCTCTCAACCGACGCCGCCCCCCATGGCTCCAAATGGTAAAACCAATGGTAACGGGGTTCCGAAACCGGCCGCCCCCCCAATCCCCACCGGCCCACAGCCTCAAAATACCAACCTGGACATGATGACCCACCTGACCCAACGGTCCAATCGGGTCTTTGTTTCGGCTCAAAGCAAGGCGAGAGAGCTCGGCGCAGAACTCATTGACAGCGAACACATTCTCCATGGCTTGGTGGCCGACTCGGAAATATACAGTTTTTTCGTAGAGTCAAAAATCCAGCCGCAACTGATAGAACAGGAACTGGCGGCAGTCTACAAAAGAAATCCGCAACCCAAATTGAAACCTCCCCAGGTTTCGCCCCGGGTAAAAAGAATTCTTGACAATGCCCTGGTGGCCGCCCGGCGACTCGGATTTGAATTCATCGCGCCGGAACACCTCCTTCTGGCCCTATACGAGGAAGGCGAGGGAGCGGGAGCCCGGATTTTGGCCAAGCTCGGCCTCAAAAAGGAAGAACTGAACAAAAAAATCACTGGCAAAAAGGAAGGTTTGAGTGAAGAGGAAAAAGCCGCCGAAAAGAAAAAGAAAGCCCTCGAGGAATTTACCATCGACCTGACCGCCAAGGCGGCTCAGGGATTGCTGGACCCGGTCGTCGAGAGGTCTCCGGTTATCGAGCGGGTCATTCACATTCTCTCCCGCCGGACCAAAAACAACCCGTCGCTCGTCGGCGAGGCCGGGGTGGGTAAAACCGCTATCGTCGAAGGCCTAGCCCAGAAGATTATTGCTAAGGAAGTGCCCGAACCCTTATTAAACAAAAGAATCCTTCAACTAGACCTGATGAATATTTTGGCGGGAGCGAGCCACCGGGGTGACTTTGAAGAAAGAATGAAGGACTTAATTGAGGAGGTCAAGGCCGCCCAGGGGCAGATAATTCTTTTTATCGACGAAATCCACAATATTGTCGGCGCCGGCGCCTCTGGCGAAGGGTCACTCGACGCCTCAAACTTCTTGAAGCCGGCTCTGGCTCGGGGAGAGATCCAGCTTGTCGGCGCCACGACTTTGACAGAATATAGAAAATATATCGAAAAGGACCCGGCTTTGGAGCGCCGCTTCCAGCCGGTTCTTGTCGCCGAGCCGACCGAGGAGGCAGCGATAAAGATGCTCGGCGCCATAAAAGACAAATACGAAGCCTTCCATAGGGTAAAGATTCCCGACGCCGTAATTGAGGCGGCGGTCGTTCTTTCGAAAAAATACGTCGGCGACCGGTTCCTCCCGGACAAGGCAGTCGACCTCATAGACGAAGCCGCCGCGGCAGTGAGGCTGCCATTGATATCGCTACCCGAGGAAATAAAATCTTTGGACACGAGAATAAAGCAACTGAGCCAAGAAAAAGCCGAAGCCGAGAAAAAGGGAGACCGCGTCAGGGTAAGGATATTAAACTCCAAAATAGACGAGATTAACTCGAGCCTTAAGGAAAAACAGGAAGAGTACAACCTGAAAAAAGGCCAGACCACCGCCGAGGTGACACCAGACATCATCCGCGATATCATTTCCCGCTGGACCGGTATTCCGGTGTCGAAGATTACCTCGTCCGAGGTGGAAAAGCTCGCCCACCTCGAGGAAATCATCCACAAAAGGTTGATCGATCAAGAGGCGGCGGTCTCGGTGGTTTCCCAGGCGATTCGCCGCGGGCGCGCCGGGTTGAAGTCAGCCACTCGGCCTATCGGCAGCTTCGTTTTCTTGGGGCCGACCGGAGTCGGGAAGACCGAACTGGCCAAAACCTTGGCCGATATTTTGTTTGGAAGCGAGGAGGCGATGGTTAGGTTTGACATGACCGAGTACATGGAAAGGCACGAAGTCGCCAAACTTTTGGGCGCCCCGCCGGGCTACGTCGGATACGAGGAAGGGGGCAAGTTGACCGAGGCGGTCAGGCGCCGCCCTTATTCGGTCGTCCTGTTTGACGAAATCGAAAAAGCCCACCCGGATATCTTTAATATCCTTCTTCAGATTTTGGACGACGGAAGGCTGACCGACAACAAGGGCCACGTCGTTTCTTTCAAGAATGCCGTCGTCATCTGCACATCAAACATCGGCACCAAGATGATCCAGGAAGAAATGATGAAGAAGAAAAACAAAACGATCAATTTCAAAGCCATCAAAGACAAAGTGATGGCCGAGCTTTTGAAATTCTTCAAGCCCGAACTCGTCAACCGGTTTGACGAGGTAACCGTGTTTGAACCCTTGAAGTTCGAGGACATGGGTAAGATCGTCGAGCTCCAGATGAAAGCGGTAACGCGCCTTTTGGAGGACCAAAACATCGGCCTGTCTTACGACGAAAAAACCATCAAGGTTATAGTCGAGGCTGGTTTTGACCCAATATACGGGGCCAGACCCTTGAAGCGATCGGTCCAGAAATTGATCGAGAATCCAATTTCCAATCTCATAATCGAAGGCAAGGCCAAGGCAACAGACGTCATAAAAGTCACGGTTGAGAAAGACGATTTGGTTTTTAATATAGAAAAGACAGAGGTGGTCGCCGCCGACCTAAAGAAGTTCAGTTGCAGCAAATGCGGCAAGGCGTTTGAAACGGAAGTCGTTAAAAATTCGACCCCCCTTTGTCCTAATTGTGCAAGCCGAAGGGTGGCAAGGCTGAAATGAATATTTTTTTATTGGCGCAAAAATTAAACATCAACGGGACAGAAATTGAGGGACCTCTCGACAGTAATATCCAGACCTTGGGGGACTTGGTGAGTCGGATTTTGACGTTTTTGATGCCCTTGGCCGGCATAATACTTCTTTTTGTTTTGATCTGGGGGGGGTACGATTTCATGATGTCGCAGGGCAACCCGGAAAAAATCAAGGGCGCCCAGGCAAAAATCACCTCGGGCCTGGTCGGCTTCTTTCTTTTGATTGCTTCCTATCTGATCGTCCGCGTTATCTCGGCAATTTTCGGTCTGGACACAGGACTTCTTTGATGTATAATTAGTGGTTAGATATGAGTAAGGAGAAGCAAATTTAGCTTAAGCCCAATTTATCCCCGCCGAAGGCGGGGTTTTTTTAAGACAAAAAAATGTTTAAAAAATCAGAACCACCCATAGTCATCTCGGTCGGCGGCAGCCTGATCGTCCCCAACGGCGGCGTGGACACGGTTTTTTTGTCTAACCTCAACAAATTGATAAGGAACCAGGTTATAAAGGGCAGGAGATTTTTGTTGGTCGCCGGAGGCGGCAATATCGCCAGGCACTACCGGGACGCCGGCAAAGAAGTAATCGGAGACATGTCTGAGGAGGATTTGGACTGGCTCGGTATTCACGCCACCCGGTTTAACGCCCACTTACTAAGGACGATCTTCCAAGATATCGCCAACCCCAGGGTGGTCATCAACTACGAAAAGAAAATTGAAGACTGGAAAGAGCCGGTGGCAATCGGCGCCGGTTGGAAGCCGGGTTGGTCGACCGACTACGACGCGACAATTTTGGCTCGTGACTACAACGCCAACATTATTATCAACTTGAGCAACGTCGACCGCGTTTTTGACCGCGACCCAAAAAAATTCAAAGACGCCCGGCCGATAGATAAAATGACCTGGGACGAGATGGAAAAAATCGTCGGCAACAAATGGACTCCGGGGCTAAACATTCCCTTTGACCCGATCGCGACCCAATTGGCAAAAAGCTTAGGATTGACGATGATCATCGCTTCCGGCCACGAATTTAAAAACTTGGAAAACATCATCGAGGGAGAGCCTTTCAAAGGCACGGTGATTCAACCGTTTAAAATAGACGCGAGCTTTTACGACCACGACTATTACCTCGGAAAAAAAGGCGGCCGCCGCTTCAATCGGGTCGAGTCCTTGCGGGGCAAGATTTTCTATAGCGCGATGAATTTTGTCAGGGCGCTGGTTATAAAATTGACCATAAATCCCAAAAATTGTTTGGAGGTAGGGTGTGGTCTCGGACACCTCATCTACTGGTTGAGATTTTTTGGGATCGAGGCCTATGGGATAGATTTTTCCGCCTACGCCCACAAGCTGGCTCCTGGTAACCTCAAGCCATATATGAAAGTGGCCGACGCCACCAACATCCCCTACGAGGACAACGCTTTCGACTTAGTCGTGTCGTACAATTTGCTCCAACACTTGGAGAGGTCAAAGATAAGGCGAGCCGTCAAAGAGATGGTCCGCGTTTCCAAGAATCACGTTTTTAATAAGATAATCACTTCCGATAATAACATTATGTACACGGTGTTTCACCAAAGGAATTTTTCAAACGTCTCCTTCTTTCACACCAAGTATTGGTTGAAGCTATTTCTATCCTTAAAGACGGTGACGGTAAAAATGGCCGCCCCCATAAATCCGTTTGATTTTATCGGCTCTCGTTTTTTACTGAAGAAAAAGTCAAATGATTCTTAAAAAAATATCCCTCTCCAATTTCAGGAATTTCAAGGACCGGGAGTTTGTTTTCAACCCCCGCCTCACCGTTGTCACCGGAGAAAACTCGCGGGGAAAAACCAATATGCTCGAGGCAATTTACTTTGTCCTCAAGGGGTCCGGCTTTAGAGAGAAAATTGAAGAGGAATTGGTGAATATAAATGAAAAAGCGGCCCGGGTGGAGGCGGTATTTGAAGAAGAGGGTGAAAAAAACGTTTTTGAAATCGACATCAAAAGAGTCAACGACAAGGCAATAAAGAATTTTTTTGTCGACAAGACTAATAAAAGATTTTCGCTCTATAAAAAAGAATTGCCGAGCGTGGTATTATTTACGCCGGAGCAAATAAATATCATCAAAGGCGCGCCAACGCTTCGACGCGAATATTTTAACGACGTAATTGGCGACAAGGATTTGGACTATCAAAAACACCTGAGAAATTATGAGAATGCCCTGCGTCGTCGAAATAGAATCCTCGAGAAGTACGCCGACGTCTCGAGTCTTATGGAAGAACTTGAATTCTGGGATGAATACCTCGAAAAAGAGGCCAAATACATAACTGAAGCCAGGTCCAACTACGTCGACTATCTCAATACCTCACGCCACCTCGATTCCAAGACGTTCACGATTTTTTACCAGGATAATAAATTCAACAAAACCAGGTTGGCAGAAATTTTTGACCGCGAGAGGCTCTTGAGGAAAACCCTGATCGGCCCGCAAAAGGACGATTTCAATATAACAATCGAGGACGCCAAATCAAAAAAAAACGTCCACAAGTTCGGCAGCCGGAGCGAAGAACGGTTGGCAATTTTTTGGCTAAAAATTAACGAATTAAAATACATGGAAGAAAAGGGAGAGAAACCAATCTTGCTGCTGGACGATATTTTTTCCGAACTGGACCGCCACAATAAAAAGATTGTTCTCCACCTCGTTACCAAATATCAGACGATTGCCTCAACAACTGAAAAAGAATTTATCAGCAGCGTCTCCGGAGAAAAGAGCCTGATCGACCTTTAGTTCAACTTCCTGACGACTGCCTTGACGACTCCGTATATTTCAAGGTTTTCACGCGGGTGAAACGGCGGGTATTTCGGATTGGCCGCCTCGAGATAAGCAGCTCTTTTTAATCGGTCCTTTTTGAAAATCTTTAGGGTCCACTCGTGGTCGATCTGGGCCAAGACGATGTCGCCGATACCGGCCTCGCGCTTTCTTTCGACAACGACGATGTCGCCTTCAAAGATTCCGACTCCGGTCAAAGAGTCGCCCGAAACCTTGAGCAAAAATGCCGAGGCGGGGTCTTCGATTAGATAGTCGTCTAGGGTAAGATAATTTCTATTCTCTTCGGCCAAAATTGGATAGCCGGCGCGAATAATTCCGACCAAGGGCAGGGCAAAAAAACGGCTGGTCGGTGCCAATTTGCCCGACTCCTTCTTGATGAGGCCGGCCTCGACCCATTTGTTTATCAATTTAAAGACGGCGTTTTTTGAAGAGAAGCCAAACAGCTTTAACATCTCCGAATAGGAGGGGAGGCGTCTATTTCTTTTGAAAAATTTTTTGAGAGCGTTTAATCTGTCAATTGCCATACTAATTCATTATAGTAAACATTTGTTCACTGTCAAGGGGATTTATAATGGCAGATTTTTAAAAAATTGCTATCATAAATTATGACCAGAATTAATCCGTTTTTATCGCCAATAGAAGAAGAAATAGCTCTACTTTTAATTAGAAAAACATACGATCAAGAATTAAATGAAAACCACTGTTCAAAAATCGCCAAGCAGGTGCTTGAATTATTCCCGGAGAATATTAGCGAAGAACTACTTGAAAAGCGCCTTATAAAATTAAAAGAAATATATTCCGAACTAGCACTAATTACAATTAAATATTTAAGACTCATCAACAATAAAAAAAGTAAAGAACAGATAGAGCAGATAAAACAGAAAATTAATAATATCTTATATGGAACCAAGATCAGAAATTAGAATACCAGTAAGGGTAGAAAGTAAGGTGCCGTTGATTGCGTCACTCAAAAGCAAAAGCGCAGAAGCTGTAAAAAAAGCGCTGCCCGAAAAGACACTTAGATGGTTGACTGAAGCAACATCTCATGTTCAACGCGGCAATGGACGAAAGGCCTTGGAAACAATGGCGATTCCTCCTACAGATCAACCAATTCCAAAAGAATCTAAAACAGTTTCAAAAGAAAAGCCAGGAAAGAGTTCTACAACAAAAACCAAAGATAATGGAAAGGCACCAACGCCGATAACAGAATCACCTTCACGAGAAAAAACAAATATAAAAGATGAGGAAATAGCTATGGGTATGAGAAAAAACGAAGAAAAGAGAAAGACCATAGAAGAACCAACCAAACCACCAAAACAACGGGAAGCCGCCTCTGATGGTTTGCTACAAGGAAAAAATATAGAAGCGTTAGTACAACAAAAAGATAATCCGCAAGCCCAAGTAGAGGCAATTGTTTTAATATCAAATGGCTATAGGAACTTCAACATTAGAAATAATGAGTGTATGAGTTGGCTTGCCGCGGCTGATATTGATGCAGTATCACAAGTATTAAGATTAAATGCGGAATCGGTTAAAAACAGCCGTCAAACGTTACTGGATGTTCATAAGCGCTACTATGAGATATCCCGCCATCGGGAACAAATTTCAGAGGATTTGAGATTTCAGTGGGATGACAGAAAACCAGAATTACAAAAACAGTTTGATGAGTTAATTGACCAAGAGCAAAGCGTGGAGACAGAAATGGGCAGACAATATCGCGAATTTATGCTACCGATCAGAACGGCGGTATTATCATCAGAAAGTCTTCCCGAAGCTTATAAGCTTAACGTAATTGAAGGCATAAAAGATTACGGAGAAGTTTTGCTGGAGGAAGACGGCTTGTTAAAACGGACCTATGCAGTTGGTAATAAAACCATAAAAAGACAGATCGCTGATACGGTTATGTTTAACATCGGGCATGACCTCAATTCGTTTAATGTAATTCCTTTTGATGATTTAAAGAGCCTGGGTGTTGATGTTGACAAACTTTTTATTGCCACTTTAGGAAATCCTCGTACGGATGGAGCATTCGTGAAAACTAGAGTAGCACCAAATTTTTTTCCTGGAGAGAATCCTATAAAAGTTAGACAATGTTACGAAACCTTAAAAAAAGTAACTGGATTGGAAAACCGCCCGAGTGAAACAAGCTTTTATTCAGATGGACACAACCACGATACAAACGGCATGAATATAGATGTTTTTAAAAACTTTATAGATAACTCCGAAAGCTTAATTCCTGTTGTCGAGGTTTTATCAGGTTATGGATTTAAATATAGACCTAGTAACTTTCTAGATGGGAAATTCTCCGAACAGTATGTAGAAGTATTGAAAGAAATAGGCCAAAACCTCGTACAACTTCGGACAGAACTCGACGCAATAAAAGCGATTTTGCCCGATTATAAATATGATTATAAAGTTGACACTCGTTATCGTGGTAAAGAATCTAAAAGAGAAACATTTATTGACGATAATCCATTTACAATGGCTCTAAAACAAAAGATATATCTAAATGGGATTGATACTCCTGAACGAATGAACGAAGCCGTTCACTTATTTGAGTCGCTGCAACAAATAGTACCAGATAGGTGGAAAAGTGGTTTTATATCGACCTATATGGAAATGATGACTATTTTAGCAGGGTATTCAGATAAGTCATCCGAAGTC
Source organism: uncultured Gammaproteobacteria bacterium (assembly GCA_964371165.1). Taxonomy (GTDB): domain Bacteria; phylum Patescibacteriota; class Microgenomatia; order UBA1406; family GWC2-37-13; genus GWC2-37-13. The sequence continues at coordinate 15,949 of CAYJKR010000017.1, forward strand.
ACGCAAAAAGCGATTTCAGAAGCTAACAAATATATATTTGACCCGATCCTGACCCTTGATCAAATAGAATCATTTGCGACAGAATTTTTTGGATCCTCACTCGATGCAAAAAATGAAAATACGGAAATCGCAGTCAAGTTCTGCGAAAAATATGCTGGTAATATACGTACTTGGGTAGAAGATAAAAAACACGTAGACGCCGATGCAACATGGTATACGTTATCCTTAAAGACTTCAGATTTATATCGTTATCCAATTATAGCGGGTAAAGAAGACGCTGCTCTCGCTAAGGCAAAAACGGATCTAAGTTGGGCAAGCGAAGCAGTTTCCCGAATAACTGATCCCGTCTTAAGGGATAAAGCCATCGCAAATTTAATTTACGCATTAACTGATGAGGAAATTGGAAATATGCAAAACGCTCAGCGATTTGTTGATATTATGCAGGATGAAGTATTAAAAAAAGATGCGCAAGCGGAAATAGAACTTGAGAAAGAAAGAATTGAAAAAGGGGAAACTACGACATGGAAAAAAATGGAGAAAGTCCGAAGGGCGTCGGCCGCAAGCAAGAAATTTCTGACCGATCTGTTTGGATACGGCAACGCAGATGATTTATCTAAAGCTGGAAACGAATACTGGAAATACTTCCATACTTCATCGGATTTTCAGGCAACTTTTAACCCAGAAAATCATGCGAAATTAGAACAAGAGATCGCAAGAATACAAGGAAACTATCACGTAACGGTGAATATGACTTGGGCTAACGTTTTAAGCAGCTTAGAAACAGGTCGAGTGATTTCTGCTTGGGAAAACACCGAAGTTATGGAAACCAGAAATAAGTATGGTGAATATCACTACGAAACCAGGAGAAATGAAATTGAAAGATTACTTGGAAATAGAGCTAAGGGAGGAATCAGGGATCCTCACCCGATTTATGGTGCAGCAGCTTCACCAAACAATCGAGATGAATACTACGGTGGAACCGGTGGGGGGTATGGCGAGTGTTTTTTGGTTCTTAAATCCGATCAAATAAGAAACCGCACATCATTTATTTACGATGATTCGTTTGATGGTTATAACCGTTGGACACTTGATTGGGATGATGGAATTACAGCTAAGGCAATTCATAACCTCAACAGCAGTCAGTCTCGACACGGATATGTGGAAGCAGAAATACTCGGAGGAGTAAGCGTCGGAGACATTGATTCAATTAATATTCCGTCTGATTCTATTTCCGGTGAAAATAAACATGGATTTTCTGCGGGACAAGATGTGCTATCGACAATCGATCAATTGCGGCAAAGATATCCTGGGGTTAAAATAAACATAGTGCAGGTACCGTCAGCATAATATGAACTTCAAAGAAATCGGAATAAATTCAGTTACGCCAGTAGCTAAACTGGAGGGTGGTTTAAATGGCACAAGATTAATTGTTGAGGCACGCAGGGAAAAAGGATATACAGAAATTCTTTCCGTACTGCCACCCGGATATGACCTTTCAAAAGCAATACCGATAAAACAATATATATTGGAATCCGCCATTGCCAAACACGGCTACATGCCGATTAATGGACGACCGATAACTACCCTTGAGGAATATGAGAGATTTCTCACCGAGGTTAATAAACCCAAAGTCAAAAAACAAGAGAAATAGGCTTCTTCAATACCAATTTAAGGAGTTTTATACTTTACTCTCTACCATCGCGCGGGATATATTTTTCGGAACCTCTTCGTAGTGGGAAGGTTCCATGTAGAAGATGCCTCGTCCCTCGGTGAGGGACCTCAGGATGGTGGCGTATCCGGAAAGCTCGGCCAAGGGGACATAGCCTTTGATGACTACCGCCCGGGCGCGCTTTTCCGTTCCCAATATTTTTCCTCGTTTGCTAGAAACGTCGCCGATGACAACGCCCATGAAATTTTCCGGTACGGTGACTTCGAGTTTCATGATCGGTTCGAGTAAGGTGAGTCCGGCCTGCTTAGCGGCATCCTGGAGCGCCATCGATCCGGCAATCTTGAAGGCGATGTCCGAGGAGTCGACGTCGTGGTAGCTACCGTCAATAAGGGTGACTTCAAAGTCGGTCATCGGGTAACCCAAATAGACGCCTTTTTCCTTGGCTTCTATTACCCCTTTTTCAACCGAAGGAATGAATTCGGAAGGGATTGATCCACCCTTGATTTTGTTGGTGAATTTGAATCCTTCGCCGCGCCCGAGGGGGGCGATATTGATGACACAGTGTCCGTATTGACCGTGGCCACCCGTCTGTTTGATGTATTTGGCCTCAACGTCGAGGGCCGGTTTGGTAACGGTTTCTTTGTAGGCGACCTGGGGTTTGCCGACATTCACATTCATTCCCATTTCCCGCTTCATCCTATCAACCAGAATCTCGAGGTGCAACTCTCCCATTCCCGACATTATCGTCTGGCCGGTTTCGTGGTTAACCTTAACCTTGAAAGTCGGATCCTCTTCGGCCAACCTCTGCAGAGTGTAGGAAAGTTTTTCCTGGTCGGCTTTGGTTTTGGGCTCAATCGCCAAGGAAATGACCGGCTCGGGGAAAGTAATTTTTTCAAGAATCAAGGGGGCACCCGGGTCGGCTAAAGTGTCTCCTGTTTTGGTGTCTTTCGGGCCAACCAAGGCGATAATCTCTCCGGCATAAGCTTTGTCGATTTCTTCACGGTTGTTGGCATGCATGAGTAGGAGTCGGCTCACCCTTTCCTGTTTGTCGCGGTTGACGTTGTAGATATAGCTTCCCGAGTCAAGGGTTCCCGAATAAATTCTGGCATAGGTGAGTTTTCCGACGTGGGGGTCGAGCTGGATTTTGAAAGCCAAGGCGGAAAATTTTTCGGTCGGGGTCAATTTTCTTTTCACCTCGGCGTTAGTTTTCGGGTCGTGTCCGGTGATTTCATCTAAGTCAACAGGCGAGGGGAGGTAGTCGACGATTGCGTCGAGAACCGGTTGGACGGCCTTGTTTCTCAAAGACGTTCCGCAGTAGACGGGAATCAGTTTGTAGGAAATGGTGGCAGCCCTTAGCGACGCCTTCAATTCGTCAACGGTAATTTCTTTGGCGTTTAGATATTTGTCCAAAAGTTGGTCATTTGTTTCGGCAATTTTTTCGATAAGCTTGGCACGGGCTTTAGTGGCCGCCTCTTTTAAATCAGCGGGGATGTCTTCGACCCGAAACTCTATTCCTTGCTCGTCCTTGTCCCAATACTTGGCCTTCATTTCGAATAAATCGATGACGCCTTTGAATTCAGACTCTTTTCCTATCGGGTAGACCATGACGGCCGGGTGGGCTCCTAACCTATCCCTGATTTCGTCAACGGTAGCGTCAAAGTCGGCTCCCAGCTTGTCCATTTTATTGATGAAGCAAATTCGTGGCACTTTGTATTTATCGGCCTGTCTCCAGACGGTTTCCGACTGGGACTGGACGCCTTCCTCGGCGTCAAAGATAACAACGCCTCCGTCCAAGACTCGGAGTGACCTCTCGACCTCGGCGGTAAAGTCGACGTGGCCCGGAGTGTCGATGATGTTGATGCGGACGTCGTGCCAAAAGGTGGTTGTCGCCGCAGACATGATGGTGATGCCGCGCTCTTTTTCCTGCGCCATCCAGTCCATCTGGGTGGTGCCTTCATCGATATCGCCGATTTTATAGGAGCGGCCGGTATAAAAGAGAATTCTTTCCGTGGTCGTGG
>CAYJKR010000018.1:0-15569 GCA_964371165.1 uncultured Gammaproteobacteria bacterium
TTTCTCGAGTCAAACCTCTTTCCTCGTTCCAGACTTTCAGATCGAGTATTTCTATGCCGGGAAGGGGGAATGGCAAAGACAATACTCTATTTCTCTGTTCTTCCGTATAGCCTTTCTTCGGAGGTTCCCTTCTTAAATGGCCTATTCTCTTTATTATCATTTTCCTTTTAATTTCTAGTGCTTTTTCTACGGGTAAATCCTCTGTCCCGGCCACCAGCCAGTCATTTTCCTCTCCGTTGCAAACCAATTTTTCCAGGGGAGCCAAAATCACATTTTCCCACCAAAGCATCGATTTCTCGTTCAAAACGAGAGTTTTTCCATCTCGGTGCTTAAGGCTTAAGTCGCTGTGGTCAAGGCTAATATCAAACCACCTTCCGCTAAAATTTACTCTAACTTTCCTTCCCGAATGATCGTAATGAATCTCGGAAAAATAAAGGTCGGGATTTTTATCACCGTCTATTTTAATAATAATTCCGTCTTTGTTTAATCCTCTTGAGGGATTTTTGAGACGCTCCTTTAATAATTTATTCTTTTTCTTAACTTTTTCCATTCTCTCTTCGTCTATTTTTGGCCTCAAAAGATGCATCATTGAAGAAATGAAAAATTCGCTTGATACTGACCCTTCTTTTCTTTCATCAAGCAACCTTGCCATCACCTGTTGGGCTACTTCAAAATTATCGTGTTTGCTGGTGGCAATATATCTTAATTGATCGTCGTCTGTTATCACCAACTCTATTGGGGTTTGAATCGATCCATTGACTAAAAGTCGATCAGAAAGTGAAGAAAAATAAAACAACATGAAACGATCGGCCCTATAAATAACCTTTTCGGGCATTTCAAGGCCTTTTGTCCATGTTAAAAACGGGTCGTCGTCATCAACCTCTGTTTCCGTTCCAAATGGTTTTAGCGATTCAACATAATCTAATAGTTTAGACGATTTTTCATGATCATTATTTATTAAGCTTTCAATAACTTTCATAAAAAAGCTGTTATTAAATTGTTTTACGACCGACTCCCCTGCCGTCGCCAATTTCTTCCTTTCACTTGGGGAAAGAAATTTGTTTTCTAATAGTCCGCCTAAGAAGTCTATTCTATTTCTTTTCGCCATCGTTTCGTCGTCCAGCGAAATAGCGCTGTATAGAAAAAATAGCGATTTCGGATCATCTCCCTTGAGATAGGGGCTTTCGAATGCCAAAATAGCCAAGAATTTTTCTAAAAGAGTCTCGTCGCCCGAAGATAAGGCCGAGGTTGCTAATTTATACATCAAGTCGGTAATTTTAATTTGTGAATTAAAGAACCTATCCTCTATTTCTTTCATCTGTCTGGGAGAAAAATTAGAATTATTTTCCATTAATTGGACTAGGCGCTGATCCATCGTCGCATCAAACAACCCTTTCATAATGGATTGTGCCCTGTTATAAATATCGCTATCAAGGTTCGGATTGTTGTTTCCTAGATCGGTTCTTGTCTCTTCGCTCAATAGATTTTTTCCTTCTGATAATTTGAAAAATCCTAAAAGCTGTTTTTCATTCAGTGATAGGGTGTTACAGTTTCTTACCAAATTATCTATATCGGCTTCGACGTGTTTTTCAAAGCGGTCGACTTCAGGAGCGTAAATTGGGTTTTCTTTCTTATAAAGACTATTTCTCCGGTAAAAAAACTCCATCAATTCTGGCGACTGTACCAATCTATTGGCCGTTGATCTGATAAATTCGCCTATCCGGGCATCGGCGACCACGTCTGGCAAGCTTTCAACCATTCCCCTATACCTTTCTATAAGGGATTTGGGATTGGCAGATGGTTTAGGACCGATAACCGGGGTGACTTGAATTTCTCTCAACATTTTTAGGATTATATCAAACTGAAGGCCTAAAGGCTAATTATGATTGCCCCGGCGACGATAAGAATTATGGCAAAGGCCTTAAGATATATGGCAGAACGAGAAACATTTTCCTTAATCAATTTCGGCAGAATTGAAGCCGTTATTAATGACAAAATTAGAGTAAAAAAGGGTTGGGTGCCGGACATGGCCGAAACCAAGGAAACCGGGCCGGCGCCGATGGAAGACATAAAAAAAACAATTGCAACATAACCTATCAGGGCCCTGAAAAAAAATTTAGACATGGTCGACCGGTCGAAAAAATTAGCTTTCACTTCACGAAACACTTCTTTTTTGGTTAAGAGAAAAATGTAGAAAGGAACCGTGAAAAAGTAACCGACGGAGTTGACGGCAAGCGGGGGCAGGCCCGTCATGGCGTACTTTGAAACCGTGTTGCCCAAGGCGGAGATGATCGCCGCGAGAATGGCCAAAAACACGTAAGGTTTGGTTATTTTTAAGCCCTTGCCTTCCCAAGTGGCACCAATTGCACCCGAAACGATAAGGATAATGCCTAGCCATTTGAGAGGAGTTATTGACTCGCCAAGAAAAAATATCGCCAAAAAGGCGTTAAAAACGGGCTGGGTGAAGAATATCGCCGTTACCCGAGAGACTTCGCCTGTTTGGAGAGCCTTCCAGAAAAAAATCCACATCAAGAAATAACAGAATCCAGCCAACATCGACCAAAAAAACGACTGGTTGATAACAAAACTGTCCTTTATGATGTAGGCCGTGACGGCGACGAAGATAAAATAAACGGCGTTCAAAATGACCGAATAGGAGTAGACGCTTTTAATATGCCTTGAGTTGAAGTATTTATCGAAGATCTGGGTCGCCGAGAATAAAACGTTGGCAATGAGGATATAAAAAACCCACGACATAAATGATTTGTTTATTATATAATAAAAACCTGCGGGCCCGTAGCTCAACTGGTTAGAGCAGTAGCCTTTTAAGCTATTGGTTCTGGGTTCGAGTCCCAGCGGGCTCACAAATTGCTATAATTCCCTATGAACTTCTTGAAAAGGGAGCTCGAACATTTTCGAGCCTTGCCCCAAAAGGCCCGCGATCTTCTCCTTTCTTATTTTTACTTCAGCGCTAGCTATCCGTTAATCACGATTTTCATCAACGCCTTTATTTGGAAAAAAGAAGGGAGCATAACCAGCTTGGCCCTCTACAACATCGGCAATACCATCATGCTGCCGATTATTTTTTACGCTAACGGCCTACTTCTGAAGAAGTTTAAAAGCAACTTCCTTTACTTTTTCGGCGCGGTAATGACGGCGGTCATTCCGGCAATCGTGATCTTGCTTCCCCAAATGAATTCGTTTTCATACTTTGTTTTTGGTTTTTTGTTTGGGGCCGGTTACGGGATGTATTGGGCAAACCGGAATTATTTTACTTATCAGGAAACCGCGAGTCATAACCGGAATTATTTTTTAGGAATTAATTTCAGCGCCAATACAATAACCGGGATTCTCGTCCCAATAACCCTCGGTTGGTTTATCTATTTAGTTCCTCAAGGCTATCAAATCTCTATTGTCTTCGCTTTTATTCTGCTTTTTCTGTCTGGTCTAAAAGTAGTTAGAGACCGGTATCAGTCGCCCACCATTTCTCATATCGCGATAACAAAAACGACTCCCAGGTGGTGGGCTTCCAGGTTCCTGGTTGTTTCCATCGGTGCGGTCGAAGGAATTTCTCTTTTTTTGCCGACTCTTCTTATCCTCACCAAACTTGGTGCGGAAAACATCCTCGGCTCTTTTAATTCGTTATTTCACCTATTGGCGGCCGTATTAATCTATTCTTACGGCAGGAGGGCCCAAGTTCATCACCGAAAGTCGATTCTGCTATTTATGATTGTCTTGGGATTGGTTGCCGCTGTTATTTTTGGAGCAACATTTAACCCGTTGACGATAGTTTTCTATCTGGCAGTCAATTATTTGACCATCGAGTTTATGTGGCTCACCAGCGGGCCGATAATGATGGATATTATGGACGAGGAAAAAATCATCAAGGGTCACAATACCTATGCGTTAATATTCGACCAGGAACTATTTTTGGATTTGGGAAGAATCGTTTCGTTTATGATTTTGTTTTTAATAATTTATGCTTTCGGTCAAGAGATTGCTATTCGTTTTACCCCGATAACAGTATATTTATTCCAACTCGGACTCGTGGTGCTAATAAAAAATAGGCTTTGATTTAAAAAATAAAGTTGAGAATTTTTCTCCGAACGTAGATTATTTTATAAGAACTTCCTTGAAGGTATTTTTTGATTTTTTTGTCGTTAACGGCTATCTTTTCCACCGAATCTTGATCTTCTATTTTGTCGTAGGGGACTTTTATAATTGTTCTCACTTTACCATTAATCTGGACCGGTATGACAATCTCTTCCTCGATAATTTCCTTCTCGATTTTTGGCCAATCCGAGAGGTGAATAGACCGTTCTTCTCCCATTAAATTTTGCCAGATCTCCTCGGCCATAAAGGGTGCAAACGGCGCCAATATCTGCAGGAATTTTTTGGCGTTTTCTATTGATAAACCGTTTGGATTCTTCTCCCATTCGTTCAAAAACTCCATCATCGCGGCAATCGCCGTATTCATCTTTACACTTTCTATGTCTGCCGTGACTTTTTTTATGGTTTTTTGGAGTTTTATCTCCAGGTTTTTATCGCTTGAGGTCGACGAATGACCCTGATAAAGGTCCCAAACCCTAGACAAAAACCGATTGACTCCGGCAATCGTCTGGTCTGACCAAGGACCCGTCCCCTCGTAGGGCATCATGAAACACAGGTAGAGGCGAACCGTATCACTTCCGTACTCGGCGACGGCCGAATCGGGATTAACAACGTTCCCTTTTGACTTGCTCATTTTGTTTCCGTCCGGTCCCAAAACTATCCCGTGTTGAACCCTTTTTGAGGCAAATTCGTCGTAATCTAAAAGCCCCAAGTCTTTAAAGAACTTGGTAAAAAAGCGAGCATATAGGGTGTGTCCTAAAGTATGCTCGGCACCGCCAAAATAGACGTCAAGCGGGGTGAATTTTTTGACTATTTTTTCCTCAAATGGCCCTTTTTCATACTTCGGGCTTAAATATCTAAACCAATACCAGGCCGAGTCAAAAAATGTATCGAGGGTTTCGGCGTCTCTTTTGGCTATTCCTCCACATTTTGGACATTTAACTTTCATCCATTTCTCGTTAGTTGCGAGAGGTGGGACGCCGTGAGGCGTAAAATCAATTTCGTAAGGTAACTCTACCGGTAAATCCTCCGTGGGAACGGGAACTAAGCCGTCTTTTGGACAGTGAATCATTGGAACGGGGGTCCCCCAATAGCGTTGACGGGAAATCGACCAGTCGCGGATGTGATAATTAAAGTGGCGCCTACCAATTTTTTGTCCTTCAATCCAATCAATAATTTTTTCGATGTTCTCTTCAATTTTTTTTCCTGTAAACGGACCAGAACTTTTTAGGGTTCCCTTGTTGTCATGAGCGTTAACCGGATAATTCAGATCGATGCGATCAACTATCTCTTTTAATTTAATCTTGTACTTTTTGGCAAATTCATAGTCGCGCTCGTCGTGGGCGGAACAACGGATAATTCCGGTGCCAAAGTCCATCAAGGCAAAATTGGCGATCCAAATAGGCATATCTTCCCCTCCGAACGGATCTTTAGTATATCTTCCGGTGAATACCCCTTCTTTAGTATCAATTTCTTTCAGCCTTTGCTCGGCTGTTTTTTGTTTCATTTTCTTAACAAAATCTTTTACCTCTTTTTCTTGATTGGTTCCGGCAGTAAGCTTCGTCGCTAATGGATGCTCTGGGGCAATGGCAATATAGGTATCGGCCCAGAGCCAGGCTGGAAAAGCGGAAAACGTTTCAAATTCAATATTTAGGTTTTTAACTTTATGTTTTATTAAAACACCTTCTTTTTTACCGATCCAGTTATTTTGCCCGACGCGAACGGGCACCGGCCAGTCGACCGTCGGATGCTCCGGCCAAATTAATTTATCTGCGTAATCGGTGATTTTCAAAAACCACTGCTCGATCTCTTTTTGGACGACGACCTCTCCACACCGCCAACAGCGGCCGTTTTCGATGTTTTCGTTGGCCAAAACGGTCTGATCTTTTTCGCACCAGTTGGACAATGCCTTGCCCCGATAGGCCAAGGCTTTCTCGTAAAGCCTGAGGAATATCCACTGATTCCATCTGTAATACTCCGGCAAGCAAGTTATAGTAACGGGCCAATCCCAGTCTATCATCGTCCCCATCTGTTGAAATTGGTCGGTCATCGTCTTGATATTCTTCATCGTCCAGTCTTTCGGGTGAATTTTGTGCAAGATTGCGGCGTTTTCAGCCGGAAGGCCAAAGGCGTCGTAGCCCATCGGGGAAAAAACGTTAAAGCCGTTCATCCTTTTAAAACGCCATAAAACGTCAGGGGCTGTAAAAGCGAACCAATGACCGATGTGGAGGTCGCCCGAGGTGTAGGGCAACTCTACGATGGAGTAAAACTTTTTTTTGTCGGAGTTCGGGTCAAAAACATTGAGTTTGTCTTTTCTCCATTTCTCTGCCCATTTTTTTTCAAATTCGGCCGGTTGATATTTATTCTTCATTGATATATTCTAGCAAAAAATCTAGTCGAACTTTTTTAGGAGTTTTATGATTTTATCTTTAATTTCTTCCGTAACGTAAACGGCGACGACGCCCAAATTCCATTGGCCGTACAAAACCAGGGAATTCAGGGGGGCTAAAATTATTGCCGGGAGTGCCAACAAATCTTCCTCCCCTAAGATTGCTACCGTCTTCGGTTTTTTAGTTAAAAGGGTCTTTTTTATTGCCGAATCAATCGATTTTACAGATTGGGAATTGACGGTACCGGCTCGATTGATAGTCCGTCCTGTCGAAGAACTCGGCGCATAAATAGAATGTCTACGTGATCTAAAGTCAATAATTTTCACGTCAGGAATAAATTGTCTTTGTTCGATTTTTTGGCTTATGATATCTCCTACGGCTATAGTCATGACCGGATTCAAACGGCGAACAAATTTTATAAGCCGTCCTGTCTCTTTAAAGACTTTTCCCAAAGGTTGCCTCAAATTTTTTCTTAAACTTTTCGGCAATAGAAGTGTTTTTTTAAAACGGCCGAGATAGTTTTCTCCATCTCTCCCAATTTCTCCGGCCCTAATCCTCTCTGACGACAATAATTTATTATCTTCGGCTAAAATATTATCGATAACGATAATATTTAGATGATCCAGTTTATTTTTCGCTCTCAAGTCATTTATTTTCAGCGCATTTCCATAAGTGATCCTAGAAACCACGACGGCGTCGATGTCGGTTCTTATATCGGCGTTGGCTTTAAAATTGGAGAATGAAATTATTTTGGCCCGTTTTAACAGGTCTTTATTACTTAAAAAATCGGTGACTGATTTTTTTCTGGTTTCGTAAGATTCAATCGTTTCCGATAAAAATTTCTTTTCAAATATTTTTTTTGTCGCCACTCCAATTGTTACCCTAGTTCCTTTTTTAAAGGCTTTTTCTATTAAAATCCGGTGTCCTTGATGAAAATGGTCAAAGGTGCCGCCGATAATGACGTGCTTATACCTTATTTTTTCAAGCTCTCTTTTAATATCGCCAATTAAATAACCCGGCACCCTTGACTCCCACGGCTTGGCGTTGCTTATCAAACCCCTGATTTTTTCCCCTTCGTAGAGATATCTTTTGTAGTAAGGGACCGTCATCACTTCTTTTCTGCCTTTTTTCATAATTCTATTGACCCAGTCGTTGTTGCCGACGGCAAAATCGAAACCCCCGGTTCTTTTTAGCACGTTGTTTAACCATTTTTCGTCGTTAAAAAAATCCTTCAGTGGAATTATTTTTTTTATTTTTCCATCCAATTTCTCCTCTTTAATAACTCTTTCCAGCATCTTTTTTCTCAAGCGCCAACTCAGAGGATTTTTAACGTTCGTCATATTGCTGCTTCCGATACCGATAATTAACCTGTCGGAGGCGGCGAGGGCTCGTCTTATGAGGTAAAGGTGGCCAAAATGGAATGGCTGAAAGCGACCGATTAATAGAGCTGTTTTCATTCCCACATAGTATACTATATACATGAAGATGTCGCTTCCCATCAAACCGGATAAAGAAACGCAAAAGATCGTCAATTTCTTAAAAAGAGTTCAAAAAACCACCAAAAAGGATAGGGTTGTGATTGGAATGTCTGGAGGGGTTGACTCGACGACGGTTTTTTTTCTATTAAAAAAGGCTTATTTTCCCGGCAATATCTACCCGGCCGTCTTAAACTTCTATCCCAAAGACAACACCCTGATTAAAAAAGTTTTGGCCGGGGCGCAAATTCCGAAAGAAAACATTCTCGATCTCTCGATTAAGCCAATGGTCGAAGAAATTGAAAAACGACTGAGCGCAAATAAAATAAGAAAAGGGAATATCATGGCGCGCGTCCGGATGATCGTTCTATTTGACCTGGCAAAAAAGGTCGACGGCTTGGTTTGCGGAACAGAAAACAAATCGGAACGGCTCTTGGGCTATTTTACCCGACATGGGGATGCCGCGAGCGACATCGAGCCTATCAGCCACTTATACAAAACCCAGCTATATCAATTGGCCGGTTTTCTGGGGGTACCAAAACAAATTATGAGAGTCCATCCCACCGCGGGGCTCTGGGATAATCAAACTGACGAAAAGGAGTTTGGATTCAGTTATCGCGATGCCGACCAAGTTCTCCATTTATACGTCGAGCGAAAAGTAAAACTGGAAAAAATAAAAAAAATGGGCTATAAAAAAGCCGAGAAGATAATCAAACGCCATTTGAATAACCTATTCAAACAAAATGTTCCTTACGTTTTCAACGGATGACTATTTCAACGATAATAAAGAGAACGTAGGCCAAAAGGAGAATTTTTCCTTCGCGTTGGGATATGTCTTTTTTGGAGCGAAAAAAATAATAAAATAGGCCTAGTCCCAAAAGCATCATCACGATAGTTTTAAACGAATACGTGCTCACCTGTATCCGGTCACGGTTTATAAATGTCAAGACGCCAAAAAGGAGAGTATTGGCGGCCGCCGAACCCAAATAGTCGCCCAAGGCGACTTCGTTTTTCCCCTCCATTATGGACCGAACCGCAAGAGTCAATTCCGGCAGATTAGTGCCAAAAGCCAAGACGATGACGCTTATAACAAATGGCGAAACCGAAAGAAGGCTCGAGAAATAGATCGTTTGGTTCACTAAGTATTGGCTGACTAAAAACACTACCACGCTGGCAAGAACCAACTCTATAATGTCCTCTACGATGTGTTTTTTTCTCATCTGTTTCACCTTCACGCCGTCGAGTAGGCCGTGTTTTTGTTCGATGAAATAGAAAAGAATCCCGTAGAGCAAAATGAGAAAAACGCTTTCCGTTCGAGTCAAGACATTATCGGCGATGAGAAAAACCGGCGCCGCCACGACTAAAAGAGCAAAAATCAAGTTGTCTGAAGACAGTTTATGAGCCATTTTTACACCGTTTCCCAAAACGGCCAAGAGTGGAATGACAAAAATAAAAAGAACTAGGGAAGCACCCAATAGATTTCCCACATATATGTCCGGTGTTTGTTTCAAAATGGAGTTTATTCCGACGGCAAACTCCGGAATTGAGGTCAGAATTCCCAGGACAAAAAAAGAGACGGCAAAAGACGATAATCCGAGGCGCTCAGTAAATCGGGTTAAGGAATTTATGATTACGCCACTACAATACCAGATGATGAAAAATGACAAGAGATACAGGGCGACCTGTAAAACGATCATATTTTCATCTTACCATATTAGGCTTGCGGTTCCTCAGTGGTTGGCGGGACTGCAGGAGCTCCTCCCGGGGTGACAGGTTGTTTCGGCGGCCTGGCCTCCGACACCACTAACTTTCTCCCTCTAAAATCTTGGTCATTGAACGTGTCAATGGCCTTTTGGGCTTCTTCCTCGGTTGCCATTTCGACAAAACCGAATCCTTTTGAACGACTCGAGTCGCGGAAACGAATCACGGTTGCCGTAACAACGGTTCCGACTGTCGCAAAATGAGCTTTCAAGTCTTCGTCCCCCACTTCATAGAGAAGGTTGCCTACGTATAGCTTTTTCGACATTAAGAATCACCCCCTAGCATAAATAAGAAGCGACATAACTCAAAAAGTATAACAAATACAAAGGTTCTGTCAAATGAAATCTGTTGCAAATTGCAGATTAGACTAGTAGAATAACAAAATCATGGAAACGCTCTTACCCTTCGTTTGTGCTCCGTCGGTAGTCCTTATAGCAGTTGGCTTAGCAAAAGCTTGTAAATACTTACCAAAAGATAATAAACAAGAAATAAATAGAACGCAACCCTTTTCTCCAAACATGGGTATCGCCAAAGACTCCGGATCCAACCGGCCGATGATCTACGGGCCAAATCGGGGGCATCAATACAGTGGGACAAAATGGGGCAATAGGAAAGCGTAACTACCTCGTTATTTGAAAGCTCTTGACTTCTTCCAGTAGTTTTTTTGCCTCGGAATTTTCTTCAAAATGACGCCTCACCGGCTCAATCAGCTCATTTAACAGCCGCGACAAAGTCGTCTTTAAATCCATCGGGTGGATTTCTTTATTGGCAAACTTCTTTTCCAATTCGGCAAATGTTTTAAGAGTCACCGGGCCGCCGAATTTTTCCGCCCTCTCAATTTTTACTTCGTTTGTCTCGAGTCTGTCGAAGGATTCGAAGACGATATATTTATAATATTCAAGAATCGGATTTTCTTTTATATCTCCCTCGAGACAATAGGCTTTGTTGATTTTTCTCTCGATGTCTTCTTTGGTGTCGGTCATGAAAATCGCCGTGTCGGGCAGGGATTTTGACATCTTCACTTCGATCGTCCTTTGTAGGGCGTCGCCGCTATCGCTCGCCGGTTTTCCCAAGCCCATGAGCATGTGGTGGGAGACAACAACGGGTTTCCAAAAGCCCAAACTCGGGCCGACCTCGCGGGCCAACATATTGAGTTTCCTCTGGTCCATTCCGAGCTGGGTAATTTTTGCCCCGAGGAGAAAGATATCGGACACCTGCATACACGAATAAATGATGTGGGCGCCGGTTAATTTATCCAAGGACTCTTCCCTACCCATCATTTCGGCCGTCCTGATGAAGCGCCTCAAGGCGTTGCTTTTTCCCACCTGGAGAACGAGCTTCCAGTAGTCGGGACTTTTGTTCATTTCGGATGCCCAGACAAATTCGACGTTGGAAAGATCCATCCCGCTCGCCCGCCAGACTTCGATAAAATATTTTCCGACCGTCTTTATCTTTTCTAAATCGCCGCCCATTTTGTTGTTAGCCATGGCGTGCCAATCGGCCACCAGCATTTTGAATTTCACCCCCGCCTTGATCATTTTATTGACATTTATGGCGCGCAGTATCCCTTGGGCGATGTGGATCTGCCCGGAGGGCTCGAATCCGTCATAGGCAATTAGCTCCTCCCCGCTTTCAAGTAGTTTTTTTAACTCATCCTCTTGAATGATTTCCTCCCCGACCTCTTTGATTAGTTCTAAACGACTTTCAATAGACATATTAAGTATGATACTAAATTTATAAATATTTATCGAGAGACTAGAAAAAACGTTGTCAAATTATTCGGATTATCTTGCAAATCTTTAGCAATAATATCAAAATTAAACATCTCTGCTAATTTTTTTGGGCCTAAAATCGTAATATTTTTGTCAATTTTGTTTTTTGCCAACGCTTCGGCACATTTGGCCGTATCAAGCAAGTCTCCTTTACCACTAACTAATTTCATATTCAGATATTTTTTCCTTAAATTATCTTTACACTGACGGAAATTTTGCGGGTGAGCCATTATCATATCAATGTTTTTTATATTGATATCTTTCCGCTTCATTAAAAAATGGCGGATTACTATTTGAAATTCCTCGACAATCCTGAATTTGTATCTGGCCATTGCATGAGTCGATTCCTCAACTACTCCGCCAACGGCATTTTCAATGGCAAATAGACCAAAATCAATATTGCCGTCATGAAGATTTTTCAAAACCTTTTCCGAGGTAAATAAATATCTTGTTTTGAATTTTTTAATATTGTTTTTTTTAGCATAAAGCATAATCGCCTCCTCACTGAAGCTTCCTTTTCCTCCCTGAATGCCAAGAATGATTTTTTTCCGATTAACTCTTTTTGGTAATAAACTGTTATAAAGCTTGTCATAAGCTCGTCCTAAACGAAGACGCATGTTTTTAGTGTATGGGTTAAAATTTTGCAGATTGGTAAACAACTGCCAAGTATCATTGCAGGCCTGCTCCATCACTTCCAATAGTTTTTTGGTCCCCAGAGAATCAATCGGCGTCGATTTGAGTTTAAGTTCTTTTAAAAGCCTACCCAGAAACTGCGCCACCCCCAAAGTATTGGCAGACAACCGATCATGCTCTTTGGCTGACAGTTCAACCACTCTCAAGCCCTTATCAATAAAAAAACTTTTCCAAAAACCAAAATTATCATCGTCGGCCAAAAATTTATCCATAATCATCGGTAGACCTTTAAAGCCATCCTTGCTACTGTCAGGCCCAAACATCGGATGGGTCAGTAAAGCCTGTGTTTTAAGCCTTCCGAGATGTTTTTCAAAAACTTTTTTTGGATGCATTTTAACAGATAAAACATCTATTAAAAGATGATTGTCTTTAAAATACTTCTTATGTAATTTAATTACTGATTCGAAAGTTGAAATTGGTACACAGTAAAATACTACTTCTACTCCAATGATATCTTGAGGATTATTCCTACCAACGATGACCACTTCAAAATCATCCTTCAAGAGTCGAAACAAGGTCTTTCCGAACCTTCCGAATCCGACAATAGCCACTTTTCTCATAAAAATTTTTCAACTTTTAAAGCCTCCTTATGAATGGCCTGGAAAATTACTTTCACTAATCCGGAGTCGACGCCAAGCTCTTCGGCTTTTTTCATCCGGGCTAATAAAACTTTTTGCCAACGAGTCTTATCCAAAACAAGCAAGTTTTTTTGTCTTTTCAATCTTCCGATCTTTTTGATAATAATCAGCCTTCGGGTCAATAGAATAATCAGTCGATCATCGACCAAGTCTATCTGTTTCCTCAAACTATCCAACTGTCTATTCATACGTCTAATTTAATTTATAAATTCTGGGTTTTGTGACGCAAAAAATGATCCATAATAACTAATGCGGCCATAGCGTCGACTATCGGTACTGCTCGAGGTAATACACAAGGATCGTGACGACCAATCGCTTCAAGTTCAACCTCTTTTTTATTTATGTCTACGGTTTTTTGCTTTTTTTTTATTGTTGACACGGGTTTAAAAGCAACTCGGAAATGAATCGTTTCCCCATTGGAAATGCCTCCTAAAGTACCGCCGGAATTATTAGTTTTCGTCCTTATATCCCCTTTTTCGTCAATAAAAAATTCATCATTATGCCCACTTCCACGCATTTTCGTCCCTTCAAAACCACTACCAATCTCAAATCCTTTGACGGCATTGATTGACAGCATGGCATGACCCAAATCGGCTGACAGTTTGCCAAAAACCGGCTCACCCAGACCAACCGGAACGTTTTTAATAACTCCTTTTATCACCCCGCCGACTGAATCACCTTCTTGCTTTAATTGATTAATTAATTGAATCATTTTCTTGGCAATCTTTTGATCAGGGCAACGGACAATATTTGACTCAATTTGTCCGAACGTAACTTTATTAAAATCAACCTTTGCTCGAATATCTCCTACTTGCTCGACAAAACTTAAAAACTCTGCTCCCAATCTTTCTTTCAAAAACTTTTTGGCAATTGCTCCGGCTGCCACCCAGCCTAAAGTCACTCTAGCTGAAGCCCGGCCACTCCCCCGCCAGTCTCTGACTCCAAATTTTTGCCAAAAAGTGAAGTCGGCATGGCCGGGCCTGAAAACGTTTTTTAGCTTTTCATAATCCTCTGGTCTGGCGTCTTTATTCCAAGCTAAAAGAAGAATCGGAGCACCTGTTGCCACTCCGTCGATTACCCCAGATAAAATATGAATTTCATCCTGTTCGCGCCTGGGCGAAGTAATAGAACTTTGGCCGGGTTTCCGTCTGTCCAGATCCTTTTGAATATCCTGTTTACTTATCTTCAATCCCGCCGGACAACCGTCAACCACAGCTCCAACCGCCCCGCCGTGGGATTCGCCAAAAGATGTCACCCGAAATAAAGTTCCAAATGTGTTTCCTGCCATATATTTAATTAATTAACTTATAAATTTTTTTTAACTCGAAAATGTCGATTTGGCCTATGGCTGATTTTCCGTGTTCTGTTGACGCGTAAGTAAGAAAATTGCCCCAAAACGGCCCTAAAATGCGGGTTATTTTGCCTTTTTCACCCATACCGATGATTATTCTTTTCTTTAAATGAAGACTCGACATCAATTTAACCAGTTTGAGATTGTCCGAATCTTTTCTTACCATTGTGGTAATCTTGATAATATTTGTTTCGAACTTATTCACTTTCTTTACTATTTTTTTTAATTCTTGTTCACTCGGTGTTTTTTTAAAATCATGAAAAGAAACAATGATCTTTGTTCCTGTTTTTTTTAGTATTCTAAATTTAGTTATTAATGAAATATCGATATCGACATAGTCAAATCTCAAGTCTAAAGCTCTCAATATTATTTCTTTTTTCCTACTGGTAAGAATTGCTTCTTTAGTTGTCTCTCGTCTGATCAGTTCTAAATCTTTTGGACTCAAATTTTTTACATTATCAACTCTTAATTCCACCATTTCAGAAATCTCTTGAACTTGATCAAGATTTTTCAAAAATTCCGTCAATGTTTTTCCTATAACCGGTGTGCAGATTTTAATTTTTTTCATATAAAACCCTCCTCATCACTTCTTCTGGCGCTTTATGGTTTGTATAAATTTCAAATTGGGCTGTTCCTTGATGCAAAAGCATCTCTATACCTCGAATAATAGTTGCGTCTTTTTTCTTTGCTTCTTTAAGAAGCTTTGTCTCAAAAGGAACATAGACAATATCAAAAACTATTTGTTTTTTATTAATAAATTCTGTTGAAATAGGGGTTTTATCTTCCAGCGGTTTCATCCCCACCGAAGTTGTATTAATGATAATATCAAAGTAACCTATTTCTGATTTTGTCTTCAAATCAGTCGATTGGCAACCAAACTTTTTGGCCAATTCAATAGCTCTTTTAGTTGTTCTATTAAAAATGCTTACTTTTGCATCCTTTTTTACCAAACCATAAACTACGGCCTTAGCTGCACCACCTGCTCCCAAAACCAATATTTTTTTTCCGGCTAAAGCTGTTATTTTTTCAAGGGGAATAACTACTCCTAACCAGTCGGTATTAAAACCTATTAATTTACCATTTTTGTTTAAGATAGTGTTAACTGCGCCGATTTTTTTAGCTGTTTCATCAATTTCGTCCAAAAATTTAATCACCGTCTCTTTGTGGGGAATCGTACAAGTTAAGCCATGAATTCCCATTTTCCTCATTGCTTGAACAACCACTTTAATATCCTGAGCTTCAACTCTTGCTCCAAGAAATACGAACTGATTATCTATTCCCAAAGCCTCATAACCAACATTATGCATGGCAGGAGACAGCGAATGTTCAACCGGATCGCCGATAATCAAACAAATTTTAGTTTTGGCTGATAATTTCAT
>CAYJKR010000019.1:0-15560 GCA_964371165.1 uncultured Gammaproteobacteria bacterium
GGGTGGTTTTAATTGACGATCAATCAACCACTCCGCCTATTGACCTCAAAGAGGTCAATGAGCCTAATGATTAACTGGCAATGCATTTTTTTCATATTTGCTCTATATTATACATTATGAAGGCTCTATTTGTAGAACAAGTTGCTGAGAAAGTCGGTGAAGTTGTTGAACTTTTGGGTTGGGTTGACTCCAAGCGTGACCACAAGAAAATCGTTTTTATAGATTTACGGGACCGAACCGGCACCGTCCAGGTCGTCGGCCAGGAAAACTTCAAGGAGCTTTCGACCGAAGACGTCGTCTGGATAAAGGGCGAGGTCAAAAAGAGACCCGAAAAGCTTATAAATACGAAAATAAAAACCGGCGCTTTTGAGGTCGAGGCAAAGGAAATAAAGATTTTGTCCTCGGCCGCTCCCTTGCCGATCCCGGTCGGGGGCGACGGCTACGACGTCGATGAGGAGACCAGATTAAAATACCGCTACCTCGATTTGCGCCGACCCAGGATGTTTAGAAACCTGCAGTTAAAGTCAAAAACGACTACCTTTATTAGAAACTATTTAACCCAAAGGGATTTTCTCGAAATCGAAACCCCGATTTTGACGAAAACTACCCCCGAAGGTGCCCGCGACTTTCTCGTTCCGTCCCGCCTACAAAAAGGCAATTTTTATGCTCTTCCCCAATCGCCCCAACAATATAAACAACTTCTGATGGTTGCCGGTATCGAAAGGTATTTCCAAATAGCGAGGTGTTTCAGGGACGAAGATCCAAGGCGAGATCGCGCCTACGGAGAGTTTACCCAACTGGACCTTGAAATGTCTTTTGTCGATCAAAACGACATTTTGACTTTGGCAGAAGACCTTTTTACTAGCCTCGTCAAGGAAATATTTCCCGAGAAACACATTGCGACTACGCCTTGGCCCCGACTCTCCCACAAATTCGTCAAGGAAAAATACGGCACCGACAAACCCGACTTGAGAAAAAACAAAAACGACAAGGACGAATTGGCTTTTTCCTGGACAATCGACTTCCCTCTTTTTGTCGAACAGTCCAAAGAAGATTTCTTTTACGGTTCGGGTAAAGCCAAGTTTGCCCCCTCCCATCATATGTTCACCGCCCCAAACCCAGATGACATTCCGCTCTTGGACTCAGACCCTTTGCGCGTCCGCGGGCTGCAGCACGATATGGTTTTGAACGGTTTTGAGGTCGGCGGGGGTTCGATCAGAATTCACCAGCCCGATATTCAAAGAAAAGTTTTTGACCTTATCGGCTTTACCGACGAGCAAAAAAAACAATTCGGCCACATGCTCGAAGCCTTCGGCTACGGCGTCCCACCCCACGGCGGCATCGCCCCGGGAATAGACAGGCTTCTCATGGCCGCCTTAGGGGAACCGTCGGTTAGGGAAGTGATTGCCTTCCCCGCCTCGTCCGGCGGAAAGATTTCCGTCATGGAGGCACCTTCTCCGGCGACCGACGAACAACTAAAAGAATTAGGAATCAAGTTAAGATAATATGCGACGCAGGTTTTACTTCCTTTTTGCATTTTTCACCTTGTTTTTACTTTTTTACCCGGGCGACTCTTACTATTTCCGAATCTTTGCCTTTAACCGAAAAACGTTCGAAAAAAAACAACCGGCCTTGAGGCTTCCAACAAACCCCGTCCCCTATCTGAAAAACCCCTTCTATTTCCCGCCGATTTCAGCAGAAGGAGTTTATGTCGTCGACCTGCCGTCTTTCACTCCAATTTTGGAGAGGAATAAAAAGGCGAAATTTTTCCCGGCCTCAACGGCAAAGATTATTACCGCCTTGGTCGCTTACGACGTCTACAAACCGGAGGAAGTGATCACCGTGAAAAAACCGCTGGAGGAGGGCCAGGTGATGGGGTTGGTCGCCGGCGAACAGATTACCGTCGAAAACCTCCTTTACGGAATTTTGGTCCACTCCGGCAACGACGCCGCCTACGTTTTGGCCGACAATTTCGGCTACGACAAATTCGTTGACCTGATGAATAAAAAGGCCGGAGACCTGAAAATGGCCGACAGCCACTTTGAGAATCCGGCCGGATTGGATAACGGTACTCAACACACGACGCCATTTGACTTAACCCTCACCGCCCGCGAGCTTTTGAAAAATCATTACCTTGCCAAAATCGTCTCCACCAAGGAAATAACCATCTCCGATATCGATTTCAAGTATTTCCATCCCCTGTCAAATGTGAACGAACTTTTGGGGGAAATCGCCGGCATCGGGGGGTTAAAAACCGGCTATACCGAGGAGGCGGGAGAAAACTTGGTCTCGCTCTACAAAAAAAACGGCCACGAATTCATTATCGTCATTTTGAAAAGCTTCGACCGATTTCAGGATACGAGAAACGTCGTCAACTGGATCGAAGAAAACGTCGTTTACTTCACTGCCGGGACATAAGCGACAAAATCGCCTTCCCCCAAAAATACGTAGACCGGCTCAAGATATGGTTGATAAACGGACGGGTCAAGATAGCCAACAAACATTTTTTTGACGGTGATGTTTTTTATTCCCTTGGTGCCGGCGACGATAAGACCTTTACCGGCCAACAGTTCTTGCCACGCCTCGCTCCCCGATTTTAGCGGGTATACGCCGACCTGCTCCTCTGACTTTTCGAAGAAGTTCATTTGGGCGCGAATTATTCTAGGCTCCCCGTCTTTAAGATCCATGACGACAAAGTTCGGGCTGTTAAAAAAACGGGGGGTGGCAATGGGCAAGTCGTTAATCGTCGGGCGGTAAAAATCGACCTCGACGGCTGAGGCTTCGTAAACGCGCTCGACGTTGACGAAGTTGCGAATTCTAGGATCGTACTTTAAATAAATCACGTTGGTGGTGCCGCGCGACAGTTCGTCCGGATACCTCCCGGTCTTTCGCAAGAAGTCGGTCGCCTTGTTGAGGATTTCTGTTTTTGACAAATTGATCGAGCCGGTCACCAGCGAACCTATCGATATGTTGTTGACGTAGCGAAAGTTAAAGTTGCCTATGTCTATGGTCAACTCGGATACGGCGTCTTTAAACGAGGCAGCTTTACCGGAAAGTGTGTGGCTAATGGTTGTCGTGTCGAACCCAAACGTTTTTGCCATCAAGTAGATCTTTTCCCGGTAGCCAAAACGCGTCGGTAACTCGGGCAAAAAATAGACAGCGGCGCTGCCGGTCGCCGTCACCGGAACACCCTCTATAGTATCGAGGGTAAACTTGTATCCGGCGGATGAAGTTGCCTCGGAAAGTTCGAGACTCGGCAAGGGCCCAAAGATTTGATTGAGCTGGGTAACGGGTACCCGGTTTGACTCGACATAGGCGAAATATAGTTTGATGGAATAAAAAATTATCAAAAAAACCAACCCGACAAGAAGAACGTACGGTAGTGCCCTTCTAACATAGTAAGATAAATCGGTCAACGTCATAAATTCATTGTATAGGATTTTGATATAATTTTCTCGTGGACGAATACCTTTTGACCCTTCTGACTAAAATTGATCTTTATGAACTTACTCCCGATGAAAAGAATAGTCTGTCTTCTGATAAGGTTGGATTCATGATGAATAAATTGATCAGAAAGAAGTTTAGACGAAGACATTTGAGCGAGAAAACAAAAGGGGAAATCGAACGAAAAGTTAAGCTCAGTTTCGAAGAAAAAAGGCCGCTTCATTTTACAGTTCCGTTTGGAGGATACAAACATTTTTGGAATTCGTCAGCGCCTCTCCCTGACTGGGCGGAACTTTTTAACTTCCGCTACCTTACAGAATATATTCTTCCCATTCTAACCGTTTATGAACCCGGAGTAATAATAGAATATATTTCTGAAGATGTCATATTAACCAGAATGAATAACTATCCAAAGGATTATCTTGAAAAATATAATGAGGGTTTCCAAACTCTCCTCAACTGGTATAGTAAATTTGTTCCTAAAAACCTTGAGTTTAGATTTTTTAGAGTCGGCCAACGTTTTGACAAAGATAAAATCATTGAAAGAGTCGAGAGTCTCCTTCCGGAAAGAAAAGTCGCCTTCGAGAGACTTTCAAATCAACAAAAAGATCAAGAACTGCATAGAAGCTACAGGTCAATGTTTTGGCACGGAGAAAAGGATCTGTCTTCATTGAATGAGGATGAAAAGGAAAAACGAATTATCGAATCGAGATTGATTGAGCTGGCATATTACGAAACCGAGGCACAGCCAGAATTTTTGGGAAACTATTTGAATGAAGATAATCATATATGTATTTGTTTCTCTTTCGGAACAACCCACGATAATGACGTCTATGAAGATTTGACATTGGGTTCAACTTTTTCTTCCATTGTTGATTTTTGGATAGGAAGAGGAATACTAGAATATGGAAAACAAAAATATACCCCGAGAATTGTTTCCAAGAAACAATACGAGGAGATAAAGAGTCAACTAAAAACTATTAAACTAAAAACACCTCTCCTGGATTCTGATAATTATAAAACAATAGAAGTTTGGGAAATTTAGTGTCGGGGAGAGGACTTGAACCTCCACTCCTTTTTAAAGGGAACTAGCCCCTCAAGCTAGCGCGTCTGCCAATTCCGCCACCCCGACTTTAAAAGCGAAGAAATTATATCACTTTCTTGTAATCGTGTAAACGTAAGGATAGTACAAAAAGACGCCCGGAGAATCGTCTTGGATATTTTTTTGAAAATCGAAATAGGCTTTTTCCCTGTCCTCGAGATTATTCGTTCCCCTACCCTGCTCCAAAAGCTGGTCGATTTTGACGTTTTTGTAGTTGCCGATATTGCCTCCCCCTCCTCTTATCGTCTGGGTAGAATGCCAAAAGTAATATTGATCCGGGTCGGTCGGTATTTTCCAGAAAGCCAAAAACAAATCAAAAGATCCTCCCAACTCTAAACTGGAAAAGACCAAGTCGTTATTTAAGCCGACCGTTTTCAGATCCTCGGACAATTGCGAGGCGACGTCGTAGTAATCGTACGAGGTGGCAAATTGTAATTTGGCCGCTTGAGTCGCTTCGATTTCGTTGTCGATTATCTTTTGGGCATTGGTTTGGTCAAAGACCGAGCTTTTTAAACTCGGGTTATACGCCCACGATTGGGGGTTAATCGGGCCGCGAGCCAGTTCTCCGAAGTCTTCAAGGCGTTGGTAGTCGAAAGCCAAAGCCACCGCGTCCCTGACATTTTCTGACGCCAGGGCGGAATTGTCAAAGTTAAAAAAAAGCGTCAGCAACCTCGAATAGTCGATTCTTTTGACAACATTGGAATTTCTCCAGTCCAAAAAAACATCGGCGACCGACTTTTTAGTCACCGTGACCTCGTTGACCTCGCCTTTTTTGTAGGCGTCTACGAGCTGGGATTCGTTGGTATAGAATTTGTACCTGACAGCTTCCAGGTTCTTTGTATTGGGGACGAGCGTCACTTCTTTGAGATAGTCAAATTGGGTTTTTATCTTGCCCACTTTATAAAAACCGGCGACACCGAGCATCGGATATTTGATGAGCGGCCGGCTCAAATAGGTTGGGAAAATTAGCAGGGGCGTTTTTAAGGAAAAGTCGACCGTATTGTCGTCGACCGGTATGACCTCGACGTCTTTAAACTTATAGGCGATGTCAAAGGCGGTAAATTCTTTTCCGTTGCTCCAAAGCAGGTTATCCTTCAGATGAAATCTATAGGTCCGGCCATCGTCTTTGACCTCCCAGGAGTTGGCGATGACGGGAATGATCTCGCCTTTTTCCGTTATCGTCACCAAGCCGTTTGAAATTTTGTTGACGATCTCGTCCGGCGGGTTATTCACCGAATAGGTACCCACGAGCCCAATGGACTCTTCCTTCGTCAATGCCGTCCTTATAAACGGAGATACCGAAAGAAACCCGATTATGGCGATGAAGCTGATGAAGAAACTGACGACCATCAACCGGCCGTATTTTTTAAAGAACTCGAGGAGGAGCCAGTAATAGTAACGGAAAAATTTATTGTTCATTTAACAAAAAGGTTGACCAGAGAGACGGCAAAAAAGATTACGATGGCAATCGTCGTTGCCCAGAGGATAACCTTTTCAATACCTCGGCGCGTCGTAAACATTTCCCCGCCCCCGCCCCAAGCGCTTCCCAGACCTGCCCCTTTTCCTTGGATGAGGATAAAAACCACAATAACAATAGAAAGAAGTATATTGATGATGAGAAGTAAATTTTTCATATCAACTGTTCTAAAGAATTAATAATGGTCGAGACCGAAATCGCCGAAACAAAAATGTTGGCCGTCTGGGAAAACTTTATCTGTCCGACGGCAAATCCCAACAGATTAAACCCGGAAAAAGTCCACTCTTTAATATTAATTAGCCCAAAGTACCGGGTGAGGAAAAAGAACAAAAAGCAGTAGACTACCGTCGAAATGACCCCGAGCGTCAAAATATTAAGAGGAAGTAAAATCAATTTACTCAATGGCCTCACCAGATAAAACATCAGGGCGACGAGTAGAGATGCTTTTACTATTACTATAAAATCATAGCTGACGACAAATCCCCTATCCCATAAAGAAGTCAGGTATACGGCGACGGCGGAAAAAAGCAGCATTCTAATGATTTTTTTCATAACGGCAGATAAATTATATCAAAAAATCGCGCTCTCTTAAAAACAGGTGGTATTTACGGGCAAACCGGTGCGACTCGTCACGGAGTGCCCTGATGAGGTTGAAACCGGCCGCTCGGGTGGGCGGGCGAACCGTAGGCAATCCTTTAATCCCAATGACGAGTCGGTCTGGATTTTTGGCGATGCCGACGACCGGAATTTCCAAGCCGAGGGGGCGGAGAGTGCCGATTACTTTGGCGACTTGGGGATGGCCGCCGTCTACCACGAGAAGTTGCGGCTTGGGCCACTTTTGACCAAACCTCCTCAATATCACTTCCTCCAGTCTTTCAAAATCACTCCTCATATTCTTTCTTTTTATCTTAAAGCGCCTGTATTGGCTTTTATCGATGACGCCGTCAACGGCGACGACCATCGAGGCGGTTTGATTCTTCTCTCCCAAATTGCTTATGTCGTAGGTCTCGATCCGCCTGACGTTACGCAGGTCGGGAAAATACGGGCCGAGAATCTTAATCAAAGAGCTTTTGTAGTCTTCCGTCTCGGCTCCTTTTGTTTGCGGGCTCCATAAAGGGTAATGGATCAACCGTTCCAACCGGAAAATTTTATTTCTGACTTTGATGGCTTCTTCGTATTTTTCCTCTTTTGTAAGGCGCCTGAGTTCTTTATAAAAGGCGACCAGAATTGTCTGGACGTTGCCTTTGAGAATCCTGACGACGCGGCTGATATTTTTCCGATAAATTCTCTTTTGTTTTAAATATTCCTTTTCGTCTTTTATTTTTGATATTGCGCTTGGACAAGGGTCGCAAAGCCCGAGCTTTGAGTAAAAACAGTGTCGACCGGTTAAATTTTTTTGGGTACAAAAAGGGACAATGCGCCTTATGTCGGCGATCAAATCGAGAACTAGCTTTGATCCGGAAAAAGGTCCGAAATAGAGAGACTTGCCGTCGTTTTCCTTGCGGCTGAATAAGACCTTTGGAAATTCCTCTCCGGCGGTGATTTTTATATACAGATAGCTTTTGTTGTCGCGCCAGATGACGTTATATTTCGGGTGAAACTTTTGTATCAGTTCCGACTCGGCGATCAAAGCGGAAAGTTCGTTCTCGGTTCTTTTTATTTCCAAGGAGTCGGAAGAAGAAACGATCAGGAATTCTTTGCGGTCAAGCTTGGCACTCTCCAAATGCGAGGCGACCCTCGCTTTGATATTGATAGACTTGCCGACGTATAAAATTTCCTGGCCTTTTTTAAAAATATAGACGCCGAAGGTCGAAGGCAAGGCGGCCAGGTGTTTTTTTGTTATCATCTTTTTCTTAACCGTCTAACAATCAAAAATGCGACAGCTAGTACTATAACCCCCCCCGCAATCTTGATTCCCAGCTCAAAGGCGTAGGGAAAAATCGTCAATTTGGCCTCGTATAGGCTGTCCCCGTCAACATATATTTTTATTCCTGGTGTTTGGTTTTTCTTTGCCTCCCCCGTCTTATACTTAAAAGCTATCTCTCGGGACTCGCCCGGGGCGAGCGACAAAATATTTGTTTTGCCGCCTTCGATATCGACCGCCGACCCGACGACTTCTATCGGCACTTCCCAAGAATAGGTGTTGCCGGAATTCGTGACAATAAAGCGTCCGTCATAAGCGCTCTTATCGGAAATTCTCTCCGACAGGTTTATCTTGTCTAGGTCAATTTTTTTCTTATCTTCTGGTCTGTCCGTTACCGCCGACACTTCGATGTCTTTTGAGTTTTCCACCTTATACATTCCCGCAGGGAGTGGATAATCTGATTTCTTCCCGTGGATGGCAAAGACGATATGGTTTAGGTCGAAGGAATCATAATAGTCGATGCCCGAGGTGTTCTCCCAGGTCGGGTCGACGGGCCGCCACATGTCTATAGTTTCGTCGTAAAATTCTGGCCAGGCGTGCAAAACGTCACTCGATAGCGACAGCGGTCGAAGCTGTGGATCGGAGGAGGCGCCATAGCCTTCGATTTCCCGGGAATAAATACCCTTTTCCCGGGACGCGGCGACAAATAAATCGGTAAATTCCATGCAAACGGCGACAGCGGGAGTTTGAAGAATTTGTTCCGCGCCGAGCCTGACATTGTCCCTCGTCACCCTCTCATAGGAATAAGTCAAGCTCGAGGTAACGTACGAATAAATTTCTTTCGGCGTTTGAATCGATTTGATTTTATCGAGACTTTTGTTGATCTCCCAAAATTTCTGGGAATTCAGCAAATACTTTTTCTGTTCTGAAAATAAATTCCGAATTGCGGGAATAATTTCTTCCCGGGCAATGGAGAAGACTTCAACGGTGAGGTCCGCCGCGACTACTTTTGTTTCGCGGGGTAAAAGATTATAAACGGCCAGGTAGTTGCCGTCTTCGTCCTGATAGACGCGGGAGGGTTTTTGAGACAGAGAGTTGAGGTAAATTTTCTGATAGGGAGTGTCGGGAGGCAGGGCGATTTCTGTTGCCATCGGCGTTAATCCGGAGTTCTGTAGGTTGTAGGTTAGGTTTAGTTTATAAAGCTGGCTGTCTCCGAAAACGGCATAGATTGTCCTTCCTGTCGGGTTATTCCAGACGATTTCGCGCCTCGTTATCGAGTCGGGTGCCGGTTTGGCGATCGAGATTTTCTTTGCCCCGTCCCCCTCGGGCAAAACCACCGTCACCTTGTACGGGCTGCTGCCCCGGTTTTCGATGACCGGCAGAATTACCTCCCAAACGTTGCCGTTGACGTTGAAAAGGTTGCTCTGGTCGAAGTCCAAATAAAAGTTGTTGACCGAGTCTTTGCCTATATTCGGGTTGTTAAATTTCATCTCGATTTTGGTCTTCATTTCGTCGGATTCTACCGTCGGCGCAATAACGCCCTCGTCGTCTGAAGTTTGTAAATTGGAGATTGAAAATGATTTGGGAAAGCTTATGGAAAATCTGTCCACATAAACGTCGCTCCTTAGGTTCTTTATGGAGATGTTAAAGTTGACCGAAGAAGTCAAGCCGCGCCCTACCCGGGACAGCGTATAGACGACGTTGTAATTGGTTTCAAAGTCGGCGGCATTTACAAAATCTAATGGCAGAAGATAAATAAAAGACGCCAGAAAAAAAACAAAGATAAATTTCAGAAATTTCATTTTATTTTTCTAAGGTACTCTCCGGTATATGATTCCTTTTCTTTAATTATACCTTCAAGTTCTCCCTGATAGACTACTTTGCCTCCTTCGTCCCCGCCGTTGGGGCCGAGGTCGACGATGTACTGGCAGTTTTTTATCACGTCGAGGTTGTGTTCGATGACAATTACGGTGTTGCCTCGGGCCGTCAGTTGGCTCAGAGTGGCGAGCAATTTTTGAATGTCCCAAAAATGGAGCCCGGTAGTCGGTTCGTCCAGAATATAAAGGGTGCGGCCCGAGTCGCGGCGGGATAGCTCGGTCGCCAATTTTATCCGCTGCGCCTCGCCTCCCGATAAGGTCGGGGCCGGTTGTCCTAGCTCTAGATATCCCAAGCCCGTTTTCTCGAGAAAATTCAGTTTGCCGAAAACGGAAAAATGATTTTGGAAAAAGGCAGTCGCCTCGGTCACGGTCATGTGGAGAATTTCCGAAATGCTCTTTCC
The DNA here is from genome assembly GCA_964371165.1 of uncultured Gammaproteobacteria bacterium. Lineage (GTDB taxonomy): Bacteria > Patescibacteriota > Microgenomatia > UBA1406 > GWC2-37-13 > GWC2-37-13. The sequence goes on from CAYJKR010000019.1 coordinate 10,166, forward strand.
TTTGTATTTCACTTCGAGCGTTTCCTTGTTGTAGCGCTTGCCTTCGCAGACGTCGCAGGTGACATAGACGTCGCTCAAAAATTGCATCTCGATTTTGATTACCCCGGCTCCCTGGCATTTTTCGCACCGGCCGCCCTTGACGTTAAAGGAAAACCTTCCCTTTTCAAAACCCCTTTCGCGGGCGTCGGGGGTTTCGGCAAAAATCCCCCTGATGTCGTCAAAAAATCCGACGTAGGTGGCCGGGTTACTCCTCGGGGTGCGCCCGATGGGAGATTGGTCGACCAGATATACTCGGTCGAGGTATTGGTGTCCCTCAAGCCGGGTAAAGTCACCCATCATCCCCTGAAAATATCCGTCCAACTGATATCTTAGGGCCGGGTACAAGGTCTCGACGACCAAGGTCGATTTACCGCTGCCGGATACTCCGGTGACGGCGATCAAATTGCCCAGCGGAAAGTTGACGTTGACGTTTTTCAAATTAAACTGTTTTGCCCCGGTGATTTTTAAATTGCCGGACGTTTTTGCTAGCGGTTGTTTGTCGATTTCGATCGTTTTCTCGCCCTTTAAAAACAACCCCGTCAGAGAGGCTTTGTCTTTTTTAATTTCCGGGAGGGTCCCCGAGAATGTTATCCGGCCGCCGTCTTTACCGGCCTTAGGACCGAGCTCGATCAAATAATCGGCCGATTCGATCGTTTCCCGGTCGTGCTCGACGACGATTAAGGTGTTGCCGAGTTTTTTGAGATTCTGAAGGCTAGTGATGAGGGAGGAAACGTCCTTGGGGTGGAGGCCAATTGAAGGCTCGTCCAACACATACAAGACGCCGGTCAATCCGGTCCCTATTTGTGACGCCAACCTTATCCGTTGCAGCTCTCCGCCGGACAAAGTCTTGGCTGTTCTCGAAATCGTCAAATAGGAAAGGCCGACGTCGGCCAAGAATTTGAGTCTAGTTTTTATCTCCTTGATAATCGGCCGGGCAATAACGTCTTCGTAGGGCTTGACTATTTTTGGCAGGCGAACGGTTACGTAGTTTAAAATAAAGTCGATTGATTTGTCGGAAAATTCCGAGATATTTATTTCATCCACGGTTACCGCCAAAACTTCTTTTTTTAATTTCGCACCAAAGCACTCGGGGCAGACCTCTTCCCTCATGTATTTTTGAATCTCGGCCATCGCCCAGTCTCCCGAGGCGTTGTAGTAACGGCGGTCGAGCTCGGCGACTATGCCGTCAAATTTTTCAAAGATAGACGTCGGCTTCCCGTACCGGTTGACGCCCTCGACTCTATAGACTTTGTCTGTGCCCTCGAGAATAATATTGACCTGTTTATCGGTCAGTTGACCGATTGGGGTGTTAAGATTTATTCCCTCTTCCTCCAGGGCTGTTTTTATTAGCCTGACGTACCAGGTTTCGTGGAAGAATAATTTGTTAAAAGGAAGTATTCCTCCTTCAAGGACGCTCAAATTCTTGTTCAAAATGAGTTCGCGATCGACGGCAAAAATCGTTCCGATTCCCCGGCATTTCTCGCAGGCGCCTATAGGGGAATTAAAAGAAAATATCCTCGGCTCGAGTTCGGGTAAGGATATGTTGCAGACCGGGCAGGAAAATTTTTCCGAATAAAGATGCTCTTTATTTCCTACCTTCAATACGACCAACCCGTCCGACAAATTGAGCGCCTGTTCAACCGCCGTCGTCAGCCGGGACTTCAAGTTTGCCAAAAATACTCCCTGTCTTAATTCCTTATAGCTGGTGTTGAGCTGGTCGACGACGACGTCTATCGAGTGCTTATTGGCTTTTATTAGATTTATTTCCTCGTCCAGGCTTTTTTCCCTCCCGTCGACTTTTATTTTCGTAAACCCCTTGCCGCGCAGATTGTCAAACAGGTCCTTGAATTCGCCTTTTTTGGAACGTACCACCGGGGAAAAAATCATAGCCGTGTGCGGTTTTATTTTATCGGCGGCGACCTGTTTTATAATTTCGCCCATTAATTTGTCGACGATTTCATCCAGTGACATCTTGCTGATTTCCCGGCCACAATTCGGGCAGTGGGGGTGGCCGATTCTCGCATAAAGCAACCGAAAAAAATCGTAAACCTCGGTAATCGTCCCGACGGTCGAGCGCGGATTGTGGGAGGTGGTCTTCTGGTCAATCGAGATTGAGGGAGACAGGCCGTCGATTGAGTCGACGTCCGGCTTGTCCATTATTCCCAAAAACTGCCTGGCATAAGCGGAGAGCGATTCCACGTAACGACGTTGCCCCTCGGCATAAATAGTGTCGAATGCCAAAGAAGACTTACCCGACCCAGATATGCCGGTAAAGACGACAAATTTATTTTTCGGGATCTCGACCGAAACATTTTTTAAATTGTGCTGACGGGCGCCTTTGACCCGAATGACGTCCATATTATTTCTTTAATTCATTAACTTTATCCCTGATCTTAATCGCCAATTCAAAATTCAAATCTTCCGCTTGCCTCTTCATTTCCGTCTCTAATTTTTTCACAATTTTTTTTCTGTCGTATGGAGTCATGGCGCTGGACTTGATTTTATCCAAATCAAATCCTCCTGCTCCCTCGCCAAAACCCGATAAGACTGAGGCGGGATGTCCCTCGGCAATCTTTTCCCTGACCGGCTTCACGATTGTTTTCGGAGTAATGTGGTGTTTTTTGTTGTACTCCGACTGATATTTTCTTCTTCTTTCGATTTCTTCGGTTGCCAATCTTATCGACCGGGTAATCTTGTCGGCGTAAACAATTACCTGGCCGGTGGTGTTTCTCGCCGCCCGACCCATGGTTTGGATGAGCGAGGTGTAGGAGCGGAGGAGCCCCTCCTGGTCGGCGTCAAGAATCGCCACCAAGGAAACCTCGGGTAAATCCAGTCCTTCGCGAAGCAAGTTTACGCCTATCAAAACGTCAAATTCGCCGCGGCGCAAATTGTCGAGAATGTCCGACCTCTCCAAGGTTTGAATATCGGAATGGAGATAAGACGCCTTGATTTTTCTTTCTTTAAGATAACCCGTCAAGTCCTCGGCAGTTTTCTTGGTCAGCGTCGTCACCAACACTTTTTCGTTCTTTTTTGCCCTCTCTTCAACCTCGCGGACTAGATCCTGAACCTCTCCTTCGGCAGGCCTCATGATTACCTCCGGGTCGATTATCCCCGTCGGTCGAATCAATTGCTCTACCACTTTTGACCTTTTCATTTCCCATTCGTCGGGCGTGGCCGACACATAAATTATTTTCGAAGCCGCCGGATAAAACTCGTCAAACTTGAGGGGCCGGTTGTCGTAGGCGGCCTTCAACCGAAAACCGAAATCGATCAGGGTTCTTTTCCTCGAGAAGTCGCCGTTGTACATGCCCCTAACTTGAGGGACGGTCATGTGGGACTCGTCGATGATCAAAAGCCAATCTTCGCCGTAAGCTTCCTTGAAATAGTCGAGCAAGGTGTAGGGCGGATCCCCGATTGCCCTGCCGTCAAAGTAGCGCGAATAGTTCTCAATCCCGGTGACGTAACCGATTTCTTTGATCATTTCCAGGTCGTAGTTGACCCGGCGGATTAGCCGCTCCGCTTCGAGCAGCTTGCCTTGTTTTTTCATCGCCTCCGACTCCTTTTTTAAATCTTCCCTGATTTCTGCTTCGGCCGACTGAAAGACCTTTCTATCCATCATGTAGTGCTTGGCCGGGTAAATAATCAATCTTTTTGCTTCTCCGTCTCCGATGATTTTTCCCGATACCGGCTCAAATTTTTCAATTTTCCCGACCTCTCCGGCCACTAAAGTCACCCTATAGCCGTTGTCTTCGTAAGCCGGATAGATGTCGATCCTGTCTCCCCTGACCCGAAACGTCCCTCTCTTAAAGTCAAACTCGCTCCTTTCGTATTGGAGCTCGACCAGGCGGCGGAAAATGCTTTTTGGATCAACAGGAGATCCAACTTCGAGCTCTAAAATAGACTTGCCGTATTCTAGGGGTGAGCCGATGTTGTAGATGCAGGAAACCGAGGCGACGACAACCACGTCGCGCCGGGTTAAAATATTGGTGGTCGACTGCAGGCGTAGTTTGTCGATGACTTCGTTTATCTGGGCTTCTTTTTCGATATACGTGTCGGTCGTCGGGATGTAGGCTTCGGGCTGGTAATAGTCGTAGTAGGAAACGAAGTAAGAGACGGCGTTTTCGGGGAAAAAGTCACGGAATTCCTGATAGAGCTGGCCTGCCAGGGTTTTATTGTGGGAAATCACCAGAGTCGGCAACCCGGTTTCTTTGATGACGTTGGCCATCGTAAAAGTTTTGCCCGACCCGGTCACGCCGATTAGCACCTGGTTTTTAAGATTGTTTTTCAATCCGTCAATCAATCCCTCTATTGCCTGGGGTTGATCCCCGGTTGGCTTGAAAGAAGACTTTAGTTGAAACATATATAGAAAAATTGAAACCTTTAATTTTACACCACTTTTACCCCGTTTAGCAACTATAATATGGGGATGGACCTCTTTACGTTTCTCATAGATTTTATTCTCCACATTGACGTTCACCTTGGACAAATAATCTCAACGTACGGACTTTTGACCTACCTGATTCTTTTCTTAATCATCTTTGTGGAAACGGGCTTGGTGTTTACTCCATTTCTTCCCGGCGACTCTCTCCTTTTTGCCGCCGGGGCATTCGCCGCTTTGGGTTCGCTGAATATTTTTGTCCTCTGGATTCTATTACTCCTGGCCGCATTAGCCGGCAATAGCAGTAATTATTGGATCGGGTATTTTTTCGGCAAAAAAATAGTCGCCCATCCGAAAATCCCAATCGACGAAAAGCATATAAAGGAAACGAAAAAATTCTTTGACAAGCACGGAGGCAAAACTATAATTATGGCCAGATTTATGCCTTTCTTTAGAACTTTTGCCCCCTTTGTTGCCGGGGTAGGGAGAATGAGTTATAAAAAATTTATCTCTTATGATCTGATTGGCGGGTTCTCCTGGATTACCATCGGCGTCATGGCCGGATATTTTTTTGGCAATATTAAATTCGTCCAAGAAAACTTTTCTCTTGTGATAATCGGGGTAATTTTAATATCCCTAATCCCGATCGTTATTGAATATGTTAAACATCGTCGCAACGCCAATCGGAAATCTTGATGACATATCGCTCCGCCAGGCAAAAACTTTAATCGCCTCGGACATTATTCTTGCCGAAGACACCCGGTCGGCGCAAATTTTACTTGACGCCATAAGAGTTCGCTTCAAAGACCTTTCGCCCAAAGTCCAAGATATTAAGGTGGTGTCGTACTACAAAGAAAAGGAGTTTGAAAAGCTGCCCCAGGTCTTGGAGTGGTTAAATGAAGGCAAAAACATTTCCTTGATTTCCGAGTCCGGAGTTCCCTTGATAAGCGACCCGGGCTATTTATTGGTAAAAACGGT
>CAYJKR010000020.1:0-12143 GCA_964371165.1 uncultured Gammaproteobacteria bacterium
GGACGTCGAAGCCTGCAAGAAAAACAAAATCAAAATTATTGCCGTTTCCTGGGGGCTTCATAAAAAAGAAGCATTGAGGCGCCACGGCGCCGATTTCATCGCCAAAAAACCAGAGGACATTTTAAAGATCATAGATAAAAATTGAATTTTTTCCACGGATGATTTTTTGCTTCTTTTTCAAAGATGGAACCGGATACATGTAAGAGACAATTTTTAATTTCGAATTACGGATTGAGAATCGAGAAATAACCTTTTCCAAAAACCAAGGAGAAATATATAAATAAACCACGATGTCATCCTGAGCGAAGTCGAAGGATCTAGGCCGGAGGCCGTCGGATTTAAACATATCTTCCCAAACTATTTTTATATTCTTTCGATTCGGGCTGAAAAAGCGGCGGAAATGAAGAACAAAAATCAAAACAGGGTTGATTTCAACGGCGACAAATTTTGTAGTAAGACCTTGCTTTTTAGCTTGTCCGGCCGCCTTAAAGATTACTATTCCGTCTCCGGCGCCGAGGTCGATCACCGTTTGATTATTTTTTAATTTCAGGGCTTCGATTATTTTTGACAAATCGGCCTGTTGGGTAGGGAAGTAGGGGATGGGGGAAAATTTTTTTGAAGAGAAAATAAAGATGACAACGAACAAAAAAAGAATTAAAACTATCAATATTCCCATTGACTAATTTTAGCAAGTCTGTTTTAATAGTAGGGTTCAGACGATGACAAATTCTTCGTATCTTCTCGATATTGCTCACGCAATTACCCCTTTGGATGGGAGAAACAGGTATAAAATAGCCAACTTAGCGGACAATTACTCCGATTTTGTTTTAACGAAATTGAGGATTAAGCTGGAGACGGCCTATTTAATAAAACTTTCCCAATACAAAATAATCAGGGCCTTCGGTAAAAAAGAACTGAACTTCATGACAAAGTTAGTGGCAGACTTTGATTTTAACGATTATAAACGAGTGAGACAGATCGAAAAAATCACCAACCACGAAACCAAGGCGGCCGAAGAGTTTGTCAAAGAGAGCTTAAAAGGCGGTAAAATGGCAGATTGTGCCGAGATGATCCATTTTGGCCTGACTTCTGACGATATCAACAATCTCGCCTATGCCTTGATGATTAAAAATGTCTTGGAGAGGGCAGTCTACCCGGAACTTGATGAAATAGTTAAAAAGCTAAAGCAATCGGCAAAAAAATACAAAAATTTGGCGATGTTATCCCGAACCCACGGCCAACCGGCCGCGCCAACGACACTGGGAAAAGAGTTCCTGGTTTACTACAGCCGCCTCAAAGAAGAAGTCCAAATTCTGAAAAATTGCGAAATTAAGGGCAAATTGACCGGGAACACCGGCAATCTCAACGCCCATAAATTTATCTTTTCTCAAATTAATTGGATTAAGTTCTCCCAAGAATTCGTAAAAAGCCTAGGATTAACTCCCGATATGGTAACAACCCAAATCGAGCCTTACGACAGCCTTATTCGTCTTTTTCAAAGCTTGAGCCGGATAAACAATATTTTAACCGGCCTTTCCGTAGACTTTTGGTTCTATATCAGCTCCGGTTACTTCAAACAAAAACTAGTTGCCAAAGAAGTCGGCTCGACGGCGATGCCCCACAAAATCAATCCGATTTATTTCGAAGGCGCCGAGGGCGGGTTCGGGATCGCCAACGCCCTCCTTGAATTCTATTGTCGCAAGCTTTCATATTCGAGGCTTCAGAGAGATCTATCTGACTCAACGGTCAGGCGATCTTTCGGCGTCGCCTTTGGATATTCCCTACTTTCGTATCAAAGCATAAACGAAGCGTTAAACAGGATAGAAACTGACAATGACAATATAAAACAGGATCTGGAAAAACATTTTGAGGTAATTTCCGAAGCAATCCAGAATTTTTTGCGGACAAAAAAATACCGAGACGCTTATGACAAAACCAAGCTCTTTTTCAGAGGAAAAGAAGTAAATAAGGAAAGTATAAAAAAGTTTATCGAAAGCCTGAATATAGACAAGCAAGACAAGCAAAAGTTAATCGGATTATATCCGGAAAAATACACCGGTTATGCAGAGGAGTTAGTTAACAAGTTTTTATAATCAAAAAAGCTAAATACCGTATTTTTCGGGAACCGCTGCGCTTGCAAACGAACGTTCCCTCAAAATAGATATTTACGCTTTTTAAAACATGAATATAAATTTTCCGCTTATTATAGTTGGCTCCCAATGGGGGGACGAGGGTAAGGGAAAGGTGGTCGACTTACTCGCGGCCCAAGCCAACCACGTCGTCCGCTATAACGGTGGCAACAACGCCGGGCATTCGGTCGTCTTAAACGGCGAAAAATTCAAGCTGTCTCTAATGCCTTCGGGAGTGCTTCATAAAAAAAAACTCTATCTGGCCCAGGGAGTAGTGATAAATCCGAAAGTGCTGCTTGAGGAAATAGATTTTTTCACAAAAAGAAAAATAAAACTCAACCTGACGATTGACCCGAGGTGCCACATTGTCATGCCGTACCATCGCGAACTCGATCGGGCAACAGAGCTTTGGAAAGGGAAAAAAGCCACCGGGAGTCTCCACCTTGGGATAGGTTACACTTACGAGGACAAGAACAACCGCTTTGGCCCGCGCTTTGAGGATTTAATCAATCCGCCTTTGCTCAAGGAAAAATTGGAAATGTTTTTCCCGATCAAAAAACTGCAGATTGAAAGAGTTTTTGGCCAGAAAACCGATTTGACCGCGGAAAAAATCTATAAGGAATACGTTGTTTACGGAAAAAGGCTAAAAAAATACCTCGGAGACGTTTCAAAGACAATTCAAGAAGCTTCTCGACTGGGCTCGAAGAATAAAATTCTCTTTGAGGGCGCGCATGGGACCTTTCTCGACGGGATTTTCGGTACCTATCCTTATACGACGGCCGTTTATACGGTCGCCGGCGGCGTTTTTCCGTACGTGGGTATCGCCCCGCAGAAAATCTATTCTATGGGGATAGTGAAAGCCTACACGACGCGCGTTGGCAACGGTCCGTTTCCGACCGAATTGAAAGAAGAAACAGGGGAAAAAATCAGGCAAGAAGGGAGAGAGTTTGGCACGGTTTCAAAACGGCCAAGGCGTTGTGGTTGGCTGGACCTGTGTCAGGTTCGAACCGCTACGCGATTGAGCGGATTTGACTATCTGGCAATAACCAAGCTTGACGTTTTGTCGGTGGTTGATAAAATAAAAATCTGTGTCGGTTACAGAACAGGCAACAAAATAGTCAAAGACGTGCCGGCATTGATGACCGATTTTGCCAGGTGTAAACCGGTTTATAAAGAATTCAAGGGGTGGGAGAGCGACATTTCAAAAATCAGACGCCTCGTCGATTTGCCCAAAGAGGCAAAAATCTACATCAAATTTATCGAGCGGCAATTAAAAGTTCCCGTAAAAATCGTTTCGGTTGGCGCCGAGCGGAAAAGCAACGTTATTTTATGAAAATTCAAGAAGGGCTGACTTATGATGACGTATTACTGATTCCCCAAAGATCGTATGTCGACCACCGAAGCGACGTTTCCTTAAAAACTAAATTAACCCGTCACATTACCCTCAACATTCCCTTTATTTCCGCCAACATGGATACGGTGACCGAGGCACCGATGGCAATTGCCTTGGCGCGCGAGGGTGGAATCGGAATAATCCACCGCTTTATGACGGTTGAGGAGGAAGTTGAACAGGTCAATAAAGTAAAGAGAAACGTCGGTTTTATCGTCGCCGATCCTTATACTATTACTCCCGATATTCCGCTGCAAAAGATTATCGATAAGGCAAAAAAACTCGACGTCAACAGTTTTCTTATCGTGGACGAAAAAGAAAATCTGCTCGGAATATTGAGCCGGAGAGACTACTGGTTTGAGAACAACCTCAACAAAAGAGCGCGCGATTTGATGACGCCGCGAAAAAAACTGATCACGGGAAAATTAGGAATCAAAATCAACGAAGCAAAAAAAATATTTCATCAATCGAAAATCGAGAAGTTGCCAATCATCGATAGGGCAGGAAAATTGAGCGGGTTGATTACCGCGCGCTCGATTCGCAGTTTTGAAAGACACTCTTTTGCCTCAAAAGACAAAAACGGCCGGTATCTCGTTGGCGCGGCGGTCGGCGTTGTCAAAGACTATATGGAACGCGCGGAAAGGCTAATTGCCGCCGGGTGCGACGTGATTGTCGTTGACGTCGCCCACGGTCACAACGACGTGGCGATGAGAGCGATCGGCAATTTGAGAAAAAAATTCAAAGACGTTGACTTGATCGGCGGCAATGTGGCAACCGCCCAGGGAGCGCGCGACCTGATCGAGCGCGGGGTAGACGCCGTCAAGGTGGGAATCGGCCCGGGAGGGCTTTGTACGACCCGGATTGTGGCCGGAGTCGGCGTTCCCCAGTTTACCGCCGTTTCCGAATGTTCGGCAGTTGCCAAAAGAAAAGGCGTTCCGGTTATCGCCGACGGCGGCACCAACTATCCGGGTGACATGGCCAAGGCGCTCGCGGCCGGGGGCGCGACCTGCATGTTGGCCGGTTGGTTTGCCGGAACCGACGAGTCGCCGGGCGGAATCATCATGAGAAAGGGAATGAAATTCAAAGTGCACCGGGGAAGCGCGTCATTTTTGGCGACGGCCGACCGGAAGATCGAACTGGAAAACAGCACCGAGCACCAGCTAAATACAATCGTTCCAGAGGGAGTTGAGGCAATGGTGCCCTACAAAGGAAAAGTTTCGGACGTCGTTTATCAGCTTGTTGGGGCGCTCAAAAGCGGCATGAGTTACTGCAACGCCAAGTCGATTCCGGAGCTTTGGAAAAACGCCCGCTTCACGAAAATCACCGAGGCCGGATTCAGAGAAAGCAAATCGCACAACGTCACCGAACTGTAAAAATGTTATTGACAACGGAAAAATAATTGAGATAATTTTTTTATCTTAAAAATTATGCCAGTTGATTTTAAACTGATTAGAAATCTAATCGGCCCATTGCGGCCGATTTTTTTATTATGAACCATCTTATCGAAGGCAGAATTATACAGAAAGCGGAAAATCTCAAGCCAGGTGATGTATTGATTCCATGGGTACAAATTCAAAGGAGGTTGAAGGAGATGGCTCCAGGGATAGTCGAAAGACACAAAGGGCAAGATTTTATAATGGTAGGAATTTTAAAGGGAGCCATGATTGTCACCTCGGACCTCGGTCGATATTTATTTAACGCCGGTCTAGACGCTCCGTATGAATTTATGAGGGTTGGAAGTTATGGAAAAGGAATGGAATCTTCCGGTAAATTAAAAATAAAACAGGACATTGTTGACGACGTTAAGGGTAGACACGTTTTGATAGTAGAGGACATCGCCGACACAAATCATACGATCGCTTTTACAAAAGACCATTTGTTTAAAAAAGGCGCCGCTTCTGTTTCAACTTTTGCTTTATTAGAAAAAAAGGACAGACATGTCTTTCCCTTCAAAGTAGACTATGTCGGTTTTCAGATTCCCAATGTTTTTGTCGGTGGGTATGGCCTGGATTTTGACGAATACCACAGGTTTAATCCTAACATTGTTGTCGGCCAGCTAGAGAAATAGGGAAGACAACTATTTTTTATCAACTATGCCAGAAAAAGGTTATAACGCTCAAGAGTTAATGAAAATGAGATCGAGCTTGGCGTCATATATTGAATCTAAGGCAGAAGTTATAGACGCTAAAGTGGGGTACGTAGAGATAAAAGTCTTAAACCATAAAGTCGACACCTCGATTTTAAAAAGAGCAACTTTAATTACGAAAGGTTTATTTCTCGACCGTCTTCGGCCCTACCTAACTCCGGAATTGGTGATAGGCGTTCCAGATCGTGGGAAAGAATTCGCGACGACACTGGCATACGAAACAGATCTGCCTATCGGAGTTTCCAGAAGAGACGAAATAAAAGAAGGACAAAATAAAGATTTTAAAGTTAGTTATGACGAAAAAAAAGACATGTTGGTGATTAATGGCATTCCTTCTTTTACCAACCCCGGCGTGCTTTACAACCACAAGATCCGCGGATTAAAACCTGGCTCGACGGTTTTGGTAGCCGACGATTTTTCCGCCACGGGAACTGCCACGGACTATTACAACAGAGCCTTTGAAAAATTAGGAATTACGGCGATCTTTGTCTATATGGTCGCCAAGGACTTCAATAACTCCGAACCTATCCAGCAGGGATATAGAAAAAATAAAGAAAGCGGTCGACCGGTTTTTGCCGTAGTCAGGCTGACAGACATTGTAGACGGTAAGGTCAAAGTTACCGCCGAAGATATTACGGTATGATTCTTATTGTTGATTTTGGCTCCCAGACTACCCATTTGATCGGACGAAGAGTTAGGGATCTAGGGGTTTCGGCCGAAATTATTTTACCCCGCGATGCTCTAAGAGCAGTTACCAAACTAAAACCAAAAGGAATTATTTTATCAGGCGGACCGGCTTCGGTTTACGGAAAAAAAGCCCTCCTGGTCAATAAAAAAATTTTTGACCTGGGAATTCCTGTTCTTGGCATCTGTTATGGCATTGAGGTCTTGGGCCACCTGCTTGGAGGAAAAGTGGCGTCGGGAACCAAAAAAGAATACGGAGCCACACAATTTAGTTTGAAAAAAGAATGTCTTCTTTTTGACCAGTGGCGAAGCAAAAAAAAAGATTTTAAAGTTTGGATGAGCCACTTTGACCAGGTAGTCAAAACTCCCAAAGGAATGGAAATAGTCGGGTCAACGCCGACGGTTAAGGCGGCGGCGATCGCCGACGAAAAAAGAAAGATCTATGGGATCATGTTCCACCCGGAAGTCCAGCATACCGAGTACGGCCAGGACATTTTGCGTAACTTTGTCCTGAAAATATGCCAAGAAAATCCGGCTATCGGGCAGAAAAAAATCGAGGAAATAGAACAGTTCATAAGAGATAAAATCGGCAATGAAAAAGCCGTTTGCGCCTTGTCCGGCGGGATCGATTCGAGCGTTGCTGCCTATCTCGCCTTCCGTATGATCGGGAAAAAACTGACCTGTTTTTACGTTGACACCGGACTGATGAGGGACGGGGAAACCGGCGAGGTAAAAAATAACCTCAAAAATAAACTGAAGCTACCCCTAAAAATATTAGATGGAAAAAAAGAATTCCTGAAAGCCTTAAAAGGAGTGGTCGACCCGGAAAAAAAGAGAAAAATTATCGGGGAAACATTCATTCGACTGTTCGAGCGGGAAGCCAAAAAAATCAACGCAAAAATTCTCATCCAAGGGACGATTTATCCCGACGTCATCGAGAGCGCTGGGACAAAGCATTCCCACAAAATAAAAACTCACCACAACGTCGGCGGCCTGCCGGAAAAACACGGTTTCAAAATTGTCGAGCCGTTGCGGACTTTTTATAAAGACGAAGTAAGAAAAATCGCCCAAGAGCTTGGATTTCCGAAAGAAATTATCCACCGCCATGTTTTTCCCGGTCCAGGACTGGCGGTGAGAATAATCGGAGAGGTGACCGAGGAGAAATTAAAGATTCTAAAGAGGGCCGACGCGATTGTCGTTGAAGAAATAAAAAAATCGGGCCTATACGACAAAATTTGGATGGCATTTGCCATATTTGCCGGGGTGAAATCTACCGGAGTCGCCGGAGACGAGCGAAAATACGGGGAGACGATCGCCATAAGAGCGATTGAGTCGCGCGATACGATGACGGCCGACTGGGTGAAGTTGCCCTACGTTGTTTTGGAGCGAATTTCCGAGAGAATTGTTACTGAGGTTCACGAGGTCGTTCGCGTCGTCTACGACATCACCACTAAACCCCCGGCGACGATGGAGTGGGAGTAGGACTTCTTAGATACGCCGGAGAGACCAAGGCTTCAAATTGCTTATACGCCCAAGCGTCGATATCTTCTCCTGCGACCTGGAAAATTTCTTCGGCGGTAAAAGCCGCTCCGATATTCAAACGGTATGTTTCTTTCCAATTTATTTTTTTAATTTCCTTTGAATAATCTTCTACGCCCGGGTGTTCGAGGCCGACAAACAGGACGGCATATTTTTTAAATCCGGTATGGCGGGTTGTAAATTTCATAATCGTGCTCAATGACTTTTCCGGTTTTTCTTCATAGAGGCTTTTTCTTCTTCCCGTTTGCAGCGCAATCGGAACCACTCCACCGTTTTGCAGGGCTTCTCTGCCGGCCTCAAGATATTTTTTCATTCCGGCGCCCAAACGTAATTTTTTATATCTTTTACGCCCTAAGGTGTCTTTAGTAACAACCGGATGAAGGTCGATGCCGGCAACATTTGCCAAACGATTAATAAGAAGAAAGCGAAACAGATCATAAAAATGGCGGGCCATAGATGAATCAACTTTTTTCCCTCCTAAACTAGGTTGCTCGGCGACAAATTCCATAATATCGACGGAGTTGCGGAGTGAAAAATGGGTAAAAGCAACAATGACTCCATAACCTTCCCTTGACAATTTATTAATCCTGCCGAGTCCGTTGTTAACCCCGGGGTTAATTTCGTGCGGAAATTTACGGGAGGCAAAAGCGTATTCGAGTTTTCTTACTCAAAGGGTAAAAGGAGAAACGGTCGATTGTTCTTTACCCATAAATTTAATTTAGACTGTCCTAGTATACCAAATGTTACAGAAGTCCGCCAAAAAGGATGCGAAAGTCTTTATCGTTTTCCCAGATTTTGATCAAGGCGTTGAAATTATATACATTAAGTCATTTTTTCAGTAATTTTGCAAACTGGATATTTTGGACAGCCCCAGAATTGTCCCCACGGTCCTTTGCGCTTGATCATTACCAAATCGTGTTTTGGACAAATAGGAGTTCCCTCGCTGGTCATCTCCTTTTTTGCTTTTCGCAATGTTCTAACTTGTTTTTTGATTTTGATTATTTCCTCTTTATTTTTTGGTTCTGCACCCAATTTATGACCGCTGACCAAACAAAATGTCCATAAACCTCCGTAGATACTTTTATCCGTCCAATACCACGCGCCTGATTCTCGGCAAAACTCGCATCTTTGCAACTTATTTTCTCCGATCTTTCCGAGATTTTTATCTAACTTCAAGAAAGTCATCATTTGTTGGGAAGTTTCCTTCCCCTCAAAACGCCGCATTACTTCGTGGCTGTCTCTTTGCGACAAAATATTTAAACTACCTTCCCACAAAATACTCCGATCAATAATTGCGAGTTTCCGATGAACATACCCGATAAACGGTAAAACTGTAATGCCCATGTTCTCAAAGTTTTTAATCTCGCCCATTGCTTGATATCTTATTGTGGAATCGTGCTCTTTTGGCTGTCTTGTCAAAATGAAAATTTTTATGCCTTTATTTATCAAGTGTTCAAAGATTGGCGTAAAAGTACGCACGCGCTCCGTCGTGATGTAGGGGCTATCAATAACTACTTCCTGTTTTGCATTGAGCAGGTCTTTTATAAAGTTTTGGTAAAAATCTGTTTCATTGAATAAATGCGATTTCTCAAAATCTTCCGTAAGGTTCTTTATATTGTTAATTTGTTTCAACCATTTTTCCGCTTTTTCGCTCACAGAATATTTTGGAACCGTATCTCCTGAAGAAATAATAGGAAATTTTTTTTCGTGGCAATACTGAATGAATTTACGCAATAAAGATGTTAAGCTATGTTTTTTATCTATAGTTTGAACATCGGCAATCACTATACACTTTTCTTTTGCTCGCGAAAAAGCGACATTAAGCAATTTTTCATCATCTCCACCTTCACTCTGATCGTCGGTTAATTTTGTGGGCTGTGCTGTGGTAGTATCGAAAATGATTATTTGTTTTTCTCCGCCCTGAAAACGGTGGACGGTGTCAGCCTCAATTTCTTTACTAAGATTTTCATCCTCTACAATTTTCCGGATCAAATTTGTTTGTGGTCTGAACGGAGAAATAATACCGATACTTTTATAACCGTTTTCAACGGCATGCTTGGCAAGTGAAACTGCCAAAAATGCCTGATAAAGATTGTAATAAGAACCGCTATCAGTCCGGCTAGGCAACGACCCGATCTTGCTCGTGTCATATATTCCAATATGTGCATTATCAAGAGGAGGTTTTGATAATCGTTCCTTGCCGTTATTGCGCGTATTCTCGGCTGAATCAAGTTCAAACTGCTTTCCGCTTCTTCCGTAAACAAGCGAATTAACAACGTCAGCAATGTCCGGGTGCATTCTGTATTGAACTTTTAATTGTTCGAGCCAATCGGGTTTAACGCCGGAACGGATTGCTGAAAAAATACCCGAAACTTCAAAAATATCCTTCTTCAGCCATTTTTCTACCAGAGCTTCTTCTTTTCTAATTTCCTCTTCTGATTTTTCTTTACGCCTTAAAACTTTATGTTTTGCGATAGGTGGTAATTGGTAGAAATCTCCCACGACTACAACTTTTTGTTTTGCTAAACCCGCCGCGCACCAAAGAGCAGGTAGCGGAGCCATTGAAGCTTCATCTACAATTATGCAGTCATATTCGCGATTCAAAACAACTTGCGAGCTATAACTTTTTGTAAGCGTTGTAGCGATAACTTTTGCTTCTTTAATAAGTACATTGGCTAGTTCCTCAAGTTGCTTCAATAATAAATCTCTCTGTTCTTTGAGATTTTTCAACTCACTATTGGCTTTCTCAACTACCTTTTTGTGTCGTTCTAAATTTTCGCCTTGCAACTGCGCTTCAAGCTCTTTTCTTTCATCAACGAATTTCTGTATTTTTATTTTTACAGTTCCTACAGCTTGGGTATATGTAGAAATCTTTTGTGTTTCTTTATCTTTTTGAACCAACAACGAGCTTTTTTGACGAATAAGTTTTTCTAGATTTAAGCCGGAAAAAAATCTCCCCAAAGTACCTTTTGACTGATACTCACGTATTTTGGCTTCGTTATCCGATAACTGATTTTCTATACTACTCAATAAAGATTTTGCAGAAACAATCCCGTTTTCTTTGCTTGAAATATCACCTCTGATATTTTCTTCTTCCTTTTTAAGCACCTCTATTTTCTGAAATTGTCTTATAATAGTTTCTGATTTTGAAGCAATCAAGGCAATTTCGTCTATGCGTTTTGTGAGGGTCTCGATCTCATTCTTAATTGGTAACCCTTTCTTTTCTAAAACAATCTTAGGCACGACCATTTCATACGCTTTGAGTTCGGACTTTTGTATTGCACCTTCGCGCAAAAACTTTCCATCACGATAATCATCGGTGCTTTCAAGATGCTTTACTACATTCAAAAGCGCACCATCTGTTGCTACGTTGGTATGAGAAATTAGAAGCACGCTCAAACTTTTAGACAAAAACCCCTCGGTTAAACGAGCGATTGTTTGTGTTTTGCCAGTTCCGGGCGGTCCCCAAATAAAAGAAACCTCGCTTCCCATTGCTAACTTTATTGCGCTTTCTTGCGATGAATTTGGTAATTCAGAAACAGATGAATGTGGTATTTTGTATTCCTGCGAAGCGATATTTACGGGCTTCAGTTTAAAGGTCTTTTCCGCTAAATCTGTAAGTTGTAGTTCTCCGCTATCAACTTTTTTGAGCTTCTCATAGAGAAATTGTAATAGATAATAGCTTGAAATAATGAGTCGAGCTTCTGGAATCGTTGTTCCAATATTTTTATCAAGCTCGATTTGAATGTTTTTATCATTTATCGCGATAACTCTTCCATTTGCGCTTTCGCTCCTTAGTCTTACCTCAACATCAGTATCGGGTTCTATGTTTTGAAAAAACTCTAAAGTGAACTCGTAAATGTAAACGTCGTCAACGCTATTTAGTAATTGACCATTCTTTACTCTCAATTGTGCGCTTCCTTCTTGTCGCAAATATTCAATGTTTGCTTCAAGGGCCAAAAGCATTTCTTTGATATAGCTTTCCATAATCAAATAATAAGATTGTTCACTTTGACCCCAAGTGCTTTAGCAATTTTTTCAACGACCTTTAGTGAGGGGTTGCGAACGCCTCTTTCAATTCCGACAAAGTTAGTTTTGGTGCCGAGGGAGGGACTCGAACCCTCATGGAGTTGCCTCCACAGGTTTTTGAGACCTGCGTGTAAACCGTTCCACCACCTCGGCTTAAAGCCTCATCTATTCTATCATTTTTTTTGCGCTTGACAAAAATATTTTTTTCTCTAATATATTATTTTTA
>CAYJKR010000021.1:0-11351 GCA_964371165.1 uncultured Gammaproteobacteria bacterium
AATCTTTGTATCTGATTAATGACGCGCCCTATATCTTCTTCATTCGAATCAGCGTGAACGACGGCGACTTTGTCCAAGGGTCCAAGGGCTTCGGTCAATTCAACCATTTTGTCGAGCGACTTGTTCCTGGTTCTTACCTTGTCCGCGGTTGTTATTTCATTGTCTTTTATTTGTAGAATCGGCTTGATGTTCAACGTGCCGCCAACCCAAGCTCCAAGATGACTAATGCGCCCGCCTTTCTCGGCATATTTCAGGGTGTCGAGAGCGGCAAACACCGTGGTGCGACCTCTCATGTCTTCGAGTTCATGAAAGATTTGGTCTTTTGTTGCTCCCTGGTTTGCCAAGCGGGCCGCCTCCATAACCATAAATCCTAACCCCAAAGAAACAGATCAGCTGTTAAAGGGATTAATTTTGCCTCCGCCGATTTCTTTTGCCGCTTCTTCGGCTCGGCTGAAAAAGCCGGAAAACTTGCTCCCGAGATGGATGGAGACGACGTTTCCGGGAAGCTTTTCATAAACCTTCAGGAATTCTCCGAGCGAAGGAGCGCTCGTCGTTGGCAGCGGATCGGCAGCTTTCAGTTTTTCTACAAATTCTACAAATCCAATGTCGACCCCGTCTCGGTAGTCTCCTGTTGGGAAAATAATTCTGGCGGGGACGACTCCGATTCCCATGTCTTTGACGATTTTTTTAGGGAGGGAGGCGGTGGAGTCGGTAACGACGCTGAGTCTTTCAGCCATTGGAAGGAATTATATATCCGGAAATATGTTAATTCAAGTAGAGAGCGTTATATCAATGCTTTGTCGTGTGTTTAAAAGAAAGATATTCATCGGGCAGGGTGTCTTCGAGGAACTGTTCAACCGTCGATGTCTGAATGCCGTTAAATAAAGCAAAATAAACTTCATATATGTCTTTCTTCTCCCCGGACATAACTTTTTCGTGGGCTTCTTCCAGTTTTTGCCAGTCGGGCTCGGGAAAGTTTCCGTGATTCTCTTCCACCCATGTTTCGACAAAATGGTCCATGGTTCTGTCGACTATTTTTTTGGTGAAGGAGTCGTTTTCTTGGCCGTGAACACTCTCGTCATACCAGGCTTTGAACTTTGGCAAACTCAAAAGATTCAAGGTGGCCGCCAAAGAAATTCTGTCTTCGGGTTCGAGTAAGTCCAGTGTCATTCCGCGCAGCTCTATCATTTCGGGATAATGGAGTATGCCTTCCGTCACGCTCACGATAGAATAATTGGTCTCGTGCATTTTTTCCAAAGATTTGATGGCGTGGGGCGCGATTTGTTCACAAACCAACCTCACCCGGTTGACAATCGGCCTATTGGCTTCTGCTATTTGATTGATTCTTATAGCTCTCTCGGTTGGCATAGAAGCCAATTATACTTTACTATAGGGTATTTTTAAAGTATAATTATTCAACATGAGTCAAACAGTAGAAGCAACAGCCTCGCGACCCCATAGCGCCATATTCAAAGATTGGTCTTTATATACCGCCGACAAAATTTCTCCACAGCTGCCGAAGAGAATAAAATATACGGCTCCCCAACCAAACGAAGAGTTGAGAAAAAGAATTGCCGGTCGAGAAAGGCAGTTTAATGAATTTGATACGATGGTATTGAAAAATTGTCTGTCTTTTTTAGAAGAAGGGTATATTGAGGATGATTTTTATGCAAATCATGAGGAACGGCATGATTTTTTAATGGCCAATACCATAAGAGTTGGAGATGAAGAGATAACGCTGCATCTACTGGCAAAAAGAATGAATAAGCTATCGACCAACGCCATCGCCCAAGTCACTGGGCTCGACTCTCTTATATACGACCCTTCACTCAAAAAAAGAATGTATGAAATGAACGATAAAATTACTACCATTGAGAAAGATAGACACTATTTCTTGACTAGCGATTTGCCGCAGATCGACGACCTCGCCAACGCCATCATTAACCACATCTTGCGATAAATAATTCATTATTTATAATTAAACTATGAGGAAAATAATAGCAGTTATTTTATTGGTCGTTCTTTTATTTGTCGGATTCAGGTTTTTGAATAAGGCGCCCGCCAAGGTGATTAATCCGCTGACCGACCAGATCAACTTTGGCGACGACGGAATGGCGGCCGAACTTAACGAGTTGTCGATCGCGTCATTACGGGCGGGGCAATATCCCGGTTCGAACATCGTCATCGAGCAAACGCTGGACGCCGGTTCGAACTATCAAAGATACATTGCCTCGTATCAGTCGGAGGGGCTGAAGATTTACGGACTGCTGACAGTTCCTAACGGAGACAAACCTAGTGGGGGTTGGCCGGTAATTATCTTTAACCACGGTTACATTCCGCCGCAAGAGTACCGAACGACCGAGCGCTACGCTGCCTACGCTGACACTTTTTCCCGAAACGGCTACATCGTTTTCAAACCAGACTACCGCGGCCACGGCGATTCGGAAGGCGAGGCAACAGGAGGATACGGGTCAAACAACTACACGATTGACGTTTTAAACGCGACTGCCTCGCTGAAAAAGTACAAGGACGCCGATCCAAAAAGAATCGGCATGTGGGGGCATTCGATGGGAGGGTTTGTCACCGTGAGAAGCATGGTGGTTGATCCCGATATAAAAGCGGCGGTAATTTGGGCCGGGGTAGTGGCCTCGTATCCGGACCTATTGAATAACTGGAGGCGGGGAACTTTCACGCCACCTTCCGGGATTCCGAGCCGGGCCCTAAGCTGGAGAAATAGGCTGGTAACGGAGTTCGGATCTCCCGAGGAAAATCCGGAGTTCTGGAACTCGATCTCGGCCAATTCGTACCTCGCCGATATCGGCGGGCCGATCCAATTACACCACGGAACCGCCGACCATTCGGTACCGGTTTTGTTTTCCCAGACTTTGAAAGAGCAAATGGACAACGCCGGTAAAACCAATGAACTTTACGTCTATGACGGAGACGACCACAACCTCGCCGGCAACTTTAATCTGGCGGCGCAAAGGTCTGTCGAATTTTTTGACAAACATCTGAAATGAGTGTATATAATAAAGTTGTTAAAAATTAATTAGTCTTATGAAAAATAATTTGCTCATAAGCGTGATCGTTTTGGCGTTGATAGGTGGCGCGGTTTATTTTGCCATGAGTAAAAGTCAATCGACCACCCCGGCGACAACCTCGGTTTCGCCAACGGCAGTCATGGAAGAGAAGCCGACGAGCGAGGCGATGATAGAGGAAGGTTCGGTAAAAGAGATCGTCGTTGAAGGAAGCAATTTTAAATTTGTCCCGGACACGATTACCGTGAAAAAAGGGGAGAAAACAAGAATTATATTCAAGAGTGCCGGCGGCATGCACGACTTTAATGTCGACGAATTGGGGATAAAGACCAAGATTATCAACGCCGGGGAGGAAGACGCGGCCGAATTTACCGCGAACGAAGTTGGTACATTTGAATTCTATTGCTCGATCGGCAATCACCGCCAGATGGGGATGAAAGGGACGCTCATTGTTCAGTAAAGATTGCTTTGATGGCGTCGACAATTGCCTTAAGTAAAGTTTCGTCTTCAACCTCGGCCTCGGCCTTGAGGTTGACTCCGGCTTCCTCGGAAAGTTCGGGAACCTCCTGAAAGTCCTCCTCCAGTAGCTCTACTTCCTCTGCCATCATGACGTTATTTTCTATTTTCCCCTCGACTTTGACGAAGTTGCCTTCCTTGACGATACCATTGGTTTTAAACCGCTCCATCTCCTCGCTCGAAGCGGCGACCAATTCGCCCCGGATGGTAAAACTGCTGTCGTTGACCGAGGCAATCGTTCCCTGGATTTCAAACTCGCTGTCGGTCTCGACCGTCTGGCTGATCAGGTCTTTTTCCTCGACTTCCTCGGCATAAACGCCGTGGCTGAAAATGAGAGTAGTTATGAAAAGCGCCAAAATTAATTTTTTCATATAACCTCATCCTATCGGTGGCCTATATAAATCCAATCAGAAACCGGTAAGAAGGAAGTAAGAGATTAAGACGCCTTGACCGTATAACCGAAACCGCGAATCGATTTGATTAATTTCTTTTTTCGGCCGGAGTCTATCTTCCGGCGCAGGTATCCTATATAAACGTCAACCGCCCGGGACTCGATTTCCGGGGAATAGAGCCATACCTTGTTTAATATCATCTCGCGCGACAGCACCCGACCGGTATTGCTCATTAAATAATGCAAGAGTTCGAATTCCTTGGGGGTCAAGGAGATTAACCTTCCTCCCCGCTTGACTTCCTTGCTGGCGTTGTTGAGTTCTAGGTCAGCGACTTTTAGAACGTTGTTGTCCGACCCGCTTGAAGAGAGGCGGGCTTTGACTCGGGCCAGAAGCTCGTCCATGATAAAAGGCTTGGGCATGTAATTGTCGGCGCCGAGCTTGAATCCGGCGATGATGTCGCTCGACTGGGTCCTGGCGGTGAGCATGATAATCGGGATGTGGGGATAATCTCTTTTTATTTCCGCGGCGACGGTTTCGCCGGATATCTTTGGCAACCCGAGGTCGAGGATGACGAGGTCGGGCATGTCGCCTTCGACTTTTTTTATTGCCTCGGCTCCGTCTCCGGCTTCCTCGACGTTATACCCCTGGTCGACCAATGCTTTTTTGATGAAGTTTTTGATTTCTTTTTCGTCTTCGACGACGAGGACCGTTTTCAACATAGTTGTAAAACTTGTACTATAATGCTATTAGATAAAAACGAAATTAGAGTAATGTGAGAATATTGTAAGAAAACGGTAAGAAGAAAACAATGGAAAAATACAATAAGCTATATAAGTATTCTCAACGCAAAGTTTCGTTCCACGGGCTATCAAATTCGTTTTTTTCAGTCATTCTTCCTTCGCTCGTCGTCATCTTTAACGCCCTTCTGTTTTATTTCTTATCTTCAAGCGGCTTGGAAAAGATCTTTTACGGCGTCGCGATTTTTGACGTTGCCTTAGTGACACGGTACAGCCGGTTCAGGCCGGCGGTCATTACCGGATTGCTTTCGGGATTACTGGTCATACTCATTTCCGATACCGAGCGGAACCAGACCCTCTTGTTTGAGGTAGGCGTTTTTATCATGGCTTCGTTTCTTATCAGTTATTTGATTGACGCCGACCGCCGCGCCGTCGAAATAGACAAGCTTAAAAAACAAGAAAAACTTTTTAGCGTTAAATTCATCGAGCTCCACCGCGACTTGAAAAAAGCCTCCGACGAAATCAAGGCGCGCGACGAATTCTTGTCTATTACGTCCCACGAGTTGAGGACGCCTCTGACGACTATGCTCCTCAAGCTCCACAACATGCTGAACACGGTAAAAAACGTTTCCCTGGCCAATTTTTCGGTCGAGTCTTTGATGAGGGTTCTTGAAAACGCCGAGACCCAAATCAAGGTTTTGACGACGATGATCAACGACCTCCTGAATGTTTCCATGATTACGACCGGGAGGATGAACCTGTTTAAGGAACAGGCAGACCTAGCGGATATTACCCGCCAGGTATTGGAGAACTTTTCCGAGATGCTGGAAAAAGAAGGGTATAAGGTAAAGTTGGAAAATAAAGGACCGGTTGTAGGATATTGGGACAAGGGGAGGGTGGAGCAGGCGGTGACCAATTTGGTCTCAAACGCCATCAAATACGGGCGGGGACAACCGATAGATATCAAGGTCTTCAACCACGGCGGCTTCGGCAAATTTGTCATCAGGGACCGGGGAATAGGGATTTCGAAAACCGAATACAAGTTTCTTTTCCACCTTTTCCGGCGGATCGAAAGCCGCGAGGTGGAAAAGAAAAAAGGACTGGGCGTCGGGCTATACATCACCAATCAAATCGTCCAATCCCATGGCGGAAAAATCAAAGTTTCAAGCATCCCCAAGGTTGGCTCGACCTTTACCATGGAACTTCCGGTTGAGGAAAAGTAATTTATTCTTACCGATTTCTTACTTCAATTTCATGGTTTTTTAATCGGGCCTTTGTAATCTGAAATTGTTTTATGTTAGACGGCCTAATGCAATTTGGAATCGCGGTCTTTGGCATCGTATCTTTGATATTGATTGCCAAAAATAACAAGTGGGGATTTATCCACGGGCTCATAAGTGAATTTTTCACGATAATATATTCTATTGTCAATCCGCAGGTAGGGATATTTATGCTGTCGATGGTCCAGTCGGTGGTTTGGATCTACGGAATCTACAAAATCTTCTATCTAAACGAGAAGATTAATTTCTAACGATATTATCTATAATTATTGTTATGGCACAGATTTTTGTCTTCGGCGCAAGTACGGCCTACGGAGTCGGTGGAGAAGACGGCGGCTTGGGAGACATGCTCAAAACAAAACTGCACGCTTTAATGTACGGGCAGGGAGGGGTCGGCGAGAAACACGAACTTTACAATTTTACGGCTCCCGGGGCAACGATTGAATTTGTCCTTGGGACTTTTGACTCCCAGATAGAACAATATAAGAAGAAAACAAAACTAATAGCCATTGTATTAGTCGGGGGCAATAACGCCAGAGCCAAAGACGCGCCGGATAATTTTGTCTCCACGGTTTCCGAATATAAAGCGGCAATGAAAAAATTGTTAACAGCCCTAAAAAACAAAGTAAACCACACAATCTGTATTGGGCTTACCGGCGTTGACGAGACCAAGACAACTCCTAAACAGAACTCCTTAAGCGGCGGCCAGTCTTACTTTTGGAATAAAAGATTAATACAATTTAGTGGGGCGCTCGAAGAACTGTGTCGGGAAATGAAGACGACTTTTATAAAAATAGACGTCGATCAGGACGAATGGAAAAAAATTTATCTCTGGAAAGACGGACTCCATCCAAATAAAGACGGACATCGATTAATTTTTGATATACTCTGGCCGGAAGTAGAAAAATTGCTTTAATTTTATCTGCTGAATAATATTACCGAAGCGATTGCGAGAACCGTTAGAACAAAAAGGTATATCAAGGTATAACTCAAAAGACTCAGGGCGTCTTTCTTTTTTCCGTCAAGATAGAGTAAGGCGGGTTTGCCGAAAACCAAATAACCGGTCAGGGCAGCCGAAAAAACAAAAAGCATGAGCATGGCAATTGGCTCGAGAAACCGGGCGTTTTTTCCGATTTTAACCGACTCGCCGTAATACATGAAAGCGGCAACGGCGACAATGTAAAGCGCGGTCGCCAAAGCATTCATCAGGCCCACCTTCATTACCTTACCCATAGTTGTATTATAGTATCATCAAGCTATGAAACTCAAACTGATACTATTCACTCTTCTTACCTTGATAGTCCTTTTGTCGCTATATATTTATAAAGGCGCGAATAAACAAACAACAACGCCAATTAATAAAATAAAATACGTTGCCATAGGCGACTCCTATACGATCGGGTTGGGATTGAAAGAGGAAGACCGTTGGCCGAATATAATGACGGATCATTTGAAAGAGATGGGAGTAGAAATAGAGTTGGTCGCCAATCCGGCGGTTTCGGGCTTTACTGTTAGGGATGCCATAGGGATAGAATTGCCCATAGCGGCGGCTATCAAGCCGGATTTTGTCACGATTTTAATCGGAGCCAACGATAACTTCATGAAGAGGAGCAAAGACGATTACCGCACCGACTTGATAGAACTTTTGAATAAAATCCAGGAGATATTATCAAACCCCAAGAATATTGTCCTCATCACCATTCCGGACTATTCAAAATCGCCCTCAGCCCAAGGACTTAATGAGGAAAATCTCTCGGAGTTCATCGATAGCTACAACGAAGTTATAAAAGAGGAAGGAAAAAAGCGCGGCCTTGTGGTGGCTGACATTTTTCTGGTCAGCCAAACGATGACCGGTGAAGAAGACTATATTTTAGACGGCCTGCACCCATCGAGAGCGGGGTATTCGAAATGGGAGAAAGTCATCTTTCCAGCAGTTTTTTTATTTCTCCAAGATAATAACGATTCCAGCCGTCGGAAAAGTCGTTGACCTCGTCTTCGGGAACGCCGGCATGGGTGAGGACGACTTTGGTCTGGTCATCTTTTTCCGATAATTCAAATCTTACTTTTGACGGCTCATCCCAATCGCCGCCGTACCAATCCTGCTCAAGCAATCTATTTCTGACAACCTTTGTGTTTGTCCCGTGCATGTCGCCGCCCCACAATTCAAACTCGGCTTCTTCCTTGTCACTCATCTTGGCCGATACGCCACTCCACATTTCTATGATTTTTGGATTGACCAAGGCGTCCCAGACTTTTTCTATGGGAGCGTCAATTAGATAAACTTGTTTGATAATTTTTACCACAATTTCTTTAGTTTAGCACGACTATGGAAAAATTGAGAATCGATGCAAAAGTCACCCAGAGAAGGTAGGGAATCAAAAGATAGGCGGCCGGTTTTGAAATCTTAACAAACTTAATAATCGTTATCAAAATCATAGACCAGAGGATAGTGATGTCCACTAAACCAAGAACGGGTGAATGAAGATAAAAAAACAAAAAAGACCATAGGAAATTAAAGATAAGTTGTAAGACGAAAAATAACAACGCCCTTTTGACGGCGATTTTATTCAGACCCTTTTGCCAAACTAGATAAGCCGAGATTCCCATTAATAGATATAGAATTGTCCAGGCTGGTCCGAATATCCAATTAGGCGGAGAAAATGACGGCTTATTCAAAGTCGCATACCAGGTAGGGATCGCGGAAAGGGTAAAGGGAGTGGCGGCCAAACCGACCGCTTCGCAAATTACGATCGAAACCAACAATTTCCAGACGTTTTTCATATTCTAATTGTTCTTAAATAATTTTTTTCTTTTGGTTCCCTAATAAGTTTGGTAAAAATATGATCGTCCATGCCAAACCATGACTTTTTCATATTGCCAGCGTAATTGTAACCAATTTTCTTGTAGTAAGGAACATTGTGCTTGTAGGCATAAAGATAAATCATGTGGACGCCTTTTTTAGAAGCCGCTTTTTCTAGTTCTTTCAAGAGTTTTGTTCCTATACCTTTTTTTTGGAATTTGTGATCGACCATGAGCCAGCTGCAGAAGCATACTCCCAAAAAAGGTTGCTCGGCGTCAAGTATGGCGACGATTTTATTTTCGTTCCACGCCGCCAAGATAAATCTGTTATTGTGCCTTAAAGCATCGCGGTATGTTTTTTTATTCCAGCCTTTTTTAATAATATATTCGAGCTTTTTCTTTGAATATTCGGGGAATTCTGCCACAACAGTTTGACGAAAGAAATTAAAAAACTTATTCAAGTCTTCGGGGGTAATTCTTTTTATGACTGTTTTCATAAATCTATTGAGCATATTGGCCTAGGCTCTTAACGTCCTTATAACTCAATAGGGATATTGTATCATCTCCAAAGATAATCTAAGATAGATGCTTGATAATAGTAATTTTCATTGTTATAATAGCCCAAATATGGCAGGACCTCAAGCAGAGAATCCTATTTTTTCAGCTCCTTTACCAAAACCCGAATCTTTGGGACTTCCAAAAGATATAAAAATTCTTTGGAGAACAGATAAAAAAGTATTGTTTTGCGAAATACCAATGAACAGGTTTAAATCAGACGATGTTCCGGTTGACGCTTCTTTATTACACAGTCTTGAAAGAAAAATGGATAGGGAAACTCAACATAGACAATGGAATGGACAATTAGGGCCGGGAATTATTGCCCAAGTTATTGACCCGGTAGTCGGTGTCAACGGAGACCTATTTCTTTGCGAGGGTTTTCATCGAAACGCCGTTCAACAAAAGAAAAAAGCAGAAAATTTTTTTTCAGAGCTTAGACTTGGATATAACTTTGACCAAATGTTGGGTCTACGAATAGTATCGGCAACCGGACATAGGTCAGTCGAAATGCCACGTATTGTCGATTGGGTAACTCAGTCATGGAATATTACTCCTTGGAGCAAAGTCCATAAAATATCAATCTTCCAAGGTTTTTCTCTTGTCACCGTTCCGAATATGACCGGAAAAGAGATAATGAAGAAGACTGGATTAACTAGAGAGGATATAGAAAGCATTAAAGCTTGGGTTATAGAGCATTGTGATGATTGGAAGAAAAAGCCGCAGCTGATAATGGCTCATCTAGACTTGGCACGAAAAGTTTCTCCTGAATTAATCCGCATGCAAAGAATAGGTGAGAAGGGAATATCGCTTACGCCGGCTCAAACGAGAGCGATAGGCAATGTTCTTCCTGGAGAACACAATTGGTCCTTACAAAGGATTGCGGCCCAAATAGCGATAGAACAAAAACTTAACGAAGCAACAACGCGAAAAGTAGCAGTATCTTTATCACAGATCAAAGATGAAGAGCAAATTTATCAGATAAAAAATACCGATTGGGCAAGTCAACAAGTAATAACAGGCAGAAGAATTAACGTGGCAAATTCTGGAGAAATGACAAGTAATATAATTAATCGACTATGGGATCTTGAAGTTGAAAATGCGGATTTATTAATTCAATTAGCAATCTCAAGAAAAAACTTTGTTCCTGGGCAAACAGGTGGTGTAAAAGATGCCGTCACCGATAATCAAATTTCTAGTGTTAAAGTAGGAGTAAAGCAGATAACACACGCTACTATTGCAGATTTTCAACCACTACCTGAAAGAGGTAAAATCGATACAGAAAGGTTAAATAGCCATGCCGAAGATGCAATAACACAAGCTCAGGAAGGCAACGGGGCCTTACTTTACCGCTATTTTGAAGACGTACTTGAGAGACCATTAAGAGGATTATTAAGAAGAAAATTTGGCGTAGAAGACTATGATTTTGACGATATCAAACAGAATACATTCGAGAAAGCTTTGAAATCAATAGGAAATTTTACATTCAAATACGAAGAAATCCCGTCTCACGCTCAATTGTCAGCTTGGCTAAATAGAATCGCAATAAACACGACAATAGATACTCATAGAGTCGAAAAGAAACGTTCTAAAGATATTAACATTGATGAACCTACTGGGAAAGAGGGTAGCGAGGAAAGTAGAGTTGACCATTCTGACTTTGACCAGTCAGCGGTTACTCCCGAGGAGCAAGTTGTAGTTAATTGGGAGAGTGAAAAAATTAAGGCGGCTATCTTGAAACTTCCAGAAGCAGACCAACGCCGAGTTATTATTATGAAATATGTTTTAGGACACACGACAAAAGACATTGCTTATGTGTTAGATAAAAGAGAAGGTGCTGTAAGAGCTCAGTTAATGAGATCTTCTAACAAACTACAAGGCGTTCTTAAGGATATAAAGTCTGAAATCTAAATCTAGAGCCTGAACGAAAATTTAAATTTTAAATAGCTACTTTTTAGAGGGTTTTTAATATCACATTCTATCTCTTACTAACGTAGATATAGTATTCGGTTCGAGTCCAGTCCAGTCGTGTTG
>CAYJKR010000022.1:0-11085 GCA_964371165.1 uncultured Gammaproteobacteria bacterium
GGTTACGCATATAGTCTGGCCCATTGACAAAGTTAATGTGCATCTTGAGGCTGATGGAGATCTTCTAAAAATACGTCTTAAAGAGGAGAGGAATCTTCCATTTGCACCTCAAGAGAGGAGTCGCGGGCTCCAATGGACTTTAGCTTTTAATATATATTTTCTAGCAGGTGCAAAAAAATAAATTACGAACTCTATATTTTTAATTGATGAGCCATGAATTTTTCTTCATATTAATGCTCAAAAAAAGTTATTAGAGGAAACATTTAAGAAAATAAGTCAAAGAAATATTCAAATTGTTTATACAACTCATTTACCTTATTTAATTCACCCATCATATCCTGAGAGAATAAGAATTCTAGAACGTGATAAGGAATGCACAATCATAGGAAATCAAGCTTGGTCAGAAGGTAATTATGGACTTATTCCTGAGCCAGTTAAAACTGCGCTTGGATTGCAATGGAGTCAGATATTCAATTTTTTAAGTACGAACCTAGTTGTAGAAGGACCGTCAGATCAGATGATATTAAGAGCTTTATTCGAAAAGCTTGGTTATACTGTTAATTTTTCAATCGTACCATCTTACGGAAAAGAAAAAGTTCCCTCATTACTAGCCTTAATAAATATTGAGGATAAAAATGGATATGGGATAGTTGATTCAGATGCTGACATGAACATACTTACTAGCAAGCTTAAAAAAGTTAATCTTTCAGAAAACTGGGTTGAAAAAATATCTGAGATTGCATCAGACAAAAAAATTTCCTCTGTAGAAGACCTTATCCCAAAAAGCATTTATAGAGAAGCCGTTTATGCTGCTTATGAGAATAGATTTCGAATTGTTAATAAGGTTGTTGAGACAGATAAAATTCCAGCCTCATATCCAAGAGTAAAGAATACGCAAAATTTTATTGCTTCAATATTTGGTGAAACTAAACATTCCCTTAAAAAGACAGATATTGCAAAAGAAGTCATAAGAATCTTAAAAAATAAAAGAATCGATAGGAAAAATGATGAATGGGTTGATGCAATTGCTGTCTGTAAACATATTAATGACAAACTTAACTCCCAAAAATTAAAGCCTTCAAAGGATAAATGATATAATTTGGCCATGGCACACTTTGCACAGAGATCTTTCTCATTAACCATACCAGTTCATTATGAAGGTGGTGAAAAAGAATCTTCTGAAGAAGTAAATAGATATCCCGATATATGTCCTTTTTGTGAACAAGGTAGCCAGCCAATATTTTGTTACGCATATGGAAAACATCACTCAATGGATAGAACTAATATCTTGCAGGTAATTTTTAAATGTCCACGAGAAAGATGTAATAAATTATTCATTGCTTTTTATAAACAAGATTTAAGACTTCCAGGAAGTGGTCTTTATCTCCAAAATGTTTATCAACTTGCACAAAGCGTAAATTTTAAAGTATTCCCTGAAGAAGTAACTAATATCTCGCCTATGTTTCCAGTTATTTATAATCAAGCACTTATTGCTGATGAAAACGGATTAAAGGAAATTTGCGGTCCAGGTTATAGACGTGCTTTAGAGTTTTTAGTGAAAGATTATTTAATAAAAGTTAAGCCTGATCAAGAAGAAGAAATTAAGAAAGAATTTTTAGGAAAGTCAATAAAAAGGATTGATGATAAAAAAATCAAACAAACTTCTGAAAGGGCCGTATGGTTAGCAAACGATGAATCTCATTATGTTAGAAAGTGGGAAGACAAAGACGTTAAAGATTTAAAATTAATAATAAAGCTTATCGTAAATTGGATAGACTCAACAATATTAACTGAAGAAATTATTGAAGATATGCCAGCTAAAGGTAAAAAAGAATAAAATTCTAAGTAATAAAAACAAAAGGTTTTAGATTGTTATATATTAATGATAGCTCATTTAATAGTGGTTCGATAATCTCATACTTAGGTTCACCCAAGATATTTGACTTCATTATTAGAGACTGTTATAATGCCTCAAAATGCCCGAGGCTCTAGGAAAATTTAGCGCGACTCAACTTTTGCCAAGTTTTGAAAAATGGAAAGTTCTTGCAAAAGGAAATTCCCCTACCTATTTGAGCTATCAAACACCAGCCGGTGTAATTAATACCATAACCTTTGAGAATAGCTATCAAAGCCACCCAGGCATCTTAACAGATAAATATCAACCATCAATTTTGATGCAAAGATATCCGGAGCTTGATCAATATAAAGACGGTAGACCATCTACAGGATTTAGCGTTCACGCTACATTAAGAGATGGATATTTGGCCAATTCTGTAGAAATCAAACCAGCTTCTGTCGACTATTTTGACCGTATTAACATATATAGCCAATCGACTTTTTTGGAAGAATCCTCGCAGTGGAAACAGGAGCGAGGAGTAGTCCTGCACTTAAACGAGAGCTTTTTAGACCGTTTGCAAAATCTAGCCCTAGTTCCGAGCTCTATCGATAATAGCAAAGTTATAATGAATGCCGTATCGGTTACTAAATCTGATGGTGAAATAATAGCAACAATAACGGGCTATGATTTAAATGGGAATCCAAAACCGATGGATTACCCATTGTCCTACGATGCGTTGAAGGCTATCTGTGTCGAAGGTAATCTTATGTTTGCCTTTGAAGATAAAGTAATAACCGGGTACGTTGGCGACTTAAATTTTGACGTTTCCGAAGCCGACCCGAAGGCTCTTGATCCGGAAAATATTTTTCAAGTATTGTCAGGTAAAGGAAAAGAAAAGTTTATTTTCCCGGTCGACGTTTCAAAAAAATCTTAATGGAAACAGCCCACCGCTATCTTTCACATAACATCCTGTTTTCTAGAGATGATTTTTACAAAAGTATATATCTTGAATATTTAAGTAGAATTGGAGGTTTAAAGGAACAATATGGTGGCTGGAAAAAGATTCGTGGAAAAATAAGAAGGGAGCAATTCAAAAATATGAGGCGTTCCGGTTTTATTTACGAACCAGGTAAAGGCTGGATCGGTCCAAACAGCGTAGCTCTTTCTTCTCTTTAACAATCTTATTTAATCTCATCGAGGTCTTACATTATATTTTCGTCCAGTTTGAACCATTTGTCGATAATAGTCTCCAGTCATTTTAGTTTTTCTATTTCCCGTCGATAGCCTGGTCTCAATATTTGGAAAAATCAACTTTAAATTATTGAGCGCCTTGCCTGCAGTCAGATAAGTTTTTAAAGCCTCGCTGTCGCTTACGGGGGAGGAGTCAGCGTCAACATTATCAACCTCACGCCCGTGGTAAACTCTATATTCAATCCTCTTTTGATTGGTCAAAGTGCCAATAAACTTCAAGTTATGGCTAAAGTAACTCGAAACGCTTTTTTCGTTGATTGGATATAGTCTATTCAATTGGACGATGGCCTCGACAGATATTACCTTGCCCGTACTCAATAAATAGATAAAATCCGATTCTTTTTCGGCTTTAAATGTTCGCTTTGTTTTCCCTGGGTTCCTTGCCCGGCCAAAGCTGTCTATCTGGTCGACCTCTTCCTTGATAGTGTCAATGTTGCCAAGGGCAATCGATAATGTTCTAAGGAGTTTGTCTTTAAAAGGTAATTGAGCCTCCGGCTGTATGTGGGCTTCAAACATGCCATGATTATATCAAAAATAGCTCTTTAACAGGCTAAGGCTGTAAAAAGGATTTTATTTCGTTTAAGTTGTCTATTGTCTTCCAGGCTTTCTTGGTTCGTTCTTCTGTTTTGTTTTTATAAAGAATCCCGTGGCGGGTTAAATCGAATGCCATCAGGTCGTTGTCGGAGTCGCCGACAAAAAAAGTTTCCTCGGGTTTACATTTATGAATGGCACAAATCTCCTTTATTTGTTCCACCTTGGCAATCGGGTCATCGCTTCCGTATTTCATATCCAGGAACTTACCGTTATCGTCAAACTCAAATACGGTATTCACCCTAAAGTCTTTTATTCCCAGCTCTTCGGCCGTTTTCTTGACGTACTGTTTCTCGCCTGAGGAAATGATTGCCATGGGAACAGATTGGTTTTTCAGAAACTTGGTGATTTCAAACGCCTCGGGATTGATTTCAACTTTCGATATTACTTGCCGGTATATGTCGAGTGTCAAATGGAGGTCAAAGTATTTTATAATCGAGTCCATCCATTCCTTGAAGGTAATCTCTCCCGAGTAGTACGCCTTCCACATTCTCATGTTTTCCTGGTGAGTGTAACCGATGGAGTCATAGAGCCTTTGCCAGGTGTTGTAGAGAATCAAGACTCCGTCGCAGTCAAAGAAAACTATTTTTGGCTTCATAAAGTTTTGTTAGTTATTTTTTTTATGAGATTTTTGTGAAATTTATTAAAGGCATCCCTATTCTCTCTAATTATCCCAAAAGGCGGAGACTCGAGGTCGGGCCAACCATATTCAACGACGACGTCGCCCCGGTAACCTTTTTTTAATAAAAGTTTGAATAATCTTTCGCTCTCCACCATTTTTTCGATCGTAACCGCAAGGCTCGGTTCTCGATTTTTTTTCGTTGCCCGATAGTCAACCCATTTTATATAGGGCATTAGTTCGTCGATGACTTGGTTTTTTTTATTTTCTAAGCCGTTGCTTTTCAGCCAACCCGAAAATTTTAAAGTATCAATGACAACTCCATGATTTCTACGATCTTTTTTACACCACGTAATTAATTGTCTTTGATTCACTCCTTGAATTTTATCCCAAAGTTCGAGGACAACCGGAAAAAAATTAGCGGCGTCCTCTAGCCACATTACTGATACTGGCTTTTTATATAAGGTTTGGAATCTCTTCATTGCGGTAAGACACCAACTTAACGGAGGAAATAGCCAGTCTTCTTTGTTTCTTATTTGATATAACCACCAGGGTTTATTTCTTACTTTTGCCTCCATAATTCGGTCGTATCGCCAATCCCGGTGGGCCGATAAAATCATGCTTGGGGAGGAACTAAGCCTACCCAAAGTAAGTATTTCCCAAACAAACCTCCAAGTGGGCAAAAAATTAAGGCCGACGTATCCTACTCCCTTGGCGAGCGAAGACTGTTCTTTGGTGGAATAAAACCAGGCGCCTTTGGGAAAGAAGTTTCTTCCAGAACAAATGACTTTCATAACAAATTTAATTTCAGGTGGGAAAGCGCCTTGGAAGTCAAGACTCGGCCGCGGGAAGTCTTTTTAATGAATCCTAGTTGAAGCAGGTATGGCTCGATGAATTCTTCCACAGTCCTTTTGTCCTCGGACATTGCCGAGGCAATCGTCTCCACTCCAACCGCCATGTTGTCAAATTTGCTGCCCAAAAGTTTTAAGTATTGCAGATCGACCTCGGTCAAGCCGATCTCGTCGATTTCGAGTAAATCAAACAATTTTCCCAATAGCTTGTTATCAATCTCTATATGCTTGTCGACTTCAAGAATATCCCTCGCCCTCTTTAATATTCTGTTGGCCAGCCGGGGAGTCCGGCGGGAGCGGCTGGCAATCTGCCGGGAAGCATCCTTGCTTATCGGTATATTTAAGATACTGCTCGAGCGGACAATGATTTTTTCGATTTCGTCATTGTTGTAGTAGTCGATTCTCAACACCAGCCCGAACCGATCGCGAAGCGGAGCCGACAACAGGGCCAGCTTTGTCGTTGCCCCGACAATGGTAATCCTCGGAACGGGTAGCCTGACCGTTCGAGCCGAGGGGCCTTTGCCGATAATAATATCCAGGGCGTATTCCTCCATAACCGGGTAGAGCATCTCTTCAACGGGCTTGGGCAACCGGTGGATCTCGTCGATAAAGAGAACGTCGTTGTCTTTGAGATTGGTCAAAATGGCGGCTAGGTCTCCGCTTTTGGTAATGGTCGCACCCGAGGTGACTTTGATGTCACCCTTGAGTTCGTTGGCAACGACATAGGCCAAGGTGGTCTTGCCGATGCCGGGTGGTCCGTAAAACAAGATGTGTTCTGAGGGCTTGCCCCTCTTTAAAACGGCGTCGACAAATAGCTTTAGCGTTTTGACGATGTTTTCCTGGCCGATGTAGTCCTTAAAGGTTTTGGGTCGTAGGTTTTCGTCTTTTTGGCGCTGGCTCATAACATTTATTATATCAGGAAGTTTACTTCGAGGTTTTCTTCAGGGCCTCTTTTATTTTTTCCTCAACCGTCAGGTTTTTCGGGAGGGAGATAAAGATTCTTTTTGCTTCATTCGTTTTGTAGCCCAAGGAGACTAGGGCGTCGATGACGGTTTTGTCGTCTTCGGTCAGGACCATCCTCGTCATGTCAAAATCCGATTTCAACTTTCCCGACAGCTCCAGAATTATCTTCATGGCAGTCTTGCGGCCGAGGCCCGGGACCTGCGTCAAGGTCTCGACCTGGTTGCTTTTGACGGCGGCTACTAAGTCTCCGGTTTTAAGATGGGAGATTACCGAATAGGCG
This sequence comes from uncultured Gammaproteobacteria bacterium, assembly GCA_964371165.1. Classification (GTDB taxonomy): domain Bacteria; phylum Patescibacteriota; class Microgenomatia; order UBA1406; family GWC2-37-13; genus GWC2-37-13. The sequence continues at coordinate 6,393 of CAYJKR010000022.1, forward strand.
GTTTTCGGCCCGACGCCGTCGACCGAAAGCAAAAGCTTAAAAAAATCATATTCATGGCGCTCCTTAAAACCAAATAGGACCAGGGCGTCCTCCCTGACTTGAAGATAGGTATAGATTTCAATTGCCGTTGGGAGGCGAAGGTTGTTCATTAGAGAAGAGGTGAGGTAAACGCTGTAGAAGACACCACCCGAGGTTTCAATGAGCCCGATGTTTCCGTCGACCTCGGTGAGCTTGCCTTTTATTTTCCCTATCATATCTTGTTTATTTCCCTCTCAATTTGGGACATTCTATTATACTTCGAAATATCCTCTTCGTGTAGTAGGGGCCCGAATTTGACAAAGTCGGCGGCGACGGCGGTCGCGAGATCGGCGACGAGCGTCTCTCCGGTTTCGAAATCTGAAGAACTCAAGATATAGTCGACGTTGTTGTTTTTTGCCTGAGAAACCAAATCAATCACTTCGGTTATAGTCCCCATTTGCGCCGGCTTGATGATTATTGACGAGCAGGCTTTCGCTTCGAGGATTTTTTTAAATCGCTCCGCCGAAGAAGCCACCAAATCCCCGCCGACCAAATAGGTTTCTTTGGAGAGTGTTTCGTTAAAAGTCCGCCAAGGCGCCAAATCGTCAAGCGCTAGAGGGTCAATTAGAAACAAGGGGAAATACTTTTTGACGAGGCCGGAGACGTATTCCAAGTAAGCGTCGGCTCTCAGGGGTTGGGGCTTATCCTTGACGTCGTAGCCGCCCCCCTGGTAATAGTTTTGGGCGGAAAAATTAAGGCCGATAAAAATATCGACGGCAAGTTTCAGGTTCTCGCTCGAGATCGCCGACAGGAGAACTTCAAAGGCTTCGTAATTATTGGTTGGCCGCATCTCGCCGACAATCCTTTTGACGGCGCCATAAAACGAGAGGCTCAATTTAACAGACTTGGTAAACGGCTGCGACGTTGAAGGAATAAAGCAGAATTCTTTAAAGTCAAACGATCCTTCGTGGTCTGCTCGCCATAACATCGGGACAATTGGACTCGGTAATTTCTCGATCTTTATAACGGCAGTTGAATACCTCTTGTTGTACAAGCCATTCAGGTACCGAAATAGGGGAGTTCCCGAAGAGGCCGCCTGGCCTTTTGATAAAAGCGAAGAAATCGCCCAAATAGTATTCACCCCTAGTTTCTCCCGGTTTGGCGTTTTATCAGCCGCGACAAGCCAGGCGTCCACCTCAAACTGTTTGCCGGCGTCAACGCCCTTGAGTTTTGGCGCGATTAAATCGTTGATGTAGGAGACGGCTCGAGCCGTCTCAATTGGTTTGGTTTGGTAAGGGGCAACCGTTTCATCACTAGGCACACTCGTTTTAACCTTTTTGCCGTCGTCCAACAGGAGCTCGGCCTCGACGGTAGTGCGGCCGGTCGCCTGGAGTACTTCATGAGCGGAAATTTTCGAAATCTTACCCATAAAATCATTATAGTAGTTATTTCTTTTTAGTGAAGATGTCTTTTTCTATCTTAAAGACGAGTTCGCGGGTGCGGTCGATGACGTCGGAGTTGACCGACAGACTGGTGATGTTGTTTTTTACCAGAAGCTCGCAAATTTCTTCATAGTCTGAGGGCGCCTGGCCGCAAATTGACGCCGTCACGCCGTGTTTGTGGCAGGTTTTAACTATATATTCAAGAACCTGTTTCACAACCGGCGTTCTCTCGTCGTAAATGGGTGCAACCTCCTCGCTGTCGCGGTCGACCCCCAAGAGCATCATCGTCAGATCATTGGTGCCAATTGAGACGCCGTCGATGCCGATCTTGATAAATTCTTCCAAATTCAAAGCCGCCGAAGGCACCTCGACCATAATCCAAAGTTTGAAATCGGGGTAGCTCAAGAGCCCCGACCTTTCCACCATTTCTTTAATCTTCATTAATTCCCACGGCACACGGACAAAGGGAATCATCAAATGCAAATTTCTATAGCCCTTTTCCCAGATTTTTTTGATGGCGGCCAACTCCATGTAAAAAACGTCTGGGTTGGTGATGTAGCGGTAGGCGCCTCGGAAACCGAGCATCGGGTTTTCTTCCTTGGGTTCATAAAGGGCACCTCCTTTGAGGTTTCTGTATTCGTTCGTTTTGAAATCGGTCGCCCGGTATATGACCGGCCTCGGGTTAAAGGGTACGGCAAACTTCATCAACTCTCTCGTTAACCTATTGATGAAAACATCTTCTTTTTTGTTTTTAATAAACTCCTTGGGGTGGACGCCAATGTCGGCGATGATAAATTCGGCTCGAAGTAACCCGACGCCGTCGGCGTCGAGTTTGGCGACTCTCTCCGCTTCGCTCGGCTGGGCCATATTGACATAAATTTTTGTCACCGTTTTCAGTTTTTTGGCGGTGGACTTTGGTTTTTCTACTTTGGATTTGTTGGCGATCTTGCCTTTGTAGACTTCGCCTGCTTGGCCGTTGACGGTCACGACCATGCCCTCTTTGAGAATCTTGGTGGCGCGCTCGGCTCCGACGACCGCCGGAATCCCTAGCTCTCTAGAGACGATTGCCGCGTGGGAGGTTCGTCCTCCCTTTTCGGTGACAATAGCGGCGGCTTTTTTCATCGCCGGGACGTAGTCCGGGTTGGTTTGCGGGGCGACCAATATGTCGCCTTGATTGACCTTATTTATTTCCTTTGGCGTCAAAAGAATTTTTACCGGCCCGGTTCCGAGTCCCGGAGAGGCGGGCGAACCCATCAAGATAGGAGTTTCTGTTAAGCCGACTCCGGAAGAGCCAGATTTTCCCAAGGTGGTGATTGGGCGAGACTGGGTAATGTATATTTTTCTATTTTCTATTGCCCATTCGATGTCTTGGGGAAAAAAGTAATGTTTTTCGATGTCTTTGACCAACATAGCGATTTTTGTAATCTCGTCGTCGGTAATTTTTTGCTTCTTGCCCTCATCCACCCCGAGCCTGACCTCCCTGTTTTTGTTGTGGGCTTTAAGAAGCATGAGGTTTTGGTATTTGATTTGCTTGCCGGTGAGAATAAAGGACCTCTTGTCTACTTCGTAGTGGTCGGGCGTGACTTTGCCGGAAACGATATATTCTCCTAAGCCGCGGATGGCCTCAATAATTATCTTGTTTTTGTCGTGGCTGATCGGGTCGACCGAAAAGGCGACTCCCGAATGGTCGGATTCGATCAATCTTTGGACAACGACGGCGAGGCCGACTTTGAAATGGTCGAATTTTTGCTCCTCGCGATAAAAGATCGCCCTCTCGGTAAAAAGCGAGGCAAAACATTCCTTGACCTTTTGCAAGAGCTGGGCTTCGCCTTTGATATTGAGGTAGGTTTCCTGTTGCCCGGCAAAGGAGGCGCTGGGCAGGTCCTCAGCGGTTGCCGATGAGCGGACGGCCACAGAGGGCGGGCTGTAAATTGACTTGATCCGGCCGCCAACTTGGTTCAAGAATCCGAGGTGGGCGGTAAAGTACTTTTGCTCCTTCATCTGCAAATTGTCGTAGTAGGTAATGATTTGTTTGGCGAGGTCAGCGGGGAGGGTGGCGGAAATAATCAACCTCTTGACCGTTTTTGAGGCGTGTTGGAGTTCGTCGGGTCGGCTCGGGTTTAGCCCATGGAGGGCTTTTTTGATTTCGCCCCCTAGGCTGTTCTTTTTTATAAACTCGAAATAAGCCTGCGAGGTAATGATAAAGCCGTAGGGAATCGGGAATTTGGCACGCGTCATCTCTCCCAGGTTGGCTCCTTTACCCCCGACGAGGCCGACCTCATTTTTGTCGACTTCCTCAAACCAAACGATGGGCTTTTTTAGTGCCATTTAGTTTAGACTAGGGAAAAATATTTCTCTTGTCAAGCGAGTTTTTTTAGGTCAAAAAATTATGTTTGACAACTGAAAAATCTTTTGTTATCATTTCACTTGCCAATGAAAAAATTGCTTTCATAAAGGCAATATTGGATGCACAACTTGCACTCCGAACAGCCTTCATAAAGAGACGGAAATATTAGATTTTTAAGCACTTTAAATTTTTTAGTGGCCTTTTGTGGTTCGGGCCTATAGCTCAACGGCTAGAGCGTCTGATTTGCATTCAGAAGGTTTGGGGTTCAAATCCCCATAGGTCCACCGCACTTTAACAATCCGGTTTTTTATTTGAGCATAGTAGGTAAGTATTTTGTATTTTTTTATTTGTATTTATAGTAAGAGAGATGGGAGAGATAAAGCCAATGGTGGATGCCTTGGCAGTTTAAGCCGAAGAAGGACGCGTGAATAAGCGCGAAAACAACGGTGAGCCCTTTATCAGGCGCTACAAACTCGTTGGTTTCCGAATGGGGTAACCCTCCATGCCGTAAGGCATGGAAACCAAGACAGGAATTTAGAGGTCGGAAGTTTGATTCATTTTTAATCTTGCTTCTGCCTTCCAATCTCCTGTTTTGGTGGGGCACCTGGTGAACTGAAACATCTAAGTAGCCAGAGGAAAAGAAAACAATTGTGATTCCGTCAGTAGCGGCGAGCGAAAGCGGAGCAGTCTAAACCAGCCCGCAAGGGTTGGGGTTGCGGGACCACAGTAGGGAGTAATTTTCGATAAAAGAAGCCTCTGGAAAGAGGCGCCATAGAGAGTGACAGCCTCGTATTTAAAATTGAAAATTACCCTGGTGGAGTTCCCAAGTACCACGAGGCACGGCAAACCTTGTGGGAATCCGGGTCGGTCACGATCCAAGACTAAA
>CAYJKR010000023.1:0-8194 GCA_964371165.1 uncultured Gammaproteobacteria bacterium
AAGGACGGCCGATGGAATAATATTTAAATCCCAACTTTTTCATGTGGGCCGGGTTATAGACGTTTCTCCCGTCAAATATCACCGGCTCTTTCAACAGCTTTTTGACCCGGTTCAAGTCTATCTGTTTAAATTCGTTCCACTCTGTTGCGATGACCAGGGCGCTTGCGCCTTCTATGGCGTCGTAGGTATTTGAGGCGAATTTTATCTTCCCGTCGAGCAATTTTTTCACATTGGCGCTCGCGACCGGGTCGTAGGCTTTAACTTGAAAGCCGTGTTTCAACAAATCTTCAATAAGGTAAAGCGACGGCGCCTCCCTGATGTCGTCGGTATTGGGTTTAAAACTAAGGCCTAGAAGGGCGATCTTTTTTCCTGGGGAAAACTTGAGTATTTTTTTCAGGAAAACTTCGCGGACAGTCTTGTTTACTTTTTCGACCTCATCCAAGAACCCGGCATTGATTCGATGGCCTTTGGCGATGCTGACAAAAGCCTTGACGTCCTTGGGCAAGCAGCTGCCGCCGTAACCGATGCCGGGGTAAAGAAAGCTGCGGCCAATTCTTTTGTCGAGCCCGACCGCCTCGAGGACCATCTCGACGTCGGCTCCAAGGCTCTCGCAATAAAGGGCAATCAGGTTGGCAAATGAAATCTTGGTCGCGAGCATGGCGTTTGAGGTGTACTTTATCATTTCCGCCGAGGTCAAATTGGTGATGATTTTTTTAGAATCAATCGGTTCGTGCAAAGCGAGCAAAAGCTCAACCGCTTTTTTGGAGTCGCTCCCTATAACCACCCGGTCCGGGTTATAGGTGTCGGAAAGGGCGGTTCCTTCGCGCAAAAACTCGGGGCACGAGGCAACGGCAAAGTCGACCGTCTTACTTTTGTGGCGCGAGATAACGGTTTCTATTTTGCGGTTGGTACCGACGGGAACCGTGCTCTTGCACGAGACGACGGTAAACTTTCGCTTCAGGTGGCTGCCGATTTTTCGGGCGACCTCAATCACGGCGGTCAAGTCGGCCTCGCCGTTTTCCTTGGGAGGGGTGCCGACGGTGATGAAGACGATTTCGGATTCGCCGACGGCCTTTTCGTAGTCCAAGGTAAAAAAGATTCTTTTGGCGGCCAAATTTTTCTGGAGGAGCTCTTTCAATCCCGGTTCATAGATAATCGGATTGCCTTTTTTCAACTTTTCGATTTTCTCGCGCGTGTGTCCGACGACGTGAACCTTGTTGCCAAAATCGGCAAAGACGCAAGCCGTTACCAGCCCAACGTAGCCATGACCGACTATTGTTATTGTCATAAATAGCTATTTTACAACTGTTTTTTAATTTCTTCCAGACCTTCTGCAAAAGTCTTCATTTTCCAAAAGTCATTTTTCCGGCTCCTGATGTCGGCGAGGCGCGGCAAAGACGCTTTGTCCTTAATGTATTCTTCGTAGCTGGTTTTGCCGACTAAGGATCTATCCAGGTTAAAGGCGTCGGCGACTAAGAGAGCGGCGTCATATGGGGAAAGAGCCCGGCCTCCTACAAGGTGAAATACTTCCGGCGAATAGTTGTGAAACAGGTATCGCAGGCCATAGGCGATGTCGTCGATAAAGGTCGGCGTCATCAAAGAATCGGTAATCATGGTGAGCCGCTTTTTTTCTTCGAGGTAGGCCTTGAAGGTGCGCATGAAGTCGCGCTTCAGATCAAATACCGTCCGGTAAGGATAGGCTATTCTGACAATCATTCCTTTATCTTTGACGATTTTTTCGCCTTCGTATTTGGAGGCGGCGTAGACCGAGATCGGATTGGGCTTTGAGTCCTCAAAATACGGCGGCTTTTTGCCGTCGAAGACGAAATCGGTCGAAATGTAGATAAAATTCTTGTCTTTTTTGGCAACCGCCCCGTAAACGTTTTTTGTCCCGTCGCGGTTTATCTTGTAGGCGAGGTCTTTTTCAACCTCGGCTTTTGGAACATTAGTGTAAGCGGCCAGATGAAGAAAGATGTCAAAATCAAGATTGCCTATCACCTCGTTTACTTTATCTGCGTTGGTTATATCCACCCGCGATTGGGGCAGGGGAATGAACTCAAAATCATCATCCAAAAGCTCGATAATCCTTGACCCGACCAATCCGTCGGCGCCGGTTAGAGCGACTTTAACCATATTGCTGTTTATAATATTTCTGATACTCTCCGGTTTTAACCCTCTTCCACCAGTCCTGGTTTGTCATATACCAATCGACCGTCAGCTTCAGATAGTCGTCAAAGCTGTAGGCAGGCTTCCAGCCGAGCTGCCGGTTGATTTTGCTCCAGTCCATCGCGTAGCGTCTGTCGTGGCCCGGGCGGTCTTTGACGTATTCGATTTCGGAGTCGTTTTTCCCCATGATTTTCAAGATCTTTTTCACGACGTCGATATTTGGGATGTCCTCGGTCAAGCCGCCGATAAGATAGGTTTCTCCGACCTTACCCTTCTTGACAATGTCGTCGATGGCCCGGCAGTGGTCCGTAACAAAGAGCCAGTCACGGACATACAAGCCGTCGCCGTAGACCGGCACCTTTTTGCCTTCAATCAGATTGGTGATTGCCAAGGGAATCAATTTCTCCGGGAACTGGTAGGGGCCGTAGTTGTTGGAACAGTTTGATATAGTAATAGGGAGGTTGTATGTAGTATGATAGGCATTGACCAGGTGGTCGGAGGCGGCTTTTGAGGCAGAATAGGGGCTTCTAGGATCGTACTTGGTTTTTTCGCTGAATTTTTCTTTTGTATCAAGTGGCAACGCTCCAAACACCTCGTCGGTTGAGACGTGGTGGAAGTGCTTGACCTTGTTTTTCGAGGCTGCCTCAAGTAGAACATAAGTGCCTTCGACGTTGGTTTTGACAAACGGCGCCGGGTCCATAATCGAGCGGTCGACGTGGCTTTCGGCGGCGAAATGGCAAATTGTATCGATTTGGTGCTTGGCAATGGTGTCGTTCACGAATTGGCCGTCACAGATGTCTCCGTGGGCAAAGACGTAGTGGGGATTTTTTTCAACCGTCTTTAGGCTTTCCAAATTACCGGCGTAGGTCAGCTTGTCGAGATTGACGACGAGGTCCTCCGGGTATTTCTTCATCCAGTAGAGAATAAAGTTGCTGCCTATAAATCCGGCTCCTCCGGTAACCAGTAGCTTCATAGATAAAGTATATTATATAATGAGTGAGCTATGATTATCGAGCAAATCAGAAAACTGATCGGGCACCGCTACGAAGCTCTAAACAGGTTAGAAATCTCCCGGACCAATCTGAGAAAAAACTACCGTTATCTTGCCTCTCTCAACCGGAAGATAAAAGTGGCGCCGGTTCTAAAGAGCAACGCCTACGGCCACGGCCTGGTTACGGTTGCCAAGATCCTTGACCCCTTAAACCCGCCTTTTTTCTGCGTCGACAGCATCTACGAAGCTTACGAGCTTTATAAAGCCGGGATAAAATCAAAAATCCTGATTATGGGGTATATCAACCCCAAGAATTTGGCCGTCAAGCCGCTGCCGTTCTCCTACGTTGCTTATAGCTTGGACCAATTGAAAGAAATTCTAAGATACCAACCCGAAGCAGGAGTCCATATCTTTGTCGACACCGGCATGCACCGGGAGGGAGTTTTGCTGTCGGATTTGCCCGCCTTGGTCAGCGGCGTGCCCGGTGAGGGAATAAAAAACATCGAAGGGATTATGTCTCATTTTGCTGCATCCGATCAACCCAAAAGACCGGAAACAAAACAGCAGGTAGTAAATTTCAAAAAATCCGTTTCAATTCTGGAGAAAAATAGCATTTTTCCAAAATGGAGACACATTGCCAACTCGTCGGGATTATTGAATAATAAAATTCTCGGTTTGGACGCAATATCCAATTTATCGCGCTCGGGAATTGCCATATACGGCATAGATCCGGAGGGGAAAAACAGGAGGCTCAAGCCGACGATCAAATTTATAACCCACATTGTCCAAATCAAAAAACTGGCAGTCGGGGCTAAGGTCGGATACGGCCTAACCTATACCGTCAAAAAGCCGTCTCTGGCGGCAATTCTGCCGGTCGGCTACAACGACGGCGTCGACCGAAGGCTTTCGAACCAGGGCAGGGTTTGGGTGAACGGATCGGCCTGTCCGATGATCGGACGGGTGAGCATGAATATAACGACGGTCGACGTCACCGGCCTTAAGAATGTTAAAGTGGGAGCCGAGGCGGAAATTGATTTCTTGATGCCCATTCCTGGAAAGATTGCTTACGAGTCACGGGTTTATCTTAATCCGGAAATAAAGAGAGTGGTAGTTTAATCTTCTTCCTTGACGATGGTGACGGTTTTCTTCATCTGGTTTATTATCACCATAAAGACCAAAAGCACCAGCCCGGTCGTCGCAAAGGCGATCAGTTTTTCTATCCCTTTCAAAAACAGGCTGGAGAGGCCGAGGATAAAGGAAATGAGCCAGTAAAAAACGGCGATTCTCCTTTTGCCCCAGCCGATTTCCAAGAGGCGATGGTGGAAATGTCCCCAGTCGGGGCGGAAAATAGAGACGCGCTTTCTTAATCTTCTCAAAATCGTATAGACGGCGTCCATCATCGGCATGGCAAGTATCAAGACCGCCGTTCCCAGCTTTCCAAATGACAGGATCGCCAGGACCCCCAAGAGAAATCCGGCGAGCCCCCCTCCGCCCCAGCCGGGCATGATCTTTTGCGGGTAAAAGTTAAAAGGTAAAAATCCTAGGTAGGCTCCGGCGACGATATATGAAAAAAGGGTAACCGTCTGGGCGCTGATGTCGTGGGCGACAAACCGTTGGCCCAAGAGCCCCAAGAATATGGCGGTGATGGCGACAAAGCCAGGGAGTTGGCCGTCGACGCCCTTGCTCCAGTTAACCATGTTGGTCGTCCAGGTCAGCCAGACGACCGCCAGAATGTCGGCCCAAAACCAAATCGTGTGCCGGCCAAAAAAGTCTATCGGTATCTGGAACCTGTCCAATCTGATTACCTCTCCAAAGGGGTTGGAGAGGTAAGGGATACCCAAGCCGTGGCCGATAACTATAGCGGCAATTAAAAGGTTGGCGGCAAATCGGAGGTATGGCGAGACGTCGTTGTAGTCGTCGATCGTCCCTATAAGAACCAAGAGGGCAGCGGCCAAGAGAATCCCGAAAACAATTTTGTTTATCGGCAAAAACAACCAAACCGTCAAAAGAATGGCGAAAAAAATCGGCACTCCACCGGCCCTTGGAACGATACCCTTATGGGTGTGGGCCGGGTGGAATCTTTTTGTCTCATCCGTTACCAGTTTGAGCTTACGGGCGAGCCAAATCGTTGGCCCGGTGAAAAGAAACGAGGAAAGAAAAGCCACTAAAAATACCAAAAATCCTGTCATTTATGAAACGAGCAAAACAATTTTAATAAAAATTAGGGTGAACGATACCGTCAGAAAAATATTCAAAAATTCAAGCAGGCGCTTGACCAAGTCGTTGCCGAGAAAAAATCTATTGTAAACATAGCCGTTGAAGAAGACCAAAACATTAAGTAAAACGGGGATGATAAAAATCGTCCAAAAGTCTCCCAACTGCTCCTCACCCCAGGGTCGGGAATAAAACAGGGGGAGCTGGGGCGGGAGGTTTGCGAGCCGCAAGAAAAACGTCACGAGCATTAACAAATTACCCGCCACTAACCAATAAATCATAAACATATTATACCCTTGAAATAAGCCAAGTGTTGCTTTATTATTGAGACTGAAATGACATGACCTACCCAACCACTTCTTTATATCTCGAGCAAAGTCGAGAGATCTATTTACTAATTACATCAATTCAATGAAAGACACACAAATTTACAACTTGGTTACGAAAGAGGAAAAAAGGCAAAAAGAAGGGATAGAACTCATTCCTTCAGAAAACTATGCTTCCTCCCACGTGAGAACAGTCCTGTCGTCTTACTTTGTTAACAAGTATTCCGAAGGCTACCCAAAAAAGCGCTACTACGGCGGCAACGAGAACGTCGACGCCGTCGAGATCATCGCCCAGGAAAGGGCCAAGAAACTTTTCAAGGTTCCATTTGCCAACGTCCAACCTTACTCGGGCTCTCCTGCCAACATGGCCGTTTGCCTGGCTACCTGCCGCCCCGGCGACACTCTCATGGGGCAGGCATTGACGGCCGGGGGACACCTAACCCATGGTCATACCGTTTCCGCAACCGGAATCTTTTACAAGTCCGTCCAGTACAGCCTCAAGTCGAAGGGAATTTATGAAGGCAAGGACCTGTTTGACTACGTCGAGATAAGGAGACTAGCCAGGGAGAATAAGCCAAAATTGATCTGGGTCGGGGCAACAGCCTATCCTTTAAAGTTTGACTACAAGAAGTTCGCCGAAATAGCCGATGAAGTCGGCGCCTACTTGGCGGCCGATATCGCCCACGTTGCCGGACTCATTGCCGGGGGCGCCCATCCGTCGCCGGTTCCGTATGTTCACATCGTGACCACAACAACACACAAGACTTTACGTGGTCCACGGGGAGCGATGATCATGGTGACCGCCAAGGGATTGAAAAAGGATCCGGAACTGGGTGACAAGATCAATAAGGCGGTTTTCCCCGGACTCCAAGGCGGACCGCACGATAATCAGACGGCGGCGATTGCCATTGCTCTTTATGAGGCAGCTCAACCGTCATTTAAAACCTATGCCAAGCAAGTGGTAAAGAATTCCAAAGTCCTGGCGCAAACCTTGATTAAGGGAGGTTTGAAATTGGTGGGGGGCGGGAGCGAAAACCATTTAATCCTCGTTGACCTGTCGAAAAAACTGTCACCAGGAATGGGAGTCTTTGCCCAAAGGGCCTTAGATTTAGCGGGCCTAACTCTTAACAAGAATACCGTTCCCAATGAACCGATGTCACCATTCTATCCCTCGGGGATTAGGCTAGGAACGCCGGCGGCAACAACCAGAGGTATGAAAGAAAAGGAAATGAAATTCATCGGCGCCAAGATCCTCGAAGTAATAGAACTCTTGAAGGGTTATCGGTTGCCGGAGAATAAGAAAGAAAGATTGGAATATATAGGCAAGTTTCAAAAAGAAATGGAGAGAAGCGCGGAGATAAAAAGAATCAAACAAGAAGTGAAAAAACTTGCTTTGCGTCTCAGGATTCCTTAACTTGATTTAATAGGAGATAAATCAGTATATCTATAAAGTTGGCTTAAAAATAATAAAAATTGGTCCACACAATAATTAGCCTCGTATATATTGACTTTATTCTTAACTGCTTTTGAACTAACATCATAACTTTCTCGGAAAACTTTGTCCAATGATAGAATTATTGTTTTATTGCCAAAAATAGTTTCACCTTTTTGTTCTAAATAGTATTTTATTTTTGATTTTTCTGACCTATTTTTAACTTTAACACCGTCTGAGAATACATAATTTTTAGGAATAGGTTTTTTTACTAAATTACTAATAAGTAAATCTAGTGCGGATCTACATGATCGAGCCCCTATTAAATGATCTTGTCCAGTTTCAATAAATTTTGTGATAATCCCTAAATCTTCTTTAATATCAGGAAATTTTTCCGAATAAATTAAAAAAATTCCTATCGAAGGAGGTCCAGATATATTGGGCTTTGCTAATATTTCGGTTATCTGTTCCTGAACCTTATCTTGAATTTGGTCTAAAACATTTTTTATTTCTTTACCTGACACAGTAATCAGCTGCTCAATTGGTCTTTGCTCATAACTTTTCAACCCTAAAGTTTTAATAACCTTGCCAGTTCTAATAATATAACCGTCACTTATTAAATCCTCGAGTTCGGAAACAGGTTGTATTAGCAACCATTTAGTCCAATAAGTTGACTCAAGCCAATCTTTGTTTAGCTTGTATAAAGTTGAGTCCAAGCCAGAATAGATTTTTGATTCTATTGCATCGGCATTTCTATAATTAGGTATAGGATCCTGTCCTGTTTCATAGCCTCTTAACTCTTGATTTACCCAATCGAAATCACGATTATTTAATAATTTTCCTAGAGTTCTAGCGCCTCTTAAAATAGAGGTTGTACTTGTTTTTCTATCCAGAATCTCCTGATATATTTTTTCCGCTAATTCTCTTGAATTCATATATATAAGCTTTAACTTAATTTGGATTTATCCTATACCCAAAATGCTATTTTGTCAAACTACACCAGGAAGTTCTTATATCTTTGATCTCTCAACAAAGACTCCGGCAATAATGATCAGAATTCCTCCG
>CAYJKR010000024.1:0-7955 GCA_964371165.1 uncultured Gammaproteobacteria bacterium
GGCGGCATTTACGTCTATGACAAAAAAGAAGATAAAAATTATCAGATTGCGGACCCAACCGCGGCCGAGGAATTAATGGGACAATCAATTCAATGGTATTTTGATTCCCGCCACCTCCTGATTAACGAAGGCAAAAAGATTGTTGTTGTTGACTATGACAACACCAACAAAAAAACTGTTTATTCCGGACCCTACGAAAACGGGTTCTTTACGACAACTTTGGACGGAAGAATTATTACTCTTTCCAATCTCAACCCCGAAGTAAACGAACGCCCGGATCTTTATCTTGTCGGAACAAGATAAACTATTCTGCTTCTCTCACCGCAAAAACCAGCAGGCGCTTCAAAGTCGTCCCCAAAGGCCAGCAAGTTTGAAGCGTCAAAAATTCACGGTTCGTTTTGCGCGTCAGGTATTGGACTTGATCCGGATTAACAACTTCCTTTCCCACGACTTTGTAAACGTATCGCTGCCCTTTGTAAAAAAGATCGATCTCGTTCCCCTTTTCCAGTTTGTACAAAAGGTAAAAAACGGCGTTGTAGGTCCCCACGTTCCAAAAATAATCGGTCGAGTGGGCAAAGAGAAAGATGTGTCCTCCTTCTCCAGGATATGCCGTACCTGCGGCTTGGGCGACTCCTTTGTTTAAGGCATCAAGATATATTTTTTCGTCGCTGGCGTCGATATTGGCTAAAACCCGGGAATTGGCGCCAATCTTAGGAATGATAACGCTAAAGTTAGGATCTTCGGGTGCCAAAACTTCAATCGGCTTGATTTTAAAAGCCTTGGCCAAAAATCCTTTGCTTTCAATTGCCGGCGGCTCAAAAGTGATCGTGTCGGCGACGATGTATTGCTTATTAAATCTGGTGTCAATAAAATACTTGACCTCTTCCTTTAGGGGTTTGTAGAAGGTTCTTCCGATCATAAAGAGAGAGGACAATAACAAAAAATTCCCGATCGTACGAAGTATTAACACCCTTAAATATTCGCTGGTCTTGATTTTATGGATTTGCCTAGCTACCTGATGGCGAATGAGATGTTTTCTTTTAAGTTTCGTATAGCTCATGTGTCCCCAGGCGGAATTGAACCACCATCGTAGGTTTAGGAAACCTATGCTCTATCCGTTGAGCTATGAGGACTTATCGTGCTTTATTTTATCAAATTGTTATATAATTTATCCATGTTTATCGTCATCGAGGGAATAGACGGCGCCGGATGCGAAACCCAGGCCAAAAATCTCGCCAAAATGCTTCAAGACGCCGGCAAGACAGTCTCTCTTATTAAATATCCCGACTATGATCGTAATGTCGGCAAATTAATTAAAGAGTTTCTTTACCAAAACAAGGATCTTACCGCCGAACAGCAATTCCTTCTTTACACGCTTCAGTTTGTTATGGACAGCAAAATGATTGCCGAAAAAAGAGAGCGGGAAATCGTCATCGCCGACCGTTACTTCACCACTACTCTTTGCTACCAAACTCTAGAAGGAATTAACCTTAAAATGGCCTTGGATTTTGCCAAAAGCTTCAAAATCGAGGTACCTGATGCGGTATATTATCTTAATGTTGATCCTGAGACTGCGATTTCGCGCAAGAGCGGAGAAGACAAGGAAAAGAACAGGCGAGAAAAAGACTTTGAATTCATCAGGAAAACCTACATTCAGTACGAAAACCTGGTAAAAAACCAGGTCTGGACTAAGTGGATTAATATCGACGGCAACAAATCTATTGAGGAAGTAACAAAAGACATCTATAATAAATTGATATGACGGAAAAGACTCTCATTATAATCAAGCCTGATGCGGTAAAGCGCGCCCTGATTGGGAAAATTATCGAAACCTTCGAAAATGTTGGCCTTAAATTGATGGCCGCCAAGATGGTTAAACCTTCCAAAGACGTTATCAAGAATCATTACCCGGGAACTCCCGACTGGATCCATGAGATGGGAGAAAAAACGCTGGCTTCTTTTAAAAAATCGGGCGCCAATGTGAAAGAAAAAATGGGAACGGAAGACCCCACCAAGCTGGGTCAATTTGTTTACGAACGTTTAATTAAGTATTGGATGGAAGGGCCATTGGTTGCTATGGTTTGGCAAGGACCGGATGCAATCGCAATTGCCCGTAAATTACGCGGTCATACTATACCTTTACTAGCTCAAACTGGGACACTTCATTCTGATTATTCTTTTGATTCTTCAATTTTGTCCTCGGGTTTGGATAGAGTGGTAAAAACTTTTGTTCACGCCTCGGGAAATCCGGGCGAGGCGGATAGGGAAATAAAATATTGGTTCGGAGAGGAAAAATTTAAAGATTATGAACGAGAAGTTGACAATTTATACCTAAAATGAAAAAACAACGAGCTTTATTAATTATCAAGCCCGACGGAGTCCAAAGAGGTATTGTGGGCAGGATTATCGGCCGATTTGAGGCGGTTGGCCTGAAAATTATCGGCCTCAAACTCGTTTGGGCGAGCAAAGAACAAATTATCGCTCATTATCCAGACTCTGAAGCCTGGCTAAAAAAAGTCGGAGAAAGAACTCTCACTAATTATGCCAAAAAGGGGTTGGACGCGAAAGAAGTCTTTAAAACCGATTCGGCCGTTTCGATCGGTAAAATCGTCAAAGGCTGGCTCGTTCAATATCTCCAGGAGTCCCCTATTTTCTTGACCGTGGTTGAGGGCTACGAGGCAATAGAAATCGTCCGCAAACTGTCGGGCAACACTATACCGGTTTTGGCAGCTGCGGGCACGATCCGGGGTGATTTTTCCCACGACACGATCGATTTGGCCAACGAACAACGCCGACCGCTAAGAAATATTATTCATGCCTCAGACACGGTCGAGGACGGCGAAAAAGAGGTTAATTTATGGTTTAAGCCGGAAGAACTATTTGACTACGAAAGGGCTGATGAAAAATTTATGTTCAGTGACTGACTCCGTTTAATTTGAAGATTTTTTTCATCAAGTTGTCTACTTTTCTCTGAAAATCTGCGGTGTCTTTGTTATTGGTCAATACATAGTCACAATAGGCCAAGCACTTGCCGACCTGTTGGCCCGACTTATCCTGTCCTATACCCAAATCGCGCCTGTCGACTCGGACAAAATCTGTCCAATTTTTTGGATCCCAGGGCTTAGCTCGCTTGAGCAATCTTTTAAATCTTAATTCGCGATTGGCCTTGACTCCAATGAGGACGAAATTAGGGTTTTTTTTCAAGAATTCGACCTCGCCGGTGTTTCTGATGCCTTCGATAACAACGTGTTTTTCTCCTTCGTGCAGTAGCCTTTTTATTGCTCTCCTGGCAAGAATGTCATTTCCGTATCGTTTCCTTAATTCGTCGCCTACATTTTGGAGCGTTTCCCTGGTGAATTCTTTTATTTTTCTTCTCTTCAGTTCGTCGTGAAGGATGGACGAAAGAGAGAAAGAAGTAAAGTCTAGGTTATTGATTAAATAATCGACCAAAATCCCTTTTCCAACGGCAATTTGGCCAACTACGCCAATGTAAACAATATATTTATTCTTTTGCGGCTTCATGATATAATATAGACGTTTAGATGAATATCTACTTTACTGCTTCAATCGTCGGAAAAAAACACTATCTCTCAAACTACCTAAAAATAATAGAGATTTTGACGAAAAAAGGTCACGATGTATCATCCGATCATATTATAAAAACTTCGGAAAATCAAATTAACCTCCAGACCAAAGAACAAAGACAGAAGTTTCACAAGGAATTGAAAAAATGGATCATGGACTGCGATGCCGTCGTCGTCGAGACCTCTTTCCCTTCTATAAGCGTTGGTTTTGAAATTTCATTGGCCTTAAATCTGGGAAAACCAGTTTTAGTTTTGCACGTCAATGAAGGGCCAACCCTGTTTTCAAGCTATAATAATGAAAAATTGTTCTGCGAGAAATATACGCTACCCATGTTAAAAGATATCATTGAAGATTTTTTGCTGTTCGTCGAAGGCAGTGCCGACAGCCGCTTCACCTTTTTTATTACCTCGAAAATTTCCCACTTCCTGGAAAAAGTTTCTCGGGAAAAAAAAGTCCCTAAATCCGTCTATCTTCGACGGTTAATCGAGAAAAACATGACGACCGGTTAGTATATTAATTCCGACCTTTTAGCTCTTCTAATGCTCTATGAAGTCTACTTGAAAGTACGCTAAAAGTTTCTTGTTGGCCTGGGGCATTTCCCTGATGACTAACAGGTTGAACGTCTCGGTTGAGTGTTGGTTTCGGTTCAATGACTGATTTAAAAAGAAATGCATTGGTACCGACTTCTTTTTGTTTTCTTGCCTCGTCTTGAGCTTTTTTTTCCTGATCTATCGCATATTGCTCCAAATCCTTTTTTATTTGCTCCTCCGGACTTAAGCGTTTTATTATTCCTGCGCTTGGATTATATGGAAGACTTTCTAGAGGATTAATTCCTTCTTCAAAGGTGACCCAAACTACGCCCTTTTCATCGGTCATTAAGTCCAAACTTAGGCCCAATTGCCTATACTTCGGGTTCTTGCCGTTATAGAAAAAGGAGGCATTGTTTGAGCCACGTTTTTGCAATAAAGCCGTTTTCAGGTTTTCCCCGCCGTAAAAAAAATTGTCTTTTCCGTTAACGGATATACAATTCAATCCGCCAACTTCTGCCTGATCGCCTTGATCCCGGACAATTTTGGCATAGATAATGCCTTGCTCCTGGAAAATATAGGCGTCGAACGGAGGGGGAAAATAACTAAGGGAACCCAGTTTATCGCGGAGCGGTTTAATTAATAGGGTGCTTGTTCCCGGAATAAAGAGTCTGTTATCAAGTCTATTTATATTTTCAAGCTCTTCTTTGTCACGTTTCCAGTTTTTTTCCCGTTCGTTCATGGTCGACAGGTATGGTTCGGCGATATGGACCGGAGCGTTACTCGTTGCAGCACTTAGATTAAAAAGTTTATCACCATACCAATTGATCAACCTCTCGACTGTGCGTGGTTCAAGTCCGCCCCCGGGATGGAATACATAACGAGCCAAGTCAAAAGACCTCCATCTGTTCCTGGAAATGCTCCCGTGATCTATTAGTTTAACAATCAACGTATAGTCTGGCTCAATTGACTTGTCTAGTTCAAAAGGATCGTCACCTAGGGCTAATTTTCTCCCTCCTGCATCCTCTTTCTTCAAAAATCGATATAATTCTTCCGAAGAATGATTGTTTGCAGCATAAAATTGACTAAGCAAGGGGGTAGGAATAATAAACAGGCGGCGCCCCTTGTCTTCTTGTATCTTTTCACCCAAGCGCTCTATCCTCCGCCCGTCTTGTCTTATTTTTAAATCAAAAGGTAGTCCTAAATGGTTTGAGGGAATAAGGTAGTCTGAGAGTTTCGGAGTTGCTTCTAAAGGTTTGACGTTTTCCACCCTATAATTCATGACCAAATTATAAAAAAAGCTGTTACAACAGCCAATACATATCAGTGATGTATAGGGTAATGGCATACGGTCATGTAAACCACCTGAGTAAATTTGATTACGGAAAAAATAGAGCCAAACATAGTTTGATTACACGTTCCGCGGTAGGAATTTAGTTTCTTTTATCTTATCGTTCGTACCCGTCTTTAGAAAAAACCCTTCTTCCTTGTGATGAGATGATTAAGGAGGAAAAAAATTTGGGCAATAGTAAAGAACATTTTTGTCCTAAAACAAACTGCCCCGTCAGAAAAGAAATTGTTCGCCAACAGTCCCGCCAACAAACCGGAAACTCTTTAATAAATTCGGCTCAATCGGTAAAGATTAAGAGGGCGGGCAGTATTTACCGTTAATTTATTCCATAAATTGTCATAATTATCTGTAAAATCCTTTCTCCCCATACAATCATTGTTATCGTTCCAATAATAATAAACGGTCCGAAGGCAACCTTGCTCTTAAATTTCTTTTTATGAAATAAAATCATTAGTACACCAAAAATTGCGCCCGTGACAAATGCGATATATAAGGCGATGAATCCGGCCTTCCAACCTAGCAAAAATCCGATTATGGCCGATAAATAGACGTCTCCCTGCCCCATCGCCCGTTCCCGGGACAAAAAATAGATAAGGAATATCGGAGCCGATACGATTAACCCTGAAGTTACAAGCTCATAAAGATTTGTCATCATGTTTATTTTCGTCAAAAATGAAAAAATAAATAGCGCCAAAAGAATATAGTCGGAAATCAAATGGTATTTCCAGTCGGAGAAAAAAATAATAATCAAGCAGGAACTTATCCCGGTTAATAACAGGGAATTAAAAATCGACAATTGTAAATTGAAAATTAGGAGAAACGATAGTCCGGTAATCGTTTCGACAACTGGATACTGCCAACTCAAATCCTTATGACAGTCCCTGCATTTGCCACCAAGAAAAAGAAAAGAAAATATTGGGATTAGGTCAAACCATTTTAATTGTTTATGACAAAAGTCACACTGCGAGCGTCCCAAAATACTTTTTTCCTGCGGCAAACGGTCAATCAAAACGTTTAAGAAAGATCCTACGGAAAGTCCAAGTATTAAAATTACGGCAATATTAAATATCTCCATAGTTGAAAAAGGTTTTCTCTTCGAACGGGCCTATCATGGATAAATTGAGATTTTTTTGGACGAATAATTCTTTCGCCAGTGATTTTATCTCTTCCGCCGTTATATCTTCTATTTTTTTAATCACTTCTTCGGGTTTTTCCAGGCTATCCTGGAGTAATTTTTTTGTTCCGAAATAGTTGGCGACAATCGACGAGTCCTCTAGCGATAAAAGAAACCTTCCCTTTATAAGTTCCTTGGCCCGTTTTAATTCATCTTTGCCTACTTCTTCTTTGGTTATTTTTTCGTGTTCGCTTAAAATTACTTTTATTGCTTCTTTTACTTTATCCAAATTATTGGTTACCCCAGCTTGAGTGACAATGTTACCGCAATCGGCATATAGCTCGCTGCCGGTCGAAATGTAGTAACATAGGCCCCTTCTCTCCCTGACTTGGATAAAAAGACGGGAAGACATACCCCCGCCTAAAATGGCCGAAAGGACGTTCAGCGCATATTTTCTACTGTCGTTAAAAGAAAATGATCTAAATCCTATGCAGAAATGTGCTTGCTCCGTCTTTTTATATTTTATTAATCTTTGGGGCCTCAATTGATTCTCTTTAATTTTTACAAACGTTGATTTTTCTCCTTTTTTCCAATCTCCCAATTTGTTTTTTATTTGTTTGAGGTATTCATTTTTGTCCTTCAATCCTCCGGCGACTACAAGCACAGCATTGTTCGGGTGATAAAGCTGTTTCATATATTTAACGAATGTTTCCTTATCAAATTTATTGATAATTTCTTTAGGTCCGGCGATTTCAAATCCAAGCGGGTTGTCTTTGTATAAAAGAGATTCAAACATCTCCCCGACTTTTCTTTGCGGCATGTCGTAATACATATTTATTTCTTCTGTGATCACGCCTTTTTCTCTTTCGATTTCTTCGGGCAGCAAAAGCGAGTGTTGAATCATATCACTCAAGACGTCAAGCGCCGTACCAAAATGTTCGCTCAAGGATTTTATCCAGTAACCGGTATGGTCTTTGGAGGTGAAGGCATTAAATACTCCTCCCAAACCCTCTATAGTTGATGAAATAACGAACGAGTCTGGATATTTCTTGCTTCCCTTGAAGGCCATGTGCTCGAAAAAATGGGCAACGCCGTTGTTAGCTTGATTTTCATAACGGCTTCCGGCGCCCACTAAAAGTACCGTGGTAATGGTTGGAAAGGCTTTGATATCGACAAAAATCACTTGGAGGCCGTTTTCGAGAGTGTGTAATTCCGGTTTCATTCAATGATTTTATCAGAAATCGAAGGCAGCCGGAACGGTAACTTCTATTGGCTTACCCGTTGGTTCTTGTTCTACCGGCAAAACATAGGTAAATTGACCCTTTTCTCGAGTCAAACCTCTTTCCTCGTTCCAGACTTTCAGATCGAGTATTTCTAT
>CAYJKR010000025.1:0-6809 GCA_964371165.1 uncultured Gammaproteobacteria bacterium
TCCTGCATGCTCTTTTGGCCTTGTTCGCTTTTCTCGGCATTCCCTTGATCCATATAAATATCAATTTAGCAAAAAAGAGGAGGCTAAACAAGTAGATAGGGTTTTACTTCTTGGCTTCGATGATGAGCTTCCTGTCCCTACCCTCGCCGACCGAAAAGGTGGTAAGAGACGGAAAGTTACTCGTGATGTATTCGTGGATCAGTTTTCTCTCGTACGAGGAGAGGTCTTTGATCTCGACCGGCTCACCCGAATTCTCCGCCTTCGCGGCGTATTCCGAAGCTAAGGCTTCGAGTTTTTCCTTTTGTTTTTCCCTAAAATCGTTGACATTGACTAAAATGTCAACCGCCTCGCCCATTTGTTTGTAGAGAATCACCTCGAGAATTTTCTGGATGGCGCGGATCGTTTCGCCGTGGCGGCCGATGACGGTCGAGACTTCCTCTTCCGTCTTGATGACGACTTGGAATATGCCGTCGGTCTCTGCCACCTCGACTTCGTATTTATCGATCATTTTGCCTAGTAAGGCTTCTGTTTCCGACTTGATTATCTTTGCTTTGTCCATAATTAATTTTTAACTTTTAATTGGCGGTACTGGAGAATGCTAAAGAGCGAAAATATATTCCAGTATAGGGAGAGGCCGACCGGAAGAGTGTAAGAAAACCACCCGATCATGACCGGAAACAAGAACTTCATCTGCGTATTCATCGCTTTTTGGAAGTCGCCCGAATCGTCTTTCTTTGGCTCCTCGCCCGGCTTGGTGATTTCCTTGCTGGCTGGAGCTACCGGAGCCGGCATGGTTGCCGTCGCCTGAAAATATTGCAAGATGCCGGTAATGACCGGGATCAGAAGATAATACCATAGGCCTGAGGCTTTTGGAGTCGTCGCCAAATTGATACCCAAAAACATCGGGTCAACGGCGGCGATCTTTAGAAACGGTGCGTACAGGACGTTATTGATTGCCGCAATCGCCTTGGCACCTTGGCCGTTGGTCAAGAATAGAGATAAAGTTTGGTAGAGGGCGATGAAAACCGGGATCTGGATGATCATAAACAGGCACCCCGAGGCCGGGTTGATTCCGGCTTGCTGGTAGAGCTTGAGCTGTTCGGCTTGGAGGGTTTTTTGGTCGTCCTTGTGTTTTTTTGAGAGGTGGTCGAGGTGCGGCTTCAATTCGGCCATTTTCTTGGCAGTTTCGATTTGTTTCTTGAAAAAAGGGTTAAACAGGCCACGAATCAGGACAGTCAACCCGACGATGGCGAATCCGAAGGCGCCCGGAAGTTTTACCAGCAAAAATCCTTTGTAAAAAAGGACCAGCAAGTTGAGAATGGGAAAAACGAATAGGGTGTTAAAAAAATTGGGTTCTAACATAGCTATTAGACGGTCAGTCTCCTTCTGCCTTTTTGCCTTCGCCTTTTGAGGACGCGCCTGCCGTCGTGTTTCTTCATGCGAACGAGAAATCCATGTTTTTTTCCTCTTTTGCCCTTTTTGGGCTGCCAAGTTCTTTTCATAGTTTGTCTTGTAATATCGAACTATCTTCTCCTTTGAAAACTCTCCAAACTGCCTCGGTGACAAAGGGCGTGAAAGGGTGGAGCATCTTTAAGTTCTCCAAATAGATCTCTTCCAGTTTTTCACGAGCTTCAATATTACCATTTATAATCCCATCTTTCAATTGCTCAATATAGTAGTCGGCAAAACGGTGCCAAATGAATTCGTAGACAAATCCCAAGGCTTGGGAAAAATGGTAACCTTCCATCGCCTTTATATATTTCTTTTTTACCTCCTTGAATTCTTTTTCCAATTCTTTTATTGTTTTTGGATTTTGGTTTTTGTTTGCGCCCTCAACATTTTTATTCATGTAGATGAATCTGCCAATATTCCAAATCTTGTTGGTGAAGTTCCTCATCCCAATTACCTTGGCTTCGGTCAAGGGAACGTTGCCTCCGGGGCTGGTACCGAAAATTAACGAAGCCCGGAAAGCGTCGGCGCCATAACGGTCGACCAAGTCGATCGGGTTGACGACGTTGCCTTTGCTTTTGCTCATTTTTTGACCCTTGGCGTCGACGACCTTGCTCCATAAATAGACGAGCTTAAAAGGAATTTCTTTCTTGATATACAACGAAAACATAATCATCCGGGAAACCCAAAAAGGTAAAATATCCGATAAAGTTCCCATGACGTCGGTAGGGAATCTAGTTTTATACTCGTCTTCCTTTAAAGTGACAAGAGGCCACTGTCCGGAAGAAAACCAAGTATCAAAGGTATCGGTTTCTTGGATCCATTGCCCGTCTTTTGGTTCCGTGACCGAAACTATATATTTAACTTGTTCCTGCTTGTAAATCGGGACGGTCACTTGTTGCAATCCTTGTTTTATTTCATCGAGCTTATACCCTTCTCTAAAGTACTGGTCAATTGTCCCGCCTTTTTTAAAGTCGCCATTCTTGTCGATAAAGATCAACCAAATTTTGCTTTCGTTGCCTGATACTTGATACCAAACCGGAATCCTTATGCCCCAGGCGATCTGGCGGCTGATCGGCCAATCGTGCATTACTTCGAGCCACTGTAGAATTTGTTTTTTAAACCTCTTCGGAAAAAACTTGACCTTTTCCTTAGCGATGACGTCGATTACTGGTTCTTTGAGGTTTTTTACCTTGATAAACCAGTTAGGTATTATGGTTGGCTCGAGGTCTCGACCACACTTATAGCAAACCGTCACGGAATGGGTGTAGTTTTCGTCGATTTTTTCAATCAATCCTTTCTTCTTTAAATCCTCAACGACCTTTTCCCTTGCCTGTTTGACCTTGAGACCGGCATAAGGACCAGTCAGTTCGTTCAGCCGGCCATCGATATTGATGATTTTTTTTACTTCAAGGTTGTGGCGCTTTCCCGCCTCAAAATCATTTGGGTCGTGCGCCGGGGTAATCTTAACGACGCCCGTACCGAACTTCATGTCGACCATTTCATCGGCGACGACCTTGATTTTGAATTTCCCCAACAAACCTTCGACTTCTATTTCTTTACCTATCCATTTTTTATACCGTTTATCTTTCGGGTGGACGGCCACTGCGGTGTCACCGAATTTAGTTTCCGGCCGGACCGTCGCCAAAACAAATGGACCGTATTTCAGGTAATACAACGGGTCGGTGCGCTCGACGTGGACGGTTTCCAGTTCCGAAAGCGAGGTCCCGCAATGGGTACAGTAATTAACAATGTATTCGTCTTTATAGACATGGTCCTCTTTCACCATTTTTTTAAAAGTAGTAAGGACGGTGTCCAAGACGTGCTTGTCCAGGGTAAAGATGCTCCTGTCCCAATCGGCTAGGAAGCCAAGTTTTTTGAACTGGCCGTATATCAGGCCGGAGTTGTCTTTCACAAATTTAAAGATATTGTCGTAGAGTTGTTGCCGGCTGAAATCGAACCTGGATTTTCCTTGTTTTGCCAAGTGCTTTTCATATACAAATTGAGTCTCAAAACCAGCGTGGTCTGTCCCCGGTACCCAGAGCGAGGCGTAACCCCTCAACCTTTTGTAGCGGATAAAAATATCCTCGACCGTATACATCCCGTGGCCGGCGTGGAGGGACGCGTTGGCATTCGGAGGAGGCATAAGAATAGTAAACGGTTTACCTTTTGCGCTCGTTAGATACCCGCCTTTTTCCCACGATTGATATATTTTTTCTTCAACTATTTGGGGAGTAAATTTGGAATCCATATATATGTTTGTGACATCTATTATATACTAATTTGATATGGATTGGCTTTTCACTTCGCTCAATTACTATGTTTATATTCTTGTCGTCGGGCTGATATTTTTCCCTTTGACGCGGAAGATTTTCTCTAGATTTTCTTTCGACTCCGGCTATCCCTTTGCCAAAGTCCTGGCGATCATTTTCGTCACCTATGCCTCCTATATCGCGGGAACCTTAAGGGTTCTGCCGTTTGCCCGCTGGAGTATTTTTTTGACGATTGGGATCTTTGCCCTGATAAATTGGTACATTTTAAAGAAAAACAAATTCTCCAAAAGCGCGAACTATAAACTACTATCCGTGATAGTTTTTGAGGAGTTGCTATTTTTGATTTCCTTCCTGTTTTGGGCATTTGTGAGAAGCCAGGAACCGTCGGTCCAGTCTCTCGAGAAATTCATGGACTTCGGATTCATGAACTCAATTTTGAGGGGCGACTACTTCCCCCCGAAAGACATCTGGTACACCCCGCAGCCCATCAACTACTATTACTTCGGGCATTTGGTCGGAGCCTTCTTAATCAGGTTGACCAATGTTGTCCCGGCCGTCGGGTACAACCTGATCTTACCCACCATCTTTGGGTTAGCCGTCACCCAGGTTTTTTCTTTGACGGCCAATATCATAAATATTTATCAGCCGAAAATAAAAAGGCTGGTTTTGACGGTGTTTGGACTTTTGGGTGCTTTTATCGTCAACCTCGGAGGCAATCTCCATACGATTTACGTCTTCACAAAAGGCTATCCCAACGAGAGCCCGATCCCTTTCTGGCAGATCCTTTCAAAATACAACCCCCTCCAATATTGGTACCCGAACGCCACCCGCTTTATCCCCTTCACGATTCACGAGTTCCCCTCCTATTCCTACGTCGTCGCCGACCTGCACGGCCACGTCTTCGATATCCCCTTTGTCCTCCTGACCCTGGCCGTTCTATTTCTGCTTTTTACCGGCAAGTGGTCCTGGAAGTGGGCAGTATCTCTCGGTTTTCTAACCGCCATCCACTATATGACCAATGCCTTTGACGGCCCGATCTACATTCTTTTGACCATTATTGTTCTTCTTGTCTTGATGAAGTTCAGCCTGAAGTTTGTCCTCGGCCTGGCAATCATCTTTGCCTCCTTTATCGTATTTTCTCTTCCTTTCTCTTCTCACTTCACGCCCTTCATTTCCGGAATCGGCCTCAACTGCGCGCCGAATTTCCTCTTGGACATGGGTAAACTCGGTCCTTTTCTATTTGAACAGGGCAACTGCCAGGTTTCGCCTCCCTGGATGCTCTTTGTCCTCTGGGGATTTTTCTGGGTCAGCTTTATTTTATTCCTCCTGGCCAGAGCAAAGGCGACAAAACAAGCTCAATGGCTCGATAATTTTTTCCTCATCCTTTTTTCATTTGGCACATTCTTGATAATCATCCCCGAGTTTTTCTACATCAAAGACATCTATCCCGCTCATTTTCGCGCCAACACCATGTTTAAATTAGGCTACCAGGCCTTTATCATGATGGCCATTGCCTCGATCATAACTTTTTTCAAGATAAAGGAAATGAAGGTAGGGTGGAAAAAGATTCTGTTGACTGTCGTCTGGATATTTTTTGCTTTTTTTGTCGCCATCTATCCGATTTTTTCAATTCCCTCCTACTACGGGGCTCTCGACCGAGTGCCCAACTTGGACGGCGCGACTTGGTTTACTACAAGCTATCCCGAGGACCGGGAAATCGTCGACTATTTAAACGCCAAAGTGACCGGCCAACCGGTAATTCTCGAGGCCCAAGGCGACTCGTACACCGACTACGAAAGGATCTCGGCTTTTACCGGTTTGCCGACCGTTGCCGGCTGGTGGGTACACGAATGGTTGTGGCGGGGAACGTCAGACGTCGTCGGGGCGAGGATTCCGGAAGTAACAACAATTTATGAGTCAGAAAACATCGAAGAAACTACTCTTCTTTTGAAAAAATATCAAGTGAAATATGTGATAATTTCGCGATTGGAACGCCAAAAATACCCAAATTTAAACGAGGAAAAATTCAAAAAAATCGGCCGATTATTGCTCCGTTCAACTAATGGGTTTGGAGCCTTGTATCAAGTTAATTGATTAATACAAAAAAATGCCTTCGTCGTATTGACAAAGGCATTTTCTTCTGCTAATGTATTAGGCAGAGCATTATTACTCGTCGTTCCCTTTATACGAGCGGTAATGATGCTCTAATTTTTTGGCTGCCTATTACAGGTGATACAACTGAATCGGGATCCTCAAATTCTTTTTCGTTAGCTTCTTAAACTCCTTGGCGACAAAACCAATCAGTTCGTTTTGGCTTTTGGCCGGTACTTTATACGGATTGGCTTTGGGCTTCTGGGAAACGATAATTTTCTTCATAATTCAACTATAATTGACCCTTTTGTATTTGTCAAGACCTATATAAATATTCATATAGTCTATAGGATATCCGATAGAAAATATCTCCAGTTTTAGCCTTTTACAATAGTCCGATAAAAGTTATACAAATTCTGTGGATAAGTATGTTTATGACTATTTGATATAATTTAACATGACGTTTTCCATTTTGACCTACAATACCCTGTTCAACCGCGCCGTCGAAGAAATCAAGCCAGTCATTTTGAAGCATAAACCCGACATTCTCTGCCTTCAGGAGGTTAAAACCGAGGAGGAGAATTTGAAAAAAATGGAGAAACTGGGGCTGAAGTTGGCTGATTTCAGCAATTCATTCATCAAATTTGGCACCGTTTACGGCGTGGCCACTTTTTACAACCCGAAAAAGTTCAAACATCTGGGGTCTTCGCCGCTCCATTCAGGAAGCAGCCTGACCGAAATTCTGTTTCAATTGTTTCAGGCTTTATTGGGTTACAACAAGCCAAAAACCTTCCTGAAAAGCGACTTTAAAGACAAGGCGTCGGGAAAATCTATGAGTATCTGCAATATCCACCTCTACGTCGTCGGCAGTAACGCCTTAAGGATAAAACACATCAAAGAGGTCCTTTTGGCCATAGAAATTAAGGAAAAAGCTCCGTTGGTTTTGGCCGGCGACTTCAATTACTTCCCCTATCAAAGGCGAAGACTGGAGAACCT
>CAYJKR010000026.1:0-6379 GCA_964371165.1 uncultured Gammaproteobacteria bacterium
AGTCCAGTCGTGTTGGGAGACTAGGAGTCGGACCTAGATAGCAGCTTCCAAAGAGCTGCGTCCTACCATTAGACGATCTCCCAAAGTGACTATATTTTACCAGAAAAAGCCTACAGCTAGTCTGCTATAATCTTGGCATGAACGACACGATCATTTGTCCCCACTGCAAAAAATCTTTTCCGGTCACTGAAGCCTTGAAGCACCAGATTGAGGACGAAGTAAAAATCAGATTTGAAAAAGAGCAGAAAGCCATCATGTGGAAGAAGGCGCTTGCTGCTGCAAAAGAGAGGACGAGTCAAGAAGCCACTTCGGAGATAAAACTTCTTAAGGAACAGTTGGAGGGTAAAGACAAAAAGCTCGACGAGTTTATCAAGAGCGAAATGGAGTTGAGGAAAGAAAAGCTCCAGCTTGAAGAGGAAAAGAAAGAACAGGCCTTAAAAATGCAAAGAAAGCTGGACGAGGAAAGAACCAAGATTTCGGAGGAGGCCTACAAAAAAGCCCTCGAGGAAAACCGCCTCAAGAATCTGGAACTGGAAAAGAAAGAAGAGAATTATCTCAAGCAAATAGAAGAACTAAAGCAGAAAATGCAACAAGGATCCCAGCAAACCCAGGGCGAGGTGATGGAGGACGAATTGAAAAAGACCCTGTCGGCCGAGTTCGTTTACGACGAAATCACCGACGTTGTCAAGGGCGCGCGCGGCGCCGACCTGGTCCAGAAAGTCAAAAATAACAGCGGCCGGGACTGCGGCGTCATTCTTTGGGAATCGAAAAGGACCAGAAACTGGACCGACAGTTGGATTGCCAAATTGAAGGCCGACCAGAGGGAAATCAAAGCCGAAGTCGCCGTCATCGTCACCCAGGTCATGCCCGAGGGGATGAGAAACTTTGGCTTGAGGGAAGGCGTCTGGGTTGTCAATTACCAGTCTATTTTAGGGGCGGCTTACGCCTTGAGGAATAATCTTATTGACATCTCGCTTGTGAAGATGGCCAACAGCGGGAAAGAGGGAAAGAAAGAAATTCTCTGGAACTACCTGACCTCGGTCGAATTCAAGCAACGAGTCGAGGCGATATACGAGTCGTACAATAATCTACTGATGGAATTACAAAGGGAAAAAGACTGGTTTGACAAAAAATGGGCGAGGGAAGAAAAAAGCATCAGGGGAGTCGCCAAAAACCTGCTCGGCATGCACGGAGACTTGGAGGGGATCGTCGGCAAGTCTTTGCCCGAAATCAAGGAGCTCGAGAAGTTGGAGTCAGGAAAATAAATGGACAAATTCTTCGCTAACGTTTCAAAATATATAGTTTTTGTTCCCATCGCCATTGTCGTTTTGGCATTGATTTTTAAATTCAACCAGACGTCAAAAACGATCGGGGAAATGGTCGATAGGATTACGCCGACTCCAACCTTGGTTTCGAAGAAAATAAACATTGATTTGACCGGGCCTTACCAGTGTTTTTACAGAAACAAGGACGGGGAATACAGTGCCTACATCAAAAACAAAAAGATCTTGGTCAACGTCAAGTCAAAAAACGACACCGACAAGTATTTTTTTGACGGCGACTGTTTTTTCGCCGACAACGTCAAAAAAATGTGCAATTTGTCGCCTTACTTATCCCTTCTCGAGGGCGCGATCGGGGGTAATATGTCGATGATTAACGACCTATCCAGCCAGTACCTGAAAACCGGCGTCGACGTTGAGGAGATCTTGAAAACGTGCAAAAAGAAGGACTTCAGCGACTCAATCTTTGGACAATAAAATGCCCCGGCTACGACCTACTTTTCCCCCCGCCGAAGCGGGAAGTATCATCGGCGCTGACTCGTTTCACTTCCTTGTTCGGGATGGGAAAGGGTGGTACCAAGTCGCTTTGATAACCAGGGCGACAAATAGTATATAATAAAAAGGGATGGAAAACAACATGAGCTACATGAGTAATCCCGGCGCCAAACTCGAGACTTACGAGGCCGGAGAGGAGGTAGTCCTGTTTCTTCGCGCCCACCCTTTTAAGCAAATTTATACGATATTTTATGCCCTTCTTTTTGCCTTCATACTCTATGTTTGCAACTTTTTTCTCGCCAGTTTTTTTCAAGGCAGCCAGCTCTTTATGATCAATTTGTTCGGCACGGTCTTTATCGGAAGTTACATTTGGGTATCTTTTATCAACTGGTATTTCAACGTCGGCTTCGTCACCAACAGACGCGTCGTCGACGTCGATTTTTATAACCTTCTTTACAA
This sequence comes from uncultured Gammaproteobacteria bacterium, assembly GCA_964371165.1. Lineage (GTDB taxonomy): Bacteria > Patescibacteriota > Microgenomatia > UBA1406 > GWC2-37-13 > GWC2-37-13. The sequence goes on from CAYJKR010000026.1 coordinate 2,235, forward strand.
AGAGTTGACCGAGGCGCGTATGGAAAGGATTGAGGATGTCACCATCAAGGGCGGAGGCTACTTTGAATCCATCTTTGATTACGGGACGATCTTTGTCCAAACCGCCGGCACCGAAGCGAATGTCGAATTCAAAGACGTCCCGCACCCCGCCATTGCCGTCAAAGTGATTAATCAATTAATCAGCAAACCACATGGAAATTAACTCGTGGGGGCCAGCCGCCTTCAAGGCAGTCTCGATTGCCGTTTCGGTTTTCTATTTGCTCTTTTCCTTGGTTTTGGGCAAACAAGTGAGAGTAATGGGGAGGGTCGTCCAGGACAAAGCCAACAGTCTTCTATACGTCGTCTCCTCGATTCAAACCACCGTGGCGTTTATACTTTTAATATTCTCAATTTTCTTGATCTAATATGGCACAATTCGAAACCGCATTTTATTTAGGCCAACAAACGGAAGCGGGCTATAGCGGCGTTGAAGTCGAGGAGAATTTTTTTGTCGCTTTCAAAGCCGAGGACGGCTTGACGCCCGAGGCGGGTCGGGAATTTTTAAGGTATCTAACAGAAGTCCTGCACCAGGCTGCCATTTCCGGCCTGCCCGACATCGAAAACAAGTTGAGCTCGGTCATCAAAGAAAAAAATCCGCCGACGGGATTTTCTTTGAGCCTCGGATACCTGAAAGGAACCATCCTCTATCTGAAAACGGTCGGCATGGGCGAAATCGTCATCAAGAGAAAAAATAACGTCGCCACCCTTTTGTCGGGCGACTCTTCCGCCTCCGGTTACTTTGAACGCGACGACGTTTTTGTTTTTACGACTTCCCACTTTCTCGACCTTGTCGGAGGCGGGGAGGAATTGAAGAAAATTTTTGACCACAAGTCTCCCCACCAGGTGGTCGACGACGTCGCGTCCCGCTTTAAGGCGCAAGGAGACCAAGGGGCAGTGGCGATATTTGTCCACTTCACTCTTTCGGAAGAGTCAGTCGCCGGAGGCGTCGAGGAATCAGAAACGATTATTGCTCCCCGTAGTTTTATCGACCAGACAAGAGAAAGCCTGGCTGTTTATTACGCTAGATTTGGCAGACGGAAAATTCTAACCGGAATAACGGTTTTGGTTATCTTTTTGATTTTACTTTGGAGCGTCGTCCTGAGTTATTACCGAAGGTCAAACGCCGAGGCCTCCGAGAAAATTAATCTGGCGCGCCAGTTTATCACCCAAAAACTAACCGAGGCCGAAGAGACCGCCTTTTTCAACATGGATAGCGCGATCGCCTCAATCACAGAAGGCCGGCAAAGGCTTTCCGAAATTAAAGCGGCCTATCCGAAAAGAAAAGAAATAGAGGAGCTAGAAAAACAGATCGCCGCCGCCGAATCAAAAATCCTAAAAAAAGAGGAGGCAAAGGAAGAAGAGTTTTTCGACCTGACGGTCGATAATAAAGCCGCCAAAGGAGACAGGCTCTATCTTGAGGGAGACACGGCTTTAATTTTAGATAAGACCAACGGCAATCTTTATGAGCTTTCCCTCGACAAAAAATCCTTGGACAAGACCACCTCGCCCGACCTGAAAAAAGCCACCCTGATTTCCTCTTACGAAGGGAGCAAGTATTTCTACGTCCCGGGGCAGGGCGTCTATACCTTTGACGAGGCGGGCAAAGTAAAAAGAGTCATCAACCAGGACAAAGACTGGGGGGTGGTCAAGGATTTAGCCGCTTTCAACGCCAACCTCTATGTTTTGGACACGGGCAAGGACGAAGTCTACAAATACGCCGGGACAGAGGACGGATTTGGCGCCAAGGCCTCCTACTTTGCGTCGGGCCAAGCGACCGATTTATCGTTCGCGTCAAACCTTATCATCGACGGCTCCCTATATATCGGCGGGGGAGGCAGCATTATCAAATTCACGTCTGGATTGAGGGACGGATTTGGAATGAGCTTGCCCGAAGGAAATGTTGGTATAACGCGGGTCTTTACGTCTAAAGATTTGGACAGCGTCTACGCTTGGGACAAAAAATCGGGGACGGTTTACGTCATGGACAAGGAAGGAGGATTTGACAGGCAAGTCAAGTCCGAAATTTTGACCAAAGCCACCGACCTTACGGTTTACAACGACGCCATATACGTTTTGGTCAATAGTAAGATCTTTAAGGTAGAGTAGGGTTTGACAAATGAGCCAGATTATAGGTACTATGGTAATAGAGTCGTTAATAATTGATCAATTATTAAAGGAAAGGAGGTGAAAAATGAAAGACAAATTTTGTGTTTCAAAAACCTTGGTGTACTTGGTAGTTCTGGTTGCCGCAGTCGTCGGCACATTTTTTTTGACCAATTACACCAACAACCAAAAACTCACCTCTGATAGTGAGGCCGCCGCCCGAGGAAAATGTACCTACGCGAGCACCAAGAAATATCCAGGAGGATGCAATGCCCTGGCTGCCGCGTACAAAACTTCCTTTTCGGCAGATCCCTCGAGAGACCAAAAAGATAGGGATGGCAATGTAACATCGCGATGTTGTGTTGCAGAAAAACAGCCAACTCCTAAAAAAGGAGTAAGTTGTACGTCTAAGGGTGGAAATTGGTACAGAACGACCAGCTACTCATCGTGTGGTAAATTGGGGGCCGGGTACAAACAAGCAACCGGAATTACCGAGACGAGAGCCGGATTCTTGTGTTGTATTACAGAAAAAAGGCCAACGAGTGCTGCGGTCAGCTGTACTTCCACCGGAGGCAAATGGTACAAGGTCGATAGAAACGGAGCTACCTTTAAGTGTTCCGATATCGGCGCGGGTTACTCCGAATCGACAAAGGCTACAGAGAAAGTCGCAGACTATGTTTGTTGTGTAACCACAAAACTACCCACGATATCTATTGTGCAAAAAACCTGTAAACAACAAGGAGGAAATTGGTATAGATCAAGCAGCGCCTACGGAAATGGATTTGACAGTTGTCAGGACCTGGCAGATGTAACGTATACACCATATGCCGATCCGGACCAAGCGCCGTCGGACCAAGCGACATACAAGAACTTCCTGTGTTGTGTTCCGCAAAGAGTACCAACGAGCATGCCAACACCAACGAACTAATAATTTAAACAAGCAAAGCTAAAACACCCCGCGACGGCGGGGTGTTTTTTTAGCTTGTATAATACTTTTATGAAAAAAATCATTTTAATAAAGTTCGGCGGGTCTTTGATATCGGACAAAAGTAAGATGAACGTCGCCCGACTCGATAAAATAGACCGCCTGTCAAAGCGGGTAAAAAACACTTTGGGAAAAGACAAAAGCCTTTCCTTGATCCTGGCTACGGGCGCTGGGGGATTTGGCCACCCGTTGGCTAAAAGATACAAAAATAATTTGGGGAAAGGCTGGTTACCTATTCGAAAAGCGGTCCGAAAGTTGAATAAAATCGTCGTTGCCTCTCTCGTCAATCTTGGCCTTCGGGCAGAGTCTATAGAGCCTTTTTCTATCGACAATTTAAATATTAAAAAAATAGCCCAAATGCTCGAAAGGAAAAAAATTCCCGTCTTTCACGCCGATTTAATTAAGGCTAAAAACAAAATCTCCATCATTTCGATGGACAAGTTTTTGGTTGACTTGGCAATCGACCTCAAGGGACGCGGCTACCCGATTGAGAAAATAATTTTCTACGGGGCGACTTCCGGAGTCCTTAACCGGCAGGGGAAAGTGATAAAAAAAATCGGGAAAAAAGATTTTCCCAAAATGGAAAAAGTATTTTTCCAGAAAAGACATATCGACGTATCCGGGGGAATGAAGGGCAAGGTAAAAGAATCTCTTAGGGCCGCCGAAAAAGGAATACCCTCCCTCATAGGAAAAACTATCGTAGAGTAGGAATCTTCAGCCTGAATCCGTCCGGAGTTTGCTCGACAATTCCCAACATCTGTCCGGCGAGGACGTTGAAGACGACGAGGATGGCAAATATGAGGACCATTCCCAAAAGAGCATTGGTGATTTTTTGCTGGGCCTTGGTGAGTTTTTCTTTTTCACCCGACGAGTTGATCCAGTCGAAGGCGCCCCAGAGGAGGTAAACGAGCATGAAGAGTCCGGCGACGATGATAAAAACATTTATACCCCAGCCTATAAGCGACCCCAAGCCGGCGACCGGGTCACCGCCTCCGCCGATATTCATTCCCGGCGGCGG
>CAYJKR010000027.1:0-6267 GCA_964371165.1 uncultured Gammaproteobacteria bacterium
CCGAGTCCGGAGTTCCCTTGATAAGCGACCCGGGCTATTTATTGGTAAAAACGGTTATAAAGAAAAACATTCCTTTTACCGTTATCCCTGGAGGGACGGCGATTTCAACGGCTCTAGTTCACTCCGGCTTTGAAGCAAACCAGTTCACATTTTTGGGTTTTCTCCCAAAAAAAGAATCGGAGAAAATCAAATTAATCAACAAATTAAAAAGCGTTAAAGAACTTCTCCCCGATATTATATTTGTTTTCTTCGAGTCCGGTCAAAGAATTAACGAAACACTAAAATTATTATCCGATTGGAATCCCGATGTCGCTCTATGCCGAGAACTGACCAAAAAGTTTGAAAAGATAGTCAGGGGAAAAGCCTCTGAACTCATCGATAGACAATTCAAGGGAGAAATTACCGTTGTCGTCAGGTAAGATATTGCCTTAAAACTTCCGCCGATTTGTTCAGCGATCCTTTTTCTTCCTCGGATAAATTAAGTTCTATGATTTTCTCTGCCCCGTCGCGACCCAAAACACAAGGGACGCTCAAGGAGACGTCTTTTAGTCCATATTCGCCCTCGAGCGGAACCGAAACCGGAAAGATTCTTTTCGCGTCTGAAAAACAGGCCTCGACCAGCTGGTCCAAGACGACGGCAATCGAATAATAGGTCGCGCCTTTGCCGGCGATGATTTCGTAGGCGGCGTTCCTGGCTTTTTGATACGCTTCTAAGACCAGCTCCTTTGAGGCTCCTTTCATTTCCGTAATCGGCTCGCCCCCGACGTTGGCGGTTGAAATCGTCGGAAAAGAACTGTCGCCGTGTTCGCCCAAGATGTACCCGTGAATGTTAATCGGGCTGACCTTCAAAGACTCAGATAAATAATAACGGAAACGGGCGGTGTCGAGAGTCGTCCCCGATCCGAATATTTTTCCCCGCTTATTTCTGGCGATTTTGTAGGCCTTGTAAGTCAGAACGTCGACCGGGTTGGCGACCATGATGACGGTGGCGTTTGGCGCTTGTTCCAATAACTTTGGCAACAGCGTCTCTAAAATATTGGTATTCTTTTTTACCAAGTCTAGTCTCGTTTCTCCGGGCTCTTGGGCGGCGCCGGTGGCATAAATGATGATGTCGCTGTCCTTGATGCCGACGGCGTCTTTGGCGACGGTAACCTGAGTTTTACCCAAAAAAGACAGGCTGTTAAGAAAGTCTAATCGTTCGGCGGCCATCCTTTCGGGATTTCGGTCATAAAGGATGATTTCATTAATGGTGTTTTTCAGGAACATCGTGTAGGCGGCGGTAATCCCGACCCGGCCGCACCCGACAACCGCGACTTTAGTTTTGTCGTCCATATTGATAGTATATATCAATATAGCGATGGACGACTTGATAAAAGACCTGTTGAAGAAAAAAAACCCAGAAAGGGCAAAACATTCTCTAAGATTTTTTAAAACCGGCCCTGGCGAATACGGCGAGGGCGACAAGTTCTTAGGAATCACCACTCCGGTTGAAAGACAAATCGCTAAAAAACATTTTAAAAATATTGCTCTCAAAGAAATCGGTGAACTTCTGAAAAACGAATTTCACGACTTTCGGATGACGGCGCTTTTCATTTTGATTTTGAAAAACAAAAAGGCGGAGGAAGAAATTAGAAAAGAATATTTCGACTTCTATCTAAAAAATACTAAATACATAAATAACTGGGACCTAGTCGACGTCACTTGTCGCGACATTATCGGCAATTACTTATTGACGCGTGATCGGTCAATTCTTTATCGTCTCGCCGAGTCCAAAAATCTTTGGGAGAAAAGGATCGCTATCATTTCCACTTTTGTCTTCATCAGCAAGAATGATTTCAAAGATTCCCTAAAAATCGCCGAGGTCCTTCTTTACGACGAACATGACTTGATCCACAAGGCCGTCGGCTGGACTCTAAGGGAGGTTGGCAAAAAAGACCAAAAAGCCGAAGAGGATTTCCTAATGAGGCACTATAAAACTATGCCGCGGACGGCATTGAGATACGCTATAGAAAAATTTTCAAAAACAAAGAGAGACTTCTATTTAGGAAAATAATTAAGCCAATAAGAATAAGGGCAGCTTCGCTGTAGAAAAGAAACGAGTTCTCCATATAGTATTTGATAAATTCTCTTTTGAACATCGTTTGTATCCCCTCAAACTTTATTTTTTCTTTTTCCAGAGGATAGAGTCCATAGTGTTTTTTTGAAAACGGATAGAGTAATCTTATCCCTCCATCCAGTCCCCTTGCGGCGAACCAGTCGGTTAAAAAATGCGACAATACTCCTACGCCTAAGGCAAGAAAATATCGGAAAAACAAATTATTACCCATAAGGTATGAGGCGGCCAAAAATCCACCGATAACTAGGAGCCAAAAAAGAGGCGCGTGGGTAATGGTGTTTCTGTGCTTGGTTATGTCTTTGACAAAAAAAACGTCAAAGTCGGGGAGGTTGCCTCCGACAATCCCGGCAATGATAATTCCCGGGTCGTTAAAATGAAGGCTCGGATTGATAAAATCGACGAGCTGGGTCGCTAAATAACCGACGGCGACGTGGGCAAAAGGTGTCATAAAAATTTATTCTACCAAATCACCCGAAAGTAAAAGCGTAGAGTTCCAAATTGGAGTCGAGGAATTCCAACTTTAATACGTGTCTTCCCGGGTTTGATAGTTTTATTAAATCGTACAATTTATATTCCTGGACCGTGATTGTCGTCACCAACTTTCCGTCCAAATAGACTTTCACTTTGCCGACGTTTTCATTTTTCGATCCCATCACCAGAAATACATCTTTGGCCTCGTAGTTAAAGACGAGGGTGGCGCCCTTTGAGGGTTGGGCTCTCTCGGAAGTTACTTCCCACGTTCCCGAATAAGATAAATTGGGGTCGTCGGTTCTTCGGTTCGAGCCCAGATACGTTTCCGGCGACCTCGACTCGACGGAATATGAAGGATTATCGATCGCCATATCTTCTTTTAGCGTCCCCGCTTCTTTCAAAAGTTCTTGAATGGTTCGCTCCGATTGGTCATACTCTCCCTCGCCGAAATGCCTGTCGCGGATCTTGCCATTTTTGTCGATGAAATATTTGGCCGGCCAATAGCGGTTGTTGTAGGCACGCCAGGTGGCGTAGTCGTTGTCCTGCATCACCGGATATTCCAACCCGAAATCTTTAATGGCCATCTCAACGTTTTTGGGATTTTTCTCGAATTCAAACTCAGGCGTGTGAACGCCGATAATAACCAAGCCTTTGTCTTTGTATTTTTCGTGCCAACTTTTTAGATACGGCAGGGTTCTGATGCAGTTGATACAGGTGTAAGTCCAAAAATCGATGAGAACGACCTTGCCGCGAAGTTCCGATAATTTTAGAGGCTCGCTATTAAACCACTGCCCTCCTTCGATCAATTCGGGAGCGGTGGGATAAAACATATCGCTCAAATTTCCAATCGAGTCGTTCTCCCCCGTCTCCAATTTCTTCAGTTCGCTCTTGACCGCTTGGTTGTCTTCGAACTTGGTCAACCCGACTCCGTAATTCGGAAATTTCTCTAAAATGTATGCCTGGAACTTTCGATCGACGCTAAAATAAATCCCGATAGCCGTTACTATCATCAAAACGCCGAACGCCTTTTGGATGTTGGCGGAATTTTTTGACAGCCAAGGCGCCTTATTCAGTAAATTTCTTCCGCCCGCCATAATAATAAACATCGGAACGGCCGTCCCGAGAGAATAAGCCAGGGTGATAAAGAAGGCGTTCAAAGTTACCGCGCTCGTTGCCGCCAGGGTAATGATGGCGGCGAGAATAGGCCCGACGCAGGGCGTCCAAAGCAACCCCAAACTCAACCCGATCGCTATCCCTCCGGAGAATCCGTCTTTGTTTCCGGTCGAGATACCGTCAGAGATTCTCGAAAAAAATCTCTCCATTCGTTTTTGTAGCTCGGGAATAAGTAGGCTTAGCCCAAACAGAATGAGAATGAAGACGGAGACGCTTCTCAGATGGTCCGCCGATAATCCCGTTGCCTTGACGATTGCCGACAGGAACAGGGTAAAAAAAGTGAAACCCAAAACAAAACCCGTAATTATACCTAAGGGTTTTCTTTTCCCCCCGCCGACCGTGCCCGATAAAACCACAGGCAAAATGGGCAGAATGCACGGAGAAAGAATGGTGACGACGCCTCCCAAAAAGGCAAAGAGAATCAGTAAAAACATTATTATTTAGTATTGCTAATCAATTCCTCTATACCGCCGCCGTTCCACGTCTTGATTTCGTTTCCTTCGTCATCGACGAGGACAAAAGTGTGCTGATAGGTAATGCCGTATTTCTTCTTCAATTCTTTTTGGGAGTCATAATCGGTCTTAAGGACAATAACGTCCTCGGGAATCCTGTCCAAGTTAGCGTTGAACTCTTCGTTTATCACTTTGCACGTCGGGCACCAGACGGCGTGAAAATAGAAAACTCTTTTTTTGTCAATGTTGTTGTCGTAATTAGTTTGGGAATACGTCAGGTACCTTGAGCCCTCGACTTCGGGTCCCGAAGTAACTGTCGGTCCTGAGTTATAAACCTCGTTGGTGTTTGTGCTTTGGCGTTGGTTGAAAAAATAGATACCGCCGAGGATAACCAAAACCAGGCCGACGACCAAAAAAGTTTTATTCATAATTTTTCCAACTTATACCACCAATGTAATAGTAGACAATTGACAATTGTAAATCAACCTTCACTGATTCTGTTCATCTGAATCACGCTGGCAATAATCAGAGCGCCTCCAAAAAGTTCTTTAAGCGAAGGTAGTTCGCGAAAAAACAAGAAGGCAAGAACGAGGGCAAAAACCGACTCCAGGGTAATGATATTCCCCGCCAAAACCGCTTTCACTCTTTTAAAACCATAGTTAATGAGGAAAATATTCACGGCGTTGAAGAAACCCGTAAATAAGGCGGCCCAAAACAATACCCACGTCCATTTTATTGAAGGCAACCCTTCTCCTGCTACAATTGATACGAAAAAAATAATTATCGTCGAAACAAATAATATGACGTGGGTTAATTCTTTATCTGTCAGGTCGTCGCTCAACCACTTCCGGGCGAGAAAGCTCAAAGCAAAAAAGGCCGCGGAGATTATAGAAAACAGTTCTCCTCTTCCAAAATTCAATATGGAGGAAAAGTCGGAAACGGCGATCAAAATGACACCCAAATAAGCAACAATGACATAAAATAATTTTTTCCAGGAAAATTTGTCTTTAAAAAGAAGCCAGCCAAAAACGGCGCCGAAAGGAATCGATTGGAGAAACGTCACGTTGCTAATCTTGGCAATCGCAATCGATTCTCGGTAAAGCGGTACGGCTATTATGTAACCGACAACGATCCTAAAAATTATTATTCCCCAGTCGTGCAAAGAAATTTTTTTCAACCTAGAAAAGGTCAGCGTTCTTTTAAAAAACAAAAGGCTGATTAAAAACGCTATTGCCGTCGTGATATAAATCTGTTGAAAAAGGGGTAAAACCAAGCCCAGATACCGAACCGAAATCGCTGTGGCGCCAAAAAAAAACGAGAGAACGACTAGTGATGCTACTCCTTTTGCTTGTTTCGGCTTGAACATCTACAATATTATACGTGAATATCGTCATAATAGGCCATGTCTGCATCGATCGTAATATCTCCGAAAACACCTCTTACATGGCACCCGGCGGACCGACAGTCTTCATGGCCAAAATTTTTGACAAATTCCCTGGCGTAAACTTAAAGATTGTTGCCCCCTCGATCGAACTTCAACCGAATAAAACCTTAATCTACGAAAATCGATCGAAAGGAAATAAAAGATCTCAAAAAGCCTTCAACTTAAAATATGCCAAGCCCGTCCCCATTACCGATAAGATAAAAAGGATTGTTTCTGAAAGCGACTTGATCTTTTTGGCTCCGCTTACACCAGATTATCGACCCGACTACATCGCCTCACTTTTTAAAAAGACCAAAAAAAATGCCGTTAAAATTCTTTCTCCCCAAGGATATTATCGTTATTTTGACAAAAATAATAATGTCATTCAAAGGGAATTCGTCGAAGCCGATAGGCTCCTCCCCTTTTTTGACTTTGTGATCTCTTCAAACGAAGACCACAAAAACATGGGTAGGATTGCAAGAGTTTGGGCAAAAAAGATAAAAGTGATTATGACTTTAGGATACAAGGGCTCACAATATTTTTATAAAAGCAGGTCAATTTTAGTAAAAAGTGAGCTGGTAAAAGTCAAAGACATTGTCGACTCGGTCGGATCGGGAGACATTTTTACAGCT
>CAYJKR010000028.1:0-5007 GCA_964371165.1 uncultured Gammaproteobacteria bacterium
ACCCCAAGCCGGCGACCGGGTCACCGCCTCCGCCGATATTCATTCCCGGCGGCGGTGTAACCTTGCCAAAAATTTCGTCTATTTCCATGCTTTTATTATATACGACAACTGTTACTGCGGCAAAAGTTGGGCGCCGATGAGGCCTCCCAGGACGCGAACGATTAAAAAACTAGCAATGACGATAATCAGCCCGATGACGGCTGTCATCACCGACGAATAAGATTTTTTCAAGATTTCCGGATTGTCTCCGTGGGTCAGGATGTTAAAGGCGGACATCAAGGCCATCATCAAAAAGACCAGACCGGCCCCGGCCAAAACCAAAGGCAAGGCGATGTTCAAAAGAGAAGAAATATTGGCAAAACGAGCTGCCGGGAAAGAGGTTGGGTTTATTTCCAAGGCGTAAACCATGATTAAAGTGTAACAAATTGGGTATAATTTATCTATGTTTAGTCCGGTATTTTCCATCTCCAACAAGATCATGATGAGTATTGCCAAAATAGAAGCCGCCGAAGAAGTCATCAAACACTCGCCGCTTTTGCCTTTGTGGGAAAAGCAGTTTAAGGAAGACGCCATCGTCCGTTCCGCTTACCACGGTACCCACATTGAGGGCAACAAGCTTGCCAAAGACGACGCCAAAGATATCTTGGAAGGCCGCGACGTCATCGGCCGCCCCCGAGACATCCAGGAAATCATCAACTACCGGAAAGTAATAGAGTTTATAGACATTGAAGCTCAAAAGAAAATCGACAAAATAACCGAGCTTTTAATCAAAAAAATCCACCGCATCATCACCGAAAAAATTTTGGCTCCCGAGAGCTTGGGGGAATTCCGGAACAAACAGGTCATCGTGAGAAATTCGGCCACCGGCGAGGTCACCTTTAGGCCGCCCCCGCCACTGGAAGTACCATTTTTGATGCGCGAGTTTTTGTACTGGGTCAACCGCGACGACCGCGACAGCCTGCACCCGGTGATAAAAGCCGGCATCGCCCACCACGAACTGGTCCGGATCCACCCTTTTATTGACGGCAACGGCCGGGTCGCCCGGGTTCTTGCCACCCTGATTTTGCTTTTGGGCGGGTACGACATCAGGAGGTTTTTTTCGCTCGAGGAATACTACGACAAAGACGCCGTCACCTACTATGAAAACCTTCAAAAGGCGTCGGCCGGAGACCTAAGTAGTTGGCTCGAATATTTTACCTCCGGCGCGGCCATCGAGTTTGAAAAAATCAAGGAGAAAATTCTCAAGCTATCCCGCGACGTCAAGATGAAAGAGCGTTTCGGCGGCCAACAGATTTACCTGACCGAGCGCCAGATGAAATTAATCGAATACCTGACCGACACCGGTTTCGTCCAAAACCAGATGTTTGCCAATGTTTTTCCCGACGTTTCCGAGGATACCGTGCTACGAGACCTTCAGGATTTGATCAAAAAGGGGCTGATTAAAAAGGTCGGGAGCACCAAAGCCGCCAGATACGTCATGATTTAATTTATGAAATTTTCAGAATTAGCGATTTACTTCGATCGCATTAGCCAAAACTCCTCGCGCCTTGAAATAACGAGGATTTTGGCCGAGTTATATAAAAAGCTGACGCCTGAGGAAATCGAGAAAGTCGTCTACCTCCTTCAGGGACGCGTCAGGCCCGCCTTTGAGGGGATAGACTTCGGCATGGCGGAAAAAATGATCATCCGAGCCGCCATTTCTGCTATGAACATCGAAAAGGGTTACTTCGAAAAGGAATTCAAGAGGTTGGGCGACCTCGGGGAAACCCTCGAGCATTTTAAAAAACAATATTCGTCTTTCGAGGAAAGGGAGATGAATGTGAACGAGGTTTATGACGTGTTTTATCGCCTGGCGACCTCATCCGGACCGGGGAGCCAGGAGGCAAAGATAAGCTTGTTATCCCAGCTCGTGAGACAACTCGATTCTTTGTCTTCGCGCTTTTTGGCGCGCCTCCCGACCGGAGTGATTCGTCTCGGGTTTTCCGACATGACCGTTTTGGACGCCTTCTCCTGGATGATCAAAGGAGACAAAAGCATAAGACCCGATTTGGAAAAGGCTTACCACGTCAGGCCGGAGCTTGGGTTCATCGGGCGGATTCTCAAAGAAAAAGGAATTAAAGCCATGAACTCAATCCAGCCGAAAGTCTTCACGCCGATTATTATGATGAGGGCGGAAAGGCTGTCCTCGGCCAAAGAGATCTTAAAACAACTCGGCGCCTGTTTGGTCGAGCCAAAATTCGACGGATTCAGGTTGAGCGTACATTATTCCAAAGCAAAGCAGGAAGTCCGATTATTTTCCCGCAGCCTTGAAGACGTAACCTATATGTATCCCGACGTCGTTGCCGGAGTGAAAAAACAAGTCAAGGCAGAAGAGATAATTTTTGAAGGCGAGGCAATCGGATACAACACCAAGACCGGCAAATTCCTGCCTTTCCAGGAAACGGTACAAAGAAAAAGAAAATACGATATCGAAAAAATGGCGGAAAAAATTCCCTTAAAACTTTTTGCTTTTGAACTTTTATGGCTGGACGGAAAAAATTTTATCAACGAACCGTTTTTAAAAAGACGGAAAACACTGGAGAAGGTCATTACAACGACAAGAGACGTGGCCAAGCATACGGTTTTCCTAGCCGACCAGGAAGAGGTCACCAAAGAGGAGAGGCTCGAAAAATTGTTTGACGAAGCTGTTGGCAAAGGGTTGGAGGGTATATTGGCCAAAAAAATCGACGGCGTTTATAAGCCGGGAGCCCGGGAATGGAACTGGATCAAGTACAAGCGGAGTTATTCGTCAAAAATCCAAGACACGATCGACTGCCTGGTGATGGGGTACGACCTCGGGCGGGGCAAAAGGACCGGATTTGGAATAGGCGCCTTTTTGGCCGGGGTGTTGGACGAGAAGAATGAAAAGTTTCTCACCGTCGCCAAAATCGGCACGGGTTTGACCGACGTGGAATGGAGGGAGCTCAATAAAAAGTCAAAAGCCCTGAATACAAAATCAAAACCGGAAAACTACTCCGTAAATAAAATGAACGAGTGCGATGTTTGGGTGAAGCCAGGAATCGTCGTTGAGATTAGGGCGGACGAGCTGACAAAGTCGCCCGTCCATACCGCGGGATTGGCGCTGCGGTTTCCAAGGCTGGAGAGGTTTCGCGACGACAAAAAACCGGAAGACGCCACGACCCTCAAGGAAATAAAAAAAATGTTTAAGAGTCAGTGAGTTCCCAGCATCTTGAAGAATCTCAAGGCATACTCTCCAAAAAACGTCAGCGGGTGGTGTTCCATTCTTCTCCCCGACGTATGGGCAATAATCTTCGGGTCGTGGTAGACTTTACCCAATTTCATGATGTGGAATGATATATCTATGTCCTCGTGGACTTTCTTTGGATCGGTACAAAGGTCTTGGTCTATTTTCTCCCACGCCGATCGCAAAACCGCCATGCTCGGGCCGACGACCGGATAGTGGCCCATGAAAATTCTCGGAATGAACATATAAAGGTAATAGAGAAGGAGCAATTGGTTCGCCCATTTTATGTCGTAAAAAAGAACCGGCGTCGAGACGGCGACGATACTTTTGTCCTTTTCAAAATCGAGAACAATGTCTTTAATCCAGTTTTTGGGGACGATGGTATCGGCGTCGCAGCGGGCGACGATATCGCCCCGGGCCACTTCAAATCCGTAGTTTCTCGTCGGGATCGTTCCTTTGAGCTTTTGTAGATAGAGGCTGACTCCGGGATATTTTTTGACGATTTCGGCGGTTCTGTCGGCGCTGTTGTTGTTGACGACGATGATCTCGTCAGGCTTTTGTTCCTGGTTCATCAGGCTGTCGAGGCATAGACCGATTGAATTTTGTTCGTTGTAGGCTGGAATGACAACAGAAACCGTCATTAACGATATTGTATAATATATTCGCCTTTATGAAGCCCCTTTTTTCCGTTATTATCCCTACCCTAAACGAGGAAAAATTCATCCCCAGACTGCTTTCAGACCTGTCAGCACAAAAAGAGAAAAATTTTGAGGTAATCGTTATTGATTCTTTTTCGACCGACGGCACGAAGATAAAAGTCGTCGAGTTCAAAAAAACACTGCCGCTACATTTTTTCAAGATGAGGCCCCACAACGTTTCCCGGGCGAGAAACTACGGCGCCCTCAAGGCAAAAGGGAGCTATTTGGTATTTTTGGATGCTGACGCCCAGATAGGCCCGGGCTTCACAAAAATATTGGCCAAAACAATCAGGAAAAATAACGGCTTGATTTTCATTCCCGCCATTATTCCCGACAAAAAAACCCTGGAGATGGACGTCGGCTTCCAGCTCATAAATTATTTAGTAGACATTTCCCAAAACCTTACCCGGCCGTTTTCGACCGGGGGGTCAATGATCGTCGAGAAAAACTTTTTTAGTCTTTTGGGAGGATTTAACGAGAAGCTTTTCCTGGCGGAAGACCATAACTTAATCCAAAAAGCTCAAGGCTGGGGCGTGAGAGCGCGCTTTCTTCACAACCTTAAGCTCAAATTCTCGATGAGAAGAATGCGGAGAGAAGGCAGGCTGACTCTATTTTATAAATACCTGCTGGTGACGGCCCACATGTTATTCAAGGGAGACGTCCAGGAAAAAATCGTCAATTACCCGATGGGGGGGTCTCTCTATCGACCTAAAGAAATCCACAAGAGCGACCTGGAAAAATATCTGGAAATTATCAGGAGACTATTTCAAAGCCTGAAATAGGAAACAATCGGGAAATGGTCGGAGAAGCGGACTTCGACCCTCTCGGTTTTTTTGAGCGCCAGACCGCGATAAAAGATATAGTCGATCTTCAGGTTCTGCAGGAGTTTTTTGGCCAACTTCAGAGAAACCCTCTGGAATAGGTTGAAATTTTCAAAAAGACCGTCTCTGGTGAACTTGATGGTTTGGAAAATGTTTTTGGTCGCCTCCTTCAATCGGTAGGCTTTCATCAGGTTCTCCAGTCTTCGCCTTTGATAGGGGAAGTAATTGAAGTCGCCGGCCAAAA
>CAYJKR010000029.1:0-4975 GCA_964371165.1 uncultured Gammaproteobacteria bacterium
CTTTTTTGATCAATCGATTTAACCCCGACTCGGTGAGTCCAAATCCTTTAAGATATTCTCTTTGCTCCAAAGTCGACAAAATGACAATATCGGACTCCATTTTGGCGCAGAGATATAGATAGGATGTATTTTTATCGGTAGCTTGACCGAGAATTTCTTCGATTTTTTTCTCGGTTTCCTCTTTTTTTTGAAGCTGAGCTTCTGAGACGTTGAAAACGAAGATAACAGGCTTGAGGGTCAAAAGATTCAGAGGCTTTAAGACTTCTTTTTCTTCGTCAGTTAACGATTGAGCGCGAACGGCGATGCTTTTATTTAAATTTTCTCGCACTTTTTGGAAAACTATCCAAGCTTCTTTAGCCTCGGGCGAGGCGCCGTCTCCCTTTGGCTCTTTTTGTTTGTCTAGAGTTGATAGGTCGGCCAACATCAATTCCGACTCGATAGTTTGAATGTCGTCTACGGGATTGATTTGGGGGGAAACGTGGGCGACATTGGCGTCTTCGAAAAGTCGGACGACGTGAATGATCGTGGCGACTTCTCGGATATGGGAGAGAAATTTATTTCCCAACCCCGCTCCCTCGGCCGCTCCTTTTACCAAGCCGGCGATGTCGTAAAATTCAACCGCCGCGGGAACAATTTTTGTCGTATTGACGATTTTTGCCAAAACCTGTAGGCGCTCGTCGGGAACTTCAATAATTCCAACATTCGGTTCGATGGTGGCAAACGGATAATTGGCCACATTGGCGACCTGTTTCTTCAAAACGGCGTTGAAAAGCGTCGATTTTCCCACATTTGGTAACCCGACAATGCCTATAGATAGTTTCATGAAAGAATATTATATACCAACTAAATTTTTCTACCGTACTTTTCTTTTGATAGGCGGATAATTTTTTCGCTATTGTCGTTGACTAAAGAGGGGAGCGGTAAGGTCCTGGCCGGGAAGGGGGCAGTCGTCATGCCGTCTATGGACAGCTTCATTACCACTTCGTATTTACCAAGAGAAACTAGGTCGTTTTCGCTGTATATTTCGGCATACTCGCGGGTCAAAAGGTGGGCGTCTCGGGCTCCAACGACAAAGGAAATCAACGTCCCGACGTTGCCGAAAATCGCTTTCTGGACGTCGAGGTCGAGTTGCTCTATGTATTGATTGGCCAAGGACAACGACAAGCGATATTTTCTTGCCTCCGATAAGATTTTTATAAACGAATGGGTGGCAAAATTCTGGAACTCATCGACATACAAAAAGAAATCTTTTCTCTCGTGTTCCTTAATAAAGCTACGGTTCATCGCGGCGAGCTGTAACTGGGTAATAACCATGGCACCCAAAAGCGCGGTATTGTCTTCGCCTAGCTTTCCTTGGGATAGATTGAGGATGAGAATTTTGCCCTCATTCATAATCGACTCGAGGTCAATGGATGACTTAGTTTTGCCGATAATATTTCTTATCATTCGCGAAGTAACGAACTGGCCGACTTTGTTTTGAATCGGGGATATCGCCTCGGCCCTAAGGCGGTCGGGCATTTTGGCGAACTCCTTTTCCCAGAAGTTCTTTAATACCGGATCTTCCAACTTCTGGACAACTTTTTTTCGGTAATCGACGTTGTTGAGAAGCCCCAGGATGTCAACCAAGGTGGCATCCGGTGTTTCGAGTAAAGTCAAAATCACGTTACGGAGAATATATTCCAGTCTCGGACCCCAGCTATCGCGGTAGAGTTTGTAGAAAATGGAAACGATGCCAGAGGCGACCAAATCCTTTTGCTGCCTGTTTCTCACTTCAAGGACATTCAGGGAAAACGGCCGTTCGGTGTCGAAAGGCTCAAGATAAACGACGTCGTTCAGGCGGCGCTTAGGGATATATTTAAGTATTGTCTCCGAGAGGTCGCCATGGGGGTCAATAATTCCCACCCCACGACCTTTTCTAATGTCGTCAATTGCCATGTTGGCAATCAGGGTAGACTTGCCGACGCCGGTCTTGCCGATTATGTATACGTGTTTTCTCCTGTCCTCGGTTTTGACGCCGAAAATCTGTTCTTTGTTTTTGAACTCGGCCTTGGCAAAAAAATTTATGCCATTTTTTTGTTCGACCGTGGCGCCGTCTGAAACCGGCAGGTTTTCCGGGGGCTCTCCCAATAGAGTCTTGCCCCAGGCGATGTTTTTAATGCCCGAGAGTAAATACCCGGGCGGGTGCCAAATGGTGGCCAACTCCTGGGCATTCAAAACTTGGAATTGCCTTTCAAAATAGCTGACTTTTCTCTCTTTGACTCTTTTTAAAAATGAATTTTTGAAAAAAATCTTTTTCTTGAAGACGTATTGGTTGCCTTCGCCCAAGGAAAACGAACCAAATGTCCCGGCGAGATTGGTCAAGTGGGGATATGGGTCGATTGCTTCATTGTTTGACCCGGCAAGAAGCCTGATGACCGCCTTACCCCCCTGGAAAGAAGCCTTTTTCATAATCAGTTGGCGCTGTGGGTTTTGACCGTAGCGGGCGGCCGCCTCGTCATAAGCCAGTTTGTGAGCGGCGGAGACGGCGTGGTCGGCCCAAGGAAAATATGCCGGGGTGATGAGAACCTGGATGGCCATTTTGAGGCCGGCCGGTTGCTTGGATAAAAAGCCAACCAAGGACGACAAAGGGTCCACGTCTCTAAAATCAAAATACGTTTTAGTCGGTAGATAAGTATATGAGTTTAAGGCCACTTCGCCGTAGGCAAGTCGCTTGGATTTGAATATTATTTCCATCGGGTCGGAGGTTTTTTTACCCGTTGAGGCCGGAAATGAGGAGGAAACCAGGCTTTGGACAAACGACTCTGATTGGATCGGGGAAGTGACATAAAAATATAGCGTTTGGGATAGCAGATAAATCTCAAAAGCATAGGTTTTCGGGTGGACAAACATCCGTCGCCACAAAGGAATGAATGGATAGGGGAGAAGCGAGGCAAAAATTTGCGTCGCCGCCTCAATCGGCGTTTCGTCGTCTTTTGGGTTTCTTATTTGCAAATGGGAAAGCATTGTCATATTTACTTCTTGATAATCAGTATACGTAACCCGGCACAGGCAAGCAAGATAAAGCCCAAAAACTCCAGATATTGCGGCCAGAAAATAATTTTTACATTTTCTGGATTAATCTCATCGTCGAGTACCCAGCCGTTAGCCCAGTTATTTACCTTGACGTGCCGCAAAATCTTGCCGTTGCCAAAGGCAACCCAGCCCGGATCGTAAGACTGATTAAGGATAACCATGTCTCCACTAGCCGTTTTTACCTCATAGGTAAAATAATTATTCTTTTTGACCAAAAAATCGTTAGAATAATTGGCTATTCTTAGATAGAGATTATTCTTAGTAAATTTAACGTCTTTGAGCTCTTCGTAAGGGAACAAGTAAACCGAAACCTCCTCTAGAATGTTTTCCGACGGGTAATTTTCGTACGATTTATTTTGAAAAACAAAAGAATACCCCAAGCCGTAATCAAATTTATGCGGTAGAATAAAATATTCGGTTTCGTTGCGCAACTTTTCTTCGATCATCGACTGCTTTTTAGTATCGTCGACGACGTAGAAAAATAACGGCGAGCCCTTGATATTTTTGCTTCTCACTTTAATCAGGTAGCCGTATTTTTGGGGTAAATCGGGCGCGTCCAAAGAAAACTCTTTTGAATTATTGTCAAAGCCGCCAACGTCGAAAGACTTAATCAACAATTTTTGAAAATCAATTTTGATTTTTTTGTTTTCAAATGAAGGCTCAAGGTTTAATTTCAGGTCGGTTATTTTGTCCTTTTGCACGAGGCTGGCAGAGGAGGTTGCCGGAAGATAAAATTGATAATTGTTGAAATCAAGGTCAACATCGCTAGATATAGAAAAGAAATCATTCGATTCACTTAAATGCCAATATTTATTTTTAAGCCTCGTTTGTGTATTTAGATCGGCAAACGGATAATATAAATCATAGTCTTTGCTAGAAATATAATCGCCACTTTCTTGATAGGCGTGGTCTTCCGACATTAAATTTATTTCAGGACCAATGGAGTTAAGGTTTGACGCAACGCTGATAAAGCTTTGTATTTTTTTTGGATGGTTAACCTGAAAAAGCGCAACGTTTTCTCCCCGAAAAACCAACGAGACTCTATTGCTACTATTAACTAAATTTTCAACTCTGTCGAGGCCAAGACTCTTGTAACTGGAAACAACCGGAATTAGCGAATAATCAAGGATTAAATAGTCGACATTATATTTATCAAGGACGGCCTCGAATTTTGACAGGTTTTCTGCTTCGAGCGCCTGTTTTTCTTCCCAAAAATAACCTTCCGATTTAGGATTCCATACGTCAAACGTTCGTGAAATAATGGGTTGCTCGATTCCGTACCACAAGAAACCACTTCCGTTATAACCCCACTTGTTAAAAAACCATCCCCAGAAGGTGTAATCGGGCAAGAGGGCAATTCTTTTTGATTTATCCTCATTCTTTAAATAATCCATTACTTGAAAGTAATCGTTGGGAATTTTGACTTTCATTTCAGGAGAGATAAAATAACCCTTAAACGAGGGGTAGGAATAAAAGAATATCAGAGCGAGAGTAATTATTGTTATCAAGGATTTAAAATTACGAGGAAGCTTTTTTATTATGAAAATAAATCCCTGGGCGACAAAAAAACTGTAAACAAGCGAATAGGGGATTATAAACTTGGTAAAAGGAGAGCGGAAAATCTGGTTAATAAAACCGTTTTGTCGAATAATATTATTGACCCAGGAAAAAGGTGGTGTAACTGAAAGAAGGGCTAAGGCACAGAGAAAAAACAACAGAAGAAAACTATACTTCTTTTCTTGTACGCTTTTAATTAAACCCAAAATCATTAATAAAGCAAATCCATATGGTAATACTTGGGCAATACCTGAAAATTGGTCTTTCCAAGGGAAAAAAAGAGACATATTTTTTATCCCGGCAAGATCGAAATAGAACCCCTCCAGGCGTAAAAAATTGTCCAATG
>CAYJKR010000030.1:0-4448 GCA_964371165.1 uncultured Gammaproteobacteria bacterium
CAGTAGGTTCAACATGTGTCGTAAATGCGATTTTGTATTTGTTTGAGTTACTTAATCTAATCTCGTTCCATATCCACCCATTTTCTCCTTGTTCCGCAATCATAAGGGGAGTGCCGGATTCGTCAAAGTCGGCGGTTTGGGGAAGATCGCCAGTCATCAAAACGGCAAACTGGGTACCATCAATGGCGGTTTTGACTTCGGGTGTCAGTTCTCCGACCTCTTGGGGCGTAACTCCGAAAGCATTGGCAAACTCAACAATAGGGGAGTCTTGTTTAGTGATGTCAAAGAGCTCGGGGTTGGATATTTTCGGGTCGGGTAATTTTAATCCGTCAACTTCAATTGTTGGCACAGATGGAGTGGGATTTTCTGGGGAAGGAGTTGGCGTCAAACCATCAGGGGTTGCAGGATTAATAGTCGGACTGGCGGCTTCGACATTGGGAGTTCCGCACGATGTCAATAATAATGAAGCGGCCGTTGCTAATTTAACTGGCGTTGCAATTTTTCTTGCAATTGGGGATAATCCGCCACCCCCGGGCTTAAGTCCTTTCAAATTATCTGCTTTGAAAGACTGACCCCAGCCTTGAGGAAAATTACCGATTTCTATTTTTCTTGACATAACCTATAATATACTAATAACTGCCTCAAAAATCAAGCGCGCCGGCCTTTTGCAATTCTCTGGCATAGTTTTGTATGTCAAACGTGTTTATAAACGATATTTGGCGATCCCGCCAAAAAGTTTCGTACTGCGAAATGTTTGCCGCGCGCCTGACGTTGGGGTCGAGGCTAAAATCGCTGAATAAATAGTCGTTCACCTCGAGAAAATCCGACCAAAGTTGGGAGGCAAGGCGATCGTCAATGGCACCCCTGAATCGCGCATAGTCCATATTTCCATAAACTCCAAGATTTTGCAAAAAATTCCTTCTTTCTTCGTCTGTCTTGAGATTCAAAAAGGCATCAATCGGCGGTATCTCTGCTTTTTGAACGCCCGGCCTGTTGGCAAAATGCTTATAAGCGACAAAGTCAATATATCCGTCCCACTGATATCTCTTTTCTCCCTCGTCCGTATATTTCCACAATCTATCTTGCAACGCGTCGAGGTGTCTCTCCTTAACCGTACCGAATAATATAGAATCTTTGGTTTGGTTCTCCATAAATCTTAACAGGCCAAGATAGGAGTCAAAAAGTTCGGTTTGGGCCTTAATATCTCCCTTGAGGCTTTTTTCCCAAAGTTCGTCAAAGCGTTTAATCCTTTTTTCATGGTCTTCTTCTTTGAATGAGCCGCCCAAAAGATAGCGGTTCTTGGCTAGAGATAGAGTTGCCTCGTCGAGCAAAAGTAACCTCCTGCCCGGGACATCGGCACGGATTGATCGCTGCAGCGCCTGCCACAACCCCCGCTCATTCGGTGGCGAATAGACCATCGACATCAACCCTCCGTTTTCGACCACCTCCTTCGATAATTTGGGGTCGATGTCACGGTGGGCGATTTGGGTGGTAATGATTATGTCGCCCACATTAAGGTCTTCGACCATTTTTTCGAGCGACCCCCGTTTTTTATATTCTTCCTGACCGGTAATGACTTTGATTTTTCCCAATCCTCCTGACATGGCCAATAATTTATCTTTGATTCCTTCAAGGTTCGTCGTATCAAAAAATTCGGTCGGTTTGGCGGTCGAGTCGAAATTCCCGATAAATTCCGCCAAACGCTTGGCCGAGGTAATATCGGGCATAATGATAAGGCCAGCCTGGTTTTGGCTCCGTATTTCATTGACGTATCGGCATATGGACGAAAACAGATCTTTTTGCGGGACAAAATCTATTTCTGCTGTTCCTCCGTCAAGACAAAGCGTAGTTAATTTATCCTTGCTGACGTTTTCATTCTCGATTTTTTTGTGGCGACTAATGGTCAGGGTTTCCGCCTCATAAACGTCGGCCATGGTACCGGCCACCGGCAAAAGCGAACCCGACGTTGCCCTCAACTCGCCGAATTCACGAAACAAAACCGACGGCAAGACTTTGTTTAGTATCCGCTCCGGAACTTTTATAGATTCCAAAGTCTGCAGGACTGATTGGGAAATAACATCCGGCGTTATTTCCATTTGATTCAAACCCCTTCTCTCCCAAACATTCCTCAACTGGAGAAAAACCTGGCGGATATTGGAGAGCTCGCGGTTGTCGAGAGGAATGCCATAGCGGTCCATTAGAATTGGTTCCTCCTCGGGAAGAAAGTCGCGATATGGCTTTTGCCCCAAAATTGTCTCAACTGCTATTTCTGTCACATAACGGTTGTCCTCCATATACTTTCTGGCTTTTGCCTCGTCGTCACCAAAGATCCCCGCCATAGAAGGGAGAATGTTGTCCTCAATTTTTTGTATGACGTCTTCTTCCTCCATTATTACCTGGCCCTCGCCGGAGGCCAAAAACGAATTATTTTCCTGCCATAGTTTTAGAAGGGGCGATTTGTTGACGACAATTTCAAGATTAGCCCAAAGATTATAAATATACGAAATGGTTTCGTCTGTTGACAACGGTTTTCCGTCCCGCGGCGTCAAATAATCGGCGACGGTCTTCCATGCGCGGTCACCTTCGGCGACGGCCTCGATTTCAAAAGGGTTAATCGCCTCGTCAACCATTAGACTGTCGGCCTCCTGAATGAGGGCGACGTGGTTTTTAAAATTGGAGGGCTGCATCTTTTTTTCCGGCCGGGTCGTGATCTGGCGGTCGGTCACGGAGTCGATTCCTAAAGAATTGATGTCGGTATAAACGATCTTTTTTTTCCACGCTCTTTCTCTTCCGTTTATCCCTTGCTGAGGATGGAATTCTCCCCCGGAATAGATAAAGGCTTGCCGGTCATATTCTCCTGGTCGCTTTTCCTCGGTGATCATTCCTGTTTTGGCGTCGACCTTGACATCGGTGATTATTTTTTTCCCCTCCGACTTGTCCGTCAATACGCCGGTTTCCGTTTTTAAAAACCGTTCAAAAAAAGGCGCCATTTCTTTGGCGTGCGTTTCGGCGGAAACGTAGTTTTGCTCGATAATAATAACAGGCTTGTCCTTGATAACGTCGACCGCGGCAATGACGCCGCTGCATTTGGTTTTTCCCTCGCCGGTGTCGAGCTGGACGGCGCGGTTATTGGATAAAAGATTGCCAAAACTATATTTTCCCTCGCCGGCCGTCATCAGTGATACGTATAAAAGCTGGTTGTCCCAGAGTTCAAAGCCGGGAGACGCGTCGCGAATATGATCCTCAAAAAAAGCCGTCGTCAAGCCGATGGCTTCTTCGATCCATTTTTCTTCCTCTTTACCGCCCTTTTTTATTTTTTCCCAATCCTGTTTTAATTGATCGATTTTGTCGGACTTTAATTTTTCTGCTTTTACTTTGTCGGCGCCGATCACCTTATGCCAATCTTCCCTGACCTCCTTAATGCCCGATAATAATTTTTGAGAATGATTTTCAATGCCGTATGATCTGTCTTTGGAAGCGAGACGGCCGAATGATCCTTCGACCATTCTCGTATTTAAATAATCTAACCCCCCTTTTTTTGAGTCAAAAGGATCAAAAAAAGTGGGGGAAGAAGGTTTTATCATCGTTTCCAATCGGTTGATTATTGGTTGTAGAGAGCGTCTTTGTTCTTCCCGTTCGTGAGCCATATTTTCATTCTATCAAAAAGAGAGGAAACGATTAATTTTATTCCACCTTGGAGACGAGGTAGTCGGTGAAGGTGAAATTGTCGGTTGAAAGATAGACTGTTTTTCCGAGAGAAACAACCTGTTCTTCGCCGAAAACAAACTTGCCGTCGACAAACTTGCCTTCGAGCTCTAATTTTACCACTATGTCGCTTCTGTCTTGCGAAAAGGCCTCGTTCAGGAAATACCTAGATGGAGTTACGGTTGAAGGATGTTCTATGGCCGACTTGTCGACTATTTCAACGGCATTGGCCTCGCCGTCGAAGAACTTATCGCCGATTTTTATGCCGTCGTATTCCCAAGTATAGGCGAGAGATTTAAGTAAATAAACAGTCTTTTTGACATATTTATCGAGAATCGGTTTCTCTGAAAATTCCGTGACCGTACCGGAAAATTGGGAAGAAGGAAATTCCAAATCAATCGGTGCGCCGACCCCGATTGTCGAGCGGTTAAAATTATACTTGCCGGTTTTTTTGTTGCCCGAAACCTTGAGTTTCATCGTCAGGTAGACGTCATATTGATTGGAAATATAGGTAGGGTAATAGCGGACCGATAAAATCTCGGCGGTCGGTTCTCCCACCAAATCGGTTTGCACGTCTCCCTTTTTGATATTTCTGACAAACCAGAGGCTTGGTTTTTGAGTCGCCGCCCACCAGAGGCCCTGGCCGACCTTGACTTTGGCATAGACAAAGGTTGGCTGAACAAAAAAAAGTTTATAAATTGAAACCACGCCGACAAAAGCAATCGCGGCGAGAAAAATGGAAA
>CAYJKR010000031.1:0-2624 GCA_964371165.1 uncultured Gammaproteobacteria bacterium
CAATCCCCGTCATTGCAAAACATAGTAAGATCTCTCATTGTTCCTATCCCCCTCCCCTCAACCTCTCCGCCAACCAGGTATTGCGTTCATTGATCTTATTGTTGTTAACCGCGATGCTGACCGCCTTCTCTTGGCCAACCACCGTCAAATACTTTTTGGCCCGCGTCACTGCCGTATATGCCAGATTCCTTTGGAGAAGGATAAAATGCTGAGTCACGCAGACAAAGATCACATGCGGCCACTCACCGCCCTGGGAATTCCACCCACTGATCGCATTTTGCAAAAACCTATGACCATCAGGAACATTTAAACAGGTTGATTCTTCCGTGACTTTATCGATTGATACAATTCGCGAATGGTGGCTTGCTGCTCTGGCCCTTAACAATTCAGGCACATTAGTAAATTCATTAAACTTATTGCGACTTATGTGTCCACGAGAACGCGCATTGCATCTGTCATGCTCTGAGAAAGAAGTATTTTGTCTGAAAAGTTTTGTTGCCTCTTCTTTGGAAACTGGGATCAAGTAATTTACCTGCCTACCGGCTGGTAATATAGCCCTGCGTTGCTTTTCGGGGGTAATAAAACCAATTGCTTCGCCAAACATACGGGCGTATTCACCATAAAGATATATTCTGCTATATCCGTGCTTGCCTGAATTTCTTACATGGCTGGATACTATGCCCAAACGAGCCAGCATAACTTGAACATCTGCGGCAATTCGTTCCTGGTAAGTGATATACTCAATGTGATCAACAATATCAGGGTTATTTGTTCGAAGATTAACCGATCCGTCTTCAAATAAACCACGCAAGAAAGCCTTATGGTGCTCGCTTGTTCCTGCCAATACGCAGCCCGGAACAGCCTTTTGATTTGGCTCCATGCCCCCGAGTTCGCTTAACCAACGGCTTAAATATACTGAACAAACCTCGGCAAAATAGATATTGTGACCTTCATATCTTCTTGGCTCGCAGCCAAATAACTTAACGCACAAGTCTGCAAACCGGTCAGTTACTTCTTTGTGGTTTTTCCCTAGCCGGAACCCTTTCCCAAAATTAGTTCCATCGGCCACCATTAGCCCGATAAATTCAGCCAAATCTACTGTCATCTCAGAAGGAACTTTATATTTTTTCTCGCGGATATCACCGTTCGTCGGCATCGGTAATTCAGGGTTTCTTTTTGGTTCAATCCGCACTCCAAGTCCAATTTGTAGCCAATTTCCTGTTTTTAAGTCCTGCGCCTTAAAACGGGAATATTGTTGCCCGTCCCAAGCGTCAATGCCATGATCAGGAGTTACGGTTATGCGATACCCGTCTTCGGTCGTTATTTGCAGCATTTCTTTTTCAGGTAAATTTGGAGTGCGTACAAACTCTTTAACCCCGTCAATGGTCCCCGCGTAACCAGTCCCTGCACGCCCAATCCGTATTAAACCTTGATCAGTTTCAATTAATGTATCCAGCGATAAACACCGGTGAACTGTCCCCGCATAAGCCAACATCAACTGGTCTATCTCACTTCGGCCAAAGAACACCCCGCCACCATCAATCTCAACGTAGATACCCTGCTCCTTGGTCCCGTCAGCAGTAACGCCCTCGCCAACCCCCGTCACCATACCCATGTCCCCATTAAACACGCCTTTTTTGTAATTGTTTTTGATAACCATAGCCTTATCGCCAACACGGAACACCCTCCCGGCTTTTAACTCCGGCTTGCCGAACTCGGCAGGGTTCAAAACCTCCTGCAACCGTTCGTTCAGCGCATCCACCCCGGCCGGACCGCGCCGCTGCGGAGTTAACAACTGAAACCCCATCAACCCGTACTCTTCGACCGCCTGGATCGCCTGCTGCACCGCAACGTCCGCCGCCTCCGCCGCACCATCAGCCCGGCAGAAGGCTACATCATCCAGGCAGAATCCCATTCCTTCTCCTGCCCTGATCTGGTGCGCTAAAGCCGCAATCCCACTCCCATCCGCCTGCCGGAAAATCCGACTTAACCGCGTCACCGGGACCACGCCACTGCGGATAATATCCCCCAGTACCTTGCCCGGGCCTACCGATGGCAACTGATCCTCGTCGCCCACCAGAACCACCGTCATGCTGTCCGGGATAGCCTCAAACAAGTTCGCCGCCAAAGGGGTATCGCACATACTAACCTCATCCAGAATAAGCAACCCCGGCCCCTCCAACTGACAATAACGGTTATGCTGGAACCCACCCTCATGGGGGTTATACCTCAATAACCGGTGGATAGTCTTGGCCTCCCGGCCCCCGGTACATTCCGACATCCGCTTGGCCGCTCTTCCGGTAGGCGAAGCAAGGTAAATCTTATGCGTCGGGTGGATAACCTCATAAGCTGAGATTATGGCATTAATCGAAGCAGTCTTGCCCGTCCCCGGTCCCCCTGTCAACACCGATAACCTGCTCTGCATAGCCGCAACAATAGCCTGCCTCTGCTCCGGCGCAAACTCCATCGAAGTCCGGTTCTGGTAATCATCAATCAACGCCTCAATATAGCCCCGGTCTTTCTGCTCCCCTTGGCCCTGCCTCAGCAACCGCAAAATATCCCCCGCTAACGCCGTCTCCGCCTCGTACATCCCTTTCAAATAGATCCTACTGCCATTCTCCGGA
>CAYJKR010000032.1:0-2172 GCA_964371165.1 uncultured Gammaproteobacteria bacterium
TTAATGCGCGCGAATCAGATTGGTTTTAGTACCTTAACATTTGGGCGGCGGCGTGAAAACAGCTTACGGTTGGGTGGGAACACGCTGAGTTCTGAGCCGATGGTAGATCGTAGAATCGAGAGATCGTAGTTACCTATAGGACAGGGAGCATGAAAACTCTCCTAAGATGCGGCTGGCGTGGTGATACTAGTCAAGTCCACGGCAAAGCGGAGTAACAGCATCAATCTGGTTCAAATCCAGACCGCTCAACATACCATTTGGGGGCTTTGCATCCATGGTGGTGTCCGGTGGCTACAGTGCAGATATGCCACACAACGCGGGTAGCTGCACCCAGGAAGCCCCCCCTTGTTACCAATCTTGGTCGTTCCCCACGACCCTATCCCTACTGATAGTAGCGATGCTGGAGAGTAGGCAACCCGGCAGCGGCAGAACCTTAACATGGACTGTGGCGGGTATTATGCCTGAACGAGCGATATGCTAGTCGGTTTGAATCCGGCCAGTCAAAATATGCCAGCCTTAGTGAAATAAGCAGCATGGATAGGCGATACTCATCCGAAAACCTATCCCGCAAGTGATGGTGTAATGCGCAGAATGCCGCTGATGGTCGTGAGGCTGGCAGAAACAAGCTGGCGGTGTCTCCCTGAGTTTACGGAAACATCGGCCCGAAGGTCGCACCGGGTTGTGGGAAGTGAGCCGAGCCGCCAGTTTAGTACATCCGTTTTAGCTCCGGCGGGGCAACTCGCCGGAGAGGGAGGACGAAAATGTGCAACTGCATTGATATAGTCAACGAAAAATTGAAGGAAAAAAATACAAAGATTGGCATAACGTTTTCGTTGTTTGGCGGCCCGATCCGGGTTGGGCTACTAACCGTAAAGCTTGATCGAAAGGCGAGACAGAAGCCCGTAACTATGCTGCCGACTTTCTTCCCGTTTTGCGGGGAACGCTATGAGAAGGAGGACACCCATGCCTGAAATCACCGTAACCCCTGAGTTTATCGCGCAGTTGAGAGAGGCGATAGCAAGTATATCTGCATACCTTCCACTTGAAAGTTTTACTACTAGCAGCACAACAGACATAATTTTGAGCCGCGTGCGCCTTCTGGATGGAAGTATTCGAGAAATATCTTTCGGAAGGCTTGATATTGAGATCGGAAAAAGTGTCGTTTCCGCCGCCAACGCGCTTCCTGCTCTGCTGGACGAGGTTGAGCGGATGCGGCTCGAGCTTGCGGCGCATCTCGCGGTAATCCATCGACTTCATGCCTATGCTGTAGCCGACCACGAAATTGTTTGGAGAGATATTGTAGCGATGTTAGACGAGGAACGCGCGGAATTGAAAGGCAGCTACCATGATTAGCACAAGTGTCTGCGCCATGGTCTATGTTGTCGTTGCCTGTGTATTGCTTCTGGCGCTGTGCCGGGCTGCGGGAAGGAGCGAGAAATGATCCTCTGGGTGCATTGCACTTGTGGTGACAGTATGAAGATTGAAACTAACATGCCGGCCGGTGATCGAATATTCGCAATCTGGAAGTCGGTGCATACAGGTGCTGGCCATGTAGATTGCGATGCTGAAACGGCGCGGCTGGCACGCGATAGAAACGAACAGACGTCAAAGAAAGGCGGTGAGGGATGAATAAAGAATATGTTCAATGCGCTGTGTGTAGTAAGAACTATGTAGGAAAAATTCCGCCTGGAGGTGATGGAAGTGCCCTTTTTCCACGGGCACATTTTGCTAAACCAGCACAAGTAACCACAAATCTTGGAATTATGATTGCAAAATATCCGGGAAATAGGGTGTATTGTGCTGGATCATTCATGGCTGGCATATCGAAAGGCGGTGAGGAATGAGCGAGCAATTTGTACACCGATGCGTCGTATGCACCGGCTCGTGCGATAACTTGCCACACGACGGGAAAATTGAGCCGTGGTTTACTTTGGGCGGATTACGAGCAATCCATAACCAATGTTTAGAAGGGATTTGGGAAACCTACTGTCACGTGGAGGGCAAACGATCCCGCGCCGAGAAAGCCGAGGAAAGGGTATACGAATTGCGTAATATGCTAAATCTCTTGCTAGATCAGGTTGATTACACATCTGGTGCCTGCCGGGTGAACGAAATGATTGGCGCTGTATTGGGTAAAAATCTGATCGGGGCTGCACGCAAACTTGTAAAAGG
>CAYJKR010000033.1:0-2115 GCA_964371165.1 uncultured Gammaproteobacteria bacterium
TATCTGCCGAAAGGGTTATACCGTTTCCCGCCCCTATATTTATTGTTGTTGCCCCGGGTCCTGTTCCTCCCGTCAGTCCCGATCCTGCAGTTAGTGAAGTTACGGCATAGGAGCTTACGTTATTTGTATCTATTAATGTTCCGGTACGTCCTGCAAGCATGTTTATTTCCGAAGTGGTAGCGGTAACACCATCCAGAATATTAAGTTCCGTTGCGGAGGCGGTAACGGAGGAACCTGCGATAAAAAGTGTTGAGATATTGGCGGATCCTCCCACATTTAGTATGTATCCTGAGTTAGCTGTTGTTCCTATACCCACAAATGTTCCGTTGTCATAAACCATACCCGTAACAAGGGAATTGGCATCTGAAATACGGGCCAGATAATTTGAGGTCAGAGACGTACCGTCAACAAGGGTCGATCCCCATACTCTTGAGTCTATGGTTCGGCTCTCAAGTACTCCTGAGGCTTGTGTCACAACCTCGTTACCTGATCCCGCAGACAAAGAACCTATCCTTGCAGTCCCATTTACATCCAGTGTATATGAGGGAGAGGTCGTTCCCGCTCCAATATATCCGTTTGTTGTCACATTGTCTGTAGCTGTTAAAGGAACAAGATTTGAGCCGACCCTCTGCCAGTACTCGGTACCCAAAACGGCAGAGGATACCCAGGTAAATCCTCCTGTAGATAGATCATATGTCAAAACATATCCGTTAACTCCCGCATTTGTCACCTCAAGATCAACTTCTTCTATTGTGTTATCGGTAATTCCTGCTCCTGATAGGGTAGTGTTACCGGCTGCGGTCAGACGTCCATCAGCGTCTACGGTAAAGGTTGAGACCCCACTTGATGAGCCGTAAGTTCCGGCACTAACCGATGTTTGGGCAAGTTCATTTGCCCCTACAACTCCTGTTTGTATCTGAAGATCGTTATATGGACCTGACACATCTCCGGAAAAGGAGGTTGCGGTTGTCAGATCGTCGCTTGCCAGCTGGTCCCATGTGGAAAGTTGTGCCGACACATTTGATGTGTCAAGAAGAACACCTGATCTTCCGTCCAGAAGATTAAGCTCTGTTGTGGAAAGAAGTGCTCCGTCAAGTATATTTATCTCGGAAGCACTTGCTGTTACCAAAGATCCCGCGATAAAAAGATTTGAAACATTAGCAGATCCTCCCACATCCAGGTTATATGCGGGAGCGGATGTTCCGATACCCAGTCTTGAGTTAGAGAGGTCCCACCATAGATTATTACTACCTGATATGGAAGTTGAACCTGAAAAGAAGGCTACTTGTGTTGCAAGACCCGATCCTGCAATTGTTGCGGTACCTGTTGTATCGGTGTCAGATGCACAGTACCAAGCTGATATTGATGAGTTCCATTTAAGTATCTGGGTATTGGAACACCCCCCAAGAAGTCTAAGACCCGAGGCTGTGACCTCAAGTCCTGAGTTATTTGATGTGACAGAAGTTGTACCTGTTGTGTCAGAATCTATTGTTATACTATCTGCCGAAAGGGTTATACCGTTTCCCGCCCCTATATTTATTGTTGTTGCCCCCGGTCCTGTTCCTCCCGTAAGTCCCGATCCTGCTGTTATTGCGGTTACGGCATAGGAGGATATGTTATTTGAATCCAGTAGGGTACCGGATCTTCCATCAAGTAGGTTTATTTCGACGGCAGAAGATATTACTCCCGTTCCTCCTATGAAGAGATTGGTCACATTTGCGCTCCCTGCCACATCCAAAGCAAACTGTGGGCTGGAAGTGCCAATACCCAGTCTTGAAGTTGAATTGTCCCACCAAAATGAATTTGAGCCTGTCAGAGTCGCAGAACCTGACCAGAAGGATACTTGGTTGGCAACTCCTGTACCCGATACAGAGCCTGCGGCAACACTACTTAAATTAACTCCATTCCAATAAAGATCGCCGCTAATATTATAAAGTCTATTGGTCGTGGGCGAAGGAGCACTCATCGACCCCAAATAAATTCTCCCAGCAACATCAAGCTTTTCCGCCGGAGCAGTTGTACCTATTCCGATATTTCCGCCGGTTTCGTACAAAACACTTTCGGTCACCGAATAGGTTCCGCTGAATTTTGCGAGGTAGTTGGCCGTTCCCGACC
>CAYJKR010000034.1:0-1871 GCA_964371165.1 uncultured Gammaproteobacteria bacterium
ACCTCTTTGAGGTCAATAGGCGGAGTGGTTGATTGATCGTCAATTAAAACCACCCCGCCACAAGCGGGGTTTTTTAAACTATGTCGAGATTAACGGAACGAATCAACAGCCACAGAATCGCCTTACCAACGTTGGATACGCGTATCCATGGACCGGAACTTAGAATGGTCCGGGACTATTTCGGCAAGCCGGGTTTGGAACTGATCTCGAGCGTTCATCGCCCCGACAGGAAAAATTCCTTGTATAAAGACCCCGAGAGATTGTCGAATTTACAAGAGGAAGCCGATAAAATATTCTTTTCCAAAATGAGAGAAGAAGTAAGTTTTGGCAGGGAACCCGAACTTTCTTTTTACAGAAGACAGATGACGCGGGCTAACAAAGTAATCTACTACTTAATTAAAGAGTTGGGCCTTCCTTTGGACCAGTACTCTCTCAGGAACGAAGCCGACGTCATTCCCGATAGCCCGAGTAGCAGATTAATGTTAGTGGGCGATTTCAACGGCGTTGATAAAACACTGAGGTTTGAAATTATGAGGCAGATGCTTTTGGCCTTGGCGATTGCTCCTTTGGACATTAGGGCCGAGGAGGAACAATTGGAAACCAACCTAAGCAGGATGAATGAATTTTTGAGCGAAAACGTATACATTGGTCCAATTGGAAAAACTGGGAGGGTAGACGTTTACTCTCAACACGACGGCATGACCAACACCGTCTTAAGATACTCACTAGATAAGGAAGGCAACGATTTTGGCCACGACAGGAAGGTTCGTTCTAAAAAAACACCCGTCAGAGTAAGGGATACGGTTTTTAAAGAGCGCGTCTTGACGAATATTAGACACAAAGGAGAAGCCGAGTCATTATTGAAATCGATACAGAAAGCTTTAGCCGAGGAAAAACCAATCGACGTTTTGGAATCCGTCCAAGATTCCGTTGGGATGCAGTTCGTAATAATGGGTGACAAAAGAGAGCGCGACGAATTTATCGTCAATTTTGAAAGCGCCCTCGCGAGCAACTATAATGATTTTTCCTCAATTCAAAAAGACGATATACCAGACTCAAGACGGGGTCAGAATCCGGCCGCTTTTGAAAAAAGAAGTCTGTTGAGACTAAAAACACTATCAATCCCGATAGAGATTATGTATCTTTCTATAGAAGAATATCTTAACTACATATACGAAACCGGGCTATTGCAAGACGGCATCGAGTATGACGGTCGAGCCCATGCTCTTTATGAGTTGCGCCGTCTGAACAACACCGTTCCCCATCTAATTCCTCCGGAAATATACGGCAACCATCTGGAAGACCATGTAGCATTGAAGATGTCGGGTATCGCCGACGATTTGAGGACTTTAAATAGTTATTGATGTCAGTCTCCCTCGGACGCGTTCCCTTTCTCGCCACCTGTCTATTTCCAAAGCGTAAACAACCTCTATTTTTTGCCCTTGTGATAATTCACCAAATTTATTTTTTTCATTGAAGGCAATTAATTCAAATGTGCCAGCAAATATTTTGAGGTGGTTGTTGGTTTTTCCGAAGAGTTGCAAGTTGTTTACTATTATGTCGCTCAAAAATAAAGGTCGGGGATTGCCGACGCCAAAAGGCTCGAGTTTTTCCAGCGATTTGACCAGTTCGATATTAATCTTTGAAACCGGCATTTTTATATCGGCAGCAACCACTCTTTCCAAATCCTTCTTTTTGATTATTTTGTTGGCTTTAGTCTCGGCCTGGGTAATAAAAGCTTTGATGTTTTTGTTTTCAATCGTAAACCCGGCCGCCTGCTTGTGGCCGCCGACGTCGACCAGGTGTTTTTTAAGCGACTTCAAGAAGTCGGTAATATGAAACGATGGTATCGAACGGGCGGAACCTTTATA
>CAYJKR010000035.1:0-1651 GCA_964371165.1 uncultured Gammaproteobacteria bacterium
AAATTGATAGGACGCCTTTTACTAAGGCCGACAAGGAGGCGGAAGAAATAATCGTTTCGACGATAAAAAAGACATTTCCGACACACGGCTTTATCGGCGAGGAATTGGGTTCGGATAAAGACGACGCCGAGTTTACCTGGATCATTGATCCGATCGACGGAACAAAAGCTTTCATACACGGTATAAATTTTTTTGGCACCGTCATCGGCCTGAAACATCAAGGAAAAATAATTTTGGGTGTCTCGAATATGCCGGCAATCGGAGAACTGCTCTACGCGTCGGAAACAGAAAACACTATGCTCAACGGAAAGCCTGTTCGAGTCTCTCAAATTTCGAGCCTTGAGGAAAGCTTTGTAAATTTCAGCCCCAGTCCAATTGATAATCAAAAACTACTAAATATTGCCAAAGCCGTCGAAAAAAAAGTAATAAATGCGAGAGGTTATGCCGACACTCTTGGCTATCACCTAGTGGCGACTGGTCGGTCGGAAGTTTTTTTTGAAATCAACATCAAGCCCTGGGATATTTCCGCTTTTCAAATTATTATCAAACAGGCTGGGGGAAAGTACTCTGACTTTAATGGCAACGAATATGGTTTGGGTCCGACGTCTCTGGCTACCAACGGACTACTCCACCCGGAGATGCTCCGGATTATCAAAGTTTCTTAACTAACAAGCCAATCCCAATTTTGACCTTTCCATCTTTCTATGCTTTGGGTTATGGCCGTTTCGGCGGCGTTTTGTACGTCGATTCGTTTTAATGCTTGGCTTGAGTCTCTTAACATCTTTAACTTTAAAAACCACTCTCTAATTTTATCTTCCCCTGCTTGTTCCACTGAATAAGACAGGATTGTATGGGCGGCAAAAGTTCCTACGTGAGCAACCGGCTCCGGCACCAAAACCGGTACCACCGCCAAATCTACCTCAATTGAGGGAAGGTTAAAAATATCTTCTTCCTTTAAGAGATCGTCGACCGCTATCCCGTACTTTTGCCCGATCCTTGACGGTAAATATTCTTCCTGTTTGCCCCGTTCCATCGGAAAAATGATTTTTCTCGGGTGTTCCTGAATAGAGCGCGGTCCCATATATTTATCTCGCCTGACAGCGATATCGACGTGGGGCCAATTCCGGCTTATTTCTGGCCCATAGATTGGAACTCCTGTTAGGCCGAAGCCTATCTCATCGACCAATCTGACGTCATTTTTTTGAAGCTTCCATTCCCCGTAGACCATTTCTTGAAAAAACTTTCCGAGATTTGGTTTTAGTCTTTCGAGAATGTTTAGCTGTTCTTTTGGAGATAAAAGCTGCTCTTTTGTCATATTTGTTTGACTTTTGCTCTTTGAATTGCTTTTCCTGCCATCCAATCTTTTTGCGGAAGTACTCCTACGGTATGAAGAACCTTGCCTCTATTAAATCTCAAAGTGACTTGTTGTCCTGGTCTAAGTCTTAGATCAAAAGACGCTAAAGATAAATCTAAACCGTCGGGATTGCCGACAACATCCATATCCCAAATCCTTGACAATTTTACTGTGTTTCCGACTTGAGAAAACCCGAGACTTCTCTTGCCGTTAAATCTTAAGCTGTGGGGTTTAAATTCACCTTCACGAAGAGTTAGCCTTCTGCTGCCAGAATTTGGATTATAGGCGTGATGAATG
>CAYJKR010000036.1:0-1580 GCA_964371165.1 uncultured Gammaproteobacteria bacterium
TTATATCTTTGATCTCTCAACAAAGACTCCGGCAATAATGATCAGAATTCCTCCGACTATTTCTATCGGCGTCATGGTTTCTTTCAAGAATATCAGTGCGAGGACGGAAACAAAAACCGGGGTGAGGAAAAATATCATGGCAATAAACGACGCGCTGACATAATGATAGGCCTTGAATCGAAAGAAATTATTGAGCGACCAAATCACCGCCAACCCAACCATAGCCCAAGGTAACTGCGGCCAACTTATAGAGTTGTTGGTGAAGCCCACTAAAAAGATGACGGGGATGGCCAGTAAGAATGTTATTGAGGCGGAGAAGTAGCTACCCAAACGAACCGTCAACATTTTTCCAAACACGGTGTTACCCAAGCCGATACAGGCGGCCGCTATAAGAGTGTATATGTCTCCTTGAGTTAGTTGAATTTTCTGTCCATTAGTTGTTAAAAGGTAGGCGCCGAATAAAATAAAAATAGACAAAAGAACTTTTTTTAAAGTGATCTTTTCACCCAAAAATATATAAGCAAAAATTACTGTAAAAATTACCGTGGTTCTGACTAAGAAAGCAAAGTTTACCGCGGTGCTGTATTTAACCCCTAAGCTGTTAAATATTGTCACGCCAACGGCTCCGACCAAAGTTTGGCCGAGAATTAAGGCGATATCCTTTCCTTTTATTTTTACTTTTTTATGAACGGTTGACAATAACCAAATCCAAAAAGGAATGGCTATAAAAGTCTGCCAGAAAGAAAGGTTTAGGGCATTTTCACCTAGTCCCAACAAAACTTTAGCAGCGACAATTTGGGTGGCCCAGGAAAAAGAGGCTAGCAAGGCATAAATTAATCCAATACTCATTGTTGCCCAGCCTCGACTCGAACGAGGATAAATAGATTCAGAGTCTATTGTCCTACCATTGAACGACCGGGCAATCTATAAATTAGCAACCATATTTTACCAAATTTGATATCATAAAAATATGAGAATTGTCATTCTTTCCGACATTCACGACCATATAAAAAATCTCGAGGAGGTTATCACAAAAGAAAAGGATAGGGCAGAAGCGGTTATTTTCTGCGGCGATTTATGTGCACCTTTTACTGCCAAGATTTTTTCCAAAATGGATCTACCAACTTATGCTTGTCTGGGAAATGTCGACGAGGACCACATTTTTATGAAGGAGCTCGGGGGAGAGAAAATCCACTGGACAGCCCTCGCCCAGGAGTTTGGACAAATAGAACTAGGCGGAAAGAAGATTGCTTACTGTCACTATCCAAAACTTGGTGAGTTATTAGCTAAAAGTGGAGAGTATAATGCGGTTTTCTTCGGACACACCCATCACATGGTAAACCAAACAATCGGTAAGACTTTGTTAGTTAATCCGGGTGCCTTGTGTGGTATAGAGGGCGGACAATATACCACTGCCACCTACGCAATCTACGATACAAAAACCAATTCTATTGAAATAATCGCCCTCTAATTTGTATACTATCCTATAATATGATACACTATTACGCAATATGGGAGAACTCGTCATTCATCACGCCTATAATCCAAATTCTGGCAGCAGAAGGCTAACTCTTCGTGAA
>CAYJKR010000037.1:0-1565 GCA_964371165.1 uncultured Gammaproteobacteria bacterium
GGGCTACGCTACCTTAGAACTCTCAGGGTTAGAGCTGTCGTTCACTGGAGCTTACGTCTCGAACTAGCCAAATGAATTGGATCATCCAAAACGGTTGACTTACCAGTACCGGACAGGCTTCAGCTCCTATATATTCCCTATTAGGGTTTGCAGGAACCTGTGTTTTTGCTAAACAGTCGGTTGACAAACATTTGTTGAAGCCCACCCGAGGGTGGGCAGAGCATCTTGAATAACTTACGCTCAGCTTTTTTGCCGAATTCCTTGAACAATCATTACCCGTATGCCTTGGTATACTCTACCAACCTACCTGTGTCGGTTTGCGGTACGAATTTACTTCCAACTCCCTGGACCTTTTTTCCCGGAAGCTTAAGTCGTCCACCTCCCTCGCCTTGCGGCAAAGTTGCATTTATTGCTCGCCTTATCTTGCGATAAGATTTGCAATTTAAACCCTCATATAGAAGGCGCGGACTATCAAACTTCGTCAAAATCCAGGTAATAACGCTAAAAGTAAAGTAGTCGAATATTGACGACTTGTACATCCCGGATCACCGATTGGTGATTCGGTTAGTTTCGACTAACCCGAAGCCGAATGGCGTTGCTTCGGAAACCTTAGGTTTACGGCATCCCGTGTTTTCAACGGGAGATTCACTACTTATGTCAGCATTCTCGCTCCTTAAAACTCCACAGTTGCTTACGCTTCTGCTTCGCTGTTTTAAGGACGCTCCTCTACCACTTTGCCTTGCGGCAAAATTTCCATCTTCGGTAGACTCTTTAGCTCCGATCATTTTAGGCGCCATGTCTCCTCCCCGCCGAAGCGGGGCTATTTTGGTGAGCTGTTACGCACTCTTTAAAGGGTGGCTGCTTCTGAGCCAACCTCCCAACTGTGTTGGAAACGTGACGACCTTCACACTTAAAAGTCATTTAGGAACCTTAGATGAGAATCTGGGATGTTTCCCTCTCGCCGAAACCGGCTTATCCCGGCTCGACTGACTCCCTTATTAAAGTCTTGTGTATTCGGAGTTTGATTGAGCCGCCTCGCTTACGCTTGGTGGCCCATTCAGTTGCTCTACCCCACAGACTACTAAATAAAGGGCTATACCTAAATATATCTCGAGGAGAACCAGCTATCTCTGGGTTCGATAGGCATATTACCCCTAACCACAAGTCCTCGCATGTTATTTCACCAACAACGCGTTCGGACCTCCTGTCGCCTTTCGGCGACATTCGTCCTGCCCATGGTTAGCTCACCCAGTTTCGGGTCGTACCGTTAGCACAAAATCGCCCTATTAGGACTCGGTTTCCCTATGTCTCCCCCCGATTTCTCGGGATTAAACAAAGCGCAAACGGCACACTCGCTGACTCATTCTTCAATAGGCACGACATCATCCCGACTTGCGTCGGGACTCTGTCTGTTTGTTAGCCAATGGTTTCAGTATCTATTTCACTCCCCTTCCGGGGTGCTTTTCACCTTTCCCTCGCGGTACTAGTTCACTATCGGACAGTTTAAGTGTTTAGTCTTGGATCGTGACCGACCCGGATTCCCACAAGGTTTGCCGTGCCTCGTG
>CAYJKR010000038.1:0-1557 GCA_964371165.1 uncultured Gammaproteobacteria bacterium
CCTTTTTTGCTTGAAAATAAACGGACCCTTCGACGTCAGCTTAACCAAAATATATAAAATGGTCAGAACGGGAGAGAGGATAATTAATAAAAAGAGGGCGAAAAAACGTTGCATAGTTATCGTTAAAAATAATTATTTATAAGCAAGATTACTTCTTTTTTCAGCGTTTTTCTTAATTTCATAAATTTTTCATACGGCAATAGGGTGCTCAAATCCTCGCTTATTATCCTATCGGTGACTTTTTTGTCGATAAAATCGGCCAGATATTTGAAATAAAGACGGGCTTTTTTACCGGTCCTCTCCTCGATAACGTCCTCGATAAAACTATACCCCGATGTAAAAAAATGGTGGATGTCATAAATGTCGCGACCAGCAATCATTTTGTGTTTTTTGTATCGGTCGGTGACGGCTACCAGTTTATTGGCAAACATGGTTTCTTTCGTCTGACAGGCGGCAAATCTGTCGACGTCGGTCAGCTTGAACAAGGAATAAACATTTGCTTTTAGAGGACGATCGATCATGCTCAACTTTATGGTATTTCTCGATTTCATCGATGCCTCGTATTTAACAACGTAAAATAGAGAACTTCGGCTTTTTTGTTTTACGGTTAAGTCAAGTTTCTTAAATATTTTTGTCAATTCTTTGCCTACGGCCGATCTGTCCGCCTCGGGTTTTAGGTCAAAATCAAGGTCGACCGAAAATCGGTCCAAAAACCCAAGCATGGTCGCGGCCGTTCCTCCTTTGAAATAGACGGCGCGGGACACGATAGGAGAATCTAGCACCTCCGTCAACAAACGGTACATTTGTACCCTATGGAATGAGTCTTCCGACTTTGGCAGCATCATAAGAATCCTACCTCCTTTTGAATTTTTTTAACTTCTTTCCAATCGACCGGCTTTTTATTGTCAAAATAGAAACT
Organism: uncultured Gammaproteobacteria bacterium; assembly: GCA_964371165.1. GTDB lineage: Bacteria > Patescibacteriota > Microgenomatia > UBA1406 > GWC2-37-13 > GWC2-37-13. The sequence goes on from CAYJKR010000038.1 coordinate 920, forward strand.
GGGGTTAAAATACAATATGTCGGCGACCGCCCTCTCCGGGCTCGCCGTTTTTATTCCGTCGGCGTTTATTATTCCGCAATCGTTATACAAAGACTCGTCTTTCATCTTCCTCACCCAAAAAGAATTACCGGCAAGAGTAAATTTCTTTGAAACGTCGGAAACCAATGTTAAGTAGTTGGTTTTTTGGAAAATAATCCCCTCCTTGACCAAAACCGTTTCACAACTGACATAGGCGAATCCATGGATATAACTCATCGCCAATTTGAAAGGGTTGATTTGATCCAAGGGAATGGTCGAATAAAACCCTTTATGAATAGGGATAAGTATCCCTCTTTGCACGTATCTTTTTATCGTCGTATAAAGGGTGTTTCTATTGGCTATTCCCCAGACGAGCCCCAAGTCCTGGGTATGAAATAACTCGTTTTTTTGCTTTAAAAGGTTATTTATCCTGTACATATATGTACAGGATATTATATCTTATCAATAATGTCAAGTGTCGATTTTATCGTTATAGTATAATTATTTCCGCTCATGAAAAAATTCCTAAAAAAACTCTGGAGATTCGCCGTCAATAATTATTTCATTTCCATTTTTCTCGCCGCGATTGCTTTTGTCGGCGTGGTTTCAATTTATAAACT
>CAYJKR010000039.1:0-1377 GCA_964371165.1 uncultured Gammaproteobacteria bacterium
AACTTGGGCTCTGCACCATCCAGGCCGCCTGATGGAATCCGATATACAACCAGATAGCTTTTGGGCCGATCTCCATCGCGAGCCTGCGCAGATAACCTTTCACGACAACCTGTTTATGCGGCTGGACGATCCTGTCGTAGTCCAGCCATTGCACCGCTTCAATCGCAACATCCTGTTCGTCTTCCGCCTCGATTTCCGTTTCTTCATTTCGAGAATCTCCGACCACGAATTGAACGGATACGGATTGATTCAGGATACCGATCAATAATCGTTGCACGGTACTTGCCAGACGCGACTCCAGCCAGTCGCGCGCATACGCATTGCGAGTCGCGATGGTCATGAGACCCTCCTCAAGCAATACTGCTTGTGTGTCGCGCACCCAGGTATCAAAGGCTGCACGCGGCATTTCCATCTGGAGTTGACTCAATACGGATCCCCAGGCTTCGTCAGGATTCATGAGGTCAACTCCAAGGACAAAATCGGGGTATTTTCGTCAGGGTGTCCCACAGACCCGATTTCATTTGATTCATTCGTTACAGCCTTGCCTGTGCGTTCGACGTAGGCGGGAACGATGGCGGAAGCGCAGGCGGGCAGTAGGCATACCATAGGCGGCACGTAGTCAACGCCGCCTGCGTTGATTTCTTTTTCCAAAAGTAAAAATGGGTTTTGCAGGAAATTCATTTTGTGCCGTCCAGGAAAAGTGTGAAGCTCCCGGCTTTTTGAACCGCTTCGAGAGTCAGCAAACCGTTGTCATAGGCCTTCAAACCAAAACTCAGCAGGGCCGTGATCAATTCCCCGATCGGCACATTCAATCCATCCTCGCTGGCCAGGTCTGCGAGTTCTTTTTTAAGTACATGCGGAAAGCTGCGCCAGGTGGTAATGACCCGCCATAAGGACTCGGGCTGTTTTCGTTTCGATGATCTCGCAGGTCTGTCGCATGAACGCGCTGAATCAGAAGATGGAAATAATGTCATTCGCATTCGCAAAGGATTGGGTCGTGGATGAAGATCGAGATCACCCTGTTCATAACTTCGCAGGGCATATTCGATTACTGCGCGTGCAACCTCCCCTTCGGGCACGATCAGATCGCCGGCAATGGACTTGAGCTTCAGTGATAATTTTGGATCCACGCCGCGATAGACGGCCTTGCGACTCTGGTGTTGCTTTTCCCACTGACGATTGCGTTTGCGAGGCGACGCCACACGCAGGGAGTCGTAGATACTCGGAGGAGTCACTACAACTGGAGTTTGTTCAGAAGTTTCAAAAGGATTGCGTCTCTTTGTCATGCTGGACTCCTAGAACTTCATCACCCGCTGGGTCAACGCCAGATATTCTTTTGCGGCGCGGCACAAAGGATCGGCTTCGAAGATCGTCTGA
>CAYJKR010000040.1:0-1364 GCA_964371165.1 uncultured Gammaproteobacteria bacterium
AAACAAAATAGATTCTATCGCTTCTTGTTGTTTTCACTTTGCCGTGGGAGCCAGTCACTTCGAAATATGCGGCCGAAGCGTTCTCAAAGTCCTCTTTGGAGTTATAAGCCGATCCCTTCAATCCCTCCCAACCGAAACTGTGGGCGTTTTTTAACGAAAACTTCATAAGAAATTATATCAGGATTGACGATCTTTTTATTTTCGACTCTTCAAAGAGCGAGGTATAAAATTCGGCCGCCTCTTTGGCTTCCTTGTCGAACCAAAGGTGGGTAGTAATTTTTTGCATATGAATAGTCTATTACTTATCCTCGTCAACCGCTTGCTCGACCTCTTCGGGTGTCACCGGTTTAACCATCTGGAACAGTTTTACAAGACCGCTGGCAACAACAAAATAGAAGATCATGGCGATTAAGGTCGACCATTCGATATATGCGGCCGTATCTTCAACGGTGGTTGGGGCGACGACGCCGAAAAAAGGATTTGAGAAAGGCCCGGATAGCGTATAGATAAAGTTACTAAATCCGATTGTCGGATCGGCTCCAAAGAGTCTAAAAATTACGCGGAAGGTAAGGAGCACCTCGACGACGCCCAGGATATACCATATAACTTGATATAAACGGAAGATTGTTTTTTTTGTTTCAAAAACCTGTTGAGGCGGTTCCGTCTTAACCCTGGGATCGGTGACGACTTTTTTTGATGTAATCACTTCTACTTTCTCTTCCATAGTTTTATTTATCCTGTTGATTAATGTTTACGTCGATTTTACTCGGCACATTTATCTGTGGGCTGCCTATCTGTCTTAAGACGGGAAGCCCATATACGATAAACATGTACGCCATGACCATAAGAACTATGAGCCCGACGATCATTACCATGCTTTCTTTGGGGTCTTTGGAAACGGGAGTATTAACAATGGTCGTCATAAAATCACCTCCATTCTTATGCTTTATTTTAATCAGCCGGTATAGAATAATTGTAAAAATTCAGTAATAAATGTGTAAGAAGTTTCACTGTCTGGGCGTTCAGTCCTCACCTTACCGCTTTCTTCACGAGCGCGGCAATTCTTGATTCTTCGGCGGCAGTCAACTTTTTGATAGCAAAGGAGGTGGGCCACATGGCGCCTTCGTCCAAGTGTGCTGCGTCGTTGAAGCCGAACGTCGCGTACCTTGATTTGAACTTGTGTGCGCCTTGGAAGAAGCAGACAACCTTACCATCGCGATTTGCATACGCGGGCATCCCGTACCAGGTTTTAGACGAGAGACTTGGAGCGCTGGCTTTGATGATAGAATGGAGCCGCTTAGCCATGGCGCGATCCGGTTCCGGCATCTTTGCGATTGCCTCAAGAACGTCTTTTTCTCCTTGAG
>CAYJKR010000041.1:0-1329 GCA_964371165.1 uncultured Gammaproteobacteria bacterium
TAGTGCACCCAATTCGGATATGTCGGGGGGATTATAGCGGATTGTTTGCTATAATAAACAAAATGTTATATGCTATAGTGAGGAAATTATGGAAGAAAAACCTAGTAAGTATGAATGGGTTATATTAATAATATTTGTTGTCTCTGCAATATTAATATTCATGTACAGAGTGAATATCCCTGCTTCGGATGTAAGTCAATTAACAACGGTTCTTCTAAGCACTTTTGAAATTTTATTTTCATTGTATGTAGGATATTTTTTACAGAGATTGGACTCTGCTAAACAATCTCGAGAAAACCTTAAGAAATATGGATTTCTTGCATATCGCCGTATTATGGACATTAAGAAGTCTATTGATAGGTTGTTTAGTGAAATTGACAAGATCAACAAAAATTATACAAAAGATAAGGGAAGTGATATAGGTATTTTGCGTTCGATCCTTGAAGGCACTTTTGATACAGTTGAGTCTTCGATATTGGACTGGGTAGATATTATTGGAGACGAAATAAGAAAAAAAGAAAGGGCTGATCTTCTCCAGTTAGAATTAGCAAAAAGTAGTCAGGGAATAGACCTAAGCGCAGAAGATAAGAAAAATATTGAACAATTAAAAAGTGAACTGCAAAGGATTAATTCTGAACTTCCTTTGTCATTAAAAGACAAGTATGGAAGCGAAATGGAATGGATAGATTATTCTGTGTATTTTGAATCTAGTGCTAGGAGAGATGGATGTGTAACTTTGTACATCAAACCTTTTATCGATATTTCACAGGAAAACATAGAAAGAATACTCAGCCAGCAAACTTTCTCCTTTTCGTTCATAAGTGAACGAAATGAATCCGTTGGATGTTTTGTTAGGGAGAAGGATGGAAATGCAATAGGAACAATAGAAAACCCGCTAAATTCTTATGGAAAAAAAACATATATTCAATCTTTGCATACGGTATTCTGGTTTTTAGATCATAATGACCAAGATCGCAAGGCCACGAATTATAAATTTGACAACTTAAAATATATTGGAGTTACGAACGATAAATCGATGATAATAATGCAACTGCCTGTGGAAGCAGGCTTTGCGCCATGGGGATAAATTAGAGAAAAGCTTTTTAGCTAAGATGGCTGGATTCGAGGTCTTATTTACTTACATTAGAATAGTATTATTTCAATCTCAAACTGGATAAGACATGTTGACTCTGACGCACGCTGGTGGAGTGGATGCTGGAATTGCATAAAGCCCCCTCCGCCCGCTTCGCAGGCACCTCCCCCAAGTCCAGCAGTGGACTTGGGGGAGGGCAGGGTGGGGGTCGCACGCCTCAGGAGAAGGAACGCCTG
>CAYJKR010000042.1:0-1264 GCA_964371165.1 uncultured Gammaproteobacteria bacterium
CTGGCGGTTCATCGCATCCTGCACTTCGCGCGGCGGGATGATCTCGCGGATCTCAACATTGGTGACTTTAACACCCCAGCGTTCGGTTACTTCATCGAGACGGGCACGAAGCATGTTATTGATGTGCTCGCGTTCCGAAAGCACATCATCCAGCGGAATACCGCCAATGACCGCGCGCAAAGTGGTGGCCGCGATACCAGCCGCTGAAAGTTCAAAATTGCCGACTTGCAATACAGACATGGTTGGGTCGAGGACTTTGTAGTACCAGAGAAAATCAATTGAGATCGGCGCATTATCCTTCGTAATGGAAGTCTGATGCGGGACTTCACGGATCTGTTCGCGCAGATCCACTTTCACAGCACGATCAATGATTGGGATCAATAGGACAATCCCAGGCCCCTTTGTACCAACACAACGGCCCAGACGGAATACCACCAGCCGCTGATATTCAGGCACGATGCGAATTGCATTGGCCAGAAAGATAAAGCCAATAACCAACACCGCGCCCACAAGACAAAGTACTGAGCTACTAAAAGCGCTACTCATCAATCTCTCCTTTATTAGATATTAGATCTTGTTTGAACTATCATTTTCAACTACGAGGGTAAACCCCTCGCGTCGCACCACCCGAATTGAACTGCCTGCAGGAATGGATTTCTCGCTCCTGGCAGACCACATCTCCCCGGCAACATACACGCTGCCTTCACTATGATGTATTTTTGATTTGGCTTCACCGACCAGGCCGACCAGCGCCTCAAGATCATGCACCGGGCGCGCTCCTGCAGCTTGAGAAGTTTTTCGGACCACCACCCATAAAAAGGCAGCCATTGACCCGGAAGCTAAAAAAGCGATAAACGGGTTGATCGCTGGTTTCCATCCATCGACAGCAAATACGAAAACTGAACCAACAACAAGCATCAAAATTGAAAGTCCAAGAAAATATTCGCGTTTTGGTTTTTGTATGGCATAGATGAACGGTACAATACTCAGGAGAAGGATGACCAACGCCCACCAATTGAAGGACAGGTTGTAGACGGCATATCCCGCTAATGCCAGACAAAAGAACGCGCCTACCTCAAACAACCCTGTTCCCGGGGAAACAAGCGCCATCAAGCCAAGTAAAATACCGCCCAGTAAGATCAGATAAGCAACATTTGGTACCAGTAGAAAGTCCATTGTGCCTCCAATTGATTATACAACAAGAAATTACAGTTTACTCACTTTAGCATGAGATGCTTTCTCTAAACATACGTAGGATGATAAT
>CAYJKR010000043.1:0-1103 GCA_964371165.1 uncultured Gammaproteobacteria bacterium
GGTACAGTCTACCCCGAAGTGCAGCAGTTGTTAGTTAACACCTCCCACATTTTCTCATAAGGCGTCAGATAATCAAGACACTTTCTGGGAGTGGAATTTAAATGCCACTCATAGGCTCCAACCTCATCTTTTGTGTAACCATCTATACTTACACCTTTAGGAATGAATCGTCTAATTCTTCCGTTAGTATTTTCTGCTGTACCCTTTTCCCAACTATGGTATGCGTGACAAAAGTAGGTGGATAAATTCAAACTAGAGCTTATTACTCCATGATTGCTGTTCTCTTTTCCGTTGTCTGCCGTAAGGGTCAATCTAAATTCTTTTGGAAACATTTTAAGCCGGCCTATTACCACTTCAGATTTTCCTGCAGCAGTCCTATTTGTCAGTGACATTAATGTTAATCGAGTAAATCTTTCAACGGTTACAGACAGAACTGTTTTATCAACCTGTTTCCCAACCACATTATCTGTTTCCCAATGGCCAGCAGACAATCTTAAACTTACCTCTGCTGGCCTTAAATCAATGCTGGTAGCATTAGGGATTTTGCCGTTGTAACGGACTTTTCGACCAAGAGCAGCCATTCTTTTCTTCCTGCCTAAAGCCAGGTGTTGCCACAATTTAAATCGTCTATTTTTCCTTGCATAAATGTAACGATAAATTGTTTCTTTGGTAATCTTTTTGCCTGGAAAATCCCTTTTAAGCCTTCCAGCTATTATCTCTGGTGACCACAAATATGGAGTTCTTAAATGTTGTCTTACATAAAGAAAAATTAAGGGTTCTTTCAAAGGAGCCTTGCTCCTTTGTTTTAAGGCTCTTTTCTCTGATTTTGTTTGTGCCTTACAAGGCACATATTTAAACACCAGATATTCCCTAGATTGTTTCCCAACCCCAGTTTTGTTACGCCTTAGTTCGCGAGAAAGTGAAGAATCTGATCTGCCTAAAGATTTAGCAATTTTTCGTAAAGACCAGCCTAAATTGTGTAAGGCAAACAATTTTTCCCGTTCCTCTAAACCCAAATGACTATATTTTTTCATAAACAAAGTACACCTCCTTTCTAGGCTGTATTTTACCTAGAAGTGCTGCACTTCGTTTTAGAACCTACT
>CAYJKR010000044.1:0-1097 GCA_964371165.1 uncultured Gammaproteobacteria bacterium
ACATATAGATCCTCCGACATTTTGTGTGCTTGCAAACGCTCGTCTTTTGCGCGTTTCCTTGATTCATTTAATGAGGGCACGAGTACCATACCTCTTAGTTTCTACAGGATACATTACCCTATTTTGTGATTGCATTTCTATGAGAATCCAACGACAATTATTAGGTTCATAGTTACCTGTACTTTTAATTCTGTCTAAAGATTCATCTTTTGATCTCGTACCCATATCATATAGAAAATTCTCAAAGGATTTCCAACGTTCACATACTGTTATACCTCTTCCACCATAATACGGATAGCTTTTGTGTTTTATATTAGTACATCTTTCCCACATAGAAATCCACGATTTATATGTAAGTGTACCTGTCATTCCGTGTGTTATTTTTGCTATTTTTCTAAACTCTACTCTAATACAACCACAAGATTTAGTTGAACCATTGCGTAATCTTGTACTGGTTACAACAGTAGTATTTCCACACGCACACAGACATTCCCACATAGCAGAACGATCTGTATATGTACCAACACGTTTTATAACTGTTAACTTCTCAAATATTAATCCTGATAAATTTCTTGCTATTGCCATGCTTTAATTCTCCTAACATACTGATCCAACGTTGTTACTGTATAACCTTTTGTAAATTCTTAATTAGTGGGCAGGGTGGGATTTGAACCCACTATCTCGCCTTTATAAGAAGCGGGCATTTACCGATTATGCTACCTGCCCATGTATGAGTCAATGACTCATACTCACATATTAGTATGATGACACTTTATTTAGACGATTAGCTGCTTCTGTTACAGTATCTAACATAAGACACTGTATACTGCACACAATTGCTACGGTCTTAAGAGATTCTCTAGAACCAAAAGACTTACGCACTATGTACCATCCAGAAGGTATACCTGTAGAAGTCATTTTATTTCCACATGGCTTACAGAAGTATTCTGTTTCTCTTACATTGGATGGTACATACGTACTATGATCTGTTTGTGTATGATTTAGGTACTCGTCACGTTGATTCATTACCACGTTAGTTACGATCCTTTTGATGTTATATCGTCTTACACTCTAAATAGAGTCTAGAATATTTAGAG